>NZ_UQJH01000005.1 GCF_900541275.1 uncultured Porphyromonas sp.
CCGGGGTCATCGGCACTTCGTGCCTCGACACCCGGGCTAAAAGCCGACGATCCCTCCGGGGCTCTGCCCCTTCGGGATCGGCAGGCGGGGTGAGTCTTATGCGGGTGAGCACTTAGGTGTCCATCGCACTTGTCCGACCTGCCCGATTTGTCCGATAATATAGCGCGCCCTTCGGGATCGGACAGCGAGGCATCCCGGCAGGGGTGCTCGCTCCATAGACATCGGTCATCCGCGGAGCGGTGTCCGATGTGCAGAGTCGCCCTCAACGATCTCGACCCCCAGAGGGTCTCTGAAAAGCCCCCTCCCTACAAGCGATGTTCTAATATCGGTATTAGAGAATACTAATACCGATATTAGTCTTCTCTAATATCGGTAAAAGAAAAATCCCCCGGGAATATACAGCGCTACCAATTTGCGACAACGCATTAGAGTCATTATGTGTGGTGAGAGCTTTTGAGTAGTCCGATGAGGGCGATATGTCATCGCCCTTGCCTTCTCTCTATGGTAAACCAGACGCCTATAGGGCGAATTGTAAACCCAAGTTGACGGAAATGCCCTTATTCTGCTACGAAATGGATCAAATTCTCTCCCCGAAGTGCTTTTTCGGTAATTTAAGATTTACCTTGGTGTGAAGAATTATTAAGTTTGTCTATAGCGAGTGACTAACCAAGGCGGTAGGCGACTCCTACCCGATGTGGAAGGCCATAGACAAAACGAGAGAGACAATAATCACTTAATCCAACCATTGTCATGAAGACAAAACAAGTACTTCTTTGGCTTACTATTGTAGGCCTCCTTACTCTAAGTGGCTGTAAGTCCGACAACACACCCGATGACAGCTCAGTCGGCAATGTCTCGGTCAGCAATACCGCACTCACCTTTGCCAATGACGGAGGCTCACAGGACATCACCGTCACCGGATCCAAGGAGTGGACCTATATCTCCAACGTTCCTGAGGGGCAGTGGCTTACTCTGACACAGAGCGAGGATAAGCTTACCGTCAAGGTGGCACCCAATCAGCTGGGAGCTCAGCGGACTGCCACCATCGTCATCATTGGTAGCAAGAATAATAAGAAGATCTCCGTCATCCAATCTGCCGCAGAGGCCAAGATAAGCTTCGGAAATACGGACGAGATAACCCTTACGAATAAGGAAGAGAGCCGGATGGTTACCGTCGAGACTAATACCCAGTCCTGGAGTCTCGAGCCTCTCCCAGCAGAGATTGACTGGCTCAAGGTGACCGCCTCCGGAGATAATAATATCCTCGTCTTGAAGGCGTCTGCCAACAACTCCTACGCTGATCGTACAGCGACCATCATTGCTAAGACGGAGAGCGGAGAGCAATTTGCTCTCAAGGTGACGCAGAAGGGTGTAGAGAGGTACATCCTTCCCTATGTGCCGGGAGAGACCTATCGGACCATCGATATGATGAACTTTGAGAGGGAGAGAGGTAATATCCTCCAAGCCTACCAGCAGCCCGGCTACGATAAGCTGAGGGAAGAGCCTATCAACGGCATTGCGCAGTATATTACCTCCAGTGACGTGATGCCTGTACTCGTCTATGTACAGGAGATGGGAGACCCCAAGTATACCGTCGCTCAGACGCTGATCTATGAGAAGGATAACGTCAGTCATGCTGAGACCGAGGCCTATATGAAGCTCCTCGAGGCTAATGGCTACGAGCTGGATAAGGATCTGTCTCAGGATCTTGTGAAGTCTTACTTCAGAAAGGACGATCTCGTATTTGCCCAGATCAATATCACGGAAGGTGGCTCCGTTATCTCCTTCAAGCCAACGTATCCTCAGACAAAGGCCTACCCTACCTTCAGTAAGTTGCCTGAGGGACCCAAGGGCTTAATGGACCTGATCAATAATCCAGCCGTGAAGTACAAGGAGGTACTCGACTTTGAGACCAAGGCCGGCAGTACATTCAATAAGGGCGGTGAGTGGCCGGTGATGGATAAGGATAATCCTGACCTCTACAGAATGGTCTCCTTTAAGACCAACCTGACCGGCGCACAAGAGGAAGGGATCCGAACCTACTTCTTCTTCACCAAGGACCATCCTCAGGTATCCGGTCTCCTGCAGTCTGTTGGTGAGGTCTGCCTTTACTTCCGTGACCCAAGCCTCGCTATTCGCCTGGAGGGGAAAAATCAGTTTGTTACCTCTGAGTTTGAGGACCTCCTCAAGACCAATGGTTTTGAGTACGACGGACGTAACGACAAAGGTGTATACTACTATGCCAAGCGAGTAGACAGCAAGTGGGTACGGGTACTGTATGTCAGTGCCGTCAGGTTCGTTGATGTCTTTGACAACGCTAAGGCATTGGAGCTTGGCTACTATATGCTCTACAATGAGAAGGCTTCCGGGGCTCAGTCTGAGGCGGCTATCGCCATCCGCCAGGCTAAGAAGGGAGACTACAGCCGTATCGGGTCTCTCGGCTACAATAGATACAGCCATCGTGCTCCCCGTCGATAAGAGAGTCGGACCCCATAGAGATCATAACTTATGAGACTATATAGAGACACAATCCTCCCGCTCCTTGCGCTCTGTGCACTGCTGGTGACGGCCTGCAGCAAGGATGCTCCGGATGAGACTCCCGTTACCATACCGCTCTCAGCCTCACAGATCACGCTCCCCAAGAGCGCCTCTGTAGAGACGGTCACCATGAAGATGGATGAGAGTGAGATGGAGGACTGGGACTATATGCTTACGCCTGATGTCGACTGGCTCCAAGTGACCCGAAAGGGCTCTGACGTCGTCCTAACCGCACAAGAGAATAACGACTCGCAAGATCGCCATACGACGGTGCAATTGCTTCTCGGTCATCGGGCAGGCAGGATCCAGGTGACCCAGTCCGCAGCTGATATGACCTTATCCACTGATCTTAAGGAGATCAGTCTCACCGCAATGGGTGGAGAGAGCGTAGTCCGCGTGGAGAGCAATAGCTCCGCATGGGCAGTCCGCACAGAGGAGGGAGCCGACTGGCTCTCAGTAAGCTCTGTGCCTGAGAAGGGACTGCTCCTGATCCGCGCCACCCGTAATACCACACAGGAGGAGCGGAGCGCTAAGGTTATCCTTGGCTACGAGGGTAAGGAGGCGCAAGAGGTGACGGTCACCCAGGCTGCTCCACTACTCTTCTTCGAGCCCTTTAAGGATGATACCAAGGAGCTCATCTACAGGGATCTGATCGACTTCGAGGAGGACAGAGGCTTCGTCTTCACCTTTATGCAGATTGGGTCCAAAGAAGGGTTTATGGGCTCTCCGGATGTGCTCTCCTTCAAGACCACCAGTGACCTCCTCCCCCAGATCAGCTACTTCCGTGCTGTCGATTATGACAATATCTATGAGTCAGCCAGAGTGACTGTAGAGACCGATGAGATGCCAAAGGAGGACCACCCCTTTGTGCAGTATCTCCTCGCTCAGGGGTATACCAAGAGGTATGACCACCACGAGAATGACGTCCACCTGGTCAGCCCCGATGGTTACTTCTCTGTCCGCACAGCCTACAGCAGGCAGGATGACAACTTCTACTTCGAGTTTACTCCCGAGTACCGTCAGGATGGACCTCTCTCCACCTTTGAGACCCTACCCCTGGGACCGGAGGGGATGCTCGATCGAGTGGATAAGAAGGATGTCAAGTTCCCCGACATAGATAAGTGGGAGACGGAGACGCTCAAGAGTAAGCAGCTCTTCGTGCAGAAGGCAAATACCGATCCGAGTCGTCCGGATGATGTCTATATGGCGCTCTATCAGGCTGCCGAGGGCACTCCCGAGGATATGCGGTGGTACACCTTCTACTTCTCCTATCCCCCACGCAATATCAACCCAGGGGATAAGATCCAGAGTGTCACCGACTGCAAGCTTGTCTTCCGTGACAAGTCCAAGATCCTATTCATCATCGACAAGAGGACGCTGAAGTTCAAGACCACCAAGGAATTCTCTGACCTCCTCAAGGCCAATGGCTACGAGTACCATGGTGTCGCCCCCAGCCTCGGCATGAGGTACCAAAATGCTCAGAAGGGCATGGAGATCTACGTGATGTTGGCGGACTTCAAGGGCGTCGTCGAGGGAGATGATACCGTGATGGCAGTCCTTTACTACAAGAAGATGGCTCCGGCCACCCGTTCTCTTACATCTGCCAGAGTGCCTGAGGCGGCTGCTGTCGCTACCGGTGTGAGAGCGTCCGACACATTCCTATCTAACCGACACTAATGAGATGAAACATATACATTACTTATCAGCCTCCCTGCTCATTCCTGCCCTCATGGGGCTCTCCTCTTGCGTCTCGACGGATCAGCCTGACCAGGAGAGCGCACCCATCGTGGAGCAGCAGAGCAACCATGGGGAGAACTACACCAATGTCATCCCGGGGACACTGGTCGTTAAGCTCACTCCTGAGCAGCTGACTACCTACCGCCAAGGCGGATCTGCCTCTGTCACGAGAGCACTCTCCTCAGACGCCGCGTACTGGCCGGAGACCTTAGGCGAGATCACTATGACCCCTCTCTTCCTCGACGAGGACGCCTTCAGGGCGCGTCGTCACGAGGCAGGGCTGGATCGCTGGATGATCGTTACCTATGCGGGTCAGGTCCCGCCGCATAAGGCTAAGGCTCTGGTAGAGGCGTCTGAGAGTTTTGAGGCGGTGGAGCTCCAGTGGGCTATGGCCACACCGGAGTCTAAGATCACACCGGTCCCGGCTGAGCAGCTCAGAGAGCTTAGTGAGCGAAATGCCACTAGAGCGATGGACCGCTTTGATGACCCCTTGCTTCCCGCTCAGTGGCACTACTACAACGATGGTCATCACTACCCCAATTGCATCGCTGGTGCTGATATTAACCTCCTTCCGGCTTGGCAGATGGAGACCGGAAAGCCCAATGTCATCGTCTGTGTCGTCGATGGCGGTATTGATTACAAGCATCCCGACCTTGCAGGTCATGTCGATGTAGAGCGAAGCTTCAACTTCGTGCTTGATAAGAACAATCACCCCAAGGGTAAGGGAAATATCTACGATGCATCCGGTCACGGAACTCACGTCGCCGGCACCATCGCTGCCGTTAATAACAATGGCATCGGTGTCTGCGGTATTGCCGGAGGTGATGGTACTCCCGGTACCGGTGTTACTCTGATCAATGCTCAGGTGTTCGGCTACGACACGGAGCGCTCCCTCGGTGGTGCCGCAGGCATTGTTTACGGTGCAGACCATGGGGCTGTCATCAGTCAGAATTCCTGGGGCTACAGAGCCCCGGGACCCAGGACCCTCCCGCAGCAGGACCGTGAGGCGATCGATTACTTTGTCCGCAATGCCGGCAAGCTGGAGGATGGCACTCAGGATCCCAAGAGCCCAATGGCAGGAGGTGTGGTCATCTTCGCTGCAGGCAATGACGGACTTACTTTCCACAGCCTCCCCGGCTCGTATGAGGGTTGCATCAGCGTCGCCTCCTTCGGCTGGGACTTCCAGCGTGCCTCGTACTCCAATAGTGGTGACTGGGTGTCCATCTCGGCTCCGGGTGGAGACCAAAACCGCCACTTTGATCGGGGTGGGGTGCTCAGCACGGTCCCCACTGCGTACGACAAGAGTGGGTACGGCTATATGCAGGGGACCTCTATGGCCTGCCCTCACGTATCCGGTGTCGCTGCACTGATCGTATCTAAGTATGGTCGTATGGGCTACACCTCCGAGATGCTCAAGCAACGGCTCATCTCTGCCGTCAAGCCCTATAGCATCGGGGATCTCAACCGGCAATTCCGTGGACTACTCGGCTCCGGCTACCTTGATGCTGCGGCCGCACTGCTTGACGATGGTAAGATCGCGCCAGAGACGCCTGGTAAGATCACGGCTGAGGTTGGTTACACTACTGCCTCCCTCACTTGGCCCGTCGCCAAGGATGAGGATGGGCTCGATGAGACGGCAACTCTCTACCGACTCTACTACAGCCAGAGCCCCATCACTGCATCCGACCTTGAGAAGACTCCTTTCGTAGAGGTCTATGGCAGCGGCTTACCTCTCGGAAAGAGTATCACCGGGCGGATTGCAGGGCTCCAGGATGGAACCACCTACTACGTGGGTGTGGTGGCTGTAGACCGCTTCGGCAACACCTCCGGACTGGCTACTTCTGAGATCAAGACGAGAGTCAATAACGCCCCGGTCATCACGGAGGGGATGCCTGAGAGCCCTCTTACACTTGACAGGACGGAGAATTATACGCTTCGTCTCAAGGTCTCCGATGCAGATAGCCACAAGTGGACCTATCGTCTCGAGGGCGATCTCTCCGGCGTGACTGCCCTACGAGAGGATGATACCATTGTGATCACTATCAGTGGAGCCCAGCACCTCGGGAGTTATGCCCTCAAGCTGATACTCACGGATGAGTATGGCAAGTCGACCAGCGTGGAGATCCCCTTCAAGAGCATCTCCTATACGCCCATTGAGCTCGCTGCTAACCTTACTGAACTGGTGGTCAAGGAGGGTGAGAGCGGTCGCACGGTGGACCTCACCAAGATCTTCCGTGGCACCCCCGGGGCCACTCTCACCTACGAGGCTACGTCTGAGAGAGAGAGCGTCGTTGGGGTGACGCTAAAGGATGGGATCCTATCCCTCAGCCCGAAGTCTGTCGGCTCAGCACCTATACGGATCACGGCCACCGATGGAAGGTCTCACCTCACTATCCGCATCTATGTCAGAGTAGTACGGAAGTAGTGTAGACCATCCACATGTTCTACTGAGGACCACCAAGAGTAGCTCATAGCATCACAAGCGTCAGGAGGACCTTGAGGAGATAGCTCCTTAAGGTCCTCCTGACTACTTGTCTCTATAGGTACCCGGTCTCCGGGATGTCGTGGAAGGGGATATCTGCTCGGCGACACCCTACCGGGGTCCTCTGCTGGATCGCCTCTCGTGAAATAGGGCGGGGGTGTGACACCCCTTGCGGATGCTGGTATGTTGGTGGTCTGGGCTCTGTGCAGGTCGTCTGCCCCGTCCGACTCGTCCGACTCGTCCGACTCGTCCGACAAGACAGCCCCCTCACCACCCCCTCGTCAACCGGCAAATTCTAATATCGGTATTAGAGAAAACTAATACCGATATTAGTCTTCTCTAATATCGGTAAAAGAAAAATCCCCCGGAAACGCACAAAGTTGTAAAATAGTTCTCTTTTGTGAAAAGCTTCAGATTGCTACCTGCTGATGACAATTTCGCCACTTCTCGCCCTCGTAAGTGTTAAAACGGACCGATTGGTTAAGGTTAACCTCCAAATACTTGGACTTGCCTCTAAAAAGAGTTAACATTGAACTACATAGATACAGACGAGAAATCAGAGGCTAATTACTTTGCGAAGTAACCGCCGGCGTCTCAAAATTTTGCACCAAGTCGACGGCCGATAGTCATTATTTTGCGAATGTCGGCCTCTTATCTCCCTGTACGTGTAGTGGAACTTAGACTGCGGATTGTATCATCCGACAGCTAACTTACTTAATCATCAATAGCAAGTATGAAAAGGAAAATTGAACTGCTACTGGCCTTCCTTCTGCTATCGATCAGTTGCGCTTTTGCTCAGAAGTTGACCGTAAAGGGTACGGTCCTCGACGAGACTGGTGAATCGATCATAGGAGCAACGGTCCGTGAGAAGGGTGTGCCATCCAATGGTGCGCAGACCGACATCGACGGCCACTTCACCTTGACAGTTAACCAAGGAGCAACGCTGATCTTCTCCTATGTGGGGTACAAGACCAAGGAGGTCAAGGCAAAAGCCGAGCTGACCATCAAGCTGGAGCCCGACGCACAGCTCCTCGAGGGCGTTACCGTAGAGACAGGGTACAGTAAGATCGACCGCCGTCTCTTCACCGGCTCCGCTGCCAAGGTGGATGCCAAAGACGCTCTGGTCGATGGTAATGCAGATATTTCTAAGATGCTTCAGGGAAAGGTAGCAGGAGTGCAGGTGCAAAATATCTCCGGTACCTTCGGTGCGGCACCTAAGATCCGTGTCCGCGGTGCCTCCTCCATCTACGGCAACTCGACTCCTCTTTGGGTGGTTGATGGAGTTGTCCTCGAGGATGTGGTCAATGTCTCTGCAGATGATCTCTCCTCAGGTAATGCCAACACCCTGCTTGCCAGTGCTGTTGCAGGACTCAATGCCAATGATATCGAGTCCTTCCAGATCCTCAAGGACGCATCTGCAACAGCACTCTATGGTGCACGTGCGATGAATGGTGTCGTGGTGATCACGACTAAGAGCGGTGGTGCCGGCAAGACTAATGTTACTTACTCGGGGGAGTTTACCTTTAGGGAGCGCCCAAGATACTCTGACTATAACCTTCTCAACTCTGCCGAGCAGATGGACATCTTTAAAGAGATGGAGCAGAAGGGGTGGCTGAACTATGCCAGCACCAGTCGCGCCAGCAATGGTGGAGAGTTTTATGTGATGTCCAACTTAATCAACCATTGGGACCCGGAGAGCCAAAGTTTCGGTATGCCCAATACCATGGATGCGAGACTGAAGTTTCAGGAGGCTGCGGCTCGACGGAATACGGATTGGTTCGGCATTCTCTTTCGTCCGAGCATGCAGCAAAATCACTCCGTCAGCATTTCCGGTGGAAATAAGACTACAAACTTCTACGGCTCGCTTTCGCTCCTCTATGATCCGGGCTGGACAGTAGCCGATAAGGTCAATCGCTATACTGCGAACTTCAATATTGGACATAAGTTTAGTGATGATCTGACCCTTAAGTTTGCCACCAATCAGAGCTACCGCACGCAAGTGGCACCGGGTACGCAAAATAGAAGCATCGATGTCACGAGCGGCGAGGTCTCTCGTGGGTTTGACATCAATCCTTTTAGCTATGCCCTCAATACCACCCGTACGATGCGGGCATATGCGAGTGATGGTGTGACGCCATTCTACTACCAGCGCAATTACGCTCCTTTCTCCATCCTTAATGAGCTGAGGGAGAATAACATCCTGATCAATCAGCTTGACTCGAAGTTTCAGCTCCAGCTGGACTATAATCCCATAAAGCAGCTTGAGCTTAGTGTGCTCGGTAGTGCTCGCTTTGTCAAGACAACCACAGAGACTCGTGTGTCTGAGAAGTCTAATCAGGCGATGGCTTATCGTGCGGCTCAGGATGCAACAGTCATCCTCAATAATCAGTACCTCTACGTGGATCCTGACAACGTAGACTCTTACCCCGAGGTGGTCCTGCCTCAGGGTGGATTTTACGACAGGGATGACAACTTGATGCACTCCTATTACTTTAGGGCGACGGCGAATTACAATGACACCTATGACGATACCCACATCGTTAATTTCCTGGTCGGAAACGAGGTGAAGTTTGCCGATCGCCAATACAGCTGGAGTAATGGCCTCGGTATGCAGTACAGTAAGGGTAACTCGGTCTTTACAAACTACAAGATCCTGAAGCAGCTCATCGAGGGAGGTAGCAATTACTTCGGTATGGGCAACTCGTATGATCGGTTTGTCGCTTTCTTTGCAACCGCCTCATACTCTTATATGGGCAAGGCGACGCTCAACCTTACCGGTCGCTATGATGGCTCTAACCTTCTCGGAAAGGCAATGAGTGCCAGATGGCTGCCTACATGGAATGCATCGGCATCGTGGAACCTCCACGAAACTTTCTTCCCGACAAACCGAAAGGTTTCCACTGCACTGATACGTGGTACGTTTGGTCTTACCGCCTCTATGGGACCGGCTCGAAACTCACTGCCCATTTTCTATAATGGCCGCACTTTCAGAGGGCACTCCACATACGATGAGTCTTATATCTATATCTCTTCCTTAGGCAACAAAAACCTTACGTGGGAGAAGCAGTATGAGACCAACCTTGGACTCGATCTCGGATTCTTTAACAACCGCATCAGCTTTAGCGGTGACATTTATTGGCGTAAGGGATTTGATCTGATTGGTCAGGTGGTTACTACCGGTATCGGAGGCCAGCAATTCAAGACCGGAAACTATGCCAATATGGACAGTCATGGCTTTGAGTTCTCCCTGAATACTCGAAATATTGAGACAAGCGACTTTGGCTGGCGAAGTAATTATACGTTCTCGTTTAATAAGAATAAGATTACCAAGCTGCAGAATAACGCTCGTCTCTGGAGGATGGTACAGGAGTATGGTACCCCGCTTGAGGGCTATAGTGTACGGTCGATTTTCTCAATACCCTTCGCAGGGCTTGACAGCCATGGTGTCCCAAGATTTTACCTGGACGAGAAGAGAGATAATCCCACGTATCAGGGGATAGACTTCCAGCAAAATTCCAACCTTGAGTTCCTCAAGTATGAGGGTACCGTGGATCCGTCCATTACAGGTGGTATGGAGCAGTCTTTCAGGTATAAGGGACTGGAGCTCAGCCTCTACTTCACTTATCAGGCAGGTAATGTGATCCGTCTGCCGTACGACTTCTACAGCAGCTATAGCGATCAGTATGCCATGCCTCGTGAGATGCTCAATCGCTGGCGCAAGGCCGGTGATGAGAAGAGGGTGAATATCCCTGCCATCCTGGATTATCGTCTCTATAGAGAGCTGTCGGAGAAGGGTGTAGGACGTGCGTACAGTGCCTTTAATTATAGCGATGTACGTATTGCGAAGGGTGATTTCTTCCGACTGAAGGATGTGACCCTCAGCTACAACATAGCCCCCTCTTGGCTTAAGTCATGGGGATCTCTCTCAAGTGCACAGGTACGCTTCGTTGCGTCTAATCTATGGCTGATCTATGCCGACAAGAGGCTCAACGGAGTAGATCCTGAGTTTGCCAACAGTGGTGGTGTCGCGTTGCCTACTCCCCACCAGTACACGCTCACTTTAAGACTGGGATTCTAATCGATGATGTCAAAGAACGATATGAAGACTTCAAGGATATACAAGTTCTTAGCCGGCTCCCTCCTCTGCCTGACTATTTCAGTCACAGCCGGGTGTAATAAGTTTTTGGACCACGCCCCTGATGATCGGGCTGATCTTACGAGCCTGAGTAACATCAAGGAGCTTCTGACCGCAGCTTACCCGGACAACAGCTACCAGCTACTCTATGATCTTCGATCAGACAACTCTGACGACAAGGGTATGCGTGCCTGGTCACAGTCTCAGTGGTTGCGTGAGGTTTATGCTTTTCAGCCACAGTGTGACAATACCTACCAAGACTCTCCGTCTGGGTATTGGCGTGCACTCTACTGGGCCACTTCCTCTGCCAATCAGGCTTTGGTAGCCCTTGATGAGCTTGAGGATCTCTCTCCCTCTGAGAAGGTCGTCGCCGACGAACTCCGCGGAGAGGCCCTCGTCTGTCGGGCTTACGATGGGTATATGCTGGCACAGACGTTCTGTCGCCCGTATGACCCGTCTACAGCTGACCAGATGCTAGGTCTTCCTTATCCGAAAACCCCCGAGAATGAGCTTCTCAAACAATATACTCGAGGGACACTGAAGGAGCTCTACGATAATATCAAGAAGGACTTTGACGAGGGATATGCCCTCATCGGATCCGATTATGACCAACCAAAGTATCACTTCACCAAGACATCTGCAGCGGCATTTGGCTCACGTCTTTATCGTACCTTAGGGGACTGGGATAAGGTGATAGAGCTGTCTCGGGTGGCTCTTGGGAGTGATCCTGCTGCCAAGGTGAGAGACTATCCTCGATTTGCCAAGATGACTTGGGCAGGCTCCAAGGCGGCATGGTCGTTGCCCGAGGAGAAGTGCAATCTTATGGTCTCTTCCTGTCTCTCCAATGCTCACTATCTCTGTGGTGATAGTCGATACTCTATGACTGTTTCCATATTCAATAAAGAGGTTCAGCCTAATGGAGGATTTCTTGGCTCCGGCCTGACTCACGGGATGAGGCAGTATGGTGGTGATCTGTATCTTAATTTTGCCAAGCATCCTGAGTATAAGCAGTACACCAATTCTCTAAAGACCAATTGGTATGCGTATACGGGCTTTGTGATCTTCTCCGGGGAAGAGGTGTTGTTTAACCTAGCAGAAGCCTATGCCATGAAGGGAGACTTTGCCAAGTCCAATGACCTCATGCAGATCTTTGTCGCACGGTGGTTTACCGGCTACAGCCCCCACTCCTATCTCTACAAGGTGGACACCTCCAAGATTATGGACTTCTACGAGAAGGATAGTCGCGTCTTCAAGCCTTTCTATCCGCTCACGGCGGAGCAGACCTGCTACGTAAAGGCAATTACTGACCTTCGTCGCTTTGCCTTCGTCCAGGAGGGTCTGAGGTGGCTTGACATCCGCCACTACAACCTCCCCGTGAAGCACAAGCTCCTCCATGACAACGACAGAAGGACCACGATCCACGAGCTTGAGCCGGGGGATCCGAGGTATGCTTTTCAGCTGCCATCCAGTGTCTTGGGGTATGAGTTGGAGCCCAACCCCGGATACGACAAGTCTTTACCCATTGACTAAACACAAACATTATGAAGCGTTTTATACTAAAATCAATTGCGGTCGGAGTACTTCTCGGAGGTGTAGGAGCTCTTGTCAGCTCCTGCAGCAAGCAGGGTGAGATCCCTGATGTGGACTACTCTCGCTATGCCCGCACCTTGGGATCTGCAGAGACTCCCACTGATGTCTGGGTACGGGACAATCTGCAGCAGCCCTATAACATTGAGGTGATCTGGAGGTACAACGATATTGAGACGGATATGGGCTATAATGTCATACCTCCACTGGAGAGTAACGTCCGCCCCTTCCTGGAGGTCTTCAGAGATGTATTCGTCAAGTCCTATATTGACATTTACAGAGGAAATCCTGTCTATAAGCATCCGGAGGACTTCATCCGCACCTATATCCCTAAGCAGATAGAGTTGCTTGGAGACTACGAGTATCAGGGAAATGGTAATATCAGATTAGGTGTGGCAGAGGGTGGTCGCAAGATTGTCCTCTCCGGGATCAATTACTGGGAGGATCCGGCGATCTTGGAGCGATTTATGCGCACCATATTCCATGAGTTTAGCCATATTCTTCATCAAAATAAGCTCTTTGACATCAGCTTTGAGCAGGTGACTAAGGAGGGATATACCGCACAGTGGTTCAATCCCCAGGACAATGCGGCGCTAAGGATCAGTCAGTCTCGAGAGCAAGGTTTCGTGAGTGACTATGCCCGCAAGGATCGCAACGAAGACTTTGTTGAGACGATTGCCTACTACTTGATCCTCTCTCCGGAGGACTGGGAGCGGTTGCTCAATGGCATTGATGGTCATGTTGCCTATCAGGAGGCCTACAAGGCCACCAAGGACGCAGGCCTCTCTCCGGACGAGCGTAACGAGGCTCTCAAGAATGCCGCAACCATGGAGGTGACTGATCGTGAGATTAAGGATGCTTATGTCGCAGCCATCATGGCCATACTCGACAAGGCGGCCATTGATGGGCGTATCAAGCTGTCGAGGGACTTGAGGCGTGACTTTGAGAGTGCCGCGAAGAAAGATAAGTTCTCTGATGAACTTTGGGCAATCCTTGAGCCTCTCCTTGAGGGAAAGAGCCTTGATGACATCTGGAATGCGTCAATCCCGGTAGCCAAAGAGACAAAGTCTCTCAGCCAGATGCTGGACAGCAAGGCAGAGCGTCAGGCAAAAGCAGCCGCAATCAAGGTGGCGGCGGAGGCTAAGGAGAAGATCTCCAAGAAGGTTACTTTCATCTCTAATTATCTGAGAGAAAAGTGGAGCATTGACTTGAATCAATTACGAGATATCGTGCAGGACAACTACAAGGCCGCTCTCTCTGCCCGTGCCTCGGGCGCAGGCGGTGGTGTCACCACACGCGCCCTTGAGGATGGTCTGACCGGTGATCTAAGGTATATACATACCTACTCTTGTGATAAGGGTTGCTATGACAAGATCGATCGTGGGGATCACTAACTATTTGATATTGATAGATCATTATGAAGATAAATAGTTGTATATGTGGACTCGCCCTCTCGGGACTTCTCGCCCTGACGGTGGGGTGTAGCCGAGTGGAGCCACAGGCATTTGACAGGCAGTACGGTGAGGTCTCGCAGGATGTTGTGGACATGGCCTCAGAGGTCCTTACCTCTGCCAAGTATGGGTGGGAGACGCGCTATGTATCCGGTGGCGGGGCACCATTTCTTCTGCAGTTCCGCTTTGACAAAGATCATCACGTCACGATCTACTCTGACTTTGACCCAGAGCCGTCCGTCTCCTCTTACCGCTTCAGGCTGAGTCGTGGTGCCGTCTTGTCTTTTGACACGTATGGTCTCTTGCATAAGATCTCAGACCCCTCTATACTGCCGGATATGTGGGATGACTCTATGCGTGGCAAGGGATATCAAGGGGATACTGAGTTTGAGATCTTAAGTGTCTCACCCGAGAAGATTATTCTCAGAGGGATGAAGAACATCAATGACAGTACCATCCTCGTCCCTCTTGATCATGAGCCGGATATTCACAAGTCGGTGCCTGCACTTCATCGCCTGGTGCGTGTTTTCCATAGCTCGATGCACTACTTCCACTCCATAGACCTGGCGGGATCCCCGCAGGCGGACTTCTTTGTGCATGATGAGTCTAATGACCTCATCAGCTCGGCTTGTCTGCCGGTCATTGACGTCTTGATGAAGGACGGCGAGGGGCAGGTGGTCACTCGTAAGCATACCCTTCATCCCACTGACGGAGGCTTCAGGGCTGATCCGGCACTCACCATTGGTGGTGAGACGTACCAGGACTTCCTGATCAATGAGGACAAGATTGTAGCCAAGGATAATCCCTCGCTTGTATTCAATCTTGACTCAGACAAGCCTATGTCACTGCCTAATCCGGGTGCCTTTATCCCAAGACAATTTTACTGGACCAGCTTGAGTAATGGTCAGTTCTCCCAGCTCTTTACCCGTAACGTGCTTGAGCCCTATAGGGCTAATATCAATCCTGACGCCAAGGAGCTGGACCTCGGCTGGTTTAATAACACTGACGAGTGGCGTCCTTTTTCCCTGTGGGCACCAACGGGACCGCAGCCTCGTGTGGAGCTGGGATACTCCTTTGTGGAGGAAGATCAGGCGTGGCTCTTCAAGGTCTTTGTCCCGGATAATATTAAGGCTCTGGTCACCGCCCCGGATAGTGGTTACGCAGCGTTCCTCAAGTACTTCACTAACTACTATGATGCCGACACAAGAGTATATATTCAGGATGTGTCTCGAGAGGGTGACAATAGTGTCTTGCGTTTCATAAGTGGCAAGGACTCTCGTTACTGGTTTACTGTCCATCTGGGCTAGTAGATAGTAGTCTGTCTCCCGAAGGGCTTATAAGAGCCTAATAGGGATCTCGTCAAATTATTTTCAGGGTCTCCTCTGCCAAGCTTGGCAGAGGAGACCCTGGATTTTTTTGTCTCCTTCCGATCGTCTAAGACCTTTGCAAAATGGTCTTTCGCCGAAAAAGCACCGCTTTTTCGGCAGGGATTTTGCAGAATGCCACAGATGCAAGGAACTGAGAGTGAGGGCGAAGGGAGTGTGCTTACGCACATGACTAAGCCCGAATCTCGAAAGTGACGCCGCAGATGGGATATTATGCAAAGGTCTCCGTCTGTGACTCCTCATCCCCTGATGTCCTCCACGCTTTTTCTGAAAGTATTTTTATTCTTCAGGGTGGCTTTCTTAAGGACTATTCTATTTCGGTGTCACGATATTGTAACCCGAAGATTGCAAAAACAGCCTTAACTCGCTTCGTCAAATGTTAAAATGGCGAATCTGCACGCATTCGCTCCTCATCTGTTGGGAATATTCGTTGGAATACTTTAACATTGTGATACGATGGTGTGGGATAGGTCGTCTAATCAAGCGGGAGAGCGAGTCCTCTTGTTGATCATAACCCCGGCTGTCGTGGGAGAGGACAGTTTGCCTTAAGACACATTTAATAACTTTCAAACCAACCGGCGGATGCGAGGCATCCATGCCGGGCATAAAAACTAATCTTCAATAGCAAGTATGAAAAGGAAAATCGAACTATTGCTAGCATTTCTTCTGCTATCGATCAGTTGCGCCTTTGCTCAGAAGCTGACCGTTAAGGGTACCGTCCTCGACGAGACTGGTCAGTCGATCATTGGTGCCACGGTCCGCGAGAAGGGTGTGGCGACCAATGGTGCGCAGACCGACATTGATGGCCACTTTACGCTGACTGTCAATCAGGGCGCTACCATCATCGTCTCCTACGTCGGCTACAAGACCCAAGAGGTTAAGGCAGCTGCACAGCTCACCATCAAGATGGCTCCCGATGCTGAAATGCTTGACGACGTCGTCGTTGTGGCTTATGGTACCGCCAAGAAGCAGTCACTTGTGGGCGCACAGAGTAATATCACCTCCAAGCAACTGGAGACCCGTCCAATTACGAACGTGACGAATGCACTTGCAGGTGCAGCTCCGGGCGTGCAGTCTATCTCTGCTCTTGGACAGCCGGGCTCGTCTGCTGCGATTCGTATTCGCGGTTTTGGCTCTGTGAATGCAGGCTCTGCGCCTCTCTTTATCGTTGATGGTACGGTCTATAATGGATCTCTCGCAGATCTTAACCCTCAGGATATCCAGAGTCTCTCCGTGCTCAAGGATGCGGCCGCAACGGCACTCTATGGCTCAAGCGCAGGTAATGGTGTCATCCTTATCACGACAAAGAGTGGTTCACGAGGTGGCAGTGGCAAGCCGACTTTCACATTCAGCACCAATCAGGGCTTTAGCACACGTGGTCAAGAGTACTACGATACTGTAGGCATTGACGACTGGATGAAGCTGAGGTGGAGTCAGTGGCGTAATCAGTACCAGTATCAGTATGGCTTGGACAATGATCAGGCTGCATACTGGGCAAACTATGAGCTGCATAGCAATGAGAATCTTGCGAATTACAATCCTTACTCTGGGATCCAGAGTGGTGTGGCCGTAGTAGGTATGGATGGTGGTAATCCTGTCCTCGGTGCCTCCAAGGATAAGTCTAAGTGGGAGGCTCCCCTCTATGTCCTCCCTGACGGATCGCTCAATCCTGAGATCACCGGTCTAAAGTGGGGCGATGACCTGAACTGGAATGATGCTCTCTTCCGTGTAGGTTACAGGGGTGAGTATAACCTGAGTGGATCCTATAGCGGGGAAAACGTGCGCAGCTATATGTCTCTGGGGCATATCTCTGAGCAGGGGTATCGTAACTATACCAGCTACCAACGGACCTCCGGACGTGTGAGTGTAGACTACAACGCTACCAAGTGGCTTGACCTGAGCGGAAACGTCTCCTTCGTACAGGCCGTCAATACTGCTCCCAAGAGAAGTGCCGGTAGCTATAGCTCCAATTCATTCTACTTCGCAGCTGGCATTGCACCCCACTATCCCATCCATGCTCATGACTTTGAGACCGGGAAGCTGCTCGTAGGGGAAGACGGGAAGCCTCAATACGACTACTATAGAGGTCGTAAGTATATGGAAAAGTTCAACCCTGTGTATGAGGGCGAGCTGGACTTTGGGATCTACACGAGAGATATGTTGACCTCTCGTGGCAGTGCGATCTTCAAGATCCTGCCGGAGCTTAAGTTTACTACCAATGTGGCTTACGATCTGGTTAACCAGAAGTACAAGCAGCGCTTCAACAATATTATGGGCGATCAGCCTGTAGGTTTGCTGACTATCGAAGATGGTCGCTATACAACGCTGACATTTAATCAGCTGCTTGACTACTCCAAAACCTTTGGCGACCATAGTATTTCTGCCCTTCTCGGTCACGAGAGCTATAAATATCAGTATCAGTCCCTGAATGCTACAAAGAAGGGGATGCTGATCCTTGGGATTGATGAGTTTGGTAACTTCAGTAGTCAGGATGCGCTCTCTTCCTTGACGGATAGCTACAGGAAAGAGGGTTACTTCGGTCGTATCAATTATGACTACTCCGACCTGTACAATTTCTCAGCCTCCTATCGTAGAGACGGTAGCTCGCGCTTTGCTCGTGACAGCCGATGGGGTAATTTCTGGGCAGTCGGTGCCGGATGGCATATTTCCAATGAGGAGTTTATGAAGAGCACCAGTGATTGGCTGGACAACCTTAGTCTGAGAGCTTCCTATGGTCGCACAGGTAATGACGATCTGCTCACTCACGATCTGAGCAATTACTATGCCTATCAGTCGCTTTACGGATTTGGATTCAACAATGGATCTTCCGTAGGTCTTGCGCTCACTACCATTGCTGATCCTAAGATCAAGTGGGAGACACAGGCCAGCTTCGATGTCGCTTTGGAGTTCTCTCTCTTTAATCGCCTGAGAGGTTCTGTAGAGTTCTTCAATAAGGAGTCTATTGACCTGATCTTCGGTAAGCCTCTGGTCATCTCTACCGGTAAGACTGAGATCAATACCAATCTTGGAAAGGTCCGTAACCGTGGAGTTGAGTTTGACTTAAAGTACGATATTATCCGCAGCAACGATTGGGACTGGAGTATCTTCTTTAATGGTACTAAGGTGAGCAACGTGATTGTTCGTCTCCCCGAGGCCAACCGTGAGGATGGTATTGAGCTGGATTACCACAAGTATGTGGAGGGCGGAAGCATCTACGATTTTTACCTCAACTCTTTTGTAAAGGTAGATCCTAAGGATGGTGTTGCCATCTACGAGATAGATCGTAAGAACTACCCCGATGCAAAGGGTCTCGGGGAGAAGGGTACTGAATCAGAGAATTGGACGAAGAATGGAAAGTTTGCCAAGAAGGACTTCTTCGGCTCCTCTATTCCTGATCTCTATGGTGGATTTGGTACTTCTCTGAGATGGAAGAGCGTTGACTTCAACGTCAACTTCGCTTATCAGCTCGGTGGTAAGACGTTGGACAGCGGATATGCTAGTCTTATGGGTCGTAACATTGGTGGAGGTAAAGCTATGCATAAGGATATGCTGAATGCCTGGACCAAGCCCGGTCAGATCACCAATGTGCCACGTCTTGATGCCGGTCCTGACGGACAGTATGACAACATGATTTCCGAAAGGCACCTTATCTCCTCTACTGCTCTGATGCTGAAGAATATCAGCCTCAGCTACACACTGCCAAATAGCTGGCTCGAGGATTATGGCTTCTCTAATGCCCGTATCTCTCTTTCCGGTGAGAATCTCTTCCTCGCCTCTAAGAGAAAGGGACTTAACCCAATGGGTCAGTTTGACGGTGTTGTAGGTGCAGCCGGGTATGCGTTTGCACGTACCGTAACGGCTGGCTTTTCTTTCAACTTCTAAAGTAGATACGCACCGATTATATTATGAAAAGAAATATTATTGCAACAGTGCTACTACTGTGTGGTCTGACGCTAACTTCCTGCTCTAAGGACTTTTTGGATACGGCTCCCACAGACGCACTTACCCGCGGCCAGCTGAGTGGCTCCTTCAACGGAATGAAGGCGTTGCTTGATGGTGTACACAACACCATGTACAACTATGACTACTTCGATGCCATGGGAAATCCTCAGGGCTTTGGAGTAGGCTACGGATCCTTAATGTACAAGATGGACTACCTGGGTGACGACTTTATCAACTCTGTCCCAGCCATCTATATGGGGTTGCATCGCTACGAGGATCACACTAATCCTTATGGTGAAATTAATGAAAGGGCTTGGTTGTTTTTCTACTCCATTATTAATCAGTCAAGCACTATCATCAATTCCGCTGAGGCTTCTAAGCTCTCCGAGAAAGAAAAGGACTACCTCCTGGGGCAGGCATACACCTTCAGGGCTATGTCTTACCATTTTCTGGCTCAGCTCTTCGGAAAGAGGTATGTAAAGGGTGGTGCTAACGACACTCCTGCTGTGCCTCTGAAGCTTGATGGCGAGAAGACTGACCCGCTGCCCCGTGCCTCTGTCAAGGAGATCTATGATCAGATCGACAGTGACATTGCCAAGGCTCTGGATCATCTGTCAAGAGTCGAGACGCAGGATAAGAACCAGATCTCTTATAGTGCTGCTTGTGCCATTGCCGCTCGTGTGGCTTTGGCTAAGCAAGACTATGCCGCTGCTGAGAAGTATGCTGCAGAGGGTATTGCAAAGAAGAATGGCAATATCAAGCTGCAGACGGGTACAGACCTGCTGGATGGGTTCAACGATATCAATGCCACCGAGTGGATCTGGGGCTACAAGCAGGCCTCTGATCAAGACCAGGGGTATTGGGGGTATATGGCCCACGTGTCTTGTAACTTCAAGGCATGGCAGATCGGAGGAACGCACTTCGCGATCAATCGTGACATCTATGATCCTATGGGGAAGAATGATGCCCGTCGTAAGTGGTTCGTCTGCGCCGATCTTGGTGATGAGATCCCAAGCGGAGTAAATGAAGAGCTCTTTGCGCTGGGTAACTATGCCGGTGGCAAGTGGTCGTCTACGGGGCAGCAGGTGAAGTTCTGGGCACAGTCCAGCGACAGCTCCAGAGGTGATATGCTCATCCTCCGACTCTCAGAGCTGTACTACATCAAGGCTGAGGCAGAGGCACGCCAAGGCAAGGATGCTGCGGCTCAGAAAACGCTGGGAGAAATTATGGTGACGCGTGACCCTGAATACAATGCCTCTAAGTACTCTGGGGAGCAGCTTATCTCTGAGATCATGCGCAATAAGCGGATTGATCACTGGGGTGAAGGACTTCGCTTCTTTGATATCAAGCGTCTCGGAATTACCTTTGATCGCTCTACGGCAAGTAATGTGAAGTACCTTAGCGGTGCAGCTGCTGAGATGTTCAGGAAGAGAAATACTGGAGACCTCGTCAGATATATCCCTAAGGATGTTAATTCTCCTGCTTGGGAATTTGCCATCCCTTACGATGAGATTAAGGCTGCCGGAGGTGTTATCAAACAGAATCCTCTGGTACAGTAATTCTAATCCTGCTTTAGTACATTATATGTGAGTGTTAAGCTCACGCTATTTAAGGGGGGTGTGTCGAGTATTATCTTCGGCGCACCCCCCTTTGCGTGAGCTTGAGTAGCTCCTGAAGGGTTTTTGAGCTATAGGGCAAAAACAGTGTGCTTGAGCATTGAGTGAGAACAGATGCTATTACCATAAGGAAATAGGTATATTGTGAAAACAAGTGGTGTATAATAGGAGGTTTAATCACATTGTAATGCATTGCTAATATGCGTGAGACTAATCATCGGGTTACTATGATCATGGGTGCCGGGGCAGTTTTGGATATGAATTTCCCTGGTAATATAGTGACTCCCACGACAAAGAAAATAACGGAAGAAGTATTAAAACCCTATCGTGATATCTTCAACGATAGTAGAGAGATCACTGTGGTGAATGATATTTTTGACGAGTTGATCAAAAAGTTTCCTGTAGATCCAAATATCTGGTGGGAGGATGACTTGAAGCCAAATGTCAACTTTGAGATATTGTTTCATGTTATAGAACAATTGCTCTCATATGAGAGTGTATGGTCTGGTAACAATAAGAATCCATATATATATCCCTACTTCGCACCCTTTACGAAGCAGAATTTTGTGTTTGATAGAAATGATTTATCTGCTGTAAGGAGTGAGTATGTTTTACGTATTATGAGAATTGTAAACGACTATAACGAATACTTTTGGAATGATAAAGGAAAGGAAAACTCGTATAGAGATTTCTTTGAGAGTGATTTCAAGTGGGATGTTTTCAACTTCAATTATGATACTACGGTGGAGCAGAGTTTGGGAGTCTTTGAGGATGGTTTCGAGCAGATTCCAGGTAGGGCTGATGCCATCTTCCGCCCTAAAAAGCTAATGGAGAATAAAGATAAGCTCTCCACTATTAATCATATTCATGGATGTATCAACTACTACTATAAGGACCATTCGAATGATGATATATTTGAGACGGATATACATGACTTGTATAAGTATCCTAGTTTTGATGAAGTGGAGGATCGAATGATAGGACGGGGGCAAAGTAACCCGGTCTCGCAAAATAACGAGGAATATATAGCGGGGCCTATCATTACAGGTCTTCGTAAGACGGAGAAACTTATATGTATGCCATACGACTTTTATCATGGTAATTTGCACAAAGCTATCGTCGGTAGTAATTCTATGGTTATAGTAGGGTACTCTTTTGGAGATTTGTATGTTAACAATCTTATCAAAAGGATGCATGCCATCTGGAGGGGAAAGGAACGCATCGTGTTAATAGATAAATGGTCCAGTGAGAATATGGAATATAGAACAGACCTTGAGAAATACCTGCAAATACTCCCCGGAGGCGAATTGGAATTTATTGAGTTGATGTCCGGATGTACTTATGTCGGAGAGTTGTCAGGTTTTTTGTTTCCCTCGAACTATCACTCCCCTAAGTACTCAAAGAATGGAAATCTTATGCTAGTCGTCTGTGGAATGAAGGAAGCTTCTGTTATGAGACAGGAAATTTATGAGTTTCTTGAGTCTTGAGTTTGGAGTTTTTCCTCAATGTAATCCATAATGATTATAATCAATGGCTTTGGTTGCCCATCTTTCTGGTGGTGTCATTCAATGCTACAAGGGGACCAACCACCTCAATAAGTATTGTTGGAATGTTGACCACACCCCCGATTGGTTTAACTACTGTATCGTTGATACTGAGGTCAACTACAATCCGAATGAGAACAACCCGGTACCTTTCCATGCTGAGGGTAATGATCCGGAGTTTGTCTTCTGATATAGTTAGCCTCTACTGATAAAGCAGTTTTATCTGCTTGCTATGATGGAGGGTGCGTCGCACGAGTTGCGGCGCACCTTCTTTGTGTACTCTGTCAGTGGATGTGTCAAGGGAATTGGTGACGTGCAGTGAGTCTCTGATCCTTTGCCGGCGTCTGCTCACCTGACAAGACCACTCTGATCTCTTGCACAGAGCCTGACCGTGTGACTTGGTAGAGGGTCACCGGTCAGGCTCCGTGGCGAAAGTGTGCTACTAAGACTTAGCTCACTATGGTTATGACGAGGCAGATCACCCCTAAAGCTAGTGAGAGGATACCCACGCACAATGAGAATAGCGCAATGCGGTAGGGGAGTTTCTGAGCATCATCAGGGTGGTGCCTGAGAATGTTGTACGTGCACGATGGGCTAATCGTTACCTTAACGCTAAGAACAACGCACCCCTACCAGGGTGCAGCCCTTTAGTCCGCACTATCTTGTCGGACGCGTCGGATGCCCTGCCCAAACTTGTCGGCTCACATAGCACGCCGGCATCCGCACGGATGCCCGCTCCATTGGCATCGGTCGAGGCACGCAGTGCCGAAGACCGATCTATAGCCATACCCAATAGGCCTCGACCCCTTGCGGGTCGCCGTGAAAGGAGATGCCTGCTCGGCGACGCCCTGGCGGGGTCGAGGGGGAAGGGGATGGGCGCTGTACATCGGTCACCGCTTCGCGGATGACCGATGCCTATGGAGCGGGCACCCACAAGGGGTGCCTCTCCCTCCTCTCATCACGATGAGATCAATGGCTACTGAGCCACTTAAGCGTGTCACCCCTGTCCTGTAGGTAGGACTGTTGTGTGGCGTTTGTCGGAATGGTGGCTGATCAGGGTCGGAGGAGACCCAAAGGGACAATATGCCCTGCCGGGTGTGGTATATTTGCAGCAGTCTTCGGGTGATTTGAGTGTTTAGAGACGTTATTGCCCGGATACACACGTGGTCATCCGGGAGCTTGATGTAGATATTCTCAAGTGTACTTGAAAATTTTGTTGTCGTGATAAAAATTTCAAGTCTGCTTAAAATTTCAGTCTCGGCTATAGCTGTGCAAAAATTTGATCCCGCATGGGCGGAGCCCGGAGGGATCGTCGGCTTTTAGCCCGGGTGCCGAGGCACGAAGTGCCGATGACCCCGGGAAACGGTTGATCATCATAAATAAATGCGACCCCGACAGGGTGTCGCACCGGCAGCCTTATCCTCTAAGCGCGACCCCTGGCGGGGTCGTGGGGGTAAAAGAGGGCTATGCTTACCCGGGGTCGTCGGGGCTACACCCCACCGACACCCGAGCTACGAAAAACGCACCCCTGCCGGGGTGCAGACACCCATAGGTCATACTGATCGCCGATCTGAAAGTGCGACGCCCTGGCGGGGTCGTGATCTTTTCTCTTGTTGTGTGTTCTCCTTTTCATTACATTTGTGGAAGTAAGAGAAGTACGATGTTCATTTTGGCTTTATCAATCAGCGTATTATGAGTAGGATAATTGTAGTGAGCGACATTTTACAGCCTTACCTCAGGCTTCGTAGTAGCGTGGAGGAGCTTATTGCCCGCTATGATGCTATGCCTGCTGATGAAGAGGTTACTTTTGACTTCTCCGGTGTCAAGTTTTCAAGCCGGAGCTTTATGGATGAATTCTATAATAAGCTGATTGTTGAGAGGCATGCACGGGTGACTAATATGACGGGCGAGCTAGCGCGACTTCTCGATGCGGTCGAAGCAACTCAGGTCCCTATTCGTCGAGGCGCATCCTCCCAAGTCCAGATTCAGGAGGTGGAAAATATGGATGAACTGACCCTGTACCTGAGTGAGCTTTCTTGTCTATGAATATAGACGCATCAGTCCGTGTGGGGAGTGGCTTTCTGAGTGGGCTCAGGGAGGCACTCCTGATCTTTGAGAAGATTGAGAGAAGTTCGGATCGAGACAATGTATTAATATTTGAGGAGGGGACTTTCGCAACCCCTCTTTTCCTTTCTGCTCTCCTTGCGAGGAAGTTTGATCCTCTGGCTTCCAGTCGTATTGAGTTAGACGTGCGTACCAATTATTTGTGTACAATCAGTTTTGATGATGGCGGCGTCTCTACAGACGACCTGGATGACGTCGAGGAGTATCTCGGATCCTATAGGGATAAGTCCTATATCCCAATTATGCGATTTCCCCTTTTTGGCGAGAGATCAAGGGCACATGTGACGTCTGTCGGATCTGCCGTGGCTAATCTGTTAAGATCTAGACTTGACTTAAGCGGTAGGATCTTCACGGGTGTTAATTATTTGATCTCGGAGATATTGGATAACGTCATAGAGCACTCTTTCTCTCATGGTGGTGGGATAGTTTGTCAAGACTATGCTCGCAAAGGGTATATGGATATCTGCGTCTTCGATAATGGTGTAACTATTCCGGGAAGCTATAGGAGAGCAAAGCTATTAGATGACAGAAGTACAGATGCTCAGGCTCTTCAGACGACAATTAACCGGAGGCTCTCAACAAAGAATACTGCCGGCTCTGTCAATAGAGGATTTGGCATCTCAAGCTCTCGGCAAATGCTGGTACATGGGCTTCAGGGGGAGTTTCTTTTTTTTCCGGCAGCGCACTCTATGTGAGTACGCCAAGGGAAGAGAAGGTTTTCCCTCTCCCAAACCACCTGGGACTGCATGGTACTATTGTGGGATTGCGTATCCCAAGGGCTGCTGATGACTTTAACCCATCTGATTACTACGAGCTATAGCGTATCTCGTGAGATGTGCGTAAGGATCGCTTATGGTACCTACCTGATCCCTGGATTGCCTGCGATACGCCTATATATATGACCCTGATAGGGTGTCGGTCCCTCCGGCGGTCCCCATTACGAGCGACCCCTAGCGGGGTCGTGGGGAGATGGGTGGGGCGTTGTACATCGGTCACCGCTTCGCGGATGACCGATGCCTATGGAGCGAGCACCCCTGCCGGGGTGCGCCCCGCAAGTCGGACGAGTCGGACAAGTCGGAAGTTTTACTCAAATACACCGGCTTACACAGCACGGCTGCATCCGCAGCCCGCTCCATAGGCGTCGGGTGCAGGGCGTGTCTTAGGAGACTGGGCATACAGAGAGAGGTCGCAGGTGGGGACTGGCGACCCGACCTGCGACCTCTGTATACCTATTAAATAGCTCCTTGGGGGAGGGTTACTTGACGAGGTAGCGCTTGACGCTCATCTTGGGTGTGCGTTCGA
Source organism: uncultured Porphyromonas sp. (assembly GCF_900541275.1). Classification (GTDB taxonomy): domain Bacteria; phylum Bacteroidota; class Bacteroidia; order Bacteroidales; family Porphyromonadaceae; genus Porphyromonas_A. The sequence goes on from NZ_UQJH01000005.1 coordinate 25,844, forward strand.
AGTCCTCCTCACGGAGCTCCACCTCAGCGATCTGCTGGTAGGGGTTGAGGAGGGTATTGATCTGCTTGCGCACCTCCTCGAGTGCTGCCTTGGGCTCCTTCTGCTCCTTCTCTAAGACAGCGTAGTCAGGGTAGACGACGGCAACGAGGCGCTCCCCTCGCTGCACGACGACGCACTCGGCGACGTAGGGGTGAATATTGTACTTCTCCTCGATCGCCTCGGGGTAGACGTTCTCCCCATTGGAGGTGAGGATCATCGCCTTGATGCGTCCGGAGATGTAGAGGTACTCGTCCTTGTCGTAGTAGCCGAGGTCTCCGGTGCGGAGCCAGCCATCGGCGGTGAAGAGCGCCGTGGTGGCCTCAGGATTTTTGTAGTAGCCCTTGCAGACATTCTCCCCGCGGACCTGGATCTCGCCCACTCGGTGTCCCTCGGCGTCCTCCTCGACGTGATCCGCCTTGGCGATGCGGACCTCCTGGATCATCGACATAATCTTGCCGACACTGCCGTGGCGGTAGCGCTTGGGCTCCACGTAGCTGATGAGTGGGGCGCACTCGGTCATGCCGTAGCCGACGGTGAGGGGAAAGCCGGCCTTCATCAGGAAGTCGGAAACCTCGTCATTGAGTGCTGCACCACCGACGATGAAGAACTTGAGCCGTCCGCCGAAGGTCTCTCGCAGCGTATCGCCTACCTTGCCGTAGATCGCTTTATTCAGCAGCGGGATCTTCAGTGCGAGGCGCGCCATCATATTGCCCTCAATCTTGGGGAGGATCGCCTTGGCGTAGATCTTCTCCAGCACCAGTGGCACGGAGAGGATCACGTGGGGGCGTACCTCCTTCATCGCCTTGACGAGGATCGAGGGGGTAGGCTTGTAGCGCAGGATAAAGACGTGTCCGCCGACGGAGAGTGGCAGGAGGACGTTGAAGGCGAGGGAGAAGGCGTGCGCATTGGGGAGGAAGCAGAGGAGCACGTCACCCGGCATCTCGACCTTCTTCTCTTGAGCCGCAACCACATTGGCGATCAGGTTATTCGCCGTGATCATCACGCCCTTGCTGGAGCCGGAGGTGCCGGAGGTGTAGGTGAGGAGGACGACATCCTCATTGGAAACCCCGTCGTAGTGGATGTCCTCCTTGGTGAAGCTGGACGGGTAGCGCTCGGTGAAGAGTGCCTCCACATCGATGCTATGGAGTCGCTCCTCTCGGGTCATCTCGGGAATGACGTTGCCCGACATGATGTCGACGAAGGCACGTACCTCGGGGAGATGGCCGATCGAGAGGCGCTCCCGGTGCTCAACGTCAGCAAAGACCACTACCGTGTCGGAGTGGTTGATGATCGCCTCCACATCATCAGCCGTAAAGGCGGGCAGGATCGGCACAACGACCGCTCCATAGGTGACGATGCCGAGCCAGTGGATGCACCACTCAGCGCAGTCCTCACCGATGAGCGCCACCCGCTCCCCCTTCTTGACCTCTAAGGCCTCGAGGAGCAGTTGTGTGCGTGCCACCCCTCTCGCCACGTCAGCGTAGCTAAAGGTCTTGCCGGTGTCGTAATTGGTCAGCGCTGCCAGCGCCCAAGAGTCTGCAAACGACTTCTCGTAGGCTTTGATGAAAGGTGTCTCTATCATGTCTTTAATCCATTAGTCTCTAAGCATTACACGTACCCTCTCTCTTGCAAAATTACTCATTTTCCTGAAGATAGGGCTCCTGTACAAAAGCACCTCCGGGGGGACGCATTTCAGGAACTATCGCCTACCCGTACGAGTGGAGCCCGCCGAGTAGGGTATTGACGCCAAAGTAGGTCATCAGCAGTACCGCAAAGAGGAGGACCATACAGAGGTGATAGTGCCTCGGGTCCCGCAGCCACGGCAGCAGCCCCTCGTGGAGGAGTGCCGAGTAGGCGACGAGCGTGATCAGCGCCCACACCTCCTTGGGATCCCAGGACCAGTAGTTCCCCCAGCTGACATTGGCCCAGTAGGCGCCGATCACAATGCCGATGATGAGGAGCAGGAGTGCGGGGTAGAGGAGCAGCAGGCTGAGGTCTCGCTGTCGCAGCACCTGCTCCCGCGACTGTCGCCCGAGGAGGCTGTAGAGCCCGATCGCCGCCGTGGTGGAGAGGAGCGCATAGCTGATCATCAGCACGCTCACGTGGAAGCTCAGCAGGGGCGAGTGGAGCACCGGCATGATAGGCGTCATCGCCGGGGAGGACATACCGAGGTGCGCCACGAGGAGGAAGAACCCTGCCCCGCCCATGCAGAGTGCACCGAGAGGAGCGACACGCCGTACAAGGAGCAGCCCGAGGAGCGTGATCGACCAGGCGATCGCCAGAGAGGTCTCGTAGCCGGTCGCCAGCGGGACTCTGCCGGTGATGTAGGCACGGCAGCCGATGAAGAGTGTGAGGAAGAGGAGCCCCGCAAGGAGTCCCCACCGCACCACTTTGCCTGAGAAGATCCGCGGAAGCGTGAGGGCAAGCAGTGCAAGGACGAAGTAGGTGATGAAGAGGATCAGCGGATAGGGGACACTGTGGTACAGAACCTCGGCGCGGAGTCGGGGACGACTTGCCCTCACCTCCGGGACTTGATCCTGATAAGCAATCAGTGCATCGATCAGCTGCCGGTACTCAGCCGGGCTGTCCCGCTTGCTGATGAGTGTGGGCATGAAGGTGCGGATGAAGAGGCTGTCCCGCTCTGCCACTTCGCCCGGTGCTATGGGGGATCCGGCGGCATACCACTTCACCTTACCCGCCGAGGTGCGGGTGGGGAAGAGGTAGAGGGTCTCTCCCATGCGGATGCTGAACGCAAGCTCCACCGCCTCGCTCACAGCGACAGCCTGACGGGTGGCGGGGGAATCGTCCCCCTCGTCGTACGCTCTGAGGTAAGGCTGGAGGAGATAGCCACGCTCCGGGGAGAAGAGGTCGGTCAGCGCCACCCGTCCGGGGAGATGGGTCTGCTCCCTCAGCTCGCGCCCCTTGACCCGGATCAGTGGCTCTCTCTTGCAGCTGTCGAAGTCGGTCACCCAGCGGCGGAGTAGCTCTCTATGCCCTCGAGCAGATCCTGTGGTCTTGAGGGCAATGTCGCGCGACAGGGTGGAGATCGGCACGACCCGCCCTCGGTAGTATACCGCCGGCTCCTCTGCATGCGCTTCCGAGGCGACGAGAGGGAAGAGGAGGACGAGGGGCAGCAGGGTGCGCCTCAGCAGGCGCCGGAAGCGCCCCCCTCTCTGCAGCATCAGCATCAGGAAGGCGAGGATCAGGAGGACGAAGCCGGCGTAGACGAGATACATCCCGATGGGATCGTAGGTGACGAGGAGGGAGACCTCGTCACTCTCCTCGGAGAGCGCATGGAGGAAGAAGCGGTAGCCCCGGTGGCGCAGGATCTTATTCATCGAGAGTCTGTGGGTAGCCCCCTCCACCTCGACGACGGCGTAGTAGTCGGAGGGAAAGGCTCCCCCCTCATCGGAGTAGGTGGTGCCGTAGTCCCTCAGGGTGAGGGCGAAGGGGAGTGAGTCGGTCACCGCCCCTCCCGAGAGGAGATAGCGCTCCACCGGTCTTCCCCGCTCGATCATCATCTTCCCCTGCCGGCTGAGGAGGGCAGTGCAGAGTCCTCCGACCAGGATCAGGAGGAGCGAGCCGTGGAGGATCAGCGTAGCTGTGGGGAGTCTCCTTCCCCCTCTCACGAGAGAGAAGAGCAACCCCAGCCCGGCGAGCAACCAGAGGGCGATCATCCAGGGCGCCCCGTAGACCTGACGGATCGCCACCTCGTGCCCCAGCACCCGCTCCATCACGGTGCCGCCGGCGAGGATAAGAAGGAGAAGAGCGAGCAGGGCAAATGTGACCCCACCGGCTCTTCTCCTCCATTTCATTTGTAAGTCTCTACTCAACTCAGAGTGCTCTTAGGAAAGCGAGGACGGCGTCTCTATCGTCCTTGGAGAGCGCCTTAAACTTCCGCTTGACATGGTCAGCCTCTCCGCCATGCCAGAGGATCGCCTGCTCCAAACTGCGGGCGCGACCGTCGTGGAGGTAAAACTCGTACCTATTGACCGGATAAGTGAGGCCGATGCCCCACAACGGGCGGGTCTTCCACTCATGACCGTCGGCCAGGTGGTCGGGACGCTGATCCGCCAAGTCCTCGCCCATGTCGTGCAGCAGCATATCGGTGTAGCAGTAGATGGTCTGACCGGAGAGTGCCGCCACATCGGTCTGACCGGTGTGCATCGTGGGGACGTGGCACTTGGCGCAGCCGATCTCGTCGAAGAGCTTGTACCCCTTCTTCACCACAGGGCGATCGAGCCCCCTCGGTGCAGGGACGGCGAGCGTCCTGCCGTAGAAGACCACCGCATCCAGCACATCGTCCGGCACCTCGTAGGTGGTCGGATCACCGTCGCCCTGCCGATCCCAGTCCTCCTCCACGGGGTAGAGGCGGTTGGTGAGGCCCATGTCGTTGACAAAGGCCTGACAGGTCTGCTCCATGACGGAGGAGGTATTGGCCTTCCATCCGAAGCGACCGATGCGCACCTTTTTATACTCACTGTCCCAGACATAATTGGGCTTGCCGGAGATGCCGTCATTGTCCTTGTCGTAGGGGTCTGCATGAGAGAGGATCTCCTCCTCGGGGATCGCCTCCAGCAGTCCCAGACCGTATGTCGGCATACCGATACGGGGCGAGAGCATATAGTAGGCAGGCAGCGGGATGCGGGTGTCAGAGATGGAGAACGTCGGGCGGTGGAGAACCACCTTGGTCCCATCGTCGTAGACCTCTACCTTCTCCGACCACTCGACGTGAAACTTCGCCTCAGGCTTCACACCGTCGATGGCGAGCTGCTGGAGCTGGGCACCGAAGCCGGGGACACCGATGTGCCCGTAGACGGGATCGTTGCCGCTACTGATGCGGAGGAAGAAGCCGCTCGGCTGATTGAGATTACGAGGGAAGGGGGCGCGACCTTCGTTGGGGTGGCACTGGGCGCAGGTGTGATTATTGTACAGCGGTCCGAGGCCGGACATGACGTCTCCGCTCGGCACAAACTGGTGCTCGAAGATGTAGTCGCCGTGATCAAACTTCCGGGTCTGCTCCTCCGTCATCCCATCGACCGGCTGTCCGTAGGCCTTGCTGGAGGACATATTGGTCGAGGCAGCACCGCCGGGACGCAGGTGGGCGACGATGTCGTAGGGGTCGGGCTCCACCGCCGGCTCCTGACGACACCCCGCAAGGGTGAGGGTCAGCGTCCCGCAGACGATGGCTATCCACTCTCTTGTACCCATGGTCATCACTTAGATCTCACCCTGAGAGTCGCTGACGAGCGGTGCGATCTCCTTCTCGAGGATCTCGGAGAGCTTGATCACCTCTGCCTGAGCACTCTTCACCTCAGGACGATGGTGCTCGATGCATTCGGTGAAGGTGCCGGGGAGGTTCTTGAGCGCCGTCTGGGCCTTGATGATCTGAGCCTTAAACCTCTTGTCCAGCTCGGGCTTCTTGAAGACATTGACGATCAGGTCGGAGATGGAGGCGCCGGACTGACCCTTGTAGCTGCAGGTGTAGAGGTTGTAGACACTCTGGAGATTGTCCTGGAAGTCCTGTAGCGAGTTATTGGAGAAGGGGGACTCCTCCTTCTCGAAGTGGGGCTTGCCGTCCTTATTGATATCACCGCCCTCTACGCTGCCGGTGGGGCCACCGCCATTGAGGGGGAACTCGATCTTCTCCTTCCCCACCTCGTCGACGATGTCCTGCATGCCGGTCACCATCTCCTCGATGGCTGCTTTGGTGGTGGGATAAGCCTTGCTGCCCTTACCGGCCGCCTTGATCATCTTGGCAAAGGCGGGCCACTTGGTGGTCAGCTTGTCGCAGACGCTCTTCATGTCGTTGGATCCGGCGACGAGGTACTCCAGGAGACGGGGATTGCCCTGGAGCGTCTCGATGGTGAAGGGACTCTTCTGCGGACCCCACAGGATGAACTCCAGGAGGTGGAAACCGCGGGTCTCATTGTGCTTCTCGATGGTCTCCTTAGTGATCGGCTCATTGGAGGCGATGGTCTGGTTCATCAGGCTGACATCGACCGGCCAAGTATCCATGTTGGGGTCAATGTCGAGGGGATAATTATCCTCCCCCTCAGCGATATCATTGCCCTGCTCCAGCTCGCCGACTGGACCGAAGCCGAAGGCCTCTGTCTGCTCCCAGGTCTTGCGAGCAACCTTCCAGAGCTCCCGCGCCTTGTCGAGATTGGCCTGCGTGGGGCTCTTCTTCAGCTCCATGCAAGCCTTGTCAAGAGCGGTAACCTCAGCGGTGAGGTCAGCAAAGGAGCGGACGGTAACGATGTCGATGGTATTAGCGATCACCGAGGAGGTGTCGTACTGCTTCTCAGGATTTTTGGGCTTGTCACCATCGCATGAGGAGAGCAGCAGAGAACTGCTCATAAGGGACAGGCAGAGCCCTGCCTTAAAGATGTTAGAAAAACGCATAATATGGGTATGTAATAATTTGTTGATTTTGCAATTAGAAAGAGAAACCGAGTCCGACCAGCAGCTCCCGCTCCTTGGTCTTGCGCCCCATGTCCTGCTTGGAGACCGGGTCGACGTAGTTGTCCCCATAGGTGCGGTCGGTGTACTGGGCCTTGGCGACGAGACCGGGCGTGATCATCCAATTGAGCCCCGCGGTGATGACGCTGCGGCTCCACATATCGAGCTTGATCACATCGCCCGAGGTGCGGAACATCGTATCGTAGTAGTCGTATCGGACGAAGGGGTAGAGCCTCTGCTTCGTCTCTCGATTAATCAGCGGGAGGACATTGTATCCCAGCTCTGCCGAGACGGAGAGTGCCTGCTTGCCGACAGCGGTGCGCTTGGCATTGAGGTGCTTGGAGAGGTGGGCGTTCTTGAAGGAGATGTTGTCCGAATTTTGCAGGTCTCCCCAGAGCAGGGAGCTATGGAAGCGCCAGTTGCCCTCATTGACCGCCAGGTGAGCACCGGCGACCTTGAGCCAGCCCTTCACATTCTCCATGTCGTATCGAGGGCGATTGGGGTTCGTATTCCCCGCATAGGCGGAGAAGCCGACAAAGGACTCCCCTAAGCGACCGAAGTGGTAGTCCATACGGAGCGAGTAGGCGAGCGCCTCAGCCACCGGCATCTCGAAGCGGGTCTGATACCCCCTCTTGACCCAGTTGCGACTTGAGAAGCCACTGGAGTCGAGACCGGAGCTGACTGCCAGCTCGTAGGTGAGTCTATTGTGGAAAAAGCCTCCGAAGAGCATCACGCCCGTCTCGTACCAGCCAAGGGGGATCATCGCATCCTCGCCCTCGGGACGAAGTACGGTGAAGTACTTATTGGGTCGGTCAAGGCTGCTGGCGAGCCCCATATGGAGCTTGAAGCGGCCGACACGGAGATTGGCCATCTCGTGGGTGAGGAAGTCGAGGTAGAGATGCTCCAGCTTTACCTCCCCGCCCTGCTCGATCTCCATCTCGTACTCACCAGCCTCCTCCAGTGCGTCAAACTCCATCGTGGCACCGGTACCACCGTGCTCAAACTCGATCTCGCTGCTCATCCGGATCCGATCCGTAAAGCGGAGCTTGAGATAGAGAGCGAAGCGCTCCTGGTCAAGGCGGTCCTTGAGGTACGGGTCGCGCTCCTTGGTGAGATAATTCTGGTAATTGACAGTGCCATACCCCGACAAGGTCAGCCGATCCAGCAGGTCCTTCCCGTGGATGCCCGTCCTTGGGAAGACCCGCTCCTGCTCGACCCGCTCCTGCTCGACCCGCTCCTGGGCCACCGCATTAGTGCCTCCGAGGAGCGCGAGGACGATGCCGGCAATGATGACTTTGGTGATTGCTCTCATATCTACTTTCGAACTAATAACATAAAAGGAGTGAACCAGTCCTCCTCAGCGGGGCAAAAATACGAAATAGAGTCCCTCGTTTTTCGTAAAGCGAAGGAAAATACCCACTGCCGAGTACCTCTCCGGCACCAATTACTCAGATCAGGGTAGGGGGCTGTAGGAAAAACACCTCCGCCACTCTTCGGGGTACGACCCGGGGAGTGGCGGAGGGTATAAGGCGGGGCTGTAAGCCGGTGCTATATGCCGCTCTTGATGGCGGCGGCGAGGTCATCGGTGAGGCGGATCATCCCCTCGGCATCCTCACTGTAGCCGGAGGTGCGGATAAGCGGGTGGATCGTCATCGTGATGCGGTGGGGGTGGACGAAGTAGTGGTCCTTGGGCAGTGCCTCGAAGGTGCCATCTATCGTCACCGGTAGCACGGGCGTACCGGTGGAGAGGGCGATGCTGGCGACGCCCTTACGCAGGCGTCCCACCCGTCCGGTCGTGGAGCGTGTCCCCTCTGGGAAGATCAGGATGCTGAAGTCCTCGGCAATCGTCGCCTTGGCATCATCAATCACCCTCCGTGCCCCACTCGGGGTGTGGTCGACGAAGATGAAGCCGATCCTCTCGCACGCCCAGCCGACGAAGGGGATCTTGCGGATCGGTGCCTTGAGCACCCAGCGGCACGGCATGTGGAGATACCCCCCCATGACAAAGACATCGAGGGCGCTCATGTGATTGGGCGCCACGAGGACCGCCTCGTCGGGGATGTTTTCCTTACCCCGCACCGTGACGGGCGAGAAGAGGAGGGTCATCGTGAGCTTGCTCCAGATGCGGGAGGGGAGGTAAGTGGCTCCCCTCCTCCAGCCGAGCGCAGAGCCGAGCACCGTGAGGATCGACGTGAGGATTGTGGCGAGGACGAAGAGGGGGACAAAGATGAGCCAGTAGTAGATCGCCCAGAGAACCTTGAGTAGTGGATTCATATTAGGAAGTTACTTGATAAGGTAGCGCTTGATGCTCTGCTTCGGGGTCTTCTCGAAGGGCTCCTCCCTCAGCTCCACGGCACTTACCTGCTCGTACATCGGCAGCCGCTGATTGATCATATCGCGGAGGGTATTCATCACCTCGGCGACCTCCTTCTGCTTTACCTTCCCATCGGCCTTGAGTGCATCAAAGTCGGGGACGACGATGGCGACGAGCTTGGAGTCGCGCTGCACCACCACACACTCCGAGACAAGTGGGCTAGAGCCGTAGAGCGACTCGATCTCCTCGGGGAAGATATTTTGCCCATTTGCCGTCAGTAGCATCGCCTTGCTCCGACCGCGGAGGTAGACATAGCCATTGGCATCGATGAAGCCGAGATCGCCCGTGTGCATCCAGCCGTCGGGGGTGAAGAGTGCCTTGGTCGCCTCCTCATTCTTATAATACCCGAGGCAGACATTCTCCCCGCGCACCTGTACCTCGCCCACCTCGTGACCGGAGGAGTCGCTCTGGAAGCTCCCCTCCACCGGGCTGATGCGTACCTGCTCGATCTCGGGGAGCACCTTGCCGCAGCTGCTGTACTTGTGCTCCCGCGGAGGGACGTAGCTGATGAGTGGCGCACACTCGGTGATGCCGTAGCCGACCGTGAGGGGGAAGCCGGTATTGAGGACAAACTTTTCCACCTGGTCATTGATCGCCGCTCCACCGACGATGAATTGCTCGACCCTCCCGCCCATGGTGTCGATCATGATCTTTCCGATGCGATTGTAGACGAGGAGGTTGAGCACAGGGATGCCGATGATCGTCTTGACGGCGTGAGAGTAGGCGTTGATCTTCTTGAGGATGATGCTCTTGTAGATCTTCTCCAAGACGAGGGGCACGGAGAGGACCACCTGAGGCCGCACCTCCTGCAGGGCCTTGATCAGGATCGTGGGGGTGGGCTTGTAGCGGAGGATGTAGATCTGAGCGCCGCTGGTGAGCGGGGAGAGGAAGTCAAACATCAGCGCATACGCATGCGCCAGCGGCAGGAAGCTGAGCATCTGCTGACCGGGGCGGAAGACGCCCCTCGTGTGGGTGATATTGATATTGGCGGCAAGGTTATTTGCCGAGAGCATCACGCCCTTACTGAAGCCTGAGGTGCCCGAGGTGTAGCTGAGGAGGACGAAGTCGCTATTGGACACCTTGTCGTAGACCACGTCACTCCTGCGGAAGCCATCCGGGTAGCGCTCCGTCATCAGCTGGTCGGCATCGAGGGTCCGGTACTCCTTGTGGGGCGTGAAGTCCGGGAGAGGGGCGAGCGTATCGATCCGGTAGGTGGCGCGGATCGCCTTCATCTTCTTGGAGTCAAGGGAGGAGATATGCTCCGGCCCGACGAAGATCACCACAGAGTCGGAGTGCTCTACGAGGTGCATCGTGTCCTCGGGGGTAAAGGCGGGCAGTATCGGCACCAGCACCGCCCCGTAGGTGACGACGCCGAGCCAGACAACGCACCACTCGGCACTATCCTCGCCCAGCAGAGCCACATGATCCCCCTTCTTCACGCCGGAGGCCTCAAGGAGGAGGTGGACTTTCGCCACCCCGCGCGCCACCTCGGCGTAGCTATAGATGGTCCCGGTGTCGTAGTTGCAGAGTGCCGGGCGGATCCAGTGCTTGCGGAATGCTTCCTCGAAGAACTTTACCAATGGCTTCTCGATCATATCATATCTCACTTGTGATGGGAAAATGCGCAGTTAGCTCTATAGAGTACAAAAGTACAGAAACTTTTTAATCATATTCCCGCCTATCCTCGTGGTGGCTTGGGAGGTTGGGGACTCTTATTTTTGCCTATCTTTGTGGTCTGAAATAGAGTTTAATTTTGACAATACTGGTAAATACCTACCCATGAGACAACTCATCTACACTCTGTCCTTCCTGGCGGTCTCTCAGGTCGCTCTTGCCGTAACCCCTATCGATCGGGACGAGGTGCCTGTAGACAGCCTCGAGACGAGGCAGCTGGAGGAGGTGCGAGTCTATGCGCAGACCCCTCTGGTAAAGGAGGCAAATGAGCTCTGGCGTGTGCCGGGCGGTGTCACGATGATCACACCGACGGTGATGCGGGAGTTTCACCTGCAGAATATGACCGACCTGACGGCGCTGGTCCCCGGACTCTATATCCCGGACTACGGCTCGGGATACAATGCCCCGATCTACTACAGAGGGATCGGTTCGCGTAGTGGCTCCTCCGCTGCCTCCCTCTACATCGATGGAGTGCCGACGCTTACTCAGACGCTGAAGAAAGACATCCTCGATGCCGCATCGATACGCGTCATGTCTGCCAGCCAGAGCTCCACCTATGGGCGCAACTCGATGGCCGGCAACATCCACGTGCGGACGGTCAGCCCCTTTGAGAAGCAAGGGCTGGAGGTACTGCTCCGTGGGGGGAGCTATATGACCGGGCGAGGACAGGCGATCTACCGCACGCTGCTATCGCCGGAGTGGGGACTGACTGTGGGCGGATATGTCCAGTACCTCGGCGGCTACTACACTAATCAGTACGATGGGAAGAAGTTGGACCGCTCCCTCACGGGAGGCGGGACCATTCGCGGTGAGTGGCGAAGGGGGGCTCATACCCTGATTCTCTCAGCCAATGCCGACGGAGTGGACCAGGGCGCCTTCCCCTACGCCCCTAAGGATCCCGAGACGGGTAAGGTGATGGCACCTAATATCAATCGCCCCGGGACGTACAAGCGCTTCTCCACCCAGGAGCGGATTAGCTACACTTATGCCGGAGACGAGGCAGACCTCCATGTGACCGGAGGCGTGGAGTACCTCCACGGAAAGATCCATATGGATCAGGACTACAGCCCGGCGGATGTTTTCTCGGTCAATCAGCGGGAGAAGCAGCTTGCCACGACACTGGAGCTGGCACTGAAGTCAAAGGGAGAGGGCCGATTCCACTGGACCACGGGGCTCTCAGCCTTTTACCTCTACTCGGACCACCTCTCCCCGGTGGAGATTTACCCTGACGGATTGCAGAAGCTGGTGCAGCCCCAGCTCAATCGCGCTATGGCGATGATGGCGAAGAAGGGGATCAAGATGCCGGGAAAGCTGCTTGCTGACACGGAGATGGCGCTGAATAACAATCAGTCTTGGAAGAAGGACTACGGCGTTGCCGCGTACGTGGAGGGCAGCATCAATGACTTCCTCATCCCACACCTCACACTGACCGCCGGGCTGCGGGTCGACCTCGAGCATCAGGGCTTTGACTACGACAGTGACTTCGCCTCGAAGGTCATCATGGAGATGAACCGCGGGGGCAAGGTGATGCGCATGCCCCAGCCGATCGGTGGGCGTGTGAAGGATCACGGCACCCAGACTTTCCTCGTCGCTCTGCCTAAGCTGGCACTGAGCTACGATCTGACTGATGACTTCAATGCCTTCATCACTGTCTCTCGCGGGTACAAGACGGGAGGATACAGCGATCAGGTGATGACTCAGACGGCTATGCAGGCCGCCTTTGCCAGCCTGATGCCGAAGCCCGGAGCCAAGCCTGGGCGCCCTGCTCCGATCGATGGGAACAATCTGCCGATCGTGCCATCTGACCCCAAGGCTGCCGCCTACGAGCCGGAGTATGGGATCAATTATGAGGTGGGCTTCCGGGCTCGGCTCTTCGAGAACCGCCTCCTCCTGACCACCACTGTCTTTGACACCCGGATCTCCAATCAGCAGATCACCCGCTTCGTCACAACCAGTGCCGGTCGGTATGTGGACAATGCGGGACGCAGTCGCAGCACCGGTGTGGAGGTGACCGCTGCGTGGCAGATCCTCCCGGGTCTGCGTGCCTCAGCCTCCTACGGATATGCCGCCTCGAAGTTTGAGGTCTGGCATGCGAGCGTGACTAGCCCCACCGGCGAGAAGAAGAAGGTAGATATGGCAGGCAACTTTGTCCCCTATATGCCACAGAACACCGCCTCCGCGCTCCTGAGCTACCACAAGGGACTCGACCGCCGCGTCCTCAAGGCGGTACACGCCTCCGTGGAGTACAGCGGTGTCGGACCGATCTACCGTGATCCGGAGAATACGGTACGGGAGGACTTCTACTCCCTCCTCGGAGCGCGCGCCGGAGTCCAGCTCGGTCTCGTCGACGTCACCCTCTGGGGCCGCAACCTGCTCAATACGGAGTACCACCCCTTCTACTTCAGCTTCTTCGGCCAGGATCTCTTCCAGAAGGGTGCTCCGCTCACCTTCGGAGTAGATCTCTCGATCAGTCTCTGAGCTGTAGAGCGGGCGTGGTTAAACTATTGGCTCACAATTTGATCCAAGTAGTAGATAGGGAGTGTGCGGTATGGAGCGAAGTATCATACTTTTTCGTACCTTGCGGATGGGATCGAGTATCCCATGACACTCTTGTCCACAGAAGAGATGGTGAGTATAACTTATTAGACTAACGACGCGATATGAAAGCTTTACATCGGATATTAACTGCCGCGCTAATGCTGGCGGCAGTCTCTGTGGGTTATGTCGGACAAGCGCAGGACGATGCGTACCTGACCCCCTCTAAGGCTCGGGTAGCACGTCAGCAGGCTAAGAAGGCATACGCCCGCGAGATGGCTTTGGAGAGACAGCGCCAGGCTAAGCGCGACTCCATACGCGATGCTCAGCTGCAGGCCCGGGATCGGGCTACAGACTGGTATAACCGCCGTGACATGAGGGTCACGGTCGAGGATATGGAGCGTAATCTGGACAACCTAGATACGCCTCGCAACGGAGGCAAGTACGCTGCCCAGATGAGACGCTTCAATGGTGAGGATGATGGCCGCATCGTCCTCGATGACGTGCAGAGGGTGTACGTCATGGATGACTATGAGTACGACCCGTGGACTCAGAGCTACTACGGCAGAGGATGGGATCGCAACAATAGCGTCTACATCACCATCAATACAGATCCCTGGTACGGTGGCTATAGAGGCTATGGCTGGGGTGGCGCGTACTCCTCCTACTACTATCCCTGGTATGGTGGTGCCTATGGTCATGGCTACTACGACCCGTGGTACGCTGGCCGCTGGTCTTACCCCGGGTGGTATGACCCCTGGTATGATCCGTGGTACTCCCCCTGGGGTGGCTACTATAGCTTTGGCTACACGTGGTCGAGACCTTACTATCGCTACTATCCCTACGACTACGGCTACTATGGCGGTGGTTACTGGGGTGGCTACTACGATGGCTGGTACAGCCGGGACTTCTCTCGTCGCTACACGCCCGGTGCACGTCGCACGGAGAGCTACTACGACCGTCACGCCGCCACTTATGGTCGCGCACTCGGTCAGGGCAATGTGTCCCGCTGGAGCAATGGCGGCAATGGGGTAAGCTATACCCGCTCCAATAACTCCCGCTACGTCAATGGCGGTCGCCGTCCCACCATCGGTACCACTCGGGCGAATACCTACAGCAATGGGGGAAATTACTCGACCAACCGGACCACCTCGCGGTGGAATAGCGGCTCAAGCAGCAGCTCAAGTAGCAGCTACAGTACCTCACGTAGCACCTACAGCACGCCGTCCCGCTCCTATACGCCGTCTCGCTCTACCACGACCACGACGACTACGACCACGCGCAATAACGGCACCGGAGGCGGTCGTCGCTAATCATCAGGGGCCATCCCCCCTCTCATCAGCATAGATTATACTACAATGTCACGCAATAAGATAGTCCTTCCCCTCTTGGCGTCCACGCTCCTGCTCGGGGTGAGTGTCGCTATGGCGCAGGCTCCCACCGATGTCTACCGCAATAGTATGCGGGAGACCTATGGTACGGCGCGTGCTCAGGGGATGAGCAATGCCGTCGGAGCCTTGGGCGCTGATCCTACTGCGGTCTCCGTCAATCCTGCCGGCATCGGGCTCTACCGCTCGAGCGAGGTGACCTTTGGCTTCAATGTCGGTCACGTCAAGAGCTCCACCAACTGGCAGGATAAGGAGGGAGCCGATATGAGCAGGTGGGTCGGCAACCTCGACCACCTCAGCTTCATCTTCCCGATCTCTAATCCCTACCTCGCTACGTCTGACTGGAGAGTGGTCATGGGTGCCTCGATGAGCTCCCTCTACGACTACGACCGGGACTACGAGATGAGGTCCGTCAATCCTGAGTACAGCCTCTCGGAGTATATCGCCAATAAGGCGACCCTCTTCGGTGCGCCCTACAAGACCCTCGGAGATATGGCGAGCTCGCCCTACTTCCTCGGCACGATGGCGTACAATGGAGGCTTTATTGAGACGAGACCGGGCTATGACAATGTCTACGTCCCCGCTACCTATGCAGCGATTGATCCCTTTGCTCACGACAAGTATGCCGAGTCCAATGTGACGTACCTCAAGCCGGACGCTGGGCGGCTCAATGTCTCCGAGAAAGGGTCCCGCAAGATGTACGACTTCACCATCGGTGGTAGCTGGGCTGACAAGGTCTACTTCGGAGCCACCCTCCGGACTACATCATCGACCTACGCACGGTCGTCCATGTATCGGGAGGACTTCCACTACACCTACAAGCCTAAGTATAATGTCGAGGACCAGGTCTACTACACCGAGCTCGGCAATAATCTGACCGTCTCCGGCGGTACTGTCGGTGCCACGTTTGGTCTGATGGCTGCCGTGGGCGACTTCGGTCGTGTCGGCATCTCCTACAATACGCCGCAATTTGGTCGCTACAATGAGGTTTTCTCTACCACGACCCAGTGGTACAATAATAATAGGACCAATGGCAAGGGAGAGCTCGAGCCGCTCTACACCAATGGCTCGGACGACATGACCAATACCTACGACCTTGTGCTTCCCGGTGACCTGACCGCCAGCGCGATGGTCTTCCTCGGTGGCTACGGTATGGTGACGTACGACTTTAATTGGCGTGACCTCGGCTCTGCTCGCCTGCAGGGAGGTAACTTCCAGGACGCCAACCAGTTCCTCAAGGAGGACTACGGCAGTCAGATGACCCACCGCGTAGGTCTGGAGATCCGCCCTGTGAGCGGCTTCTACCTGCGTGCCGGCTACAGCTACTCCGATGGGGGGCTCAAGTCGGAGGGCATCCGCCCTCAAGAGGGCAACGTGATGGCCTACGACTATATCGCGAGCGGTGCGATCACCGACGCGGTGCTGAGGGACAGCTACCAGACCATCTCTGCGGGGGTTGGCTGCCGACTCTTCGGTCGGACCACCCTTGACCTCGCTTACGTGAGGGGCAAGGCAAGCGAGCGGGTCTTCCCCTTCCCCGGCGCGGGCGAGGTGAAGGACCAGTCGTCGGGTCAGGTGGTTGCTCCAGGCATCTCCTCTGAGGGTGCGGCGATGAGCACGGTGACCAATCGGATGGTCGCTTCGCTCACATTCCGCTTCTGACCCCCTATTTCAGTCCAAGTCGCAAACAAACGCAACGAGCGCATTACGTGTGGTCCCGGTGACCAGCGTAGTGCGCTCTTTTTTTTACCCTAAAAAGTCGAAGCCTATGAATCGTGAGAGATATACCCCTGACCTGATCACCGCCCTTGGTCCGGATGAGGTCTTTGTCTTTGGCTCCAATGCCCTCGGCCATCACGGCGGTGGGGCAGCGCTGCAGGCCTTTGAGCGCTTCGGGGCAGAGTGGGGGATGGGTGAGGGACCCTCGGGGAGGACCTACGCCATCCCGACGCTCGATGCCGTCCATCATCGGGTCACTGAGGAGCAGCTCAGAGCGAGCCTAAGGCGCTTCATCGCATACGTGCGTCAGCACCCGCGTAACACCTTTTACCTCACTCTCATCGGATGCGGCATAGCCGGGTGGGAGCCGGCGACGGTGCGACGTCTCCTTTGGCAGTCCATCGGGGACGAGTCTCAGCTGCCGGACAACCTGATACTCCCTCGAGCCTTTAACCGGCAGGAGGGTGACAGTGAGTAGCTCCTCGGTCGGAGGATCTACTCGCGGGTGACTAAGTGGGTGTCGGCTGAGTGGAGGCAGGGGGTGAGCTTGCGGTAGGTCGCCTGCGCCTGCGCCTCGATCTCGGGTGTGATCAGCTCGCTGACCCACTTCGTGATCATCAGCACCACGCCGAGGTCATCGGAGAAGCCGAGGAGCCCCAGCGCATCGGGGATCAGGTCGACCGGCAGGATGAAGTATCCCAGCGCACCAGCGATGTACGCCTTGCGGACCGCCGGGGTGCTGTCGGCACGGAAGACGTACCATAGACGCAGCACCGGGAGCAGGATCTGCTCGCCGGCGAGACGTGCCACCTCTTGGACCTTCTCCTTGAGCCCGAGCTCGCTAAAGTGCTTTCCATACCTCTTTATATCCTCTACGGACATCCTGCCCACCTGCTTCCTTGCGATGGCGATGAGTCCGCCGAGGGTGAGGAACTTTCTCTTTTTCATTTCGTAGTCATCTCTCTGATAATAGCTCGGGCTCCAGAGAGCCGTCGTCATACATCATATGTCGCGCGCCTGTGGGCGGGCAACTCTCCTGAGATCGCCGTATGCACCGATCGACCAGCAGTGTCACAGTGCAGGGTACGACGATACCGACGATCATACCGATGAAGAATGGTCGTGCCGTGGAGCAGTCGGTGCTGCCGCCTACCGGACAGGGTCTTGTGGATCTATTACTCATCTCTCCCCATTGATTGATTGGTTATCTGTGAGGTAAAGGTACCAAAAGTGTCGCTTACTCGTTATGCGCAAGCTCATCGGGCGTGAAGCTCAGGGTGGTGATGCTGCCGTAGTGGGGTATGTCGATGAAGAGGTCAGAGAAGTCTATCACCCCCTTGATCCACCGGCCCATATTGATCACGCCACCATGGCAAAAGAAGGCTACCCGCTCCCACTCCGGATGGAGGCAGACCTCCTCTACGAGGTCCGTGACTCGGCGACGCATCTCATCGATGCTCTCACCTCCCGGAGGCGTCACCAGCTCGGGATTTCGCTCCTCGAGGAGGAGCAGGTCGGGCTGACGGCGGATCTCACTGTAGAGCTCATCCCAAGGCCTCATCTCCCACTCGCCAAAGTTTCGCTCCGCCAGCCGAGGATCTATCGTCGCTGTCTCGTAGCCGCAGTAAGCGGCGAGCTTGCGAGCGCGCCTGAGCGGACTGGTGAAGGTGGCATCGTACGTACGCCCCTCGAGGGCGCGCCTCACGCTCTCCGCCTCCTCCCGGAAGCTCTCTGCCACATCCAGGTCGGATGCTCCGTAGCAGAAGGAGCCATCGACGTTGTGTAGGCGGGTATGGCGGATGAAGTCTATCTTGGTCTCTCTCATGGATTCTCTTCCTAAATTGTCATCTGTGGATGACAAAGTTAACGATTTCTGCCGCACCGCCCTGAGGAGAGCGAAATCTAATACCGGTAAAAGAGAAAACTAATACCGATATTAGGCTCGACTAATATCGGTATTAGAAAAGTCTAATATCGGTATTAGTTTTTCGCCACAGGCAAGAGCCAGGGGTGACGCATTTGAGCGGTACAGAAGCCTATCCACTCATTGTGAAGGGTGGTGAACGATGCACCCCGACAGGGGTGCTCGCTCCATAGGCATCGGTCATCCGCGAAGCGGTGACCGATGTACAGAGCCCCAGCCTACCACCTCGACCCCTTGTGGGTCGCCGAGCAGACATCTCCAATGCCGGCGACCCGCAAGGGGTCGAGGGATGATGTGTACGCTTATACATCGGTCATCGGCACTTCGTGCCTCGACCGATGCCTATGGAGCGTGCATCCTTCGGATGCGGGAAAGTCGCCTATGTAGCGGTCTTCACATGCGCTCCTGTCCGATGACCCTAAGGAGGTCGGCAGGAAGAGCACCCCGACAGGCGTGCTCGTTTTTTTACCCGGGAGACCTCGGGCAAATCCAAAAACGTCACCCCTGCAGGCAAAAGCTCGAGGGGTGGGTGGGGGTCTGCAAAAATGGGTACCTTTACGGGCTAATGACCTATGGAGGTCCCGGCTGATGTCGGATCCTCACCAGCAGCATCATCTATGGCGAAAAAGACTTTACACGAAGACCCTCAGACAGACCCCATCGACACCGAGGAGTACATCGTGGCGCATGGCGTCCGGGTCAATAACCTGAAGAATGTCTCCCTCTCGATCCCGAGGGACCACTACACCGTATTCACCGGTCTGAGTGGCTCGGGAAAGAGTTCGCTCGCCTTTGACACCCTCTACGCGGAGGGTCAGAGGCGCTACGTCGAGAGCCTGAGTGTCTACGCCCGACAGTTTGTCGCCAAGATGGCCAAGCCCGAGGTGGACTATATCCTCGGCATCCCGCCCGCCATCGCGATCGAGCAGAGGATCCCCAATAGGACCCCCCGCTCCACCGTTGGCACCTCGTCGGAGATCTACGACTACCTGAGGATGTTCTTCGCCCGGGTGGGGCACACCTTCAGCCCCATTAGTGGGGAGGAGGTGAAGCGTGAGACGACAGAGGACGTGGTCGACTTTATCCAGTCCCTCGGCGAGGGCACGCCCTACATGATCTGCGCCCCGCTCCTCATCCCCGGCGACCGGTCGCCGATGGACCACCTCGCCATCCTGAGGGCTAATGGCTACTCGCGCGTGCTGGTCGGGGACGAGGTGCAGCGGATCAATGATCTCGTAGAGGGGAAGGAGGAGCTCCCCTCCGCCCGGCAGCTCGGTGAGATGCTGCTGGTGATCGACCGCCTGAGGGTGGAGAGTGATGCCGATGCTGCCCGGGGTCGGGTAGGGGACTCGGTGGAGACCGCGTTCTTTGAGGGACATGGCGACTGTCGGATCGTCTGGAGAGGCGGGGCGCGCTCATTCAGCGACCGCTTCGAGGCGGACGGGATCGTCTTCGAGGAGCCGACGGACAAGCTCTTTAGCTTCAATAGCTCCATCGGTGCCTGCCCCACCTGTGAGGGCTTCAGCATGGTGATGGGGATCGATGAGGACCTCGTGGTGCCCGACAAGTCCCTCTCCGTCCGTGAGGGGTGTGTCCAGTGCTGGCACGGACCCAAGATGTCTCGCTGGCAGAAGCGCTTTATGACCCAGGCAGGGGATCGGGGATTTCCCCTCGACACCCCCTACCACGAGCTGACGAGGGAGGAGAAAAACCTCCTCTGGCATGGCGGGAGAGGGGTCCGGGGGATCGATGACTTCTTTGACTTCCTGCGAGAGAATCAGCACAAGATGCACTTCCGGATTATGCTGGCACGCTATCGGGGTCGGTCGCTCTGTCCCGACTGTCAGGGCCGGCGGCTGCGGAAGGAGGCGTTTTATGTCAAGGTGGGCGGCAAGGACATCGGCGACCTCGTGGAGATGCCGGTGAGCCAGCTGGCAGACTGGCTGGATGCGCTCGAACTGCCGGAGGAGGATGTGAAGGTGGGCGCGCGCTTGCTCGATGAGCTCCGCCGCAGGGTGCGGCTCTTAGTCGACATCGGCCTCGGGTACCTGACCCTCGACCGCGTCTCGGGGACCCTCTCCGGGGGCGAGAGTCAGCGGATCAACCTTGCCACCTCGCTCGGTGGTGGACTCATCGGTGCGCTCTATGTCCTTGACGAGCCCTCGATAGGACTTCATGCGAGGGACAGCCACCTACTGATCGACATCGTCAAGAGACTCACCGATGCCGGCAATACCGTGGTCGTGGTGGAGCACGATGAGGAGATGATCCGCGCGGCGGACCACCTCGTCGACCTGGGACCGCTGGCGGGACGGCTCGGCGGTGAGATCGTCTATGAGGGGAGTCCAAAGGAACTGCCGGCACGGAAGAGCAAGAGCCTGACGGTGGAGTACCTGACGGGGCGGATGATGATCCCGTGGCCGGAGGAGCGGCACCCCTTCTCCCACACTATCGATATCAAGGGCGCCTATCGGCACAATCTGAAGAATATCGATGTCTCCATCCCTCTCGGGGTGATCACAGTGGTCACCGGGGTGAGTGGCTCCGGCAAGAGTACGCTGATGAAGGACCTGCTCTACGAGGGGATGAGCAAGTACTTGCTCTATGGGCTCTCCGGTGTCAAGCTGGAGATGAAGGGGCTGAGAGGGGACCTCAATGCCGTCGACAGGGTGGAGTATGTGGATCAGGATGCGCTGGGCCTCAGCTCGCGCTCCAACCCCGCCACCTACATCGGCCTCTACGACGACCTGCGGTCGCTGATGGGGCAGCAGCCGCTGGCTCGACAGATGGGCTTCGGACCGGGAGACTTCTCCTTCAATCGCGAGGGCGGTAGGTGCGAAAATTGTCAGGGCGAGGGCTATGTCACCGTGGAGATGCAGTTTATGGCCGATATGCGGCTCCTCTGCGAGGAGTGCCACGGCAAGCGCTTCAAGGACGACATCCTTGAGGTGACCTTCCACGACAAGAATATCTACGACTTCCTCGAGATGACGGTTGAGGAGGCGATCGACTTCTTCACCCCTCTCACGGAGGAGGCTAAGGAGGTCCCCTCCATCCTGCAGGGGCTGCAGGTGCTGAGCGATGTGGGGCTGGGGTACGTCCACCTGGGGCAGTCCTCCTCGACCCTCTCCGGAGGGGAGAGTCAGCGGCTCAAGCTCGCCTCTTACCTCGCCGGGGTCTCGGAGAAGTGCCTCTTTATCTTTGATGAGCCTACTACCGGCCTCCACATACACGACATACGGACGCTGATGGGAACCTTCCGGAGGCTGGTGGAGGCGGGGCACACCGTCGTCATCGTGGAGCACAATCTGGAGGTGGTGAAGCTGGCTGATCACGTCATCGACCTGGGACCCGAGGGCGGTCTCGAGGGGGGACACCTCGTCTTTGCCGGCACGCCGGAGGAGCTGATGGAGTGCAAGGAGTCCTACACCGGGCAGTACCTCCGGCAGCTCTACGACCGCCAGCATCCGGCAACGAAGCGCCGCCCCCAGACTAAGAAACCAACGACCAAGAAACAATAAGCAGTACTATGACTTACGAGGAGACACTGGACTTTCTATTTAAGCAACTACCGGTCTATCAGATCGAGGGAGGAAGAGCCTATAAACCGGGGCTGGAGCGGACGCGTGAGATCCTCTCCGCCTGCGGTCGCCCTGATAGAGAGCTGACCGCTCTCCATGTGGCGGGGACCAATGGTAAGGGCTCTACCTCTTACCTCCTCGCCTCCGTGCTGAGGGCGGCCGGGTTGAGGGTGGGGCTCTTCACCTCGCCCCATATCGTCACCTACCGGGAGCGGATTCGGATCAATGGGGAGATGATCCCTGAGGAGTATATCACCCGATTTGTGGAGCAATTCCTCCACGACCTGGGTGACCACCTGCAGCCGTCGTTCTTTGAGCTTACCACGGCGCTCGCCTTCCGCTACTTTGTGGATGAGAGGGTGGACATAGCCGTGGTGGAGGTCGGTATGGGCGGTCGGCTCGACAGCACCAACGTCCTCCGCCCCCTCGTCAGCGTGATTACGAATGTGAGCATGGATCACATGCAGTTCCTCGGCAATACGCTCGGCGAGATCGCTCATGAGAAGGCGGGGATCATCAAGCCTCATACCCCGGTGGTGCTGGGGCGGAGCATCGATGAGCCTGTGCTGGAGGTGGTGCGGGCTAAGGCAGCTGAGGAGCAGGCACCCCTCACGCTGGCGGATCGGTCGGATGAGATCCTGTCGCACGAGGAGATCGAGGGGGTAGGGTACCGTGTGGAGACAAAGACCTTTGGCACCATCGATCTGCCACTCATGGGAGCATACCAGCTGCAGAACCTCGGGACCGTCCTCGAGACGATCAAGCTGATCCGCGATCGGTATGGGATCACCCCGGAGATGGTCCGGGAGGGAGTCGCCCGGGTGGCAGACTTCGGTCTCAGCGGTCGGCTACAGATGATCCGGCAGAGCGACCCGCGGATCTTCATCGACGCCGGGCACAATATCGGCGCCTGGGCTTACCTCGGTCCTCAGCTCGAGACGTGGGCCGGGGACGGAGGGCTTGCCGTGGTGCTGGGTATGTCGGCCGACAAGGATGTCGACCACGTGCTGGAGCGGCTGCCGAGGGAGACGCATCTCATCTGCACTCGGGCTCATGTGGAGCGCGCGATGAGCGGTGCGGACTTTGCCGAGCACGCTCGGTCGCACGGCATCGAGCCGGTGCTGGTGATCGAGGATGTGCGGGAGGCGTACCGTGCGGCGATCGACTACTGCCGGGCGCACTCTGTCCGGACCCTCTTCGTCGGCGGCAGCTTCTTCGTCCTCTCCGACCTGCTCTCCGACACCGACGAGACCGCCCAGTAAGTCTAAATGTAAGGCATGTGACCGGACTCCTCTAAGAGCTCCACTAAGTGGAGGTAGGTGGGGTGATCGACCTTGAAGGTCATCTTCTGCAGGTGGTATCGCTCCAGGATCTCCTCCGTCGTGCCGTACTTGGCGGGCCAGTCGTCAAACATCATCCGCTGCAGGATCTCCACATTCGTATCGCTGATCCTCCGGCAATTGTGGTCATGGAGCCGACCATCCTCTCGCCCCACCAGGCAGTCGAAGAGTATGTGGAAGAATAAGTACACTTCCGGAAACTTCTGATCCTCCTTCCTCTCCCAGTAGAGGATCAGGATATCCAGCAGCGTGCCGATCACCTCCGACTGTGGCTTCGCAAAGATGATCGCATTCTGCACATTGGTCCGATACTCCTCTCGCCAGTCGAAGGCAAAGGGCAGATGATCCCGCCAGTACTTCTTTAGCGGCTCCGAGGGATCTCTCTGAAACATAAAGAACTCCGGCTCCGTATAGTAAGGCTCAAACGGTCCGGCCATAAAGATCGTCGAGTCGAGCCACACGCCTCCGTAAGCGGAGAGGAGTGCCAGCCTCAGTATATCTGAGTAGTAGGCGATCATCATCGCAGGATTGGACTGCCGCACCTGATCCACGATCGGAGGGAGATCGATATACTCGCTGACCGTCTCATCCGAGAGACGGATCACCCGGTAGTCTCCCCTGCGCTGATCCACCGAGGCGTAGCAGAGGCGGATCATCTCCGGGAGCTTACTCTCGTCGAGACCCTGTGCCCAGTACTGCCAGATGATCTTCTCCCCCACCAACTCCGGGTGCTTCGGTATCACCTCGTAGTGCTTAGCCTTCCCCTTGTAGTAATCGTCTATCAGTCCGTACCAGACGGCGGCAGCCCTCTGATGCTTCCGTGGTTGTCGGCGAGACAGCCGACGATGATTCAGTCTCTTGAAATAGTCTATTATCTTCATATCACCGGTGGCTTTGCGAGTAGCTGGCCTGATACTTCACCGCAAATATAAGGGTTATCTCTCTCTTGGTCTCGGTAATCCCGGGGCAAGAGGAGAGGTGACGCATTTGAGAGCCGTCGTTAATCACGCGCCGGATCGATCCTGCAGGGACTTTTCCGCCGGTTCCCCTCTCTGACACCACACCCCCGACATATCCCGCATTCATCCCCTATGCAGGCGCCGGGGAGTATCGTATCGAGCGGGATAGAGGTCTGTGAATTCTAAACCCGGTATTAGTGATCACTATTACCGGGTTTAGTTTGGGGGCGCAGGTCTGAGGGGAACTTCGGCGTATGCCCTCTCGGTAATTATGAGTAACTTGCACCAAAAGTCAGAGTAGAGAGTTTTGAATATAGCGTTTGTCAATTGGTGGACCTTCAATACGGTCATGGGCGGGATCGAAGCGGTCGGTGCCCGAGTTGCCCGTGCGCTTACCGCCCGGGGGCACCACGTCTGTCTGGCAGCCGTGGAGGAGGGCTATCCCTCGGTAGAGGGATTTGAGAACCTCCTTCTGCCGGATAAGCAGCGTATTCGCTCCAAGGCTAACTTTGATGCATTGGTGGAGTACTTCGGAGTCCACGACGTCGATGTGATCGTCTGCCACAATGCCTACCGCCGTCGGCTGGCACTGCTTCTCGCCGAGGTGGCCGACCGACTGGGGGCAAGACTTGTCTTTGAGATCCACACCGATCCGACGATGTACAAGTTTAAGCGCCGGACACCTCCTTTCCTCCACCGGGCGGAGTACCTCTTCCGGCGCCACAAGGCTCTCCGACAGTGGCGGCTCATCTCGAGAGTCGGCGATGCGATCGTGCTTCTCTCGCCCTCCTATGTACCGATCTTTAGAGACCTGGTAGGTAACGCTTCGGAGGGCAAGCTGATCAGTATCTCCAATCCCAACACCTACGACCCGACCGAAATACCGGCAGAGCTTCCTAAGGAGAAAATGCTCCTCTATGTGGGACGCTTCGACTACGGTCAGAAGCGAACCGACCGCCTGCTGGATGTGTGGGGGATGATACAGGATCGCTTCCCGGACTGGTCGCTTTACATCGTGGGAGGGGGAAACGAGCGGGTGGAGCGTGACCTGAGGAGGCGGGCGGAGACACTCCATCTGGAGAGGATCCACTTCGAGGGCGTGCGCTCCCCGCAGCCCTACCTAAGCCGCTCTGCGGTCCTGGTCTCCTCGAGCAGCTACGAGGGATTGCCCCTCGTGATCCTCGAGGCGCTTCAGTATGGCGTGGTGCCGATCGCCTTCGACAGCTATGCCGCTTTCAGGGATGTCACCGATGAGGGGCGGCTGGGGGTGATGGTTCCCCCCTTTGACCTCAGAGCATACGCTGAGAGCCTCTCCCGACTGATGGAGGACGATGCCGGGCGGGAGGAGATGTCGCGGGCCGGCAGAGAGTGGTCGCACCGGTACGACATAGATGCGATCACCGATGAGTGGGAGCGCTTCCTGACACAGATTTTATCAGAGTAGTATGAGTCCCTTAGTCACTGTGGTGATCCCCTGCTATAATGGGGCAAAGGTGGTGGGGCGCTGTCTCTCCGCCCTCGAGAGGCAGAGCTATAGTCCCATGGAGGTGCTACTGATCGATGACGCCAGTACGGATGAGACGGCTGATGCGGTGGCGAAGTATCCCTTTGTGAAACTGCTGCGCAACGAGACCAATCGGGGTGTCTCCTACACACGCAACAGAGGCATCGAAGAGGCGAAGGGGAAGTATCTCCACTTCCTCGACGTCGACGATGAGGTGAGCAGCAACTTCTATGAGGCGATGGTTCGGCGCGCAGAGCAGACCGGGGCAGACGTCACCGCTTGTAGCTTCGTCTACCAGTATGTGCCGGAGAAGTCTCAGATCTTCCGCACCCCTCGGGTCTACACAGGGACGATGGACAAGCTTCGGGTCACCTATGTCTGCAAGATAGGTGTGGTCTGGAGATACCTCTTCCGCACCGACTTTATTCGCCGTCATGAGGATCTTCGATTCCCGGTCGGACGACTCGTGGAGGATCTGCCCTTTGCCGTCCGGGCACTCTTTTATGCCAATAAGGTGGCGACTGCTCCCCGGGCGGAGTATCTCTACCGCTACGAGGCGGACTCTCTGACGGAGTCGGACGATCCGGAGGTGAGGAGAGCCTTTGCCGAGGGATATGATCTTGCGGAGGAGGATGTCAAGACCTTCCTCGCTGCACACGGGGTGCATCGCCGACCGGGACGAGACTCCCACCTCATCTCCTACTTCCTGCACAAGGTCTCCAATCGCCTACGCGGTGGTCAGACCGACCTGACAGAGCGACTGATGCGATGAGTGATACGATACGGATAGCCGCTGTGACGATGGCGCGTAACGACTCCTTCTTCCTCTCCCGATGGATCCGCTACTACGGACGAGAGCTGGGGTACGATCACCTCTATGTATACCTCGATGGGGAGGATCAGGAGATCCCAGTCGGCACACCGGAGGAGGTCCATATCACGAAACTGCCCCATCGGTCTCTCTCTCGCTCGGCAGGCGATAAGTATCGCATCGGACTCCTGACGAGACTAGCTCATCATCTGCTCGATGAGGGGTACGATCTAATCCTCGGGACCGACAGTGACGAATTCGTCGTGCCCGACCCTCGGACCGGTCTCTCTCTGAGGGAGTACCTCTCGGAGCACCGACCGGAGAGCCACGCTTCAGCTCTGGGACTTGACCTGGGACAGCGACTTGACGAAGAGGCTCCTCTGGATCCCGATCGCTCCCTCCTCGAGCAGCGTCGCTATGCCGTGCTAACCGCTCGCTACACTAAGAGCTGCATCCTCACCCGCCCTCTCGACTGGGGAAGCGGCTTCCACAGAGTGAGGGGGCACAACCTCCACATCCTTCCCGATCTCTACCTGATCCATGCCGGTTACTGCGACCTCGAGATGGTGAAAGCACGGCAGGGCGAGCGGGGTGTGGACTGGGGAAATCACCTCTCCCGACGTGCGAGGACCATTCACTTCACCTCCACCCGCACACCTATTGACGCAGATCGAATCCTGAGAAGGGCGCGCCGCCTACAGAGACTCTTTCGCCCCCTCTTTGCCTGGAATAAGCCACTCATGCCCGGTCGCAAGCGGGTAGTCAGGCTGCCCGAGCGCTTCAGATCCATAGATATATGACTCCACTCATCACCGTGATCATCCCCTGCTACAATGGGGCAAAGTATGTGCATCGCTGCCTCGACTCGATCCGGCGGCAGAGCTTCCGAGACCTGGAGGTGCTGCTGATCGACGACGGTAGTACGGATGACTCTGTCGCCCTCGCTGCGGAGTATACGGAGGTGACGGTGATCTCCAATGACTCAAATAGAGGCCTCGCCTACACCCGAAATAGAGGGATACAGCTGGCGCATGGGCGGTACGTCCACTTCCTCGATGTCGACGACCGGGTCAGCTCCGACTACTACCTCCGGATGGCAGAGTCAGCACAGGCTACCGGTGCGGATATCGTGATCGGCGGTGCGGTCTTCCAAGGGCGGTACTACCATAATCAGCGTTTCTCGCAGATCAAGACCTATACCGGGCGATCCAAGTACTGCATTACCTATCCCGGTCGCTGGGGCTACTCGGTGCTCTACCTCTTCCGCACCTCACTGCTACGGGAGCATCAGATAACCTTCCCCGAGGGACGCCTTATGGAGGATATCCCCTTTACCATCCGAGCCTTTTATTTCGCACAAAAGGTCTCCACCGCCATTGATGCCGAGTATCTCTACATCCGCAACGAGGGCTCGATCCTGACTACCCGGGACGAGGCTCATAAGCTGAGGCGAAGGAGAGACAGGCAATTGTCACGGGAGGAGGTTCGCCGATTTGCGGAGGAGAAGGGCGAGCGCATACCGGGGGTGAATGGTGGCTTCCTCCGCTTCGGACTCGAGTACCTCCGCCGCAGGCTCTTTGCCTCTCGTCAGACCGATCTTACAGAAGAACTCAAGCCATGAATCCCAAGCCACTTGTCACGATCATCATCCCCTGCTATAATGGCGAGAAGTACGTCGACCGCTGCCTCGACCGCATCCACGAGCAGGACTATGAGGAGCTGGAGGTGCTCTTCATCGACGACTGTAGCAGTGACGGCTCCGTAGAGAGGGCTTCGCGCTATCCCGGGGTGACCGTCCTCCGAAATGAGCAGAATGGTGGCAGCTCCTACACCCGCAACAGAGGGATCGGGGAGGCAAGGGGGAAGTACATCCACTTCTTCGACGTAGATGACCAGATCAGCAGTCACTTCTACGAGCGACTCGTAGAGGCGGCTGAGCGGAACGATGCCGATATGGCTTTCGCAGGTATGGTCAATGAGGCGGCACCGCAGTACACACAGCTCTTCACCAAGGAGCGGGTCTTCTCCGATGTGGAGGAGAAGATGCGCGCTACTTATGTCGGCAAGTGGGGCTACGCCTGGCGCTACCTAATCAGGACCGATCTTATCCGAGAGCACGAGCTCAGTTTCCCTCTTGGGCGGTACTGCGAGGATCTGCCATTCTCCTTCCGAGCGGTCTACTACGCTGATCGCATCGTCACCGTCCCCGGGGCGGAGTATTTCTATAGGCGAAATGAGGGATCACTCCTGCTAGATCCGGATCGACACAAAGCGGTACAGGCAGATCGGCAGGAGATGATAGCCGATATCCGTTGCTTTGCGAGAGACCACCACTTCCGTATCCCTGGGCTGGAGGTGGGGCGTCTACCGTATCTCCTTCGCAAGATCCGCTATCTCCTTTTTCCGCCAAGACGCGGCTGACGAGGGAA
Source organism: uncultured Porphyromonas sp. (assembly GCF_900541275.1). GTDB lineage: Bacteria > Bacteroidota > Bacteroidia > Bacteroidales > Porphyromonadaceae > Porphyromonas_A. Next base: position 54,583 of record NZ_UQJH01000005.1, read on the forward strand.
TTACTTATTGCGGGGATGGTGGGTGAGGATCTCGTCGCGGAGGCCGGTCAGCTCGACGTGGGTGTAGATCTCCGTCGTCGCGATGTCGGCATGCCCGAGCATATCCCGGATGGCGGAGAGGGAGGCGCCACCCTCCAGTAGGTGGGTGGCAAAGGAGTGGCGTAGGGTGTGCGGGGAGATGGGCTTCTGGATGCCGGCCTCCTTTGCCAGCTCCTTGATCACCATAAATACCATCTGCCTCGAGAGCGGTCGCCCGAGACGGCTCAGGAAGAGGTAGTCCCGGTAGCCGGGCTTCTCGTGGATCTCCTGCCGGATCGGGATGTAGTCCTCTATCCGCGCCACCGCTGTGTCGGACATCGGTATGAGCCGTTCCTTGCTCCCCTTCCCCATCACTCGGAGGTACTTGTGCTCGAGGAAGATGTGCTCGTACTTTAGCTCGCAGCACTCGCTGACCCGCAGCCCGCAGCTGTAGAGTAGCTCCAGCATAGCGGCATTGCGTACGCCGTGAGCCGTACTCAGGTCGATGCTGTCGATCAGCCGGTCGATCTCCTCCACCGTCAGCACCTCCGGCAGGCGCCGGACCGGCTCTGACAGAGAATACTATTGCCTACGTGCTATGCGCACAGTTGTGTACGTCTCGGTGGATAGTTGTGGCGGGTGACTGTGGTCAATACAAGTCAAAGCTTTCCTCAAATGAGTAGAGGTGTGGGAGGAGGTGTAGTTGCGGTTACTCCCCCGTAAGATCGGCTACCTCACCTACTCTCATTTCATTAGCCACACGTGCAGATTCGCCCATCTGAGGAATAGTGAGGTGAGGGGATCTCTAAATACATCAGATGGTACTCTTATACCTACGATGAGCCATCAATGGGTTGTTATTCTGGGATCTCATTTGTGGGGAATGAAAAAAATAGTAATATTGCGAGCACATACTCTGGTGTCGTCTGCCTTATGTCTAAGGGTAAGACGATGAAAAGGGAATCAGGTGCAAAACCTGAGCAGACCCACTGCCGTAAGCTTCACTATGAAGCTCCCCGCACACTCTATTAGATCCACTGTTGCCACTATGGTAATGGGAAGGATGTGAGGGGGAGGAAGCAAGCCGGAAGACCTGCCACGAGTATATGAGATGTGAGCTTCGGGGAATGAGGAGCTCCATCATCGGTGTGTTTTTCCCGCTTTGACGTAGAGGGTGCTGATTGTACTCAATCGCTCACCGACCACATCCTCACCCCACACAGGAGGAGTTTATTTAACTTTTATATCATCTTACTGAGTAGAGTATGACAAAAAACACAGGTCGAGTCTTGTCGCTGTTGGCTGTCCTCGTGATAGCCTTGGGTTGCTCCTATGACGACAGCGGTCTCTGGAAGGAGGTCGACAAGATCAAAACAGAGCTCAAGCAGCTGAGAGATCAGATCACATCTGCACAGACTGTAGTAGACGCCCTCTCCAAAGGGAATGTGATCACGGGTGTGACACCTCTTCCCGATAATGAGGGATGGAGAATCACTCTGAGTGGCAATGCACAGCCGATAGAGATCCGGAATGGGAAACCGGCTGAGGTCAATATCGCCAAGGAGGGAGACCGCTTCTACTGGGTACTTATCCAGCCTGATGGGACTCAGGTCTTCCTCACAGATAAGGAGGGCAATAAGATCCCCGTCACAGGCAATGATGGAGCTCCCGGTGCCACCGGGGAGAAGGGTGAGCCCGGTGCCCCGGGAGAGAAGGGTGAGCCCGGTGCCCCCGGGGAGAAGGGAGAGCCCGGTGCCCCCGGGGAGAAGGGAGAGCCCGGTGCCCCGGGAGAGAAGGGAGAGCCCGGTGCCCCGGGACACTCTCCCTCGATTGCCATTGATAGTGATGGCTTCTGGACTGTTGACGGAGAGAGACTGAAAGACCCTGATGGGAAAGAGGTCAAAGCTCAGGGAGACTCCTTCTTCAAGGATGTCAGGGTTGACAAGAGAAAGGGCGTGGTTGTCTTCACGCTCGCCGGAGGAGAGTCCTTCACCCTGCCGATAGCCGGAGCCACTCATCTTCATATCAATGAGCCTAAGGGAGCTCCGTACCACTCCTTTGAGTACGGAGAGAAGACACGATCCATCAAGCTGGATGCTGAGGGCATCCAAGACCTGACGATCGCCAAGCAGCCTGACGGCTGGACAGTCCGCATCGGTCAGAATTTCCCCCTCGCCATAGAGGTAACTCCTCCGGCATCGGGCTCCTACTGCTCTGGTGGGATCATCGTCGTGGAGGGAGTGGATGCAGACGGGAAGCTCTATCGAGCCTCCACAGATGTGAGAGTAGCCGACTTTACCGACCCGAGGGGTGTCTTCGTCGTCGTGGAGGGCAATATGACCGACTCCAATGGGATGCTGATGTACTACGATGGGGAAGGGAGAGAGTACCGGCACATCTTCCGCAACGCTAATCCCGGCAAGACGATTGGCAATGTGGTGCAGGATATGTTCATCTACAAGGACAAGGTCTATCTCATCACTCAGAATGGTACGCGTAAGGATCTTGGCGGAGAGGGAAGGCTCGTCATCTGTGATCTCAAGACGATGAAGATGCTCAGCAAGGATGCCCTTGACATCCCGATCACCGATCCTAAGGCCAATGGTGCCCATGCATGGCCTCAGCACCTGATCGTCACCAGTCCCACTCAGATCTTCATCCAGTATGGCTCGTCTGACTATGAGCGAACGGGCGGTATGCGAGAGATCACCCTGGCAGACGATAAGGTGACAAAGATCTCCGAAGACATTGAGGGAACCTATGGTCTCTGGACAAAAGAGAATGCCATCAAGGCCAGAATGATCCTCTCCAAGGGGAAGATCTACTTCGCTCATGGTCACGGTGTAAGCATCTTGGACCCCACGACATCAAAGGTCATCAAGACGGTGAAGATGGAGGGACGGCAGTGTAAGGACGTGGTCAAGGGTGCCAATGGGAACCTATTTGCATTCTTTGCCGGCACCTTTACCGGAAATATGCAGTGGGGAGCTCAATTCACTTCTAACCCGCTGATCGTGGAGCTGGATAAGGAGGGGAATATCATCGATCAAGCAGAGGCTCCGGCACAGATCACACTCCCCATTGCCACATGGTCACCCAACATAGGTGCCTGTGCATCCTTCACTGATCCTTACCTCTACTTCAGGGGTACCTCAGACTTCAATTCCTATACGGCCGCTCGGTACAATTATGAGGCCGACACCTTTGACAGTCAGTACATCATCACCCCTTATGTCAATTACGGATATATGGGTGTCGATAAGTATACCGGGAAGCTGTGGATAGGGACCTCCAAGGACTATACCACAAGTACGGTATTCAATTACACTGTCGGTGACCAGCCTGCTCCTGTAGGGGAGTTCTTCTACGGCTCGAGAGAGGGCGCTAGCCCGGCGGGCGTGGACTTCTACTACCGGTTCACGAATGAGTGGATCAATAAGTAACCGATAGATCAATAGCCTGCATTCCTTTGGTTAGGAGTGCAGGCACAAGTAGAGCGAAGAGAGTCAGAGTGGTGATAAAGAGAAGGTCTATAGGTGCCCTGCTTTTCCTACTGTACGCTGTCACCTGCTCCTGCCGTCTCTCGGCACAGAGCAGTCTCTCGGATACGCTCTTTCGCCTCCCCGAAGTGGTCGTGCAGGAGACTATCCGGAGACAAGAGGTGATCCGGGGACAGGTGCTTGAGGGACCCTCACTGCAGCGGATGAGTACATTCTCTATAGCGGATGCGGTGCGCTTCTTCTCGGGTGTACAGATCAAGGACTATGGAGGTATTGGCGGACTCAAGACGATCAATATCAGAGGTATGGGCTCCCAGCATGTCGGGATATTCTATGACGGGATAGAGGTGGGAAACGCCCAAAACGGACAAGTCGACCTCGGGAAATTTTCAATGGACAACATCGCATCCATTTCCCTCTACAATGGTCAGAGGAGTATGATCTTCCAGCCGGCTAAGGACTTTGGCAGTGCCGGCTCTGTATACATCAAGACACGTAATCCGAGCTTCATTGATGGCAAGGAGAGTAATCTCCGACTTACAGCGAGGGGTGGCTCATTCGGCTACCTATCATCCTCCATCCTCTGGGAGCGTAAACTGCCTCGGCACTATGCCATAGGTGCCAACGCCGAGGTTATCCGATCTCGCGGCAATTACCCCTTCAAGTACCGACGACTGTTTCAAGACGGAGTGACGGCATACGACACTACTGCATACCGAGAGAATAGCGATATCACAGCTTATCGTGTAGAGGCATCTCTCTACAAGACCCTCGAGAATGGAGCATGGGACATACACGGATACTACTACCAGTCTCACAGAGGTCTGCCCGGTCCCATCATCAGAAATGTCTTTAAGCACGGGCAGCGGCTCACTGATGAGAACGCTTTCGTCCAGAGTAAATACAGTATGGACTTCTCCGATCTCTATGCCCTGAAGCTTAATGTCAAGTATGCCAATGACTACACCCGATATGTCGATGATGAGTGGACCAGCCCCACCTATGTGGACAACGAGTACCTGCAGCATGAGGTGTACCTATCAGCGGCCAACTTACTCCGTATACGCCCCTGGTGGCATATCAGTCTCTCGACGGACTACCAGTATAATATGATGAAGGCCAATCTAGTCAACTTCTCCGAGCCTACACGACACACCGCCCTCATCGCCTTGGCGACACAGCTCCGCTGGGGATCCTTGCTGATACTCCAGCTCAGCGGTCTTGAGACGATTGTCCGGGAGACGGTAAAGAGAAATGCAGCTGCCCCACCGAAGGACATTTTCACTCCCTCCGTCTTTCTCTCCTACAAGCCGTGGGAGGAGCACGATCTCACCATCGATGCTTTCTACAAGCGCATCTTCAGGATGCCGACCTTCAATGACCTGTACTACACATTTATAGGCAATGCTGCCCTTAGGCCGGAGTACACCAGACAGCTCAGTCTCGGGGTACACTACGATCTGGAGCGCTCCGAGGGGTGGCTGCGGAAAGTCGATCTCAAGGCAGAGGCGTACCTAAATCACGTCACTGATAAGATCATCGCCGTCCCGGCAGGGAATATGTTTCGCTGGATGATGCTCAATCTCGGACAGGTGGAGGTCACCGGTCTGGAGCTCAATGCCTCTCTCGGGACAATGCTCCTACCGGACTTCGCCGTATCTTGCCGAGCCGGCTACACGTACCAGAGTGCCATTGATGTCACCTCGAGTGAGGACAAGAACTATCGACACCAGATCATCTACATTCCCAGGCACAGTGGCTCCTTCACGACGATGATGGACTACAAGAGTTGGGGCGTGAATTACAGCTTCATCTATACCGGCATACGATACAATGCTAAGTACAACGATGTGAATAGTCGTATGCTCCCATGGTACACAAGCGATCTCTCCTTCCGGAAGGCCTTCACCGGCTTTGGCGGGAAGGGGCTTATCAGGACCTCCGTGGATATCAATAACATCTTTGATCAGCACTATGATGTGGTGCTGAATTACCCGATGCCGGGACGTAATTATAAGCTTACTATTGCGCTGATCCTCTAAGAAATACTGCCATGATCCGGAGACTTACACATACTATCGCACTACTACTTATCTGCAGCCTGACTCTCGTAGGCTGCCGAGGGGAGTATGAGATCTTGCCCGTCGTCTCCAATGAGCTCAATATCCCTCACGAGGACTACAAGGATCTGAGAGGTTTTTATCTCCTAAACGAGGGTAATATGGGGAGTAACAAGGCGACTCTCGACTACTGTGATCTGAGCACCGGGGTGTACCATCGGAATGTCTATGCGGAAGCTAATCCTCATATGGTCAAGGAGCTGGGTGACGTCGGCAATGACATTGGGATCTTCGGTAGTAAGCTGTACGCCGTGATCAATGTCTCCAATTTCATCGAAGTGATGGATGCACGCACAGCCAGGCATATCGGGATGATCAAGATCCCCAACGTGAGGTACATCATATTCAATGAAGCTAATGGTAAGGCCTACGCCTCGTCATATGTGGCACCGGTGAAATTTGACCAAAACGCCCGTGTCGGCTATGTCGCAGAGATCGACACTGCTACGCTGGAGGTCACCCGGACCTGCAATGTAGGCTATCAGCCGGAGGAGATGGTGATCTGGTACGACCGTAAGGAGAATAGGCAGAAGCTGTATGTAGCCAACTCCGGTGGCTATATGTTCCCCAATTACGACCATACGATCTCCGTCATTGATCTCAATACCTTTACTCAAGAGAGGAAGATTGATGTGGACATTAACCTCCACCGACTGCGTAAGGGGAAGTTGTCTGAGGATAGTAATGGACCACAGGAGCTAATCGTCACCAGCAGAGGAGACTATTATGATCATCCATCGAGGCTTTTCTTCATCGACCTTAAGACCGACCAGGTCATCGATACTCTTAGCAAGGCGGTCACCAATCTCTACATCGACTACGAGACAGAAAAGGCCTACTTCTATGCCGTTGACTGGAGCTATAATACCCAGCAAAATACCATCACCTATGGGACATTTGACATACGCACCCACGAGCTCACCTCCACCAACTTCATCAAGGATCACACGGAGGAGGACATACGCATACCTTATGGTATAGCGGTCAATCCTATCAATAAAGATATATACATCACAGACGCCCTTGACTACGTAACGCCTGGAGACTTGCGTTGCTACGGCAAGGACGGATACCTCAAGTGGAAGACCGACACCGGGGATATTCCCGGGCACTTTGCCTTCCTGTATCACAAATAACTCATTCATGCCCATGAAACACACTCTTCAAGCCAATCTGCTGCTTACTATGCTCCTACTCTTAATAGGCGGCCTCTCTGGGTGCAGGGACATCGAGTCAAAGATGCCACCTACGATCACTATGGAGAAGACGTACACCATCAAGCCTGATCGCAAGCTGCTGATCACACCTGAGGTGTCTAATGACAACATTAATGCGATCTACTCCTGGAAGCTGGACGGTAGGGTCATCTCGACAGAGAAGAACCTCGAGTATTCCTTCCCCATCACCGGAGACTACACCATTAAGTATAGCGTCTCGACAGCAGACGGAACAGCATGGCAGGAGATCGTTGTAAAGGTTATTGACCTCGAGCTACCCATCATCGGGATGAAGGAGGGCAATGACATCTTGGCTGAGATAGGGGAGCTTCTGACGCTCACCCCCGAGATAGCCAATACGGAGAATATCAAGTATACCTGGGAGCTTGATGGGAAGGCGGTTTCCAGCGAGCCGGTCTTTGAGCTCCGACCAGACAAGGAGGGCGTACACTTCGTCCACCTCTTTACTCAGAATGATGATGGTGAGGACGACTACTTGGTCAAGGTGGTGGTGGTCCCCTCCATACCACTAGAGATAAGCTTCCCCTATCCGCAGCACTCCGGCACGGTAGGTCGTCCGCTCCGTATAGAGCCCCGGATCAGCACCACGAAAAACATCTCCTATGAGTGGTCCGTGGACGGACAGGTGATTGAGGGTCAGACCGGGCCGATACTCGTCTATACGCCCACCCGGGTGGGGACCCTGCAGGTGAAGGTCTGCGCCTACAAGACAGATCCAAGCGGAGCGAAGAAAGAGAGAGCGGGAGAGTCGATCATACCGGTGCAGGTGGGAGAGCCCGATGCACATTTCCGAAGCTTTAATCCTGCGAAGAGTAGTAAGTACGGGGGCAAGGTCTACGAGTTCCTCGCCGCTCCGGGACAGTTTGTCAACGAGGGATACAGTGCTCACACCATGGATGATGCTATCAAGTATGCTGAGGAGCGACTGTCACAGGATGTCTATGTCTCACTGGGTGGGTTTGGAGGATATCTCGTCATTGGATTTGACCACAGTATCCCCAATACCGGCGCTTTCAAGGGGTACGACTTCGCTGTAATGGGCAATTCCTTCAAGGGTAGCTCTGAGCCGGGCATTGTGTGGGTTATGCAGGATGAGAATGGAAATGGTCTCCCGGATGACAACTGGTATGAACTCAGAGGTAGTGAGACCGGTAAGGAGGGGACTATACAGGACTATGAGGTGACTTACTTCCGTCCTGCAACGGCCCGATCAAATGTCCTCTGGGCAGACAATATGGGCAACACTGGAGAGATAGACTGGCTCAACTTCCACCAGCAAGACTCCTACTATCCAATATGGGTCAAGCCGAATAGATATGTCCTCAGAGGGACTCGTCTTAAGAGTGCCAACTTTGACCAGTCCGGTCAGGGCACCTACTGGATCAATCCTGAGTACGAGTGGGGGTATGTGGACAACTTCAGCCCGATAGATCGACTGACCGATGATATCAATTACGGCGCAGCACCTAATGCCAATCACTTCAGGATCAAGGATGCCATGGACTCCAACGGGAAGCCCATACATCTGGAGTATATCGACTTCGTCAAGGTCGTCACGGGACTGAATACCAAGTCCGGATGGCTTGGGGAAGTATCCACCGAGTGCTTCAAGTTCATTGACATCCAAGTACCATCAAGCAAGTAAGAGATATGAGAAATAGATTCATCACAAGTGGCGGGATCCTCCTTTTTACAATCATTATGCTCCTCATGTCCGGTTGCAAAGAGGATATGCCGGACTTTGAGGGAGACAATCGCATACTCAGCTTTGCCCTCACTCTGGGGGGGGAGGAGTATCCGGCTTACACTGAGGGTGAGAGCAAGCTGGTGATCACCATCCCGGTCGGAGTGGATCTCACAGACGCTAAGCCGAGGTATCTACTGAGTGAGAACGCGACCATTTTCCCCGCTCCGGAGAGGGTCCGCGACTGGAGGGAGGATCAAGTCTTCAGGGTTACCTCGGCCTCCGGCAAGGGACGCTCCTATATCCTGAGAGTGATCACCGATCATCCCACGTCCCAGTATGATGTACGTCTCACTACCGATGCAGAGGTGAGGGTCTTTGGGGCAACTCACACCGGTGTGGTGAGAGGAAATCTGATCATTGGAGCTGCTACAGGGCGGGACTCCATCTCAGACATTACGCCGCTCACAGCGCTGACCAAGGTGGAGCAAGGCATTGTCATCAATCCTACATTCAAGGGGACAGACCTCACGGGGCTCCGAAATGTCTCTGAGGTCGGCAGTCTCGTCATACGGAGTGCCAAGGAGCTCAAGAAAGCTGAGCTGAGATCCTTGCGGGTGGTACACCGGGACATATCTCTTGAGAGTGACGTCCTTGAGGAGGTACACTTCCCTCTTCTGCAGCAAGTCGAGGGTACACTTAAGTTGCAGAGTAAGTCGATGCGCTCGCTGCTACTACCCGGTCTCTCCACTAGCGGGAGCCTCATCGTCATGAATTGTCCTATCCTCAGCTTCGTCAATCTGCCGGTACTTAAGTCGGTAAGTAAGGATCTGACTATCTCCACAGCGCCCATGCTCTCTGATCTCAAGGTGCGTCGTCTTGGGCGTGTCTCCGGGACCCTTTCCATCAAGGCCTCTGAGTCGCTACAGAATGTATCATTCCCCTCCCTTGAGGAGGTGGGCTCTGTCTCTATATCCTCGCCCAAGATGACAGATCTCTCGCTACCCCTTCTCGTCACGGCGGAGAATGTGGAGCTGTCCAATGTGCCACAGCTTGTCCGTCTCTCCCTCCCAAAGCTGAGTGAGGTGACAGGGGACTTCTTGATCTCCCAGGCTGGTCTTAAGAGCCTGTCAGATATACCCTTGACTAAGGTCGGAGGGAAGCTGAGTGTTATGAAAGTCTCCAATCTCTTCAATCTGGGATTGACGCTTGAGGCTCTTACGGCCGTCAAGAGTATTGTGATAGATACTTATCAGGGACACGAGGGGATTGATCTCTCCCATACGGGGATTACGGAGCTCGTGATCACCGATGCCCCTCACCTTACCTCCTTAGCTCTCCCCGAGTCGATGGACGTGGTGCGCCTCAAGGGCTTCTCTTACGTTAGCAGTGTTGAGGATGCCGGGACAGATGCATTTACTGCAGTCACGGGACTCAAGCATGTGGGGGAATTCTCTTACAATAATTACTGGACGAAAAAGAGTACTAAGGAACTCTCCTTCCCCGGCATTGAGACGATATCTCGGAAGCTTGAGGTCAGTGTTGCGATGGTAGAGAAGGTCTCCTTCCCGGCACTCACGACCGTCCATGCTCTTGAGGGTGACAAAACCCGGAAGAGGGCCAATATATACCTGAGTTATATCACTCAGTTTTACCAGCAGGAGGACCTCCATCCCGTGACGGATGTCCACACTCTCTCCTGTCCCCTCCTGACAGAGGCGGATGGTGTGGGAGCCAATAGTGTCACCCTTAAGACTTTGGATATGCCCAAGCTCCGGAGGGTCGATGAGCTCAAGCTTGACTGCATCTATTACACTGTCCATAATGACGCTATGGAGGATCTCAGCTCTCTTTCAAGCCTCAAGGAGGTACAGAGGGTGCATATCAGTAAGTACCGCGCCTTTAGAGACTACAGCTTCCTTAAGAGGGCGGTAGAGAGCGGATCCCTCACCTCCCTCTCTATATCCAAGTGTGGATACAATCCCTCCCTTGATGATCTCAAGGCGGGTCGGTTCACTAATAGGTAATGATGCGTCTCACTATACACATATATAGACAAGAATAAGATGAATGCACGATATACACTAAGTCTCTGTGCCTCCCTGATTGTATCGCTGCTCCTTCTCACTGCATGTGAGAGAGACACTCCATTCTCGGGAAGTGACGACTACCTATTGGACTTCTCGCTTCAGTCTGCTGATGGCGAGATCTACACAGCCCGTATTTCAGGTGAAGAGATCCGCATCGATCTCCCGCCGAGCTCGCTTCAGTCCGGTCTCAATCCGGTCTACCACATCAGCGAGCATGCTACCATTGCTCCCAGACCGGAGACAGTAAAGGACTGGTCTCTGGAGACAAAGTTTGAGATCACCTCTTACTCCGGGGCAAAGCGAGCCTACACCTATCGTCCCACACTTCTCTTTAAGGAGGCTACCGAGGATGTCCTCCTGAAGTCTGATGCTGAGGTGGAGGCCTTCGCCGCACGTGGAGTAGAGATCCTCAATGGCAGTCTGATCATCGGTGAGAAGGTCAAGAAGAATAGTCCGTCAGAGGAGAATTCACAGGTCACAAGCCTTGCCCCTCTTGCAGGTCTCCGCGAGGTGAGAGGAAGCGTCATCATCAGAGACAGCTATGTTGGGGAGCTCTTTGAGCTCAGCTCTTTGGAGCGTGTCACGGACATAGTCTTTGAGACAGATCGTATCAACCGGGTGAGGGCTGTCAGACTTCCCTCGCTTAAGTATGTCGGTGGGGACATTAAGTCTACCGGCTATGGTGGTAAGATCCGCTCAGATAGTCTGCGCATCATTGACCTGCCGGAGCTACACAGCCTGGGGGCTCTGCTACTTGAGGCCGACTCTGTGAGTGCTATCAAGCTTGGATCGCTGGTTGAGGCGGAGATGCTGAGTCTCAGCACATGTCGCTCGGCGATCCTGGACCTGTCTAGCCTCGAGAGGGTGGGTAGCCTCTACCTTGAGGACGAGCCGGCCTATGGTCAGGAGGAGCCGGGACCCATCACCTCCCTCAGTCTCCCCAAGCTAAAGACTTGCGAGGGTGACCTCGCTATAGAGGGTTTCCAAAAGGTGACTCAGGTTGATTTCTCCTCTCTTACTACTGTCGGAGGTGAGCTGAGTCTTGGGGGACTGCCCGGTCTCACCTCCCTTGAGCTACCGGAACTCACCCGGGCGGGAAGCTTACTGTACGCCTCCTACTCCTCCTCTCCGTCCCGCCACAACGAGCTGATCCGATCCATCACCTTACCTAAGCTGACAGAGGTGACAGATCGTTTGAGTCTGATGAGTTTCGTTGCTATGGAGGAGCTCTCTCTTCCCTCGCTGCGGGTCGTAGGGAACTTGGTGCTGTCAGCCACACTCCGATCCTATAGTCTGCCTGCACTGGAGGAGGTCAGGAGTAGCATCTCTCTCCCCTTCTTCAGTAAAGAGTCACTCCCTAAGCTTAGTCGTGTGACAGAGGTGGTCTTAATGCCCGTAGACGAGGGCAAGGGGCTCACCCTTGATCTCTCACCACTTAAGGGAGTGAAAAATGTGAAAGTCGTTGGTTGCACAGATGAGTGCACCATCCTCCTCCCGAGCGAGATCGAGCAGCTCACCTACGCCCAGTCCGGTAAGACCTCCATTCCGGTCATCAAGGGGCTGGAGCGATGCAAGAAGATTATCTTTGACAATCCCTTCCAGCTCACCAGTGCAATCAGCCTCCCTGCCTCACTTAGGGTAGTCACAGGCGAGATCTCCCTCGCTTCCAATAACTATGGTCCCTTTTCCGCGCCCTCACTTGAGGAGGTGGGTAAGCTCTCTGTCATTGGTGGTGATGCGATGGTGTCTGTCAGTCTACCGAAGCTGAGGAAGGCAGAGTCCCTCACGCTCTGGTCGGGCGGACTTAAGGAGATTCTCCTCCCAGTGCTCTCTGAGGTCCAGACTTTGGCACTGGGGTACAATTCGTTTCCCAATTATGCTATGACTACTCTCCCCGACCTCTCCTCCCTCACGCACGTTGGGAAAATCACGATTTCCGGCTTTAGTCAGTTAACCGACTACACAGGGGTCAGGACTGCAGTGGAGAGTGGCGTGATCCCAGATAATGGCTGGACGGTCACCAAGTGTGGGTACAATCCCACTCTTCAGGATCTCCGAGAGGGGCGCTATAAGCGGTAGTCACATCACACATTATTATCTGTCCGGTCCGGCAGAGTAACCTGCGTTGACCGGTCTATGGAGAGGAGCTGTACTGTCCTATAGATGTACAGCTCCTCTTCCCCTTTCAGACTTGACTGCCGGTGTGGCCGTGAGTAGGGGGGTACGGATGAGGATCACGCTTTATCGGACAGCAATAATCCGGATCCGGACTTGGCTACTTATTGCGGGGATGGTGGGTGAGGATCTCGTCGCGGAGTCCGGTCAGCTCGACGTGGGTGTAGATCTCCGTCGTGGCGATGTCGGCATGCCCGAGCATATCCCGGATGGCGGAGAGGGAGGCGCCGCCCTCCAGCAGGTGGGTGGCAAAGGAGTGGCGTAGGGTGTGCGGGGAGATGGGCTTCCGGATGCCGGCCTCCTTAGCCAGCTCCTTGATCACCATAAATACCATCTGCCGCGAGAGCGGTCGCCCGAGACGGCTCAGGAAGAGGTAGTCCCGGCAGCCGGGCTTCTCCCGGATCTCCTGCCGGATCGGGATGTAGTCCTCGATCCGCGCCACCGCCGTGTCGGACATCGGTATGAGCCGCTCCTTGCTCCCCTTCCCCATCACTCGGAGGTACTTGTGCTCGAGGAAGATGTGCTCGTACTTTAGCTCGCAGCACTCGCTGACCCGCAGCCCGCAGCTGTAGAGTAGCTCCAGCATAGCGGCATTGCGTACGCCGTGAGCCGTACTCAGGTCGATGCTGTCGATCAGCCGGTCGATCTCCTCCACCGTCAGCACCTCCGGAAGGCGCCGTCCGATCCGCGGTACCTCCAGCAGGTCGGTAGGATTGGCGGGGATGATCTCCTCTGCAAAGAGGTACCGGTAGAAGGCTCTCACCCCGCTCACCACCCGTGCCATGCTCCGGGCGTCAAGCCCCAGGTCGGCGAGGTAGGCAAGGAAGTGCTCCAGGTCGGGGTAGGTGAGCTGCAGCACCTCCAGTCGCCGGTCAGCGGCGTACTCGTAGAGGTGCTTGAGGTCAAAGGTATAGCTCCGGATCGTATTGGAGCTCAGGTTTCGTCCCAGTGTGAGGTACTGCCGGAAGTCCTCCACCAGCTCAGGTAGTTTCTGCTCGTCCGTCATATCGTCCTTTCGCCACAAGCGAGAGTGTAGTAGGAGACACTCTCGGCGCCCGCCTCCATCAGCGCCAGCGCGCAGGCGGAGAGCGTTGCACCGGTCGTCAGCACGTCATCGATGATCAGGATCCTTCGGCGAGAGACCTTGTCGGGATCGGGGACGTAAAAAGTCTCTCGCATCGATGCCCACCGCGCCTCTCGCCCTCTGTGGGTCTGGGTGCCGGTGCTGTCGCGTCTGGCGAGGAGCGTCTCATCAAGGCGGATGCCGAGGACATCCGTCAGTCCGCGGGCGATGTAAGCCGACTGGTTGTAGCCACGCTGGCGGAGGCGACTTGGTGTGAGGGGAACCGGTACCGCCACTCCTATGTCAGCAAAGTGTCCCGCCCTGAGGTGCTCCGGGGCGAAGAGTCGCCCCAGTCGCTCTCCCAGCTCGGGATGACCCTCGTACTTGATCGTATGGATAAGGTCTCGCACGGGATTGTGGTGCGTAAAGCCGAGGTCGCTCCGATACTCGGTGAAGGGGGCGTGTCCCTCGATCCGCTTCTCCGCATCGTAGAGCGTCTCGGATCCCGGGTAGCGGGGCAGGAGGTCGAGACAGGCGGGGCAGATCATCAGTCGGTCAGCGGATAGCCGCTCGCCACAGACGAGACAGTAGTGAGGGAAGAGCGTGCTACCCAGCTCTCTCGCCGCCACGCTGAGCCACTCTGCTACTCGTACCATCGCTCCTCATCCTCGCCCTCCACCGTGAGGTCCATCTCCCGCAGCACCTCTTCGGTGATCTCGGAGGGGTAGCCTCGACCATAGGCTGCGGTCATCAGCCGTCCGCGGAGGTCGTAGGCGGACTTAGACTTCTTGCGGTATCGCTCGAGCTTAGGCGCTAGGTAGCGCTCGAGGAGCTCGATCCACTTGGCGTCAGGGATCGTCGCCAGCTCACGCTCGATCGCCTCATCGGAGACCCCCTTGCCCCGAAGCTCTCGCCTTAGCATAAAGGGTCCCTTGCCGAGGAGCTCCGTCTTATCCGCCACGAAGTGCCTCACATACCGCTCCTCATCGATGAAGTGCTGTGACCTCAGCCACTCCAGTATCTGCTCCACCTCCTCTGCGGAGATGGGCTCGAGAGACCATTTGTAGAGCTTGTCGGTCACCTCCTTCGCCGACCGCTCCGCCTTGGCGCAGTAGGAACCCGCCTTGGTCAGCAGTCGCTTCCGCTCCTTCTCGTCGATCATCCCTTCTCTGCAAATAAGAATCGCCTCTCCCTCCTGTAGCCGTAGCCAAAGGTGACCTCGTACTCCCTTCTGTGGAAAAGCTCCTCAAGGCGCACGGCGGCAAGAGGATTGATCTCCAGAGCGTACCGAGGGGCGGGGCAGCGAGTGAGGATCGCTTCGTAGAAGAGTGCCGGCTCATCGTCCGGGACGAAGAGTGCCTCCGCCGGCTCCCGCTCCGTTACGTGTGGTGCCATCTCCTGACGCTCCCGCTCGAGGATGTAAGGTGGGTTGCTCACCACGAGATTCACAGGGTGGGGAAGGGCAAAGGTGTTGATGAGCAGGTCGGCCCGGAGGATCGTCACCCGGTCCGAGAGCCCGGTGGTCTCCGCATTTTGCTGTGCCAGTCGGACGGCATCCGGGCTGACGTCTATGGCGGTGACACGGATCCCAGGGTGGCGGTGGGCAAGGAGAAGGGCGATGGCACCGGTGCCGGTGCCGAGGTCTGCCACCCGCTCATTACCTACGAGCCAGCCTCGTCGGTCGATGAGGTCGCAGAGGGTGGCTGTCTCGGGCCGTGGGATCAGTACTCCGGGGGCGGTCGCCAGGGTCAGCTCCCCGAAGTCGGCACGACCGAGAATGTACTGCAGCGGCTCGTGCTCTATGAGCCGATCGGTGTAGTCCGTGAGGGTCTCGATCTCCTTTTTCGTAAGTTTGTAGTCGGAGAGGATCATCTCAGGGTAGCCCCTCCCCGTCACCTCCTCGAGGAGACGACGGGAGAGACCGATCGCCTCGCGTCGGTCGGTGTAGTAGCTCGCGAGGCGGTCTGCGATATGGCGACTATGCGACTGGATATCCATCTGTAGCAAATATACAAGCATTTTCCCTAATGAAATGATGAGTGACGAGAGATATATGTGGCGAGCCATCGATCTCGCTCGCCGTGCAGAGCTGCAGGCTGTCTGCCCCAATCCCCGGGTCGGTGCGGTGCTGGTCTGGCAGGATAGGGTCATCGGTGAGGGGTATCATCAGCGGTGTGGAGAGGGGCATGCGGAGGTGAATTGTCTCGGCTCTGTCGCCCCCGAGGACGAGTCGAAGATCCCCGACAGCACACTCTACGTCACTCTCGAGCCCTGCTCTCATCAGGGACGAACCCCCTCCTGCGCCCGTATGCTGATCTCAAGAGGCATCCGGCGGGTGGTCGTCGGTTGCCTCGATCCCAATCCTCTTGTCTCCGGACGGGGGATCAGTCTCCTGCGCCAGTCCGGTATTGAGGTCTCCACCGGCTGCCTCGAGGAGCAGTGCCGGCAGGTGGCGAGAGTTTTCCTCACCAATCAGGAGCAGGGAAGGCCATATATTATACTGAAGTGGGCGGAGTCGGCCGATCACTTCCTCGATCGGCTGCGGCAAAGCCCGGAGGAGCGCCCGGTCGCCTTCTCCACCCCTCATACGCGTATGCTGGTTCATCGGCTCCGGAGCTGCTGTAGTGGGATTGTGGTCGGGAGGAGGACCCTTGAGCTGGACCGGCCGTCGCTCACCAATCGCTACTGGCCGCTCTCGCCCTACTCGCCGAAGCGCTTTCTCCTCTCCTCGCAGGAGGTTGACCTGGATCCCGGCTGGGAGCTCCTCCGCAGCGTCTCGCCGGAGAGTATGTCCTACCTCCTGATGGAGAGTGTCACCTCGCTGCTCGTCGAGGGTGGGGCAGAGACGCTGAGGGCGTTCCTGGAGGCGGACCTTTGGGATGAGATCTACGTGGAGCAGGTGCCGGATGTGACGCTCGGTGAGGGGGTGAAAGCTCCGTCGCTGGACGCACTGACACCTGACCAAGAGCTTGTGAGGGACGGGCATCACCTTTACAGATACCGCAGATGGGCGTGACAGGATTTTCCCTGTGTTTGGCGGGTATACCGGTATATGACTTTGCTAATTGAATGATAGAGTAACCTTATTGTTATAAGTGTTTTATGAATTGGCGACCTTTATTTCCTCTGGTTATTGGTCTTTTGGGACTTGTCCTGTACATCTCTAACTTGATCGAGCTAGAGAAAAAGAAAGACACATACCAAAATCCTCCTTATGTATCTGCGCGTCGAAGGGAGATCTATCTCTGGATTGTGATCTTCTCCTATCTTTTCATTGATAATATTTGTCCGGTTTGGGGACTGCTTTTCAATACGTAGACTAAGGAGTAGTTGAGAGCATCCGCACCTCGCTCGTCTTTATGCGAGGTGCGGGTGCTCTTACCATATCTTTTATGATCCTCCACTACTTCAATCCCGGGTACGAGCTCTCCGCAAAGCGGCGGCAGGCTCACTACACGCCGACGAAGCCGGTCCGGCAGCTGCGGCATGACCTCGCCACCCTGCCGATCTACTACGCTGCGGAGGGTGAGGGGGTGCTGGTGCCGCAGGACCTCCCTACGGAGCTGCGGACGGAGCAAATGGTCAGCCGGGCGGAGACGGGCGACCGGATCGTGCCGTGGGGGGCGGCACCGGAAGTGCCGGGGATCGGGTATGAACCGGAAGTGATGCGCCGGCTCGCGAGTCGGGAGCGGTCACAGGAGTTGTGGAAAAAACTGTACGAGCCGTCGCTCTTCGGTCCTATGATGCCACCTCGACGCATCTCGGAGGAGAGCGAAGTGCCCAAGGAGGGACGCTGGGTCGCCAAGCTCGACTTCAGCAGCTCCGGTCGTGGGGTCTTCTTCCCTAAGTCCATACCGGAGCTTCGGGAGGTGCTCCGGAGGCATCAGGAGCTCTACCTGGAGCCGTGGCTCGATCGGGTGGCAGACCGAGGGTACGAGTTTGTCCGCCACCCCGATGGCGGGATCGAGTACGTGGGTGTCCATCTCTTCACCACCGGTCAGGGTCGCTATGGCGCCAGTCTCGTTGCTCCTCAAGCGGTGGTGCTGGAGCAACTCCGCCGTCAGCCTACCACGCCCACGCACGAGGAGTATGTGGCACACCTGCTGGAGCGACTGCGAGGCTACGACTTCCACGGCTACACCGGTCCCTTCGGTATCGACACTGTGGTATGGAGGGATGGCGACCACCTACGGCTCGCCCCCTCTGTGGAGATCAATCTCCGGCGGACGATGGGGCACGTCGCCCTCGAGTTGTCGCGGCGGTATGCCGAGCCGACCGGACTGACCCTCCTCTACGAGATCACCTCCCCGCAGGGTCTTACCGACCTCCCCCTCTACCTCACCGGGTCACTCCACACGTACGCCCCCACGCTGCTCACCCCGATCCTCCCCGACACCCGATTTGTCGCTCTCCTCCGACCCACCCCAAAGTGGTAAAAAATGGTTACTTTTGCCCAGCGAGAGAGAAAAAATCATTACAATCAATACGTTCATCATATCCTATGAAACTACTGGAGTCTATTGCCGAGAAGGCAAAGAAAAATGTCATGTCGATCGTCTTCCCAGAGGGCGAGGAGGAGCGGACGCTTAAGGGCGTCGATATGCTCCTTCGGGACAAGATCCTCACGCCTATCCTGATCGGCGACCCGGAAGTGATCCGGAGGAAGTCCGAGGAGCTCGGGCTGGAGCACATCCATGAGGCTCAGATCGTTTGTCCCAAGAGCAACCCCAAGAAGCAGGAGTACGCAGACCTCCTCTACGATCTCCGCAAGCATAAGGGCATGACGCCCGAGCAGGCACTCGCCAAGGCTGAGGACCCGCTCTTCCTCGGCTGCCTTATGATCAAGAGTGGCGACGCCGACGGAGAGGTATCCGGTGCGATCCACTCCACCGGCGACACCATCCGCCCCGCCCTGCAGATCCTCCGCACCGCTCCCGGAGTCAAGGCTGTGAGCGGTAGCTTCATCATCCAAATGAATGACCAGATCACGCCCAAGTACGGCTCCGACGGCCTCTTCGTCTTTGCCGACTGCGGCGTCATGATCTCACCGAATAAGGAGCAGCTCGCTCAGATCGCCATCTCCTCCGCCGAGACCGCACAGTCTGTCCTCGGTATGGATCCCAAGATCGCCTTCACCTCCTTCTCCACCAAGGGCAGTGCCAAGGATGAGAAGGTCGACCTCATGGTCGAGGCTATGGAGTACACCCGCGAGATCGCTCCCGAGCTGAAGATCGATGGCGAGCTCCAGATCGATGCCGCCCTCGATCCCACTGTCGCTGAGCTCAAGGCTCCCGGTAGCGAGGTGGCCGGTCACGCCAATGTCCTCGTCTTCCCCGACCTCCAGGTGGGCAACATCGCCTACAAGATCGCACAGCGTATCGGTGGTGCCACCGCCATCGGCCCGATCCTGCAGGGTCTTGACGGTGCTGTCAACGACCTCTCCCGCGGCTGCTCCCCCATGGACATCTACTACCTCGCTGCTGTCACCGCCCTCCAGGCTGCTCATCGTAAGTCTCAGAAGTAATATCAGGATATGAAGGTTTTAGTCCTCAATTGCGGCAGCTCGTCTGCCAAGTTTCAGCTCATCGACACCGAGTCGGAGCAGGTGATGATCAAGGGGAATGCTGAGCGCATCGGCGACAAGGAGTCGTTCCTCAAGGTCAAGACCCCGGACGGCAAGTCCAATACCATCGAGCAGTACTTCCGCGATCACACCCAGGCGGTGGAGCTGATCCTCAAGCAGCTCACCGACCCGCAGTACCACTGCATCTCCAGCCTTGATGAGATCGGCGCTGTCGGTCACCGCGTCCTGCACGGTGGCTCCGTCTTCACGAAGAGCTGTCTCGTTACCCCCGAGGTGATTGAGGGGATCAAGAGGTGCATCCCCCTCGGGCCACTGCACAACCCCGCCAACCTCAAGGGTATCGACGCTGTCTCACAGGTCCTGCCCAAGGCTCCCCAGGTGGTAGTCTTCGACACCTCCTTCCATCAGACGATGCCGGCGAAGTCCTACATGTACGCCATCCCTCGCCGCTTCTACGACGAGTATCAGATCCGTCGCTACGGCTTCCACGGCACCAGCCACCGCTATGTCAGCCACCGCACCTGCGAGATCCTCGGGCTTGACCCCGATCACAATCGCCTCATCTCCTGCCACATCGGCAACGGAGGCTCTATCTGCGCTGTCAAGGATGGCAAGTGCATCGATACCACGATGGGGCTCACCCCGCTGGAGGGACTGATGATGGGTACCCGCTCAGGCGACATCGACCCGGCTGCAGTCCTCTATATCATGAAGAAGGAGGGACTCACTCCCGATCAGATGGACCACCTGCTCAATAAGGAGTCTGGCGTCCTCGGCGTCACCGGCAAGTCCAGCGACATGCGCGACATCGAGGCTGGTGTGGCTGCAGGCGACAAGGACTGCATCCTCGCCCTCTCTATGTACGATCAGCGGATCAAGAAGTACGTCGGAGCCTACCTCGCTGAGCTCGGTGGTGCCGATGCGATCATCTTCACCGGCGGTGTGGGAGAGAATCAGGCCATCACCCGTGAGACCGTCTGCTCCGATATGGAGTTTTGTGGCATCAAGCTCGACAAGGAGCTCAATGCCAAGGTCCACGGTACCGAGACCGTCATCTCTGCCCCCGACAGTAAGGTCAAGGTGATCGTCGTGCCGACCAACGAGGAGCTGGTCATCGCACGCGATACCGTCGCCATCGTCACCGGCAAGATGAAGTAAGGCCATCGCCTTTCCCTAATAGAGAATCAAAAGGGTCCCCACAGTCGCACCGGCTGTGGGGACCCTTTTCTTTTGCTCAGAGGATGAAAGGTCGGAGCCCAGTCCTAAGGGAAAAGTCTAATACCGATATTAGGTAACTCTAATATCGGTATTAGACTTTCCTAATATCGGTATTAGAATCACCTAATATCGGTATTAGACAAGCGCCTGTTTTTCGTCATGGGGCAGGCGCATTAGGGATGGGCGGATGATCCCTTTTCTCCATACTCTCACACCGGCTCTTGAGAGGCAGTCAAGACGAGTAAAAAATGGTATCTTTGGGGTACTCAAAAAGCGAATCCTCAGTAGAAGACACTTTTAATCATCTCTATACACAATCACAATCTATGTACGACAAGTATAAGAAGCACCTCGAGGAGACTCTCCAGGCGATCAAGGATGCCGGCACTTACAAGCGTGAGCGCCTCATCACCAGCAAGCAGAGCTCTGCCATCACCGTGGATCAGAATGGCAAGGAGATCCATGCACTCAACTTCTGCGCCAATAACTACCTCGGTCTCGCTGACGATCAGCGCCTGATCGATGCCGCAGAGAAGATGATGGCCCGCCGTGGCTTCGGTATGTCCTCTGTCCGCTTCATCTGCGGTACGCAGGATGTACACCTGGAGCTGGAGAAGGCTATCTCTCGCTACTTCGGCACCGAGGACACGATCCTCTACGCTGCCTGCTTTGATGCCAATGGCGGTCTCTTCGGCTCCCTCCTCACCGAGGAGGATGCGATCATCTCCGATCAGCTCAATCACGCCTCCATCATCGATGGTGTCCGTCTCTGCAAGGCACAGCGCTACCGCTACCTCAATGGCGATATGGCCGACCTGGAGGCGAAGCTCAAGGAGGCTCAGGCTCAGCGCTTCCGCGTCATCGCCACGGATGGTGTCTTCTCTATGGACGGCAACGTCGCTCCGCTCGATAAGATCTGCGAGCTGGCTGAGAAGTATGACGCTATGGTGATGGTCGACGAGAGCCACTCTGCCGGTGTCGTCGGCAAGACCGGTCGCGGTGTCACCGAGCAGTATGGCGTGCGTGGTAAGGTGGAGATCATCACCGGTACCCTCGGCAAGGCCTTTGGTGGTGCTGTCGGTGGCTTCACCACCGGTAAGAAGGAGATCATCGAGCTCCTCCGCCAGACCTCACGTCCCTACCTCTTCTCCAACTCTCTCCCCCCATCTCTCGTCGGTGCCGGCATCGAGACCTTCCGCATCCTCGAGGAGTCAACGGAGCTCCACGACCGTCTGATGGACAATGTCGCCTACTTCCAGGAGAAGATCAAGAAGCTCGGCTTCGACCTGCTCCCCACACAGAGCGCCATCGTCGCTGTGATGATCTACGACGCTGCCAAGGCTGCTGAGTTTGCTGCCCGCATGCAGGAGGAGGGCATCTTCGTCACTGGCTTCAGCTATCCGGTGGTACCGAAGGACAAGGCACGCATCCGCGTACAGCTCTCTGCTGCTCACACCCACGAGCAGATCGACCGCTGCATCGCTGCCTTCGATAAGATTGGCCACGACCTCGGGATCCTGAAGTAATCCACTTCCACTTCATCCAAACCTATGGCGCCCCGGCGGACTTAGATCCCCCGGGGCGCCTTTCCTTTGGTGCCTGACGATCTTTTTTTTGGGGAAAAAAGAGGGGGCGACAAGTCAGTAGTGACCTGTCGCCCCCTCTCTGTGGGCTCTCTCTCGAGGGAGAGATTACTTCTTGCGGCTTACGCGGCAGTAGCCGTACTGAGCCTTGTCACCCAGCTCCTCCTCGATGCGGAGCAGCTGATTGTACTTGGCGATGCGGTCGGTGCGGCTGAGAGAGCCGGTCTTGATCTGGCCGCTATTGGTGGCCACAGCGATGTCGGCGATGGTGGTGTCCTCAGTCTCACCGGAGCGGTGGCTGGTGACGCTGGTGTAGCCGGCGCGGTGAGCCATCTCGATGGCGTCGAGGGTCTCGGTGAGGGTACCGATCTGATTGACCTTGATGAGGATCGAGTTGGCAGCGCCCATCTCGATGCCCTTCTTGAGGTAGTCGACGTTGGTGACGAAGAGGTCGTCGCCGACGAGCTGGCAGCGGTCACCGATGCGGTCGGTGAGCTTCACCCAATTCTCCCAGTCGTTCTCATCCAGACCATCCTCGATGGAGTCGATGGGGTACTTAGCGATGAGCTGCTCGAGGTAGTCGATCTGCTCCTCAGCGGTCAGCTTCTTGCCATTGGGATCCTTGGGCATACCGGTCTTGAGCTGGCGGTAGTCGTAGTACCACTTGCCATCCTCCTGTACAGCAAACTCAGATGCGGCGCAGTCCATAGCGATGCGCACGTCCTTACCGGGCTCGTAGCCGGCGTCCTTGACAGCCTGGATGATGGAGTCGAGGGCGTCCTCGATGCCATCGAGCTTGGGGGCGAAGCCACCCTCGTCACCGACAGCGGTGGAGAGGCCACGCTTCTTGAGTAGCTTGGCGAGAGCGTGGAAGACCTCAGCACCCATACGGAGACCCTCACGGAAGGTCTCAGCACCCACGGGGCGGATCATAAACTCCTGGAAGGCGATGGGCGCATCGGAGTGAGCGCCACCATTGATGATATTCATCATCGGTACCGGGAGGACGTACGTATTGGTGCCGCCGATATAGCGATAGAGGGGCAGGTCGAGTGCGGTGGCGGCAGCACGGGCGCAGGCGAGGGAGACGCCGAGGATGGCGTTGGCTCCGAGCTTGGACTTCGTCTTGGTGCCGTCGAGCTCGAGCATCTTCTGGTCAATGCCACGCTGGTCGAGGACGTCCATACCGATCAGCTCGGGAGCGATCTTAGTATTGACATTCTCCACAGCCTTGAGGACGCCCTTGCCGCAGTAGCGCTTCTTGTCGCCATCGCGGAGCTCGAGAGCCTCGTTCTCACCCGTGGAGGCACCACTGGGGACGCAAGCGCGACCGATGATGCCATACTCCAGCTCTACCTCTACCTCTACGGTGGGGTTGCCGCGAGAGTCGAGGATCTCGCGACCATGTACGTTCTGAATTTCCATTCTTCTCATTATTCTATAGGATTAGTACTAAAAATCTTTCTTTACCGACCACAAATATACCCAAAGTGTCCGACTTAAGTGGTCCGCTTGACCTCTTTTATAAGATCTGAAGTGGAGGAAGAGGGCCACGGGATGCTCCATAGGGCGTATCTCGTAGGTGACGACCTGCTCCACGAGGCCTCGTACTATAGCCCTCTCAGATGGCAGACGGGGACTTACGGGATCAGGAGGCGCTGCCCGGGACGGATGTTATTGGAGCGGAGGTTATTGGCTCGCTTGATCTTGGTGACGGTGACGCCCTTGTACTTCGAGGCGATCCCGGAGAGGGTGTCGCCTCTCTTCACGGTGTAGTAGCGGGCATTATGCTGCTGGGTGCTGCCCTTTTTCTTGCTCGTCGTGCCGGACTTGGCTGCGGAGACTGAGGCTTTGTCGCCTGTCCGGATCACTAACCGCTGCCCGGGGTGGATCGTATTTGACCTCAATCCATTCCACTGCTTGATCTGAGCTGTGGTGACGTGGAAGCGGCGGGCTATGGAGCCGAGAGAGTCGCCTCGGCGGACGCGGTAGGTCACCTCTCGCTCACTGTCGGCAGTCTGCTGCTCGTCAATGTCATCAGAGTCGGACGTGCTGTCCTCCTCCCTCGCCTCGCTCTCGTGGTGAGTGGCGAAGTACTTCTCCCTCTTGGAGTCAAAGTCGATCGCTGCCTGCGCCGGCAGCACGATCACCTGCGATTGCTGGTTGCCGGGGATGATCCCCTTCTTGTACATAGGATTGAGCAGCTCGATGGTATCGAGGGAGACGCTGGTGATCTCCGCCAGCTCTCTCGTGGTGCAGCGACGGGCGAGGTGGACTGTGTCTGTGGCGAGCGGTATGTGGATCGCTGAGGGTCGTATGTCGTGCTCCCGGTAGTACTCCATGCTGTAGAAGGCAGCGATGAAGAAGGGGACGTAGGAGCGGGTCTCGCGGGGGAGGTAGGGAAAGATCTCCCAGAAGTCTCTCTTCCCCCCTGAGCGGCGGATCGCCTTATTGATATTGCCGGGACCACAATTGTAGGCCGCTATGGCGAGCATCCAGTCGCCGTAGAGGGCGTACATGTCCTTGAAGTACTCGCACATGGCGCGGGTGGACTTGCGGGGATCCATCCGCTCATCGATCACCGAGTTGATCGTGAGACCGTAGATCTTGCCGGTGCGGAGCATAAATTGCCAGAAGCCTGTCGCTCCCATCCGGGAGACGGCGGTGGGATTGAGTGCACTCTCAACGATGGCGAGGTACTTCAGCTCGAGGGGCAGCCCCTGTCTGTCGAGCTCCTCCTCGATGATAGGGAAGTAGTAGGTGGCCCGACTTAGCATCAGGCTCATAAGGTTGCTCCGGCGATTGACATAGAGGTCGATCGCCTCCCGCACAGCGGGATTGTAGGTGAGCGGTATGGCGCTCTCCATCCGTGCCAGCCGGTCGCGGTAGAGCTGGTCCTTACCCTCCAGCTCTCGCTTGCTCGCCTGTCGGTGTGGCTTGCTGAGGGAGTAGTATTCCTTGTACCGAGAGTTGAGGAGCGAGTCGAGAGCCATATCGAAGCTCTCCGGCAGACGTCCTAGGTCGGGCTCCTCACCATTGCTCTGACCATAGGCCTGAGGTAGGGCGAGTGCTGTCAGCAGGAGGAGTAGGAGGAGTGGGAATGGGCGTCTCATATAAGGTCAAAAGGATAGAGCTACCTGGACGGCAGGTCCTCCCGATGAGGGGAGAGTGGTCGAGGGGATGTAGGAGGGGGTCGCCCGAAGTGTCAGTTCCGGGGAGATGTCGAAGTGTGCCAGCTCCGCATCGACGTAGGCATCGACGATCGAGAGGGCGTAGACGCCCACGGCAACGATGATGGAGAGGTCGCGATTGCGCCGATAGAAGTCGCGTCCATGGCGGAGGGTCTCTTGGAAGGAGCCGTTAGTCCGGTAGCTTTTGGGGTCGGCACCGGCGGGGACAAAGGCGATCCACGAGTCGTTGGTCATCGGGTCGTCGCTCTTGATGTCGCTGTAGGCCTTGGCGTACTCGAGGAGGTTGTTGTTATTCCACGAGATGGCGTAGTAGAGGGCGGTCATGCCCCCGATGATGATCGGGACCTTCCAGTACTTCCTATTGTAGACCTGTCCGCCTCCGGGGATGATCGCCCAGAGGACTGCGGCGCGGGGACTGGGGGAGAAGGTCTTCTGCTCCACCTTCGTCACCTCCTCCTCCTCAGTGGGGACCTCGGTCGGTATCAGCCGAGTGCTATCCTGCTGTACTGCCAGGGCGTCTGTCTTGGCGGGTGTGAGGATGGTTGTGTCGGGCTGCAGTGGTGGGGCAGAGGGGATGGTGTCGCAGCCGATCGTCTCGCGCCCATACGCCAAGCTTGTCCCCAAGCCGAGAGCCAAGAGGAGGAAGAAAAGGTGTGCCAGACGATGACTCAGGCGGTACATACGCTACAGCTTGCTCAGCATCGAGAGGATCTCCTGCAGCTGATCATCGCTTGCGAAGGGGATCGTGATCCGACCCTTACCGGCGGCGTTGCAGCTCATCTTCACTTTCGTCCCGAAGATCTGTGAGATCTGGTCGGTGGTGCTGCGGTACTGTGCCAAGCGCTCCTTGGCGACCCGGCGTGCCTCCTCCTGCGATTTTGCCCGGTCGCTCGGCTCAGCAGTGCTGTACTCGCGAGCCATCTGCTCCACGTCCCTGACGGAGAGATCATCGGTGAGGATCTGCTTGTAGAGCGCCAGCTGCAGCTCGGTGTCCTCTATGCTGAGGAGGGCGCGGGCGTGCCCCATGGTGAGCTTCCTATTCTTCAGCCCCAGCTGTATCTGCGCCGGGAGCTTGAGGAGCCGGAGGTAATTGGCGACCGTGGCGCGCTTCTTCCCCACGCGTGTCGCCAGCTCCTCCTGCGTCAGCCCGTCGGCATCGATCAGCTTGCTGAAGGTGAGGGCGATCTCGATCGCATTGAGGTCCTCGCGCTGGATATTCTCGATCAGCGCCATCTCCACTACCTGGTCGTCATCCACGGTGCGGATATAGGCGGGGATCGTCTCCAACTCTATCAGCCGGGCAGCTCGGTAGCGGCGCTCACC
Organism: uncultured Porphyromonas sp.; assembly: GCF_900541275.1. Taxonomy (GTDB): domain Bacteria; phylum Bacteroidota; class Bacteroidia; order Bacteroidales; family Porphyromonadaceae; genus Porphyromonas_A. The sequence continues at coordinate 81,370 of NZ_UQJH01000005.1, forward strand.
GCTGATGATGATGTACTTTCCCTGCCCCTTACCATCCTCCCGCACGGTGATCGGCTGGACGAGCCCGATGTGCTTGATCGAGGAGGCCAGCTCCTCGAGGGTCTCGGCATCGAAGTCTCGCCGTGGCTGGTCGGGATTGGGGTAAATGGCATCGAGAGGTAGCTCAGAGATGGAGGAGGATCCTCCGGTCTCTACCTTCTTTATATTGACGAAGTCATTGGGGAAGAGGGCGTCAAGTCCTCGCCCGAGAGAGGCGCTATTTCTATTGCTCGTACTCATGAGATGGTTCGGCGGATCGGGGTGTGATTATTCTCCATCACCTCGTGAGCCAGCTCGAGGTAGTTTTGACTCCCCTTGGAGGAGAGGTCAAAGTCGAGTACGCTCTTGCCGAAGCTCGGTGCCTCGCTGATGCGGACGTTGCGATTGATGACCGTGTCGAAGACGAGGTCCTTGAAGTGCTTCTTGACGTCCTTATAGACCTGCGTGGAGAGCTTGGTGCGGCTGTCGTACATAGTCATGAGGAAGCCCTCGATGTCGATGGGGGGATTGAGCCGCTCCTTGACGATGCGTAGGGTGCTGAGGAGCTTACTGATCCCCTCGAGGGCGAAGTACTCGCACTGGACAGGGATGATGACCGAGTCGGCGGCAGCGAGGGCAGCGATGGTGATGAGACCGAGGGAGGGCGCGCAGTCGATGAGGATGAAGTCGAAGTCCGGCTTGAGTAGCTCCGTGATGCGCCTGAGGACATACTCCCGCTGTGGGACGTTGACCAGCTCCACCTCAGCCCCAGCGAGGTCGGTGTGTGATGGGAGGATCTCCAGTCCCTCCACGGAGGAGGGGATCAGGCACTTCCTCGGGTCGGTATCCCCGAGGATGCAGCCGTAGGTAGAGAGCTCGGCGGACTTGGCCTGAGCACCGAGACCACTGGTAGCATTGGCCTGCGGGTCCGCATCGATAAGCAACACGTGGCACCCCAGCGCGACCAGTGCCGCAGAGAGGTTCATCGCCGTCGTTGTCTTGCCGACACCGCCCTTCTGATTGGATATAGCTATTACTTTGCCCATAGCACTTGCCTGATAATGATCAGGGACAAAGTTAGGCAAAATCTATCACATACTTCCCGGCAAACTGCCTACCGGATCAGCGGCTCAGTCGGCGTACTCGCTGATATCGTCTTGTGTGGCGGCGTTGTAGTAATCGATGAGGTACCACTTGTCGTCCGGAGATTTCCGGGCAAAGGTGTACTGCTCAAGGATGTCAGAGTCGATGTATCCGGTGCAGAAGGAGGCAGTGTCCCTCTCGATGATGATCCATGAGGCAAAGTAACCGGTGCTGTCAGGCGAGATGATCCGGAAGGGATCCTCGACCACATGAGGTGGAGTGACTCCGCTTGGGAGGAGGGCGCGCGAGCGTACCACTCCGGCGTCCTTACGGAAGCTTACGAGGAAGGAGGTCAGTGGCTCGGTCCCCTGATTGCATGGCGCCTCGATGCTCTCAAGGAGGGAGTTATTGGACTGGTACACCGCAAAGGTGCAGGGCTCCTCCACCTCCGTCGCCATCGGGACGCTCTGCTCAGTCGTGAGAGGGGCGGGGGTCGCCTCTTCCCAGCTCTTCTCCTCGCTCTGCCGCTTACTGCCGCTGCAGGAGAGAGAGCCCACCAATAGGAGCACCAGAGTCATACTCCCCACTCCCATCCTCATCACGCTCATATATATTGTGTGTCTACTTATCTATTCGTCGTACGCATCCTCCTCGTACTCGTCCACCTTGGAGCGGGTACGACGGTGCTTCTTCCGACCCTTCCTCAGCTCGCGACTCTTGGGGTCCTCGTAGCGCTCATCCTCCTGTCGAAATTGCTTTCCCGAGCCGACCTCGGTCCGCCCAATCTCCTGACGCTCCAGTCGGCGGAAGATCCCCTTGAGGGGTATGGAGACGTCATCCAGTGCGACGATATCGCCGGAGCCGGCCTTGTCGCCGATCTGAATCTTCGATCCATTGACAGTGACGCGCCCCTGGCGGATGTAATCCTCGGCCTCGCGTCGGGTGTAGTCGTAGTATTCAGCAATAATGCGACTTACTCGTACTTCCATGATGAAGTAAAATGATTAGAAAGTATTTCCAATGATTAACAATAGATTAGGGTACAAAAGTACTCTTTATTCCCATTAAAACAAGCGTCTATGCCCGGGGGTTGCCATCGTGGATCATAAACGGTGATCTGAGAGGGCAGTCTGCTCGTCTACCACTCCGTAGGGTAGGATGCGGATTGCGCGTGAAGGTAGCACGGGATGTGCAAAGTGCAGTAAGCAATTAGCACTACTTGCCATCAGCTGAGATGCGTCTCCCTCAGATGATTGTCGGCGGCTCTTGTGGGATGTAGATCTCTGTATATTAAGTATGTACGCGATCTTCTTGGTGGCTCTTTTTATTAGCGAGTGAGTTAATGTGAAAATTTAGTATCCCCGAACCTCTATTTTTCTTGTTTGGTCCGACTCTTTTTTCCATACATTTGTCTCAGACAAGACAATTACAATCACCTTTAAAACCAAAACCAACCACTTATCATCTATGATTATAAGCATTCCGCGTGAGATCATGCCCGGTGAGAGTCGCGTCGCAGCGACTCCGGAGACCGTGAAGAAGTTTGTCGCTGACGGCTGCGAAGTCCTCGTAGAGGCCGGTGCAGGAGAGCCCTCCTACCACCACGACAAGGACTACGAGGCTGCCGGTGCCAAGCTGATGACCGATACTCAGGCACTCTTCGACAAGGCCGACGTGATCCTCAAGGTCAAGGAGCCGCTCTTCAATGAGCAGCTGCAGAAGAATGAGGCAGACATGATGCACGAGGGTCAGGTGCTGATCACCTTCATCCACCCCGCCTCCCCCGTCAATCATGAGATGGTGAAGAAGCTCGCCCACAATGGCGTCGTAGCTCTCACCCTCGATGGTGTACCCCGTATCTCTCGCGCTCAGAATATGGACGCACTCACCTCGATGAGTACCTGCGCCGGATACAAGGGTATGATCATGGCAGCCAACGACCTGCCCTACTTTATGCCCCAGATGTTTACCGCTGTCGGCCAGATCGTCCCCGCCAAGGTGATGGTCATCGGTGTCGGCGTTGCCGGTCTGCAGGCTCTTGCCACCGCCAAGCGTCTCGGTGCGATCACCTACGCTGCTGATATCCGCCCGATGGCTGCTGAGAATGCAAAGTCTCTCGGCGCTCAGATCGTCGAGACCGGTGTCGATCCCAAGCTCGCTGTCGGCGAGGGAGGCTACGCTATGCGTCTTCCCGACGATGTGCTGGCTGCAGAGCGTGAGAAGCTCTATCCTACGATCAAGGAGATGGACATCGTCTTCTGCTCCGCACTGATCCCCGGTAAGATCGCTCCTACGATCATCACCGAGGAGATGGTCAAGGGGATGAAGAAGGGCGCTGCCATCGTCGACATCTCTATCGACCAGGGCGGTAACTGCGAGTGCACGCCTCCCGGAAAGCACGAGCGTGTCCACGATGTTATGATCAATGGTATCAAGAATATCCCCGGACTGCTCGCCAATAGCTCCACCTGGATGTTCTCTCAGAATATCTACAACCTGACCAAGTATCTCACTCACGACGGCAAGATCGTCCTCGATCCTCAGGATGAGATCTGCAAGGGTATCACCGTGACCAAGGACCGCAAGATCGTACATGCCGGCTGCCTCGAGGCGCTCGGTGCAGACGGTCCTCTGGAGTGCTAATCATCTAATCACCATGAGCCAAATCGATTTTCCTGGATAGGGAGACCGGTTTGGCTCTTTTTTATCTCTTATGATATGGCTTCACCACTAGTCTTAGTCCTGGTCTTCATAGTGTCCGCAGTGGTCGGATACTTCATCATCCGGCAGATCCCCAGTCTGCTCCATACGCCGCTGATGTCGGGTATGAATGCACTCTCCGGCATCACCATCGTCGGCGCGATCATCGTCGTCTGTGAGACGGTGGAGTGCATCGATGCCTACGGGGGCGACTTCCGCTACTACCTCGCCCTGATCCTCGGCGGCATTGCGCTCATCCTGGCGATGATCAATGTCGTCGGTGGCTTTGGCGTCACGGAGCGGATGCTCAAGATGTTTCACCACAGCAAGTCCTCCAAGGGGGGTAAATGATCGGTATTATGATATCTGTACTCAATATTATTATCCCCCTCTTAGTGCTCGCCGGCCTCTGGATGATGAGCCGTGTCTCTTCGTCTGTTAATGGTAATCGGACCAGTATCCTGGCGATGATCCTGGCGATACTCGTCGCCTTCTGGGGACACGGTATGGTGCCACTTCTCTGCACCCTCTTCTTCATCCTCATCGGTCTCGTGATCGGCTTTATGATGGCTCGTAAGGTCAAGATGATCGAGATGCCTGAGATGGTCGGACTGCTCAATGGTCTCGGTGGTGGTGCCTCCGCCCTCGTCGGTATCGTCACGCTGATGGGCATCACCTCGCCCGAGGTGTCGATTACCTTAGTCGGTATGCACGCCGACTCCTTCTCGCTGGGGGCCTTCGAGTCCTCCACCGGTGTCCTCGCCGTGATCGTCGGTATGATCACGCTCGTCGGCAGTCTCATCGCTGCCGGTAAGCTCCACCGCGTCATCGATGGTCGACCCAAGGTGATCAAGAATCACAGCCTCTACCTCACTGTCTCCCTCGCCCTCTGTGGCATCCTCTTCATCTGGAGTTTCTTCGGTGTCAATGACGGCAATGCCGCATGGATCGTCTGCCTATCGGTCCTCTTTGCTGCCCTCTTCGGTGGGCTCTTCACCATCCGCGTCGGTGGTGCCGATATGCCGATCACGATCTCGCTCCTCAACTCTCTCTCCGGTGTCGCCGGCTCGATCGCCGGTATGGCTATCGGCAACGTGATGCTGGTAGCCATCGGTGGTATCGTAGGTGCCTCCGGACTCCTCCTCACGCAGATCATGTGTCGGGCGATGAATCGCTCCCTCGGGGATATCCTCCTCGGCAAGACCGCTGCTCCTGCAGGGAAGAAGAAAGCTGCCCCCAAGGCTGCCGCTCCCGCCGCCGCCCCTGCTGCTCCGGCAGCTAAGAAGGAGGCCTCCCTCCCGGAGCTCCTCCACGATGCGAAGAAGGTGATAATCGTCCCCGGCTACGGTATGGCGCTCGCACAGGCACAGCATCAGGTGAAGCAGCTCGCCGACACCCTTCGTCGCAATGGCGCAGAGGTTCGTTTTGCCATCCACCCCGTTGCCGGTCGTATGCCGGGCCATATGAATGTCCTCCTCGCCGAGGCGGATGTGCCTTACGATGACCTCTTCGAGATGGAGCGGATCAATGACGACTTCAAGTCGACCGACCTTGTCGTCGTGATCGGAGCGAATGACGTCCTCAATCCTGCCGCCCGTGAGGCTGAGGGCACACCGATCTACGGCATGCCGGTGCTCAACGTCGATCAGGCGAAGCACATCATCATCTGCAACTACGACCTCAAGCCGGGCTACGCCGGAGTGGAGAACCCGCTCTACACCCGCAAGGAGGGCGTGACGATGTGTCTCGGTGATGCCAAGGAGACGGTGGCTGACCTCGTCAGTGCCGCTACCCAGGCACCTGCCAAGGCGGATGCCGCTCCCGATGATACCGCCAAGCTCCTCCACGAGGCTAAGGAGGTGATCATCGTCCCCGGCTACGGTATGGCACTCGCACAGGCGCAGCACGAGGTGAAGCACCTCGCCGATGCGCTGACCCGCAATGGCGCACACGTACGCTTTGCGATCCATCCCGTCGCCGGTCGTATGCCTGGCCACATGAATGTCCTCCTTGCCGAGGCGGACGTGCCCTATGATGATCTCTTCGAGATGGAGCGGATCAATGACGACTTCAAGTCGACCGACCTTGTCGTCGTGATCGGGGCAAATGACGTCCTCAATCCTGCCGCGCGCGAGGCTGAGGGTACACCGATCTACGGCATGCCGGTGCTCAATGTTGACCAAGCAAAGCACATTATTATCTGCAACTACGACCTCAAACCGGGGTACGCCGGAGTGGAGAATCCGCTCTATACCCGCAAGGAGGGCGTGACGATGTGTCTCGGCGATGCCAAGGAGACGGTCGGCGAGCTCCTCGCCAAGACGACCGCACCCCTCGCCACTGCATGTGAGCCGACGGAGCTCTCCGATGAGGGTGCTCTCCTCCACGAGTCCAAGCGGGTGATCATCGTCCCCGGCTACGGTATGGCGCTCGCTCAGGCGCAGCACGAGGTGAAGGGGCTTGCCGACACGCTTCGGCGCAATGGCGCTGAGGTTCGCTTTGCCATCCACCCCGTTGCCGGTCGTATGCCTGGGCATATGAATGTCCTCCTCGCCGAGGCGGATGTGCCCTACGATGACCTCTTCGAGATGGAGCGGATCAATGACGACTTCAAGGATACCGACCTCGTGATCGTGATCGGAGCGAATGACGTCCTCAATCCTGCCGCCCGTGAGGCTGAGGGCACGCCGATCTACGGCATGCCGGTGCTCAACGTCGACCAGGCGAAGCACATCATCATCTGTAACTACGACCTCAAGCCGGGCTATGCCGGAGTGGAGAACCCGCTCTACACCCGCAAGGAGGGAGTGACGCTGAAGCTTGGTGACGCCAAGGAGACCGTGGCTCAGCTCGCTGCCGAGGCTGCCGCTGCACCCTCGGAGGTGAAGAAGGCCACCGGTGGTCCCGACCTCTCCAAGGTGCTCACTGATGCGAAGAAGGTGATCATTGTCCCCGGCTACGGTATGGCGCTCGCCCAGGCACAGCACTTGGTGAAGCAGCTGGCGGACACCCTGACCCGTAAGGGGGCAGAGGTTCGCTTTGCCATCCACCCCGTCGCCGGTCGTATGCCGGGCCACATGAATGTCCTCCTCGCCGAGGCCGATGTGCCCTACGATGACCTCTTCGAGATGGAACGGATCAATGACGACTTCAAGGAAACCGACCTCGTGATCGTGATCGGAGCCAATGACGTCCTCAATCCTGCCGCCCGTGAGGCCGAGGGTACGCCAATCTACGGCATGCCGGTGCTGAACGTCGATCAGGCGAAGTACGTCATCATCTGCAACTACGACCTCAACCCCGGCTACGCCGGTGTCCCCAACCCGCTCTACGAGCGTGAGTTCGGTGTGACTCTCCTCCTCGGCGATGCCAATAAGACGGTAGCTGACCTCGTCGCCGCTGCCAATGCCTAAGGCACAGCTTTAGAGTATAGATCAATCCCAAAGGGGCTGTCTCACCGAGAAGTGAGACAGCCCCTTTGGCGTATCGTGTGAATGTTGTTTCAGTCAGGAGATAGTATGAGTCTCGATGACACTACGCCCTCCCTTTCTTCTTGTGCCTTTGCACCACGTCGTGAGGGATCTGGCAAATGATCTTTAGAGGGACGGAAAATCGGCTCTCACTTGACGACCTTGTCGGGATGGTTGCGGAGGTAGTCGCGCCACGAGGAGGAGCGACCGCCCGTGACCGGTCCGCGACCTGCGGAGAGGACGTGACAGACCGCTGCACCGGTGGCATCGGTGGCATCGAGCGCATCCATCATCGCCTCTGGGGGGATGGAGAGCATCTTGCGGAGGTAGTAGGCGACCTGCTCCTTGGAGGCGCTGCCGTTGCCGGTCACCATCTTCTTGATTGTCGATGGGGGGTACTCCGTCACCGGCAGGTCAGCGAGCTGAGCAGCGACGATTGCCGCCCCCTGGGCGCGCCCCAGCTTGAGCATACTCTGTACGTTTTTTCCATAAAAGGGTGCCTCTATCGCCAGCTGATCGGGGTGGTAGCGGGCGATGAGCTGAGAGACGCCCTCGTGGATCTTGCGCAGTCGGCGGTACGGGTCAGCGTAGCGGTCGAGCTTAAGCACACCCATGGCGATAAGGCGCATCTTGCGCCCCCGGGCGGCGATGATGGCGTAGCCCATCACGATCGTCCCCGGGTCTATCCCGATGATGATCTGCTCACGTGCTCTTTGGGCGACAGGCGTGCCCATTGGGTCAGCCGAGGATCCGCTTCATCGCCCGCTCCGTCAGCTCGTGCGTGGAGAAGCCGGAGAGGCGGAAGTAGCCCTCGCCCTCGGGACCGAAGCCGACGCCCGGCGTACCCACCACGCCCTTCTCCTCGAGGAGGTACTGGAAGAAGTCCCAGCTCCTCGGGTGGCTCTCCGGGGTCTTGATCCAGATGTAGGGCGCCGAGATTCCGCCGAAGACCTCCATGCCCCGCTCTGCAAAGACGGTGCGGATCATTCGGCAATTCTCGAGGTAGTAGTCGACGTGGTCGCGGATCTGCGACTGAGCCTCAGGCAGGTAGGAGGCGGCGGCACCGACCTGAGAGATGTAGGAAGCACCATTAAACTTCGTCCCCTGACGCCGCGCCCAGAGCCGATTGAGCTCCACCTTGGAGCCGTCCTCGAGGTGCGCCTTCAGAGCGTGCGGGACCACCGTGTAGCCGCAGCGGACCCCGGTGAAGCCGGCAGACTTGGAGAAGCTGCGAAACTCGATCGCGCACCGATCTGCTCCCTCCAGCTCGTAGATGCTGTGGGGCACGTCCTCCTCACGGATGTAGGCCTCATAGGCGCCGTCGAAGAGGATCACCGCATCCTCAGCGAGGGCGTAGTCGACGAAGCGCTGCAGGTCGGCTCGCTTGAGCACCGTTCCGGTCGGGTTATTGGGGTAGCAGAGGTAGAGCAGGTCGACGTGCCGGGAGGGTAGTGGGGGGATAAAGTCATTCTCCTTATTGCACGGCAGGTACTCCAGCCTCGTCCACCGTCCGTCGCGGTACTCTCCGCAGCGGCCCGCCATCGCATTGGTCTCGATGTAGGCGGGGTATACCGGGTCGGTCACGGCGACCATCACGCTGTCGTCAAAGATGTCGACGATATTGGAGGCGTCCGGTCCCGCACCATCGCTGATGAAGACCTCCGACCAGTCGACCGGAAGCCCCTTGCTGCGGTAGTCCTTGGCGATGCGCTCCCGGAGGAACTTATGCCCCACCTCGGGGCCGTAGCCGTGCATCGTCTCGCTGTGGCCCAGCTCTTCCACTGCCTTAGCCATAGCCTGTAGGCAGGCATCCGGCAAGGGAAGCGAGACATCGCCGATGCCCATGCGGATCAGGTCGGCATCGGGGTGGTGCTTGAGGTGGCAGTCGATGCGGTCATTGATCTCCACGAAGACGTAGCTGTCGGGGAGCTTGAGGTAATTGGTGTTGATCTTATGATTCATACGGATTTATCTTAGCTGAAGTGTGCCATCAAATACCCGGGTGGCGGGTCCGGTCATATAGAGCGGCCGGCTCTCCTCCCCGCTCCACTCGATCGTCAGATCACCGCCCGGCATGCGAACGCATACAGGGGAGAGCGCCAGCCCGAGGCGGATCGCCACGGCGGCTGATGCGCAGGCTCCGGTACCACAGGCGCGGGTCAGCCCGGAGCCTCGCTCCCAGACCCGCATCTCAAGAGTGTGCCGGTCGATGGGGCGGATCACCTCCACATTCGTCCCCTCGGGGAATCGCCGGCTCTGCTCCAGCATCGGCCCCTTGGTCTCGAGCGGGAAATCTCCCTGTGCGAGGATGACGAAGTGGGGGTTGCCCATACTTGCAATGCAGCCCTCGACTCCCTCGACCGTCTCGGGGGTCGCGGTCACCTCGGGGATGCCCATCTCGACGCGCGCCCCGGTAACCTCTTTTTCTTTATCAAAAAGGAGGTCCACAGTCAGGAGTCCCGCCCCGGTATGGATGCGAAGGGAGGTCTCCTCGGTGCGCCCCTCCTCGTGGAGGAGCTTCGCGACGCAGCGGATCGCATTGCCGCACATCTCCGCCTCGGAGCCGTCCTTATTGTATATATGCATTTCGAAGCTTTCGGCGTCGTGCCGGGAGTAGGTCACCACACCGTCGCCCCCGATGCCGGTGTGGCGGTCGGAGTAGTGCCGGGCGAGTGCAGGATAGTCGAGGGAGGGGTAGCGGTCACGATCGATGTAGATGTAGTCGTTGCCCAGTGCCTCCATCTTGGTGAAGTGCAGGATCTCGGTCATTGCTTTGCTCTCAAATTCTTGCTCTGATGCCCAAAGTTACCCATTTTCGCCTCGTTCGCTCTTCCAGGGCAAAAGCATCAGGATACGGAAGTGATGCTGAAGCGCCCCGCAAAGGCCGGTATCTCACGGCTTGGAATGTGCAGCCTTGTTGCTATTTCTTGCCATCCCCTCACGGCGTCAGTCACCTCGCTGATGATCTGCCGGGCTACGTTCTTCTCGATCATATACTCCTCAGACGCATCTGCCAGGTATCCTATGTTGGCCTCACTCGTGACGGAGTTGATCAGGAGGCTCTGATGCTGACTGAGAGTGGGGTTGAGATCATAGGCCGGTGACAGGGTCCAGCCCTTTGCCGTCAGCAAGAAGCCGTGGTTGCGGAAGTGGTCATCGCTATTGCCGATACATATATTGAAGGCTACTCGTCTGTATAGTTCCTGCAGATTGGCTTGCACGTCCGTGCAGTGCTGGATGATGAAATCAACTATGTCGAGGTAGCCATAGCCATTGGAGGCATTGTCCCCATCACTCAATCCTAAGAGGGTCATCGCCGAGGCAAAGTGGATCCGCTGCCCCTCCTCGCCCCGGTCAAACCTTCGAGATAGTAGGGTGTGGTACTTAGGTCCTGAGGCAATCACCTTAGTCTCAGCCACATTAATACCAGCCTCTATGGCTAATTGGTGGCAAAAGTGCTCCCATAAGCCCACATCGTAGTCGTCCTTTCGGGAGGGAAACTTAGCGATATATAGCGCCCCATCGGTGTCTACTACACTTGCCTTCGGTCTGGCTCCTCCGAGCGAAGAACCCGGCTGTAGAAGTTGGGTCAGCCACTTCTTGTCAGGCAACTCGTTTGCCTCCTCGCTCTGCTCTATGGCCCGGCTGGCAGCCTCCAGTGCCCTTATGTCCGTCAAGGGGGGTATCCTCAGTACCGGACTGCTATTGATGAACTCACCACCCGGCGACTCCCTGATGCGGAAGCCGCCCATACGAGAAAAGTCATCGATGCCCAGGAGGTAGTCAAAGGAGGAAATATGGCGGAGCGGTCGCCCCTCCTCCACGGCCAGGATCTGCTGCTTACGCATAAAGAGCATCCTACCCCAGCGATCAGGCAGGGCATCAGAGAAGCACCCGAAGATATCCTTTCCCTCCTCGGTATACTGCATCCCGGGATAGGGATTGAGGTCTGCACTCAAGAAGAGACTTCCGTAATCCCGAAGCCACTCTCTGTCGAAGGAGAAACCATAGGTGTCACTCCCTCGAAGCGACTCGTAAGAGAGCTTCCCGACCAACCTCACCTCCTTAAGCCAATCGAAATCGGCATATATCAGCAATGTCTTCATGGCTATCCCTTCTTCGAAGCCCGCTGCCTATCCACCATGCTTAAGTCTTGTAGGCGTCGCCCCAGCTCGTCCTCCTTGGCTAACCATAGGATGTCATCATCGAGCTGAAGCGCATACAACACTCTGAGGTAGATGCCGATGGCAACGGTTGGGGTCCCCCTTTCGATCCGAGATACCGTGAGGGGGGAGCAGGTGGCTCGCTCTGCCACCTGCTCCATTGTCAGATTGCGCCTGAGGCGAGCCAGCTTGATCTGTTCGCCTACAGTCTCCATCTTTTGCTCTAACTTTCGGGGCAACTTCGTCCCCATCGTGTTCTTTGCCATCTCACTCAACCTATCATATAGTATGCAAATGTAGGCAATATTTATATTTAATGATAGGTTGAGATGGTCTGTCACAGTGTGTCGCGCTATCAAGCCTCTCCGTGGAGTGCAACACGCTTGCTGGAGGGGGGCTTTCTGCTCGGCGACCCGCCAGGGGTCGAGGGTGTTGGGGCGGGTCTCGGCACATCGGTCACCGCTTTGCGGATGACCGATGCCTAAGGAGCGAGCACCCTTGCGGGTGCCACACGGGTGAGCACACCTTGGTATATGATTACCCTAATGCTCAAATGCGTAACCCCTGTGATCTGTGACTCCCTGTTCAAGCAGCTCGCTTCTCAGAGAAATCTCTAATACCGATATTAGTGTCGCCTAATACCGATAAAAGAATTCTCTAATATCGGTATTAGATCAAGCGCCTATCCATCGGGCATTGGACACCCCTCCCTTTGGGCTCCACGGCAAAGGCAGTAGATAGTAGGGGAGGAGGTAGTTAGGATCCATGGAAACAACAGAGGTAAGGGGGCTGATCTCGGCATTTCTCCCCTATGACAGAAGTGACCGATCCGTGCACCCCGACGACCCATAGCTCCACTTGGGGTGGGTAAAACTGAGGGAAGGAATGGGTACCTTTGCACTATGAAGAGAAGCATCGAAATACTGGCACCTGCTTCGTCCCTCGAGGGCGGACGGGTGGCTCTCTCGGCAGGGGCGGACGCAGTCTATATCGGGGCACCGAAGTTTGGCGCGCGCGCTGCCGCCGGGGTCTCTCTCGAGGACATTGCGACGCTCACCCGAGAGGCACACGAGGTGGGCGCACGGGTCTATGTGGCGCTCAATACGATCCTGACGGATGAGCAACTCCCCGAGGCGGTCTCACTAGCGTGGGACCTCTATGGTGCCGGTGCCGATGCGCTAATCATACAGGATATGGGGTTGCTGATGGAGGAGCTGCCTCCCATTCCCCTCCACGCCAGTACGCAGTGCCACAACGACAGCAACGCCAAGCTCCGCACCCTCGAGGCGCTGAGTATGGAGCAGGTGGTGCTTATAGAAAAATAGTCAGTGATACCGCACGACTGATGGGCAAGATAAGAACGGAAAGGAATTTCTCAATTTTATAGATCAGAAAACCGAACAACATTATTATGAATAATCGATTTCTATTTTGTACTATATGTGCTATCATACTATTGATGGGTAATGTCTGCTCTGCACAAGTTATCGGCACAATAGTTAATAGGGAGAAACAACCTGTCGGTGGTGCCTCTGTTACACTGACCTGCAAGGGGAGTCCGGCTAAGAATATTTCTATTTCAAATATGAAAGGAGAGTTTAGGGTGGAAACAAAAACACTTGAGGGACAAGACTGCATTCTTGAAATTAGACATGCTGCCTATGCTCCCTACCTCCTTTCTTTACAGAAAATGCCGAAAGCGATAGAGCTTGATACAATAAGATTGGAGGATAACGTCCTCGAGGAGGTGACGGTCATGGCTGATAGAATTATCCATAAAGTAGATAGAAAGCTACTGTTTCCATCCCAAGATGACATCAGGCTTTCGAGCTCTGGCTATGATCTCATAGATAAAGTCAACTTGCCCGGAGTTTATGTTGATACGGCAAACAAAAAAGTGGAGAGGCGAGGGTCGGGAAGTGTTCCTGTTTTTATCAATGAAAAGCGTGCTTCACAAGCCGATGTCGTTGCCCTGCGACCAGATGAGGTTGTGCGTATAGAGTACATTGATAATCCCGGTGTTGAATTTGGGCTGGAGACACCTACTGCCATCATCAATTTTATCGTTAAGCCTCGAGTGAAAGGTATGTCCATCGGTTTTAATCTGAATGATGCTGTGACTACGTTGAATGGACAGAATTATATCTATGCACAATATAATCATCGCCTGTCCAAGTGGGGCATTTACTATCAGAATGATTTTTCAAAGTTAGGCCGAAGACACATCGACCAAACGGATAGCTATATCTTATCTGATGGAAACCTTCACGGAATACGCCGTGAGGGAATGAATACAATGCTGGCATACGCAAACCATGATTTCGGCATTACCTATGATTGGACAAAGAAGGGATAGTATACTTTTATGGCACAGGCAAGCTGTCACTTCTATAATAGTCCGGACAGAGGCCACCGCCAGCGCATTTATGAAACGGGCAAGCCTACATATTACGCTTTGACCGAACCTACAGAGCATTATTTCTCGCCAACGATAGATTTATTCTTTAGGCGCTATTTTAAGAAAAATCGCACATTGACCTTCAATTTAGTAGGTACCATGTACGACACGAAATATGGATATAGCTTTAAGACCTTTGACAATGAAGATTTTGACTTGCCGACATCACAATATGGCTACGATACAGACGGCAAACGCTATTCCCTTATAGGTGACGTCAAGTTTAGCCAGCCTTTGGGCAAGTCCAGCTGGACCTCTGGCGTCAGTCACCTGCAGGGCTATACCAAAAATAAATATACAGGGACTTCCGACATCATCAATGATATGCACAACAGCAGCACCTATCTTTATTCCCAGATTTCAGGAAGATTCAGCAACTTACGTTATATGCTTGGTTTAGGAGGAAGCTATCAATATTATTCGCAAGGGACAGAGAGCTATCATTACTTCCTTTTACGCCCATCTCTAAGTCTCAGCCACCCTTTTCTGGACAAGGGAAACATACGATATGTCTTTAATATATCTCCCAATGCACCATCCTTGGCTAATCTGAGCAATAACAGACAGCAGTCAAATGAATACGAATATCATGTAGGTAATCCTAACTTGAAACCTTACAGCAGGTATACACAGACGCTGACCCTTTCTTACGAGCATAAATACTTCTATACTGAAAACACAACGGGGTACACGTATAGCCGGAATCCTATCTTAGAAGAAATAACGAGACACAGTGACGCAAATGGGAGGACATGGTTTGACTTAGGCTATGAACAGCAGAAGTCAGCAGCAGACTTTTGGAATTATACAACTGTTCAACTCTATATAATACCCAATGTTCTGACTTTGGATGGCGGATTTTCGTACCTGCTATCTCGTTACGTGGGAAATAATTATACCCACGACTTCCATCGCCTATGGGGATATGTTGGCTCGAAACTTTTTTTTGGCAAATGGAGCTTTAGAGCTTCTTGGTCTGCAAAGGAAAGAAACTTTAGAGGAGAAAGTGAGAACACCACCGGCCAGAATATAGAAGCGCAAGTGAATTATAAACTGAGCCAAAACCTCTCCATTGGTCTTTATGGCTCTCATCTATTCCTGAAAAATGGATCTACCTTCGGGGAGGCAACGCACTCGCAGTTCATCAAGAAAGATCTAACTGTATATATTCCGGAGTGGGGAAATATGATCTCTTTGAATCTGACATGGAATCTTTCACGCGGACGTAAATATCAGTCAGATCAAAAGGGTGTATGGAATCGAGACAGCGAAACGGGCATATTTAAAGGTAAGTAATGGTTGTGTTATTGGGGTGGCAGAGGTAGAGCTGGTCGAAGTGCTGCAAGGGTAGAGGGGGGGATTTAGGTTCATTCTCTTTATTCACGGCAGGTATCATAGCCTCGCCCACCGTCCGTCGCAATACAAGCCGCAGCGACCCGCCACCGCGCTGGTCTCAATGTGGGCGGGGTTTACCAGGTCGGTCACGAGGATAATCACGTGTAGACGTAGTCGTTGCCCAGTGCCTCCATCTTGGTGAAGTGCATGGTCTTGGTCAGTGCTTTGCTCCCAATTCCTGCTCTGATGCCCAAAGTTACCCATTTTCGCCTCGTTAACTCACCGCATCGAGTTTCATGCTGAATTCAGGGGGGCGAACTGAGGGGAGGAATGGGTACCTTTGTGCCATGAAGAGAAGCATCGAAATACTGGCACCCGCTTCGTCCCTCGAGAGCGGGCGGGTGGCTCTCTCGGCAGGGGCGGACGCAGTCTATATCGGGGCACCGAAGTTTGGCGCGCGCGCTGCCGCCGGGGTCTCTCTCGAGGACATTGCGACGCTCACCCGAGAGGCACACGAGGTGGGCGCACGGGTCTATGTGGCGCTCAATACGATCCTGACGGATGAGCAACTCCCCGAGGCGGTCTCGCTCGCATGGGATCTCTATGGTGCCGGTGCCGATGCGCTGATCATACAGGATATGGGGCTGCTGATGGAGAAGTTGCCTCCCATCCCCCTCCACGCCAGTACGCAGTGCCACAACGACAGCAATGCCAAGCTCCGCACCCTCGAGGCGCTGGGCATGGAGCAGGTGGTGCTCCCGCGAGAGGTGAGCACGGCGGACCTGCCGAGCCTGCTTGACGGGGTAGGGATGCGGGTGGAGAGCTTTGTTCACGGAGCCCTCTGCGTCTCCTACAGCGGGCGCTGCTTCATCTCCGAGGCGTGCCGTGGCCGCAGTGCCAATCGAGGTGCCTGCGCACAGTACTGCCGCATGAGCTACGACCTGGAGGATGCAATGGGGCGAAAACTTCTCACCGGGCAACACCTGCTGTCGCTGCGGGACCTCAATCGGACCGAGATCATCGAGGAGATGCTCGACCGGGGTGTCTCGTCGCTAAAGATCGAGGGGCGGCTAAAGGACATCGACTACGTCCGCAACGTGACCGCCCACTACCGTCGAGTGGTGGATGAGATCATCAGTAGACGCAGTGAGGAGTACTGCCGCAGCTCGTGGGGCGAGACGGAGCTTACCTTTGCTCCACGACCGGAGCAGACCTTCTCCCGCCGCTTCACCGCCTACAATACCCCACTGCATACGCCGATCCCGACGGAGAGCATCACCCCCTATACCAATAAGAGTGTCGGGGAGGAGCTCGGCACGCTCACTGAGTGTCGGGGACGGGAGATGGTGCTGCAGCTCCGCGATATGGGGACTGAGCTGAGTAATGGCGACGGCCTCCTCTTAGTCTCCTCTGATGAAACAACGACAGCCGGTGCGCTGGTCAATCAGGTGACGCCCCAGGGCGATGGGACCTACCGGCTGAGGCTCTCCGCCTCGGTCGAGATGACGCCAGGTGCGACGGTCTTCCGCAACCTCAATCATCGGCTGGACCGGCTCCTGAGGCGCGATGATGCCTCGAACCGAAAGGTCCAAATAGGTATGGAGTGCGAGGCGACGGAGCAGGGGATTATCCTCCGTGCCTCTGTGGCCGAAGCGCCCTCCATAGCGGTGGAGGTACAGAGGGAGATGGCCCTGGAGCCGGCAGAGAAGGATCCCACAGCGAGACTCATCGACACGCTCTCCAAGCTTGGCGACACGCCCTACAGGGTCGAGCAACCTGAGCTGAGACTTCGGGGGCTGTACCTGCCGCCCTCCGTGGTGACGGAGCTGCGGAGGGAGCTTGTGGAGCGACTGAGGGAAGCCTGCCGGAGGGTGATGGTCGAGGAGCGTGACCACCGGGGTGAGCGGCTTCGGGAGTGGCGGAAGGACTTCCTCAGTCGGGAGCACTCTCGGGAGGAGTCCGGTCTGCCGGAGAGCCTTGACTTTACCTACAACGTCGCCAACCGGCAGGCAGAGCGGCTCTACCGCCGTCTCGGTGTAGAGGGAGAGATCGCCCCCGCTATGGAGGTGGCGATGCCGGAGGGGTCGGTGCCGGTGATGCAGACCCGTCACTGCCTGCTTCATCGGCTGGGCTACTGCACCCGGGAGGGCAAGCGGCCACCCTTTGCCCTGCCCCTCTACCTCGTCCGTGGCCAGGAGCGCTCCCGCATCACCACGGACTGCCGCGCCTGCCAGATGACCCTCTGGCTCGACCGATAGAGATCCGGGTAGGGTCCCTCCGGCGGAGAGGATCCACTGAAAAGCGTTACATTTGAGCAGTCGGGTGGGCGGTGTCGCTCACGGCTGTTTTTTTATATGTACCGAAATTCTCTTTTTTTCTATGTCCGATATCGATCTGCAGCGTCTCTACGAGCGCATCAAGTCTATTGCTGACCAATTGGTCGCCCGGGACGACCACTTTACCCGTGCCGACCTCGCCTATGAGCTGCGGGGTGACGGCATCTCCGGGGACTCGTCCGAGGTGAGCCGGCTGGTCTGGGAGGCGTATAGGTCGATGGGCGACGACCCCCACATCCGGGAGGCTTTCCTCAATAACAGCAGCAGCAAGAGCCTCGTCGATGAGTACCGCATCATCGACCTGATCGAGTCGAGCGAGAGCGCCAAGGCGGTGAGCGTGGTGACGAAGCTGCTTGAGGAGGGGAAGAGGGCTATGGACCGGGTACTCCTGCAGGTGGACGAGGCGTCCCGAGACTACCGCCCGGGTGTGAAGCCTCAGCTCTCTCAGCAGGCGGTCGATACCATCGTCGGCACCGCCGGCATCAAGACGATCCAGGCGGAGTCGGAGGATCTCCTCCGGCGCTATGCCGGTCTGGTAGAGGCATATAAGGAAGCAAAAGGGGATATCAAGGGGGCCATCACCGCCTATGGTGAGCTGCGGGAGCAGGTCCTCTACAGCTATCGGGAGTGGGTGGCGCTGCTGAAGGATCTCTTTGGTGATCGGATCCATAGTGTGGCGCCGGAGCTCTTTGACTTTGATAAACTTCGCTGGATCGATGTGGACAAGATGTACGGCCGGGCGAGGCTCTCTTATGACAGCCTCTCGGGGCGTGCCTCGGAGCTGCTCAGCTCTATCTCGGAGGACTTCCGCTCCAGCATCTCCGACTCGGTGCGGGACTACAGCCACTCCTCCGGTCGTCGCTTTGCCCTCGTGATGGCGGCGGTCAATCTCGTCACGCACTACAGCAAGACGGTCGGCGACACCGCACGACTGAAGGGGCAGCTCCTCGACCTCCGGAGCGATGTGGTGCGGGATGCCTCCTCGATACAGGCGGATATGGCGCGGTTGGTAGAGGTGTATCGGACGATAAACGACCTCTACCTCTCGAGGGCGGACCTCTTCTATCAGTATGGGGAGAGCGTCTTCTCGGGTGAGTGGAGGGCGCTGCGGGAGGCGCTCTACTCTGATCCCGAGGTGAAGCAGATCGTCCACGAGCGGGAGGAGATCCATAAGCATATGAGAGGGCTGGAGGAGAAAATGCTCGACGCCCGGCTCAATATCACTTACTATAAGGATCAGGTGGAGACGACAAAGGTGCTCCTTGACTCGCTGGAGGGGCGCTACCAGGAGGCTCTACAGGCTAAGCCAAAGGAGCCGAATTGGTTCCGCCGTATGGTCACCTTTGGTAAGGCTAGCGAGAGCTACGGCCGAGACCTCACCGAGTGGGATAAGTACGATGGAGAGATCGTGCGTAAGTACGAGGAGCTGAGAGTTGACCTGAGGGTCTTCGGCGAGGAGATCGACTCGCTACAGCGCATCTACGATGAGTCGCTCAAGGAGTACCACCAGTCGCGTATGGACGCCGGTGACCTGACGGAGCATATCCATGAGCTGCAGACCCTCTCACCGACGATGCTGAGCGATGCGGCCGCCCACCTTACTCCGGTGCTAAAGCTCCTCTCCATCGCTCGGGACATCATCGAGAGTCCGCTGGAGGATCGCTTAGTGGCTCCTCAGTCTCTCAGGGAGCTGGAGCAGTCCCCGCTCCCTGCCGAGATGACGGAGCGGATCGATCGCCTCCGGCAGCGCCTGCAGGGGGTGGAGCAACAGGCGGCGCCGGTGATCGCAGAGAGGGTCTCTCACTCTGTCACTCCCTCGAGACCGGCCGACCCTCGGGATGAGCAGCGTGCCCGCCAGCTGGCTCAGGTGGCGGCAGCCCGCTCGCGTGTCGCCGCTCAGCGGTCGGCGGCAGCTGTCGATGAGCTCCTCCTGCTGCGGCAGAAGGAGGTGGCGAGTAAGGTGACCGAGGACCACTACCGGCGTGAGCTGGAGCGGATCCGTGAGACCTTTCAGTATAATATGCGGCAGATCGATGATAAGTCCGCCTTCCTTGCTGAGGTGAGGCGCCGTGTCCACACCGACCTGACCGATGAGCGTGTCCGTGAGGACCTGTTGCTCCTCGCCGGAGAGGGCAAGCAGGACCTCGGGCCGGACGACCTCCGTAAGCTGCTCAGCGGCGAGGCGACTCTGGACGTATAAGGCGATGCACGAGGGACGACGAGAGCAGTTGCGGCGTCAGCTCCGGCTGACTGACCCCGAGGAGCAAGCCTCTATGGATCGCGCTCGGGCGGAGGAGGCAGCGCGCCATGCGAGGAAGGAGGAGCGCCAGCTGGAGCTCCTCAGCGACCGCGACTACAGGATCATCCTCTGGGCGGATAGGTATATGGACCGCTACGGGATCGATGCACTCATCGGCCTCATCCCCTATGCGGGCGACGTGGTGGGCTTCCTCTTCGTGATCCCCGGCCTGAGACTCTCGACCCGCAAGATCAAGTCCCTCCCGCTGACGCTGGCGATACTCTACAATTTTCTCATCGATGCCTGCGTCGGGCTGGTCCCCTTCATCGGTCCGGTGCTGGACTTCCTCTTCCGAGCCAATAGCCGGACCGCCAAGCTGGTTCGGGGCTTTGTCGAGGATGACCGCGAGACGATCCGTGAGGTCAATCGCCGAGCCCGCTACTTCGTCGTGGCCATCATCGTCTTGATCCTCCTCATGGTCCTCTTGGCCTACCTTTTCCTCCTCTTTTGTCGCTGGCTGATCGAGCTGGGTGGCGGTGGTGTACAGTAAATTATTTGCTTATCGGTGGGGTGTAAGGGTAAAAAAGTGTACATTTGATGACGGAATATCGTCCGGGAGGGTTTCTCTCGGCTCATGCACCACTCCAACCAATGCTTACGTATGAACTATTATAGAAAGCCTGTCGCGATAGACGCAGAGAAATTTGACCGCAACCTCTGCGGTCATCCCACCCACCTCTACTGCCTCACCAATGGGGCCGGGATGGAGATGCTGGTGACCAATTATGGCGGCAAGATCGTCCAGCTGCTCGTCCCCGACCGAGAAGGCAAGCCGGTAGATGTCGTCCTCGGACACGACAGCCTTGATGACTACCTCGGGACGGAGGAGCAGTACTTCGGCTCTATCATCGGTCGCTACGGCAATCGGATCGCGAAGGGGAAGTTCACGCTTGATGACATAACCTACCGCCTCAGGATCAATAATGGTCCCAATAGCCTCCACGGCGGACCCACCGGATTCAACTTCCGTGTCTGGGAGGCCGAGCAGAGGGATGACGCCACGCTCGTGCTGCGGTACACCTCTGCAGACGGCGAGGAGGGCTTCCCGGGAGAGCTGGAGGTGGAGGTGACCTATAGCCTCACGGAGGATAACACCCTCGACATACGCTACAGGGCGACTACGACCAGGCCGACGGTGGTCAATCTCACCAATCACTCCTACTTCAATCTCTCCGGGGAGGGCGACCCCTCCGTCCACGACCATATGCTGCGGCTCTTCGGGTCGAAGTACCTCCCGACGGACGACACGGCGATCCCCTTCGGCACCGCTGAGGCTGTGGAGCGGACGCCCTTTGACTTCCTCGACTGGCACGAGGTGGGCGAGCGGATCGACAGAGAGGAGAAGCAGCTCCTCCAGGCGCGTGGCTACGACCACACCTGGGTGCTGGATAAGGAGCCGGGTACCTTCGGACCCTGCGCCATCTGCTTCTCTCCCAAGAGCGGCATCTCCATGGAGGTGCAGACCGACCAGCCCGGCGTGCAGATCTATACCGCCAATTGGCTCACCGGCAATATGAGGGGCAAAGGCGACAGCCGCTATCCCGCCCGCTCAGCGATCTGCTTCGAGACACAGCACTTCCCCGACTCGACCAATAAGCCCGACTTCCCCTCTACGGTCCTCCGCCCGGGAGACACCTACGAGAGTCGGACCACCTTCGCCTTCTCCACCGTGGAGATACAGGACGAGGAGCTCTGACCATACGCTTACTAACACTTTCCACAATATCTTATGACTAAAACGTACAATCAGACGAAGCCCAATTACTTGGTGCCCTTCATCATCATGGTGGTGCTGATGGCTCTGATCGGCCTGATCACCAACCTCAATCAGCAATTCCAGGCCCCGATGCAGGCCGCCTACCTCATCAAGGGAGGTAGCATGACCAATACGCTGACGACGGCGCTCAATTTCGCCTTCTTCCTCGCCTACTTAGTGATGGGTCCGATCAGTACCCGATATATCGAGAAGAATGGGTACAAGAAGTCACTCATCCTCGGTCTCGGCATCCTGATCGTTGCCTTTGCGATCTATATGTGCTCCGCCTGGTGCTTCGACAGCTTTGACCTGCCTCGCTTCTCTGACGCGATCAGTGAGGCAAAGTCTATCGAGGAGCAGGGCAGTATCGCTGCCATGCAGGCATCTGCGGCTGAGACGGGCAATTTTGTTATAAATACCGCCAAGTCCGGTGACTTCACCGGTCTCACCTGGCAGGGTCCCGTAACCCTTCCGATCGCTTACTGGATCTTCCTCATTGCCGCCTTTGTCGCCGGTACGGCACTCACCTACCTCCAGGCTGTGGTCAATCCCTACCTCGTCGCCTGCGATGTCCCCGGCACCACCGGTGTACAGCGGCAGAATATCTCCGGTACCGGTAACTCCCTTATGACCACGCTCGGCCCGCTCTTCGTCGCCTACGTGATCTTTAGCGGAAAGAGCGGACTCGAGGTCAATATCACCTCCCTCTACCTCCCGATCATCTGCCTGATGGTCCTCGTGGCGGTGATCGTCTTTGCCCTCACCCGCATCAATCTCCCCGAGATCGAGGGTGTCTCCTCGGGTGACGAGAAACTCCCCGATAGTGTCTGGTCCTTCCGTCAGCTCTCACTCGGGCTGGTGACCCTCTTCTTCTACGTCGGCGTGGAGGTCTGCGTGGGTGCCAATATCGTCCTCTATGCGATGAATGACCTCGCCATGGCCGCCAAGCTCGGCGCCACGCTTGCCTCCTTCTACTGGGGTGGTCTGCTGGTCGGTCGCTTCGTCGGCAGCTTCCTCAGCAAGGTGAGCGCCCGCACGCAGCTGATGATCGCCGCCCTCGCCGCGCTGATCCTCGTGATCCTCGCTATGGTGACGGAGAATCCCTACTTCCTCTGTGCCATCGGTCTCTTCCACTCCGTGATGTGGCCCTCCACCTTCACCCTCGCCCTCAATGGCCTCGGTCGCTACACCTCCAAGGCATCCGGCATCCTGATGATGGGCTGCTTCGGTGGTGCGCTCCTCCCTGTGATCCAGGGCGCGATGGCTGATGGTATCGGCTGGAATATCTCCTGGATCCTCGTCGCCATCGGTGAGGCATGGATCCTCTTCTACGCCCTCTGGGGGTGCAAGCCCAATAAGACCGACGTCCCTGCCACCCACACTGCAGCCTGAGTCCTTATGAGAAATAGAGAAAAAGTGAGAGCTGCCTTTGGGCAGGCCTTTGACCACACAGACGGGGTGTGCCTCTACTTCGCCCCCGGCCGGATCAATGTCATCGGTGAGCATACCGACTACAACGGAGGCTTCGTCTTCCCCGGCGCCGTCGATACCGGTATCATGGCGGCAATCCGTCCCAATGGTACCGACCGCATCAACGCCTTCGCCATCGACCTCGACGAGAGAGCTTCCTTCGGTCTCACGGAGGAAGAAGCCCCCGAGGAGCAGTGGGCGCGCTACATCTTCGGTCTGAGCCGCGAGATGCAGAAGCTCGGAGTCCCGGTCAGGGGCTTCGACACCGCCTTCTCCGGTGATGTGCCGCTCGGGGCAGGTATGTCCTCCTCCGCTGCTCTCGAGAGTTGCTACGCCAGGGCGCTCAATGAGCTCTTCGGTGACGGCAAGGTGGACGACTTCGACCTCGCCATCGCCGGGCAGATGACCGAGCACCACTATGTGGGTGTCAATTGCGGGATCATGGACCAGTTTGCCAGCGTCTTTGGCAAGGAGGGGCACATCATGCGCCTCGACTGTCGCTCGCTGGAGTACGAGTACTTCCCCTGGGAGCCTGAGGGCTACCGCCTCGTCCTGATCGACACGGTGGTGAAGCACAACCTCGCCTCCGGAGCCTACAACCAGCGCCGTGCCTCCTGCGAGCATGTGGTCAAGGCTCTCCGCGAGGCCTATCCCGACCGCAAGATCGAGTATCTCCGCGACGCTGACCTCCACATGCTGGATAGCATCCGGGACAAGGTCTCCGCTGAGGATGCGCTCCGGGCCGAGTACGTGATCGAGGAGATCGATCGTGTGCTGGTGGTCTCCGATGCGCTCAAGGCGGGGGACTACCCCACCGTGGGTCGTAAGATGTACCAGACCCACTGGGGCCTCTCAATGAAGTACGAGGTGAGCTGTGAGGAGCTGGACTTCCTCGTACTCGAGGCACTTCATCACGGCGTCACCGGCTCACGTGTCATGGGTGGAGGCTTCGGTGGCTGCACGATCAATCTCGTCCGCGAGGAGCTCTACGACAGCTTCATCGCCCACGCCACCAAGGCGTATGAGGAGAAGTTTGGTCACGCACCCAAGGTCTACCCCGTCATCATCGGTGACGGTGCTCGCCGCTTAGAGTAAGGTCGGCGAATCGATCATCCCTCTATGGAGAGAGAGTCCTACCCGGGCTTTCTCTCCTTTTTTTGCCCAAAGGGGGAGTCGGGGGGGTCGTTATGTGAGAGGAAATCAGTATCTTTGCGTGCTTTTCTTATGGAAAAGGCCTATCAAGGTGTGATGGGAAATTAGGAAGAGCTAATTTTGAGTAACACAACTAATAAGCAAGTATGAAGACGTACAGTCTAAGTGCCACTCTCCGCAAGGAGGTGGGTAAGAAGGCGACCCGCGACCAGCGTCGCCAGGGTCTGATCCCCGTAGAGATCTATGGTGGTGAGAAGAATCAGAGCCTCCTCGTATCCAAGAAGGATGTGCGCAACCTGATCTACTCCCCCGATGTGCACACGGTCGAGCTCTCTGTAGAGGGTGGCGACAAGGTGATGTGCATCGTGCAGGACCTGCAGTTCCACCCCGTCACCGACGAGGTGCTGCACATTGACCTCCTCCAGATCTCTGAGGATAAGCCTATCGTGGTCAATATGCCCATCGTCCTCGATGGATTCGCGAAGGGTGTCCGTGCCGGTGGTACGCTGATCACTCGTATGCGCTACCTCAAGGTCAAGGGTCTCTATACCAATATCCCCGATCGTCTCCACATCGACATCACCAATATGGGTGTTGACCAGCCGATCCAGGTACGTAGCCTGAGCTTCGACAACCTCGAGCTGCTCAACGCCGGCAACGCCGTTGTCGCCACCATCAAGTCCTCCCGTGAGATGGCCGCTATGGCTGCTCAGATGGAGGCTGAGGAGGAGGTTGCAGCACCCGCTGCTCCCGAGGCTCCGGCTGAGGAGGCTGCTGAGGGCTCCGCAGAGTAAGCTACCCACGCCCCTCCCTCCCGCACTATATGCAGGAGACGACGGGTCGCAAGATCTAAGGAGAGTCACCCCGTGCCGGCATGGTAGGGATGGCTCTCCTTTTTTTTATGGCAAAGAAGAGTAAATACCTCGAGGTGGGAGAGATCCTCGTCAGTCCGGAGGTCATCACCGAGTACTTCGCGTGTGACCTCGAGGCCTGCCGGGGCGCCTGCTGCGTGGAGGGCGTGGAGGGTGCTCCCGTCGCGGAGGAGGAGAAGGAGCTCCTCCTGGAGACACTACCCCGGGTGATCGACACCATCCCGCCTGCCAACGTCGATTATATGACGACCCATGGCGTGCTCTACAGCCCGGCTCCGGGAGCCTGGGCGACGATGATCGTCGACGGCGGGCGGTGCGTCTTTACCTGCAATGAGGAGGGCGAGTGCTGCCGCTGTGCCTTCGAGAAGTGCTTCACCGAGGGGTCGCAGTCGCTCTTCTACAAGCCAATCTCCTGCCACCTCTACCCGGTGCGTACCCGGCGGACCGATGCCGGGCGGACGATCCTCTACTACGACGTCTGGTCGCCACTCTGCGATGCAGCGGTGGCACGGGGACAGCGAGAGGGAATTCGGATCTACCGCTTCGTCCGCTCCGCACTGGTGCGCGCCTACGGAGCCGAGTGGTACAGCCGGCTGGAGGAGGTGGCAGATCATTATCTATCAAGTCATGAGTGAGTCAAGCAAATACCTGATCGTGGGGATCGGCAATCCCGGCCCCGAGTACCGTGATACGCGACACAACGCCGGCTTCCGCGTCCTCAGCGCGCTGGCGGAGGAGGGTGGTGTCGCCTTTGAGGACAAGCGCTACGGCATGGTCGCCCAGATGAGGGTCAAGAATAAGATCCTCATCCTCCTCAAGCCCTCCACCTACGTCAATCTCAGCGGTGATGCCGTCCGCTACTGGATGAAGAAGGAGAATATCCCGCAGGAGAACCTCTTTGTCGTCGTTGATGACCTCAATATCCCCTTTGGCGAATTTCGCATCCGCGCTCAGGGTAGCTCCGGCGGGCATAACGGTCTGAAGCACATCGAGGCAACGCTGGGGAGTGCGAAGTACGCCCGTCTCCGATTTGGCATCGGCTCCCACTACGCCAAGGGGGGGCAGATCGACTATGTCCTCGGCTCCTTTGACGAAGAGGAGGAGGCTCAGTGGCCCAACCTCGCCATCCTTGCCGCCGAGGTGATCCGCAGCTTTGCCCTGCAGGGCATCGAGCGGACGATGAATACCTACAACGCCCGCACCAAGGACGAGACGCACAAGAAGAGCCATCATCACTAAGAGAGAAAAAATCGACCCATGGAAGACCTACGTATAGACCGCTGGCTCTGGGGCGCCCGAGTCTTCAAGACCCGCTCCATAGCCGCCAAGGCGTGCAAGATCAATCGTGTCACCCGCGATGGCGTCTCCCTCAAGCCCGCCTCCAAGGTGAGGGTGGGCGATCGCATCGAGGTGAAGAAGCCGCCGATGACCTTCTCCTTCGAGGTGGTGGGGCTCCCCAAGGCTCGCGTGGGAGCCAAGCTGGTGCCCGAGTATCTCAAGAACGTCACCCCACGGAGCGAGTACGAGATCCTCGAGACGATGCAGGCCGCTTATCGCCAGGGGCGGGCGCGGGGCACGGGACGCCCGACGAAGAAGGAGCGGCGCGATCTCGAGCAATTCATGGACCCGACGCAGTATATCCCCGACTGGCTCGATGACGACGATCCCGAGCTGAGTGAGGATGCTGCGGACGCTGAGACGGACGACCTCGAGCAGCTGGAGCGCGACGAGCAGGAGATGCTCGACGACCTCGGCTTCTGGGACGACTGACCTTGTAGCTCTCCGATACGGCCCTGGAGAGAGATTTCACTAATACCGATATTAGGTGCGCCTAATATCGGTATTAGTGTTTTCTTTTATCGGTATTAGATTATTGCCCCTTTTTTGAGGCGCGCGCTATCTTGTGGGACGAGTCGGACGGTGCGAAAGGCGAATGTCCGGCGGGTGGGCTGGACGGGACGCAGGGCACCCCGGAGGGGTACCTTTTCCTTGGCTGTAACCCGGGGTCTTCGAGGCTATGCCTCTTCGACCCCGGGCGAAAAGACGGCTACCCTACGCCTACCGGGGGATTTTCTTAACTTTGTGGCGGGTAGTGGATTGGGCCACT
>NZ_UQJH01000006.1 GCF_900541275.1 uncultured Porphyromonas sp.
AGCTCCCAAAAGATTTATCTCCTTTGTTTGAGTGGCGTTGAGGGGCTTTTGAGCGGGGCTCAAAAGCCCCTCAACGATCATGTGACAAACTTACAGCTAAGAAGAATGGACCCCTACCGGGGTCCCCTAAGGAGGTCAGCAGGGCACCCCTTCGGGTGCTCGCTTCCCAGCCACTGGTCGGAGGGGCGTAGCCCCGAAGGCCAGTGGATCAGGCATCACAAACGATCGCGACCCCGCAAGGGTGTCGCAGAGCAGCCATCCCCTCTCCCTGCGACCCGCAAGGGGTCGTGGTCAGAGCGTCGTTCTGCCCACAGGTCTTCGCCGCTATTGCGGCTCGACCTGTGGATAGGAAACTGGGATCCCTGACGGGATCCATTACCCATCGGGAGGTGGATCGTTGTGGTAAGGAGGGTAGCTCCCCGGCAGGGACGCTCACTCCATAGGCATCCTTCGGATGCAGGCCTACCACCGACTGACTATTTCCACATACGTCACCACCGGCATTGGCGCAAAAAAAGCTCTCGCCCCCGTCACGATCGACAGGGGCGAGAGTTGTTTACTAAGGAAACAACTCAGAGGACTAGTGTCAGATTGGCTTTGCAGGTCTTCGTGCAGCCACCTCCGTCAATGCACTCATCGATGAATTTAAAAGCCTTTTTGGCTCCGGAGATAGTTCTCTCCACGACAATTCGCTCGCCGTCCTTTACTCCTCCTTCACACTCAATGGCATACTTCCTGGACTTAGCCGTGCGTAATAGGATCTGTGTTGGATCCAAGTCGGGATGATCCGTCTGAAGTATAGCCTCAGCAGCGGCATAAGGGAAGAGGATATCCTTTGGCATCTGATCATATCTCTGCAGGACGATCTGATCTACCGAGATGCGACCACTCTCTCGGTTGACCGTCAGAGTGATGTCAGCCATTGCCCGGAAGTAGAAGCCCTCCGGCGGCACGACACCCACAAGCTTGCTGTTTAGGAAGTCGACAAGCTCACTTAGGGTCTCCACATTCGCCTCATCCGAAAGAGAGGTCTCCACACCACCTGCAGGGAGAAGCACCCTGTCGGAAAAGCTCGGAAGGAACCCAAAATCAGACTGTACATAGACCTGCTCCCATGTACGATGCATGAGTTGTCGGTCGTGAGACAGCTCGGCAGATCCATGAGGATCCAGGGGACTTTGCTGATTGACACATCCTGCCATAAGGAGTGTCAGCAGACCCAGAAGTGTGGATCTGAACATGGTACTTTCCATAAGATCACATTGCTTAAGTCCTTAAATAGCGGGTGACTACTTCACTACGCAAGCAAGTTACTCTTTTCAGGCCGAACCGTGATGAAGATCGTGTGACTTTTTTGCTACTTGATGACGAAGGACTTGGCGAGGTGAGCGACGGACCTGGCGCGGGTGAGGGCGGTGTAGACCCAGCGGTAGGCCTCGCTCTTGGGCTCCTTCATCAGCCAGACCGGCAGGTCGATGAAGACCTCGGGCCACTCGCCACCCTGCGCCTTGTGGCAGGTGAGGGCGTAGCCGTAGCGGCAGTGGAGCGCATTGAGGTAGGGATCCTCCCGTAGGGACTTCCGGAAACCCCGAGAGCCTGGCTTGGTCCCCTCCTTCCGCATCCGGAGAGCGAAGTCCCTGTAGAGCGCCTTGTAGTCGGCGGAGGAGAGTCCCGGGGCGTCCTGCTCCAGCAGGTCGAGGATCAGCAGGGTCTCGTACTCGGCACTGTCGTCGATATTCCGCACCCGGACGGGGACGAAGGTGACCCCGCCGCGGACCCTCTTCCGTGAGAGGGAGACCTCGAGTACCTCGATGAGGTCGCCATTGGCAAGGCCAGTGGTAAGGTCGTTTTGGGTGACGAGGAGGAGGTCGTCCACCTCCACGGGCGCCATATAGCCGTAGAGCTCCCTCGCGCGGCGGGAGACCTCGGCGCAGCGCTTATTGGAGAGGGAGATGAAGGTGCAGCGGTCGAAGTCCTTGTCGCCAATCGCTGTGAGGTAGTCCCTCACGAGCGTCTCCTGGTCATTGCAGATCACAATGTCGTCGTAGCCCTTGAGGGGAAGGGTGCCCCACTTCACCTCCGGGGGATCGAGGTAGAGGGCGCGGATCTCGGCAGCGGCGAGGACGATGCCGCTCCGGCTATCCTGCCGGACGATCTCCGTGAGCTGGCAGCCTGTGGCGCGGACATCGTAGAGCATCTCCATATACTCCGGCACGAGGGCGGGGGAGTAGTCCTGCCCCACAGGTGGGAGCTGGCTGTCGTCACCGACGAAGACGAACTTCCCCTCGGGGTCGTACCTAAAGAGGTCTGCGAGGACGTTGCCGCTGCCGAAGCTGAGCATCCCGCCCTTCGTCTCCCGATCGGAGATCATCGATGCCTCGTCGATAAAGTAGACCCGCAGCCCCCACTGCCGTTCATCATCGGAGATGGTGGAGGCGCTGAAGAGGGAGAGCATCTCCTCCGCCGGTTCCTCGTCCGACAATGGATGTCGGTGCTCCTCCTTCTCATCCTCGAGGAGGTCCTTGATGCTGTCGCCGAAGCGGTGGAAGTGGTAGATGAGCGAGTGGAGCGTCTGCGCCTCCATGCCGGTGCGGAGGGTGAGCATCTTGGCCGCACGGCCGGTGCTGGCGGCAAGCACATAGAGTGCGCCGAGGTCGCTGATGTAGTCGACAAAGGAGCGGAGGAGGGTGGTCTTGCCGGTGCCGGCGTAGCCCCGGAGGACGAAGACGGTCTCGTCATCGCTGCTGATGAAGGAGCGGAAGCGCTCCATCGCCTCCCGCTGTCCGGGCGTCATCCAGGAGCTATCGGTCATGGGTCAGCGCCTTTTCTTCCCCAGTTTATTCGCCTCGTGCGCCGACCGCTCGTGGTCGCGCGCGGCGATGCGCTTGGCGGCACTCTTCTCCAGCTCCGTCGCCACCTCTGAGCCGCCCTCCTCCGCCTGTAGCTCGAAGAGGATGTCTCTCAGCTGGGCTGCGGCGACGAAGTCGAGCGCCTTGGCGGCTGCCTGCATCGCCTCGCGGGTCTTCTCGATCTTGTCAGCGAGGTTATCCGTCTTGAGGAAGTCGAGGCTCTTCTC
This sequence comes from uncultured Porphyromonas sp., assembly GCF_900541275.1. Taxonomy (GTDB): domain Bacteria; phylum Bacteroidota; class Bacteroidia; order Bacteroidales; family Porphyromonadaceae; genus Porphyromonas_A. The sequence continues at coordinate 3,077 of NZ_UQJH01000006.1, forward strand.
CGCCGCTGACTCCTTGGCGTGCTCGATGCGATATTCCCGCGGGGTGGCAGCATCGGAGGTCTTGCTCGGTCCGGTCATGTCGAGGATCGAGCTGGTGGAGGACTTGATCGCCTGATGGGGCGTGATGCCGTGCTCCTCATTGTACGCCATCTGGATCTTTCGCCTCCGCTCAGTCTCGTCCATCGTCATCCGCATGCTGTCGGTGATCTTGTCGGCGTAAAAAATGACTAGACCATTGACATTACGTGCGGCACGACCGGCGGTCTGGGTGAGGGAGCGGTGGTTGCGGAGGAAGCCCTCCTTGTCGGCGTCAAAGATCGCGACGAGCGACACCTCCGGCAGGTCGAGTCCCTCACGGAGGAGGTTGACCCCGACCAGCACGTCAAAGTCTCCCCGCCGAAGCCCCTCCATAATCTCCACACGGCGGATCGTCACCACCTCGCTGTGGAGGTACTCCGTCTTGATCCCGAGGTCGGCGAGGTGCTCCGCCAGCTCCTCCGCCAGCCGTTTCGTCAGCGTGGTGACGAGCACCCTCTCATTCCGCTCAATGCGGGTATTGATCTCTTCGACGAGGTCATCGATCTGATTCTCAGTCGGGCGAACCTCTATCCTCGGGTCGAGGAGTCCCGTCGGGCGGATCAGCTGCTCGACGATGATGCCGCCGCTCTTCTCCAGCTCATAGTCGCCCGGCGTGGCGGAGACATAGATCACATCGCCCTGCATCTGCTCAAACTCGTCGAAGCGGAGCGGGCGATTGTCGATCGCCGCCGGGAGGCGGAAGCCGTAGGAGACGAGGTTTTCCTTCCGCTGCCGGTCGCCACCATACATCCCCCGCACCTGGGGGATCGTGACGTGGCTCTCGTCGATGATCATCAGGTAGTCCTCGGGGAAGTAGTCGAGGAGGCAGTAGGGACGCTCGCCCGGCTTGCGCCCATCGAAGTAGCGGGAGTAATTCTCGATGCCGGAGCAGTAGCCGAGCTCCTCCAGCATGGCGAGGTCGTTGGTGACCCGCTCGTAGAGTCGGTCAGCCTCCATCTTTTTCCCCTCCTGCTCGAAGAGGCTCGTCTGCTTGTCGAGATCTTTCTTGATCTCCGCCATTGCCCAGTCGGTCTGCTCCTTGGTGGTGACAAAGAGATTGGACGGGTAGACAAAAACCTCGTCCAGCTCCTCGATCTCCTCACCGGTGAGGGGGACAAAGGAGGAGATCCGGTCGATCTCGTCGCCCCAAAACTCGATCCTGTAGGCGATCCCCTGGTAGTCCTCCACGGCGGGGAAGAGGTCGACAGTGTCGCCCTTGGAGCGAAAGGTGCCGGGCTTAAACTCCCCCTGAGCGGTCGTGTAGTAGATCTGCACCAGCTGATGGAGCAGATCGTCCCGCTCGATCTGCTGACCACTGCGGATGAGGATCTTCTTGGCGGCGTAGTCCTTAGGATTGGCCATACCGTAGATGCAGGAGACGGAGGCGACGACGATGATGTCGCGCCGACCGGAGAGCAGCTGGGTGGTGGTGCGGAGTCGGAGCTTCTCGATCTCGTCATTGATCGACATGTCCTTGGCGATGTAGAGATCGTTGGTGGGGAGATAGGCCTCCGGCTGGTAGAAGTCGTAGTAGGAGACGAAGTACTCGACAGCGTTGTGGGGGAAGAAGCTCTTAAACTCTCCGTAGAGCTGCGCCGCCAGTGTCTTATTGTGCGACAGCACCAGCGTCGGCCGCTGCACCTCGGCCACCACATTGGCCGCCGTGAAGGTCTTACCGGAGCCGGTGACGCCGAGCAGCGTCTGGAAGCGCTGCCCCCGCTCTACGCCGTGGACCAGGTCAGCGATCGCCCGAGGCTGGTCACCGGTCGGCTTGTAGCTTGATATGAGTTCAAAGTCCATCTTGTCTCTCTCTTCTGTCTCTCCCAGCAAAGGTACCAAAATAGCGCCCGAGGGAGCGGGGAAAGCTCCGGGAGGCCAGGGGTGACGCATAAGAGCGGTGCCCTCTTATCGGACGAGTCGAACGGGTCGGACGAACTGCGCCGCACCCCGGCAGGGGTGCCTCGTTCTTTATTCCTCATAATAAGTCGAGGGCTTCAGTAGCTCTCAAATGCGTCACCCCTGCCCCCTGCACTCTCTTGTGGGAGAGACTCCAGTCCCATAGGGATGGGACACATCTGCAAGCGCTTAGACCGCCATCGGCACTATGGGGTCATCACCGCACCAGGCCGACCCGCAGTGCGGCAGAGTCGTCATGCGCATCTATTATGGGCTTGTAGTCATCCTTTATGAGTATAGAGCAGGATGGGAAATACCAATAAGTAAGGATGGAGCAGCGCCCAATTAGCTCCTACCTTTGCAGCAGTGAAAAATAAATCACTTTGGTATAAAAAGTCATAAAACCGCATTGCCTCTAACGGCAATCACCACTCGTAAGGATATACCCCCATGCACAAGTCACCACTACACAGCATCTGCAGGATCCTTGTCCCGCTGCTCCTGACGCTGTCGCTCCTGACACCGGAGGCGAGGGCGGCAGAGACGACCCCCAAGGATCTCTTGCTCGTCATCACCATCGTGGAGGCGGACAGCGGAGAGCCCGTCGTCGGAGCCATCGTCAAGTCGCCCTCTGCTCGTCGCACCCAGGTAACCGATCCTCAGGGGCGATGCACGCTCGTCTTTGCTCCCGGGACACAGAGAGCGAAGATCTCTGCCTCGTTTCTCGGCTTCAGACCTTATGAGAAAACGATCACACTGGGCAAGGAGGGTCGACTGACGATTCGACTGGAGGAGGATGCGACCCTATTTGACGAATTAGTCGTCGAGGGTCAGCTCAAGCACACGACCAATCTCCAGCAGGCAGTGGCTGTGGAGGCGGCGACACTCGAGAAGGGGACGTCGCTCAACCTTGCCAAGCTCCTTGAGTCTGTCCCCGGAGTCAGCTCCATCAGTGCCGGGAGCAGCATCTCCAAGCCGGTGATCCAAGGGATGCACAGCAGCCGCATCGTGCTGGTCAACAACGGTGTCCGCCTCGAGAGCCAGAGCTGGGGTGAGGACCACGCTCCGGAGATCGACCATACCGGAGCCTCGATCATCGAGGTGATCAAGGGGGCGGAGAGCGTCCGCTACGGCCAGGGTGCTCTCGGTGGCGTCGTGCTCTTCAATCAAGCGACCCTACCCTATGGACACAAGCGACTCTACGCACGGAGCAAGATCAACCTCGGATATGCCACCAATGGGCGAGCCTTCGATGGTGCGGGATCGGTGGAGGTCGGCTACCGCGACTGGGGGATGCGTCTCCATGCGATGTACAATAAGTCGGGCGACTATGGGACGGCCGAGTATCTGCTCAATAACACGGGATTTAACAACATCGGTTTCTCCGCCTACGCCGGTTACGAGCATGGGCCTATCACTGCTACGCTCTTCTCGAGCCTCTATACGTCTCGCAGCGGGATCTACTTCTTCAGCTCCGTCTCCGACCTTGAGCAGCTGATGACACGCTTCGAGATCGGGCGCCCGGATGAGAGTATGATCAAGCCTTTCTCTTACGAGATCAAGCCGCCCTTCCAGCAGACACAGCACTTTACCCTCAAGGGCGAGGTGGACTACCGCGTGGCGGAGGGACACAATCTGGAGCTGAAGGTATCGTATCAGGATAACCTGAGGCAGGAATTTGAGAACCGTAAGCGGGATGACCTCAGCTGGCTGCCGATGCAGGACCTCCTCCTCACCACCATGACCTCTGACCTGGCGTGGGAAGGCGACTGGAAGGTGCTCGGCATGTCTACTCAGGCGGGTCTCTGCTCCAGCTATCAGTACAACTACAATGTCCCCGGGACGAAGCAGCCCGCCTTTATCCCCAACTTTGCCGCACTGACCCTCGGTGGCTTCGTGATCCACAAGATGAAGCTCGGCAACCTCGACCTCTCGGGAGGTCTGCGGTACGACTACAAGGCCATGGACGTGCATGGCTACACGAGTCTCGCTTCCTTTAAGTACTACAGGGACTTTAAGGTCTACGCCGCCATCACGGGCAGTCTGGCAGCACACTACAGACTGAACGACAACTATGACGTCCGGCTCAATGTCGGTCTTGCCTGGAGACCGCCGGACATCAACGAGCTCTACGCCACCGGTCTCCATCACGGCACCTACTGGGTGGTGGGAAATAAGGACCTCCTCCCGGAGGTGGGCGTGAAGCCGGTCCTCGGGATGGGCTACCGCAATGAGTGGCTGCTGATCGAGCCGAGTGCATTCTTCCAGTACGTACACAACTACATCTACGACAATATCGGGCAGGGGGCGAGACGCTTCCACAATCACCCGAGCGGGAAGTACCCGCAATTTATCTATGGTCAGGACAATGCCCGACTCTTTGGTGGGGACCTCCTCGTCAGGGTGGAGCCGCTGAGCGGTCTCTCGATAGAGATGACCGGTGAGTGGATCAACGCCCGCAACCTCACGCAGAATTGCTGGTTACCCTTTATGCCCTCGGATCGCTATGGTCTGGGTGCCAATTACCGGATCGACTTCGGGAAGGAGCGGAGGTGGCACGCCGATGTGACGCTGGACGGTAAGTATGTGACAAAGCAGGTGCGCTTTGATCCGGAGAAAGACCTGGCACCAGACTCCCCGGACCCCTACTTCCTCCTCAATGCCAATGCAGAGCTGAAGTATGATCTCCCCGGCGGACGAAGCGTTAAGCTGATGCTGGTGGCTGACAATATGCTGAATGCGCTGTACAAGGAGTACACCGATCGCTTCCGCTTCTTTGCTCATGCGATGGGAGCCAAGTATACGATCCGCACCGTAGTAGAGTTTTAAAGCAAAATGAATATGACGAGACAGATATTACCCGCCATCGCTATCCTCCTACTGGCTCTCACGGGCTGCAAGGATACGATGCAGAAGATAGTGAAAGCGCCCGCCCCCTTCATCGAGACCGTGGTGGTAGGACACGAGCAGATCTACACCGTGCAGGCCATCCTGAGACTGGCGGTGCGGCACGCTGATCCGGCGGGCGAGGTGAGCGATGAGCCTTACTACTTCACCGCCTATGACCTCGATGACCAAAAGCCCACGCCGGTGCCGCTCTACCAAGAGATCAAGATCTCCAAGGATGAGGACGGGAATATGACGATCGTCTCACCGAGAGAGCACTTCGACGTGGTGAAGAGCAGTAGGTACTGCTATGCGCTCGAGCTGAAGTACTACGACATGAATGGTCAGCTGATCAACCACCAATTCACTCGCTGGCACGCTATGGAGGGTAAGACACCGAGGGACGTCGGCTACGATGACCCCAACTCGACCATCCTCGTGCACCAGCACTTCTTCACCATCGACAATTACTCCCTCTCCGGACTGCCGATCGCCTTCCCCATGACGCCGGACAGCCTCTACATCGATCGCTACACCTTTGAGACCGATGCCGACGGGGGACTACTCCCGGCGACCCGTATGTCGCAGGCAAATGTCTTTGTCCCCACTGAGGGTCATAAGCCCAATGGTCTACGGTACGACTACGCACTGGCCCTCGAGTCGGAGCGCCGCACCTCTACCAAGAGTGTGGAGGAGACCTACCGGTACCAAGGGAGGGACTACCGGCTCTACAAGACGCTTGACTCCTATGCACTCAATAAGCTCACGCCGGAGATCTTCGACTACGAGTACCGCGACACCGACCCTGTGGAGGAGTCTCTCGGGACAGTCCTTGAGGATCAGGACGACCTCGGACGGATCCGGACGGGACACATCGTCAACCTCCTCCGCTTCCGCCGTGGGATCTACGAGGAGGGTGACGGCGGGCTGTACCCACTGGAGCCGATGGGGATGAAGGGGATACTCAACTTTAAGCAGTCGGACATTCTTTTCCAGCTCAAGGTCTCCATCGCCCACATCCTGACACAGCCGAGCAATGGGGAGAGCACCCGATTCCTCTTTGGGAAATACATGACCAACGGAGGTAACCAGGCTCCACCCTTTGACGGCGTGACCACCTACAAGTCCTACGAGCTCTCTCGCTCGTGGAATAGCTTTGACATGTGCTACCCGATCTCCGTGCGGGTGATCGCTGATGCTGACGGACCGGTGGAGCGACTGGTGAGCGATGTCAGGCGGTACTTCCCCGATGCCTCGGAGACGGAGCTGAGGGATATGTTTTACGGAGAGGACAATAGCTACTATCGTCGCCGTCCGAGTGTATTATTCTAAGATCACACAGCCATGCAGACCATCAAGACTCCCATACTCCTGATGCTTACCGCGCTGCTCTTACTCTGCAGCGGGTGCCGCAAGTTTATGCTCTTTGACGTCTCCGTCCCGGAGGAACGCAACCCACTGATCAATAAGAAGACCCCCACGACCAAGGCAGACCTCTACTTCCTCGACAAGCACCTCGCCACCGAGGAGGATCACGGACCCGTGGTGGAGGGGACACTCCCAAATCCCGACCCCGACGGAGCCTTCGCCGACTGGGCCACCTGCCTCGTGATGATCAAGGAGGGGCACGACCATGGTCAGGGCAAGCTCCACGGCAACTACGTCTACCCCAATGCGCCCTGGAAGCAGGAGCAATTCTGCGTCATCCACAATACACCCGATGGCATCCGCGTGGAGATGGATCGAGAGTCTACAGCCACCTTCCTGGAGCTGGAGGCAGCGAAGGAGAGGGGGCAGGCTCTTGACACCGTGGGACCTGAGTACTTCCGCATCATCGGTGGGACGAAGAAGCTCTGGGGACTCTGCCTCTACTTCTATGACAAGAAGGGGAACCCGATCAACGACAAGATCTACGACGCCTCAGAGGAGTATCAGCTCTTCTTCTCCGTCAGCGACCGAGACGACAAGGGTCAGCCCTACGACGTGATGGACGTGCGCTTCCGCAATGGTCTCTCACCCGAGGCGATGACCATGATCGACCGACCGATGGCGCTGGATGAGCGTGCCTTCAGAGAGGAGAAGCCTGTCCCGGCCGCCCTCTTTGCCGGTGCAAAGAGCCTGGAGGAGCGAAGGGCTCTGACGCGACCCTACATCTTCACCTACACCTATCGTGACACCTGGACACAGAACGACATGGCGGATGGCGTGCGGACGCTCTACAACATCCGCCTCCTGCCACCACTGATCCGGAGCCAGTACTACCTCGCCTCGCTGCCCCAGGACCAGGACTATGTAGGGCTGAAGGGGCACCTCGAATTTGACTTCCAGGACGAGGGTGCCGACTACCGCCAGTGGCCTCTGGCACGAACGAAGCCACATATGGGCGGTGGAGTAAAGTATGAGCGGGGAAGCTACCTCCAGCCCCAGTTTTACCTCGCCGTACAGGTGATGAAGTGCGAGAAAGGCAAGAAAAGGGTCATCCCCGCGGATAAGGATGCGGAGCATGCACGCAATGGCAAGGCCCCTCACAATGACTTTGTCTGCGCTGACTTCGACGATCTGCGACCCGAGTCGGGCTGGCAGGAGATCATCCGGATCAATATCCCGATGAAGCAGTATGCCACCGTCTTTGACAGCGACCCTACGGACCCGGATCCCAATGAGCCCTACTACTTCCAGCTGGGACGGGAGATCGGGCTGAAGCCTCAAGAGGCGTATGAGGCGGTCTCCAACCTCAAGACTCACGGTGTGACCGGTACCGGTGGCAACGGCTACGGGTCATGGTTTCTCTGATTACACAATCCTATCGACATGAAAACGAAGATACATCCCTCCTACCTCCTTCCGCTACTAGTGCTACTCCTCAGTAGCTGCCTCGGACTCACTCGACCGGAGGAGGAAGAGAAGCGGGTCAGCGACGACCACTTGATGATCAAGGAGGTATTCAGCTCCGGCACCTACACCCCCGATGTAAAGTGGGGCAGCGGCTTTGTGGGACCGGCATCCTACGACTACGACAAGTACATCATCATCTACAATCCCACCTCCAAGGTGATCTACCTCGACAGTCTCTGCATAGCGAGGACGGCATTCCAGATGGATCTGGCGATCGACCTCAAGGGGGACGAGGAATTTACCGAAACTCACTGCCCGGTGGATAACATTATGATGTTCCCCGGGAGCGGACACGACTATCCCATCAATCCGGGAGAGGAGAAAGTACTCACAGCGGTGGCGGTCAATCACACACTGAGTCGAGAGGAGATGATGAAGAAGTACACCTTCGTCAGCGAGAGCTTCTTCATCGGTGGTACCTCGACGGAGAATAAGAAGGCGTGCGACCTGTCAGGTGCCGACTTCGAGTGGCTCACCCCATCACAGATGCGGAACAATTACTTCTACTACCTCGAGGACACCAACACGGTGCCTAACCTGATCCCCGTCTTTGCGGGCTTTCAGTACAATAATCCGGAGTGCGAGGGACAATTTGATGTCCCGGAAAACCGGACCCTCCTCCTCGTCAAGCTGGGAGTCCCCCCGACAGATCTTGATCAAGAGAAGTACTGGTGGGACTACGAGACAGGACACGAAAACTCCTTCCACAGCCTCGAGACACCCCACCACAAGGCGCACGTCAAGGGCGATGCCCACTGCGTCAAGCTCCCCAATGAGTGGGTCATCGATGCGGTCTCGATCTGCCCCCAGAAAAACTATAAGCGCACCCGAGTCTCCAAGGAGATCGATGCCGGGTACAATAGCGTCCGGGAGGGAAGGGAGAGCGATGCACAGCAGGGAAGCTGGCGGGGCTACTCCCTGCAGCGGAAGTATAATGGCGAGCGCTTCCAGGACACGAATAACTCGACCACAGACTTCGAGAAGCAGGCGGCTACACTCCTCACCATCCCTCCGAAGAAGCTCTACAACCCCAATGTCACCTTCGTCGATGGGCATAGCTACCGGATGACCGTCGGGCAGAAGGAATTCTTCATCCGTGCCAAGGTCTCTCCGCGTAATGCCAAGGAGACCGCCGTCACATGGACCAGCTCCGACCCATCAATCGCGGAGGTGAAGGGGACCCCTACCAAGCCACGCACCGGCATCAGTGCCGCCTGGATCACCGGCCTCAAACCCGGCACCGTCACCATCACCGCCTCCCTCGCCAATGGCGCAGAGGATGTCTGCACGCTGGTCGTGGAGGCTCCTAAGGAATGACATACGGCCGTAAAGGTATCAGCCGTACTTTTTTGCTAACCAAAACAATCAAGAATAATGTACACCATGAAGAAAATCAAACTCAGAGCCCTCCTCCTCTCCGTCACTCTGCTCCTCCTGACCTTACCCGGCTGCAAAAGGCCCGGCGAGGGGTCCGAGCCGACGCCGGAGAGCGCCACCGTGACCATCAACCCCAGCACCGCCAAGCTCAAGGTGGGCGAGACACTCAAGCTCACCGCCACCATCACCCCGAAGGACGCCAAGGGGATCAAGCTCACCTGGAGCTCATCCGACCCCGAGGTGGCTCAGGTCGACAGGAGCAGCGGTGAGGTGAAGGGGGTCAAGGCAGGCAAGGCGATCATTACCGCCCGTCTCTCCAGTGGCAAGTCCGCCACCTGTACCCTCGAGGTGATCGATGAGGGCGGGAAGACACCGGAGCCCACTCCCACACCGGAGCCCACTCCCAATCCCACGCCCAACCCCACTCCCAATCCCGAGCCCAATCCCGGGGAGTACACCTACACCATCACAACGGATCAACAGGAGTACACCGTCGAGGTGGGGAAGAAGATCACCATCAAGCCTACCCTCACCCCGGCTCCGGCAGAGGGAGAGACAGTCTCCTTCTCCTTCAAGGGCGGCAAGAAGTACATCGAGGGGAAGGGTGAGATCACCATTGCGCTCGTCAATAACGACGGCTCCGTCGAGGGTATAAACGAGGGGGACTGCACCGTCACCATCTCAGCCAAGGGCGCCAAGCCGGTCGAGTGCAAGGTGATCGTTAAGAAAGCTGTGCAGGAGACCGTGACGCTCCCTGCAGGTGCTCGCGTCGCCATCATGCATGAGGTGGACGGTGTGGATGAGGAGGTGACGGCGAAGCTCACCTTCAGCACCTACACCACTGACTTCACCCTCACACCGGTGGTGCTGGATAAGGACGGTCAGGTACTTGAGGGCGACACGGCATACGAATTTGACTGGAGCTCCTCCAATAGCAAATTAGTGGAGTACAATGCTGTCATGGGGAACTTTAATCTCCCGAGCGGTGAGACCGGCAGCTGCAAGCTGACCGCCACTCTCAAGGGATCAAACGCCTCGGCCTCAGTAGAGGTGGAGATCGTTGCCCCGAAGAAGTAATCTCCTTACATAAAGCAGAAGACCGCACCATAGGCTTGCCTGTGGTGCGGTCTTCCTATTTCTTAGAGCGGGAAGAGGGGGATCCGGGTGCCGAGATCCTGACCGGAGAGGCGAGGATTGTGGAGGTCCTTCTCCGACAGGATCATCTCCTCGGGGCGGATGGGCCACGGTATGGCGAGCGTCGGATCGTCCCACGCCACCGCTCCCTCGCTCTCGGGGTGGTAGTAGTTATCCACCTTGTACTGGAAGACCGCTACGTCGCTCAGCACGCAGAAGCCGTGCGCAAAGCCCCGTGGGATGAAGAATTGTCGATGGTTGTCCTCCGTCAGTTCGACGGCGATATGCTTCCCATAGGTCGGAGAGTCGGGGCGAAGGTCTACCGCCACGTCCCACACACGCCCCACGATGACGCGGACCAGCTTCGCCTGAGCATGGGGATCGCGCTGGTAGTGGAGTCCCCGCACTACCCCATAGGACGACCTTGACTCATTGTCCTGGACAAAGGTGGTCCCGCAGATCGCCTCGTACCTCTCGCGGGAGTAGCTCTCCATGAAGTACCCCCGCTCATCCGTGTAGACTCGCGGCTCGAGGATCAGCACGCCCTCGATCTCTGTCTCTGTCACCCTCACCTTCTCATCCATAAGTCAGTCCTTTTCTGGTCATTTTTTGCAGGGTAAGTGGTATCAGATACCATTTTCCCTACAAAATCTGACGAATCTCAGCGGTGCGAGTACATATCTTGGTAGTAGGAGCGATATGCGCCTGAGGTGACGTGGGCGAGCCACTGCTCGTTAGACAGGTACCAGTCGACCGTCTTCCGAAGTCCCTCCTCAAAGGTATGCTCCGGTCGCCAGCCCAGCTCGCGCTCGATCTTGGAGGCATCGATGGCGTAGCGCACGTCATGCCCCGGGCGGTCGCCCACGTGGCGGATCAGGCGCTCAGAGCTCCCCTGAGGGCGCCCAAGCGCCTCGTCCACGAGACGGATAAGGGTGTGGATCACCTCGATATTCTCCCGCTCGCAGTGACCACCTATATTGTACGTCTCACCCACCCTGCCCCGGTGGTAGATCAGGTCGATCGCCGCAGCGTGGTCATCGACATAGAGCCAGTCGCGCACCTGACGGCCGTCGCCGTAGACCGGCAGCTCACGCTCCTCACGGATATTATTGATGAAGAGTGGGATAAGCTTCTCGGGGTGCTGGTAGGGTCCGTAGTTATTGGAGCAATTGGAGATCAGCGTGGGCAGCCCGTAGGTGTCGTGGAAGGCGCGGACAAAGTGGTCACACGATGCCTTGGAGGCGGCGTAGGGCGAGTGAGGGTCGTACCGGGTGGTCTCGGAGAAGGGGGGATCCTCCGGCCCGAGCGACCCGTACACCTCGTCCGTGCTGATCTGGTAGAAGCGCTTGCCGTCGAAGCCGCCCTCCTGCCGCCACACCTTGCAGGCTGCCTGCAGGAGTGAGACACAGCCGCGTACATTGCTCCGCACGAAAGCGAAGGGATCCTTGATGCTCCGGTCGACATGGCTCTCGGCGGCAAAGTTGATGATCCCATCGATCCGGTACTCCTGCATTATCCGGAGGACGAAGTCGTAGTCAGCGATGTCGCCCTGGATGAAGTGGTAATTGGGGTGCGCCTCTACCGAAGCAAGGTTCTCCAGATTGCCGGCATAGGTGAGCGCGTCAAAGTTGTAGAAATGGCTCTCCGGGTAGCGCTCCACCATACGGCGAAGCAGCGCACTGCCGATGAAGCCCGCCCCGCCGGTGACGAGGATATGAGCATTAGGGGTATTCACGATTCTTCTTCTAATAGAGAGATTAAGTACTGACCATATTCGTTCTGTTGCATCGGCTCAGCGATCCGGCGCAGCTCCTCCCCCGTGATGTATCCACGGCTGTAGGCGATCTCCTCGAGGCACGCCACCTTCAGCCCCTGACGCTTCTCGATCGCCTCGATGTAAGCACCCGCCTCACTCAGTGACCTGTGGGTGCCGGTGTCGAGCCAGGCGAAGCCCCTCGGGAAGCGCTCCACACGGAGACGCCCCTCAGCGAGGTAGTGCTGGTTGACGCTCGTGATCTCCAGCTCCCCGCGGGCCGAGGGCTTCACACCCTCCGCCACCCGGATGACGTCATTGGGATAAAAGTAGAGCCCCACCACGGCAAAGTGAGACCGCGGCACCTTGGGCTTTTCCTCAATGGAGAGCACTCGCCCCTCGCTGTCGAAGTCCACCACCCCGTATCGCTCCGGGTCGCTCACCCGGTAGCCGAAGACCACCGCTTGACGCTCCCTCTCGACCGTCCGGACAGCCGACTCCAGCAGACCGGTGAAGGTGGCACCGTGGAAGATATTATCTCCCAGCACGAGGCAGACATCCTCCTCTCCGATGAAGTCGCGCCCTATGAGGAAAGCCTGAGCCAGCCCCTCCGGTGCCGGCTGCACAGCGTAGGAGAAGCGCACACCGATCGACCTCCCGTCCCCGAGAAGCCGCTCGTAGGAGGCGCGATCCTCCGGTGTGGTGATGATAAGGATCTCCCGGATCCCCGCCAGCATGAGGGTGGAGATCGGGTAGTAGATCATCGGCTTATCGTAGACCGGCAGCAGCTGCTTGGAGACCCCTCTCGTGATCGGGTAGAGACGGGTGCCGCTCCCGCCGGCAAGTACTATTCCTTTCATCGTCTATAGTGGTATATAGCAAAGATAGCACTTTACCCCCACACCAAGTCGAGCTGAGACAGACCGAGCATCAAGAAAAAAATGCTCGGACAAATGCCGACACAAACCTATGGGACACGACGATACCTTGTCTCCCCGTCCGCCATGAAAGTCTCTTAGTAGAGACTGCTGAGGTAGTCGTACTCCCTACGATAGCGCTCCAGTCTGTCGAGGTCTTGCCGAGTGGGACTTGAGAGACGGGAGAGATCCATATTGTGGGTCAGGTCGTGTAGCTTGACCCGGGTGGCGAGTGGACAGGTGCCCACAGCCGTGATGTAGCTCTCACGGTCCGGCGAGGCGTGGTGATCGAGCAGACGGAGAGCATCCGCAAGCCGAGCCACGCACTCCTCAGGCAGAGGGGTGCCAACCTCCTCAGCGAGCATGTGTAGCACTTCGTCCACCGTGTGAGGCGTATCCTCTGCAGCATCATGGAGGTAGCCCACCACTCTCTCCTCCCAAGTAGCACCCATAGAGGCAACAGTCGTGAGGTGACCGGAAAAGTAATCAACGCCTGCCTTATCGACTTGCCCGGCATGAAGTCGCCGAGCCAGACGGGCCGCTGCATGGACAATGCGCTCCTGCTCGCTCTCTTTCAGAAGATAGCAGAGGGATGAAGAGTCAGTCATATGATGGTATCCGTTTTTCCTTATAAAAAGTCGTAGGGTGTCCGGCGGTTGTAGAGCCGGACGAAGAGCTCACGGGCAGTGAGGACGATGGCGTAGTAGAGGACGACGAGGACAAGGTCGTACTGCATCGTCACCGTGAGGCTCAGCGCCGGCGTGCCGAAGGTCTCCGTCACCGCCCGCATCGCTTCGGAGAGGAGGCTTAGCAGCCAGGGGAGACCCGGTAGCGAGGGGAGGGCAAGCGTCACCAGTCCCACCGGGATGAGCAGACCGCTCAGCGCCACGACCGGGATAGCGCTCCAGAGCATACTCCCCGCTGCCCTACCGAAGAAGAGGAAGAGAAAGGGTAGCACGCCTATCTGAGCCGAGATGCAGGCTGCGAGGCTGCTCCAGACGAAGCGGAGCGAGCTGAGTGAGGGGCTGACCAGCCGGAGTAGGATGGGCATGAAGCTCATCAGCCCCCAGACGGCGCTGACGCTGAGGAGCAGACCGACGCTTAGGATCGAAAGAGGGTTGAGGAAGAGGAAGAAGAGGAGCGTCAGCGACAGCACCTGCACCGGATCGGCTCGTCGCCCGAGGAGCTTGGCGAGGAGGTAGATGCCACTCATCACGAAGGCGCGCATCGTGGCGGTCGAGGCACCTGTCAGCAGTGTGTAGAGGAGCAGTCCAAGGAAGATCAGCAGGTAGCGCAGCCTCCTGTGACGGTAGGCGGGAAGGAGCAGCCCCAAGAGTCCGCTCAGCAGACCGAAGACGATCCCGAGGTGATACCCGCTCACCGCCAGCACGTGTGCCACGCCGGAGGCGGTAAAGTCGGACTTCACCGACCGAGGTAGGTGAAGTCGCTCGCCGAGACAGAGCGCATAGACCAGTCCCTTATCCGCTGCCGTCAGACGATCACCGACAGCCATGTCGAAGCGGCTGATCAGGTGATGCCGTCCCTCCATCAGCCGACAGCGGATGGTCCGGGCCCGCCCGGCGGTCTCTAAGCTCTGCCCGTACGCCTGCGACACATACCCCTCTCCGAGGAGGTAACGTCCGTAGGAGCCGGGAAGTGTGTCGCCAAGTAGTGCCACCAGGTCGAGGTCGCCCCGCAGCATCATCCCATAGAGCTCCGCCGACTCTCCCGGCAGGGTGAGGAGGATAGGGATCTCCCCTCCATCGCTCGTCAGCAGAGCTGCATCGTACCGGATGGCGCTCTCAGCCGAGGAGGCGACGGGATAATTGACTCTCACCGAGGCATCCTGGAGCGTAACTGAGCGGGGCATTGATCCCAGCGAGCGGAACCGCTGATCGGCATAGATGCCGTAGGCAATCACGAGGAGTGGCAGAAGGAGGAAGAAGCGATCCAGCCTCCACCCTCGCCTCCGAGAGAGGAGAAAAGCGGCGACTGCGAGCAGTCCCAGCGCTACTCCCCCATAGAGCAAGAGATGATGGTAGGCAAGGATCCAGCCGACGAGACAGGCGACCAGCACCCAGAGGGCGGGCCGATCACCATACCTCAGCGAGCGTATCCGCTCCTCACTCACGCGCCCTACTCTTCATCCTCCTCGTAGAGACGGTCGATGATGCTGTCGGCGAGGCCCAGCTTGGGGACCATAATCTTCGTCGTCCCGAGGCGGTCGGCAGCAGCGATGAAAATGCGAGCCGCCGGGATGATCACATCGGCGCGGTCGGGCTTCATCCCGTACTTTGACATCCGCTCATCGAGGTCCATCCCCTCAAGTATGTCGTAGATCTCGTGGAGCTGAGGGGTGGTGATCTCCTTGCCCCACGGGGTCTGGGTGCCATTGATCTTGGCGAGACGATTGATATTCCCCCCGGTGCCGAAGATCTCCAGATCTCCGCAGCGCTCATGTATTGAGTCGAGGAACGTGTGGTACTCCTCCAGCTCCGACTTGCGGACCAGACCACTCAGCAGTCGTACGGTACCGATATTGAAGGAGCGGGAGTCCACCTTTTGGCTCCCCCTCAGGATCGACACTTCGGTCGAGCCACCTCCGACGTCCACCATGACGTAGTAGGTCTCCTCATCCCGGACAAGCTGTCTTACCCGGCTGTGTCCCACGAGACGAGCCTCCTCCTCACCGGAGATCACCTCGATCCGAAACCCCGTCGCCGCCTCGACCTCGTCGACTACCTTGGCGGCATTGGTCGCATCGCGCATCGCGGACGTGGCGCAGATCCGATAGTGAGACACCTCGTAGATCTGCATGAGGTACTTGTAGGCGAGCATAAGGCGGATCAGGTCCTTTGCCTTCCCCTTGGAGATCTTCCCCTTCACGAAGGCATCCTCACCGAGACGGAGGGGGACGCGGAGGAGCTGTACCTTAGAGAGTGGCTGCTCCGGATCATCGGTGAGACACTTGATGAGCAGGCGGACCGCATTGGATCCGATATCGATGGCGGCGTAGTGCTTTTTCTTAAACATAATGCTATCCCTTTATATTTCCTCCAAATAATGCTGGTAGAGAGCCTCCTGGCTGCGGAACCACGGCTTCTCAGCCGACAGTCGACGCGGACAGCGCCCCTGCTCATTGACAAAGTGTCCCTGGGAGACATCCCGCAGCCCGTAGTCGACCACCAGCTCCAGCTCGCGCTTGAGGTCAGGATCGTAGACGGGGGTAACCACCTCGACCCGCCGGTCCAGGTTTCGGCTCATCCAGTCGGCGGAGCCGAGGAAGTACTTCGGCCTCCCACCGTTGCAGAAGATGAAGATCCGCGAGTGCTCTAAGTAGCGGTCGATGATCGCATTGACAGATATATGGTCGCTCACCCCCTTGATCCCGGGCACGAGGGAGCAATTGCCACGCACCAGCAGCCGCACCTCCACCCCGGCTTGCGAGGCTTGGTAGAGATGCATCACCACCTCCTCGTCGACGATGTGATTTACCTTGACGTGAATATAGGCGGGCAGTCCCTGCTCCGCATTCCTAGTCTCAGTGTCGATCAGCCGGATGAAGCGGCTGCGCATGGAGTTGGGCGAGACCATTAGCTCCCTGAAGTGGGTCGCCAGGTAGGGCTGCTCGATGAAGTCAAAGACCCGCTCCACATCATTGACGATGCCACGACGCGAGGTCATCATCATGAAGTCGGTGTAGGTCTTGGCATTCCCCTCGTGCATATTGCCGGTGCCGATGCAGGCGATATTGCCCTTCCGTGCCTTGATGAGCGCCAGCTTGCTGTGGATCTTGAGGTACCCGGGTCCAAAGAGCACCCGCACGCCGGCGTCCCGCATCTTCTGAGCAAAGGAGATGTTGCTCTCCTCATTAAATCGCGCCAGCAGCTCGATCACGCAGGTCACCTCCTTACCATTGCGCGCTGCCGCCATCAGTGCCTTGACGACAGAGGAGTGGCGCGGCACGCGGTAGATCGTCGCCTTGATCTCCTGCACGTCCTCACTGATCGCCGCCTCCTGCAGCACCCGGACAAAGGTGTCGAAGCTGTGGTAGGGGAAGTGGAGCCACTGATCTTTACGCCGGATAGAGTCGAGCATACCGGTCTCAAAGTCCGCATGCCGACCGATAATCGGGTGCCACGGGGTGTAGAGGAGGTCGGTGCGACCGCAGTCGGGGAAGTCCATCAGGTCTCGGGTATTGTGGTACCTCGACCCGGCGACGCGGGCATCATTCTTATCCAGGTCGGCAGTCTCAAAGAGCATCTGCCGGATCTGCTTCGGCATCTTGCGGTCATAGACCACACGAAGCGTCTCTCCGAGACTCCGCTTCTTCAGACCGCGAGAGACCTGCTGCAGGAGACCAAGGGAGGAATTGTCCTCCACCAAGTCCTCATCGGCGTCCTTTGTAAACTTGAAAGTATACCCCTCGTAACTATTGTATGGAAGGCCACCGAAGATGTTCTTAAGATTGTACCGGATCACGTCATCGATGAACATGACACACTTATTCCCCTCCGGGTCATCCGGCAGTCGGACGAAGCGCTCCTCCCCGGACTGTGGCAGACGGATGACAGCGATGTCACTCCTCTGCACCTTGCCCTCGTCATCGACCTGCCTCAGGTCCACTGCGAGGTAGTTGCTCTCATCGAGCTGCTCCTGAGGGTCTGGGATGCGATCAAGGAAGAGGGGATTGATCGTCGAGCTCAGCTTCCGCGCATAGATGTCAAATACTTGATGCTCCTGCTCGGGCGTCAGCATCGTCTCATCGACCACATGGATATGCTCCTCCCAGAGCTCCTTCATCAGTCTGCGGAAGGTCCGGTCCACCTCCTGCTTGTACGCTTCGTTGAGCTCATAGATCTTGGAGAGTAGCTTCTTGCTCCGCTTGACCTTGCCGGACCCGCTGTCGTCATCCTCGATATTGCGCTGGATCGAGGCGACGCGGACGCGGAAGAATTCGTCAAGGTTATTCGAGTAAATACCGAGGAAGTGGACCCGCTCTAAGAGAGGGATATCCTCCCGCTGGGCCTCAAAGAGGATGCGGTGATTGAAGTACATCCAGCTCTCATCTCGATCCACGTAATTGTCATCATCGAGCTTGATCTCGCGGTCGACATAGAGTTCGGTGGGATGAAGTTCAGCCATAGTCTAAGGTGTGTGTTTTTATCTATTCCGTTTTTGATGGGATAAATTTAGCCAAAAACCGCCACATCCCTACCACCTAAAGGACCATCATTGACTCGTCAAGGTCTGTTGGCATCGCAAGATTGTCTATCAATCTGACATTTACTACTTTTGTTTTCGTCAAGCGGAGAGAAGAGCTATTATGAGAGAGAAGAAAGGATACCTCCAGGTATACACCGGAGATGGGAAGGGGAAGACCACCGCTGCCATCGGGCTGGCGGTGCGTGCTGCCTTGGCCGGGAAGCGGGTCTTCGTGGGGCAATTCGTCAAGAGTATGCGGTATCACGAGTGCCGGATAGAGGAGCTGCTGCCGTCGATTCACTTTGAGCAATTTGGTCTCGGATGCGCACTGATCCACGAGCCATCGGAGGAGGATGTGCGCCACGGTCGGGAGGGGCTGGCTCGGGCGGCGGAGGTGATGTCGACGGGGGAGTGGGATGTGGTGGTGCTGGATGAGGTGACGATAGCGCTCTACTTCCACTTCTTCACCGTGGAGGAGCTGCTCGAGGTGATCCGTGCCCGAGAGCCACACGTGGAGGTGATCTGCACAGGGCGCTATGCCCCGGCAGACTTGATCGCCGCTGCAGACTTAGTGACCGATATGCAGTGCGTCAAGCACTACTACGATGCCGGAGTGCCGGCGCGCTCCGGCTTTGAGCGGTAGGTGACCTGAGGCAAGGCATTCCGCCCCGGATAAGGGAAGCGAAGGAGGATCGAGAGCAGGAGTACCCCGGAGAGGATCATCGGGTAGTACATGGAGGGGAGGACTTCCGTCACGGAGAGCCCTGTGAGCCCCGAGGCGATCAGCATCTGAGCGCCATAGGGGAGGACAGCCTGCACGATGCAGGAGGTAATGTCGAGGATGCTGGCTGTCCGCCGTGGGTCGACATCCAGCCTCGCGCCGAGGTCTCGCACGATCCCGCCGGTGGTCAGGATGGCGATGGTATTATTGGCCGTGCAGGCATTAGCCATCCCCACAAGGGCGGCGAAGGAGAGCTCGCCCGACCTCTTTCCGGACACACGCTTTGTCAGGCGCTCGACGATGAAGTCTATCCCGCCCCGCTGACGGATCAGCTCCAGCAAGCCGCCGGCAAGCAGCGTCACGATGATCAGGTCGCTCATCCCGGCGATCCCCTTGCCTGCTGTCGTCATCACTCCGACCGAGGTGATGGAGCCGCTACCGAGACCCACCAGCACCGAGAGGAGGATGCCTGCGGTCAGGGCGACTAGGACATTTACCCCACTGACGGCGAGGAGGATCACAGCCAGGTAGGGCAGCATCAGATACCACGAGCCGGTGGTGCTGACCATCGCCTCCGGCACTTCCTGACCGAGCATCAGGTAGAGCAGGAGCGTGAGTAGGGCAGCCGGTAGTGCTATCAGGACATTGGCGCGAAACTTATCCCTCATCCGCACGCCAATCGTGCGGGTGGCGGCTATGGTGGTGTCAGAGATGAATGAGAGATTGTCGCCGAAGAATGCACCACCGACGATGATCGCCGTGATCAGCCCGGCGCCTCCGCCCATCTCCGTTGCCATCCCACTCGCTATTGGTACGAGAGCAGCGATCGTACCGACACTCGATCCGAGGGCAAAGGAGATGAAGCAGCTGACGACAAATAGCCCCGCATACATTACCCTCGACGGGAGCAGTGAGAGCAGCAGTCCCACCGTCGCATCGATGGCTCCGATCGCTTGTGCCACAGAGGAGAATATCCCCGCAAGGATGAAGACCCAGATCATAAGCAAGACGTTACTATCGCCCGCCCCTCGGGCAAAGATCTCTAAGCGTCTCTCAAGAGAGTGTCCGTCAGGCAACACCATCGCATAGATCGCCGTAAGGCAAAAGGCGACCGTGATCGAGACGGCATAGAAGTCGCGGACCAGCAGGCTGACTCCGAGGTAAAAAATGAGGAAAAAGAGGAGGGGCGAGAGGGCAAGCAGCCCCTTGGTCATCGGCATCGTCCGGTGCGCAGAGGACTGACGACCTGCTACTGCCTCCTCGCGCAAAATATTCTTATTCGGTACAATTCCCATATTTCGGGCAAATATACTACAAATAATTTATTTCTTGCGAAAGTTTGCCTGAAAAGACAGATCGTGCAGTAATACAAATGGTCTGTCAAAGTCCATTATGTGGGCCGAGGAGTAGCCTCGTAAGGTCACTTCATCCCTATCAAGCGGCGAATGTCAGAGAGCTTATTGAGAGCCTCGAGGGGGGTAAGGTTGTCGATGTCGAGCCCCTTGATCTCATCGCGGATCGCGGAGAGGGTCGGGTCGTCGAGCTGGAAGAAGCTGAGCTTCATCGGACCATCGGTGGTCTCGTCAGCGGCAACGGATGATGGAGATCCGTGTCCCGCCTTGCGCTCAAGCTGACTGAGGATCTCCTCAGCCCGGCTCACGATCTCGCGCGGCATCCCCGCCATCCGTGCCACATGGATGCCGAAGCTATGCTCGCAGCCTCCGGGAACCAGTTTCCTGAGGAAAATCACCTTGCCATCGGCCTCTTTCACAGAGACATTATAGTTTCGGATCCTCGGCAGGACACCCTCCAGCTCGTTTAGCTCGTGGTAGTGGGTGGCAAAGAGGGTCTTAGGGTGAGCGCGATGATTATTGTGCAGATACTCCACGATCGCCTGTGCCAGCGAGATGCCATCGTAGGTGGAGGTGCCGCGCCCCAGCTCATCCACGAGGACGAGGCTATTGGGGGTGATGTTATTGAGGATGATCGCCGACTCGGTCATCTCGACCATAAACGTACTCTCGCCACGCGAGATGTTGTCCGATGCCCCCACGCGGGTGAAGATCCGATCCACGATGCCGAGACGTGCCTCACGTGCCGGGACAAAGGAGCCCACCTGAGCCATCAGCACAATCAGGGCGGTCTGCCTCAGGAGTGCGCTCTTACCCGACATATTGGGTCCGGTAATCACCATGATCTGGTCTGTCTCCGGGTCGCAGAAGACGTCATTGGGGATATACTCCTCGCCCGGTGGCATCATCCGCTCTATCACGGGATGGCGCCCCTCCTTGATGTCAATGACAGCGCTTCGGTCCACCACCGGACGGTGGTAATCGTATGTAACCGCATCGTAAGCAAAGGTACTCAGCACGTCGATCTCTGAGAGGGCTGCTGCATTGCTCTGCAGGACGCGGATATGCCCCATCACCTCCCGGATCAGATCCTGGTAAAGCTCTGCCTCGAGGATGCTGATCCGCTCCTCGGCACCGAGGATCTTCTGCTCATACTCCTTCAGCTCCGGGGTGATGTATCGCTCGCTATTGACTAAGGTCTGCTTTCGGATCCAGTCCTCCGGCACCTTATCCTTGTGCGCATTGGTCACCTCGATGTAGTAGCCAAAGACGTTATTGAAGGCAATCTTCAGCGAGGGGATCCCGGTCTCACGACTCTCCCGCTCGCGCATCTCGAGGAGGTACTTCTTTCCCCCACCGGCGATGGCACGCAACTCATCCAAACGGCTGCTCACGCCAGCACGGATCACCCTTCCCTTGCCCACCTGTGCCGGTGCATCGGGGTCGATGGACTGCTCGATCTTTGATGCCAACTCCTCCGCCGGGTCGAGCCTGAGTGACAGCTCGCAGAGTGCCTGCTCACCTGAGTCGGTGAGGAGACTCATCATCGGGCGTATCAGTCGCAGCCCGGCTGCCGTCTGGAGTAGCTCACGGGGCGAGATGCGACCCACTGCCACCTTGCTTGCCAGTCGCTCCAGGTCACCTATGCCGGCCAAGTGATCCGCCACTGAGCGGGACAGCTCCGACTGCTCATAGAAGGCAGCCACACAGGTCTGGCGTCGCTCGATCTCATGCAGGTCAAGGAGTGGGAAGGAGAGCCAGCGCTTCAGCAGACGGCCACCCATCGGGGTATGCGTATGATCCAGCACCTGCAGGAGGCAGGAGCCGTCCTCCGTGAGCGGGCGCATGATCTCAAGGTTGCGCCGAGTGAAATTGTCCAGTCGGACAAAGTGGTCCTCCTCGATCAGGTGAAGCGTCGTCACATGACTCAGTTGGGTGTGCTTCGTCGCCTCGAGGTAGTAAAGGATCGCCCCGCAGGCGATGATGGCGAGTGGTTTCTCCTCTATGCCGAAGCCCTTAAGGGTGCGGGTATTGAAGTGCCTCTCGAGTCGCTCCCTGCCGTAGTCGACGGTGAAGACCCAGTCCTCGAGGGGGTAGTAGTGCCACTGCTCCCCCATGGCGGCAGCCACAGATGCCTCCCGACCCCGCTCCAGGAGGATCTCCTTAGGGCCAAAGGAGACGACCATCTTCGCCACATCCTCCTCGACACCCTCAGCGGTGCAAAACTCGCCCGTGGAGAGATCAAGGAATGCGGCACCGGTGCGCCCGCCCTTCGACACCAAGGCACCGAGGAAGTTATTGGTCCCGGCATCCAGCACCGTATCCTCCATCGTCAGTCCCGGCGTCACCAGCTCCGTCACGTCCCGCTTTACCAGAGTCTTGGTGAGCTTGGGATCCTCGATCTGGTCGCAGATGGCGACTCTCTTCCCCTGCGATACCAGCTTAGGCAGGTAGACGTCGAGTGCATGGTAAGGGAAGCCGGCGAGAGGGACCTCAGAGGCGCCACCATTGGACCGCTTGGTCAGAGTAATCCCCAGTAGCTGGGAAGCGGTGACGGCATCATCGGAGAATGTCTCGTAGAAGTCCCCGACGCGGAAGAGCAGTATTGCGTCAGGGTACTTCCTCTTAAACCGGTTGTACTGAGACATCATCGGTGTCTCCTTCACTTTTGCCATGGTTAGCAGCCTACTGTCAGTTATTCTATTCTGTGGTGAGAAAACCTCCCCTCAGGGTCTTACGGCAAATTTAGTGATTTTCGATCGTCCGGTCTCACCCTGCGCCACAGGAGGTGGGGCGATCGGGGTCAGCAGCATCGTGGATAAAAAAACATCCCCGAGAGGTGCGTGACCTATCGGGGATGACTTATCAGTGTGACCTTCGTGTGAAGGTGCGAGCGGTGAGCTCGGATTGCTATCAGAGACCGAGCTTAGACTTCACGAGAGAGGTGACATCCTCACTGCCGTTGCCGACATAGAGCATCTGGCTGGCGTCCATAATATAGGTGAAGCCACCATCGTTGCCGACCTTATTGATCGCCTCACGAAGCTTGGTCTGGATGGGGGCGAAGAGCTCTACCTGCTTCTTCTGCATATCCTGCTGGGCCACGTTATTGAGGTCCTGGATGCGCTTGGAGAGGTCCTCCAGCTCCTGCTGCTTACGGCTCTTGATGGACTCGACCATAGTCTCCTGCTCCTTGACGAAGTCTTGGTACTTGGTCTGAAACTCCTTCTGCAGCTGCACGAGGGTATCCTCGTACTTCTTGGCGAGGTTGTCGAGCTCAGACTGCATGGACTTCATCTCAGGCATCTCGCTGAGTACCTTCTGAGAGTCTACGATACCAATCTTGTGGCTCTGAGCACCGGCAAAGATGGGGAAGAGGAGCGCGGCACAGAGGATGAGAAACGTTCTTTTCATGAAAATGTATCTTACGTTATTGATTTATATTCAGGATTATGAGACGCACAAAGGTACGTTATTTCACAGAGATGCCAAGGATCTTCAGGATGTCATTGCTGATATCTGCGGCGGGATCGGCATAGACGATGGTACCCATGCCGGCAGCGCGGTCGAGGACCATATAGACACCATACTTGCGGCTGTAGAGCTTGATCGCCTCGTAGACCTTGTCCTGGATCGGCTTGATGCGCTGCTCCTGGAGCTTCGCCATCTCACCCTTGGGACCGAAGTACTTCTGCTGTAGCTCAGCAGCGCGATTCTCCAGCTCAACGATCTGCTTTTCACGAGAGGCGCGCTGGTCAGCGGAGAGGGAGCCCATCTGCTTACGGTAGTCGGCATAGAGTGTGCCTGCCTGATCCTGGAGCTTCTTCACCTCAGCTGTGTAGCCCTTGGCGGTCTCCTGCAGCTGCTCTGTTGCCTCCTTGTACTGAGGGATATTGGTGAGGATATACTGCATATCCACCAGAGCATAGGTGATGTAGTCCTGCGCCTGAGAGGGGAGCGTCATCCCGACTGATGTCATGAGGGCAACGAGTGCGAGGAGAGCCGTTTTTCTTATCTCTTTCATAATGCTTACTGTCTTAATGTAGGTTGTATCTAACGCCCGGGATCAGAATTGCTGACCGAGGACGAAGTGGACATTGCTGCCTCCGATCTGAGCAGACCCGTCCGGGGCATCGAAGCCGTAGCCCCAGTCAATACCCATCAGACCAAGCTGCGGTAGCATTATTCTGACGCCCAGACCGGCAGAACGTTTAAGCTGGAAGGGATTAAAGTCCTTCTGGTACTCCCAGGCGTTACCGGCCTCAGCAAAGCCGAGTACCCAGATCGTTGCCTGATTCTCAAAGATCACCGGATACCGGAGCTCCATAAAAACCTTGGAGTAGACATAGGCACCGCGCCCGCTGGCACCGGAGATGGAGCCGTTGCGGTAGCCGCGAAGACCGATCATCTCATTGAGGTACCCGTAGTAGGAGGACATACCGTCACCACCCATATAGTAGGTGCCGAAGGGAGAGCGCTTATAGGGGCTGAAGGAGCCGATCGTACCGGACTCTGCACTCGCCATCAGGACGGGGGTGCGCTTGGTATTGATCGGGTCCATAAGGGGGATAAAAAGCTGAGCCTTGCCCTTCACCTTATAGTACTCGATGAAGCGGTAGCGGTCGGCATCAGAGAGCTTCGGGTCGGAGTAGTCGACGCCATCCCAGAGGGAGTACGGCAGGGTCGACTGCGCCTCGAAGGCGAAGCTGGAGCCTCGACGGGTGTAGATCGGGTTGTCGATCGAGGAGCGTGAGAGATTGAGCGAGAGGTTGATGTCATTGGCGACACCATTCTCCATACCGAAGCTGTAATAGTAGGAGCCCCAGTTGTGCATCCGGTACATATTGTAGGTCAGCCCGAGGGAGACTTGCCAGTTGTCATCCGGCCAGGTGAGTCGCTTACCGTAGCCGATATTGAAGCGAAGCATGTCGAGGGTCTTATCCGGGTCAAGAGCGCGCTCGTAGAGGTTGGTCATCGCCTCACGGTAGTACTGATTGTAGTACCCCATACCGTAGCCACCCATACCTCCGTAGCCGTATCCTCCGGGGTAGCCCATACCGTAGCCGTACCCACCCGGATAGCCCATGCCGTAGCCATAGCCTCCGGGATAACCGTATCCATAGCCGCCGTAGCTATTCATCAGACTCTGCTGCTGACCGGAGTAGAATCGGCGGTTGATGTCTGTCTGACGGGAGTACGAGACCGAGACGCTGAACATATTGGGGCGCTTGCGCCCAAACCAGGGATCCATGAAGCTGATGCCGTAGCTCTGGTAGTAGCGGGCATTAGTCTGAACATTGAGCGAGAGCGTCTGTCCGTCACCACGGGGGAGGAAGTTGTGGTAAGTGGAGCGATCAAGCAAGTTGCGGAGGGAGAAGTTGGTAAACTTCAGTCCCGCCATCAGCAGTAGGCCGGTCTGGCTCCATCCCATCGACAGCTGGACCTGATCATTGGACTTCGGCGTGAGCTGCCACTCGATGTCCACGGTACCGTTCTCCTCGTGAGGGACAATATTGGGGACGATCTTCTCTTGGTCGAAGTGGCCCATCTGAGCGATCATACGCATGGAGCGCATGACGTAGTCGCGATTGAAGAGCATGCCCGGCTTTGTGTAGAGCTCGCGGCGAACCACCTCATCGTAGATCTGCGAGTTGCCTCGGATCGCCACCTTATTGATCGTCGCCGGCTTGCCCTCGTGGATGCGGATGTCGAGGGCAACGGAGTCTCCCTTCACCTCGGTCTCCACGGGTACCATGTAGGCAAAGAGGTAGCCGTTATTGGAGTATAGGTTGGAGACCGCATCCTCATCCTGAGAGATACGCTCCATCAGCTTCTTCTGATTGTAGACATCGCCGGGGCGCATGCCGAGGACCTGCTGGAGCTGGAGGGTCGGGTACTTGGTATTACCGACGAAGTTGATCGCTTTGATGTAATACTTCGGTCCCTCGTAGACCTCGATGTCGATATTGATCTTCTTCCCGTCGTCCGCCATATAGATCGTATCGCGAAGGATCTCAGCGTCGCGGTAACCCTTGGCGTGATAGGCCTTGAGGATATTCTTCAGGTCCTCCTTGTACTCCTTCTCGACATATTTCTTGGTGCCAAAGATCTCGAGGATACTGCTCCAGGGGCGCTTGGAGAGATTGAAGACCTCATTCGTCTTCTTCATGGCGCGCCTCAGGGCGTTGTCGCTCAGCATCTCGTTACCGATGAAGTTGATGGTCGAGATCTTCGTCTTCGCATTCTTATTGACATCAAAGATCACCACCACATAGCCGGGGCGAGAGTTGTCCTCGAGGACGGAGGTGTGTACTTCGATGTTGCTAAATCCCTTGGCGTCGTAGAAGCGCTTGATCTCTATCTCGGATCGGTCGAGGATATTAGGAGTGATAAAGGTCCCTTGAGCGAGTGGCTGGAGCCGACCAGTGCGGAGATCCTTCTCCTCGCTCTTCTTCACCCCATTTATCTCAAAGCGTGTCAGGCGTGGCCGCTCAGTGATATGGATTGAGAGCCACACCGAGTCCCCCTCCATGCGGTCGGCATCGATGCGGACGTTGGAGAAAAGTCCATTGCGGAGATAGTTGCGTACCGCTTGGCTGATCTCCTCACCCGGCACGGTAACCCGCTGACCGACACGGAGACCGGAGACGTTGCGCACCACCACATCCTCGTAGCTCTCATTGCCGACCACCCTCAGCCCGGCGATTACTCTCGAGACGGGGCGGGTGTAGGAGACATCCGGCAGAGCTGCCAGGCTGTCCGATGAGGCGATCGTGTGCTCCGACTGTGCTATGGCAACGCCACTGACGAGCAGAGCAGCAATGAGGGCGAGCAGCCGTGAGGGTGTGGTATTCAGGCTTCTTGTCATAGGAAATAGGCAGCGAAGCGGTGAGGGTAGGATATTCATGCGTTAGGATGAAGCGTTTCTTCCCGGGAAGGGGATATATAGCGGTGCGTGGAGATCATCAGGAGTGGTCGGAGGTCTTATCACCGCAGTCGACATCGACCACCTGATCGCCGGTGCGACCGAATCGTCGCTGACGAGACTGATAGTCGATGAGGGCACGGTAGAGGTCTGCTGCATCGAAATCAGGCCAGTAGCAGTCGCAGAAATACAGCTCGGTATAGGCGAGCTGCCAGAGGAGGAAATTGCTGACCCGACACTCCCCACCGGTGCGGATCAGTAGGTCGGGATCCGGCAGGTCGGGCAGGTCGAGGTGCGTGCAGATGTCATGCGGTGTGATGGGCTCTACACTTCCGTGACGCTCACTCAGGAGCCTATTGAAAGCCCTGGTCAGCTCGGAGCGTGAGGAGTAATTGACGGCAAGCACGAGAGTGATGCCGGTATTTGACTTCGTACTCTCCACCAGCCCCATAAGAGCCTCCCTCGGCTCCTCGGGCAGCCCCTCGAGGTCCCCGATGGTACGCAGGCGGACGTTATTCTCCTCCAGCGTGGCGAGCTCCTCTACCGCAGAGCGGACCAGCAGGGTCATCAGCGCATCGACCTCAGCCTTGGGGCGGCGCCAGTTCTCTGTGGAGAAGGTGTAGAGCGTCAGGTAGCGTATCCCGCAGCGGGCAGCAGCACGGACGATGCGACTGACCGACTGCACACCGGCACGATGTCCGTCTCTTCGCTCGAGACCCCTCTCACGAGCCCAGCGACCATTGCCATCCATAATTATGGCAACGTGAGCGGGGATGCGATCAGGGTCGAGCTGAGCTAAGAGCGTATCGGCGGGAGAGGACATACGTATGTCTTACTTCTGAGTGAAATCATTGATGATGCCGGCGGAGCGATCGATCGTCCCGCGCCAGACACGGCGCGTTGGCTCTTCGTCGTGTCCCACTCGGCCACCGAAGATGAAGAGGCTCTCCCCCTTAGGCGACTCGTAGTAGTATCCACCTGCATGAGAGATCGGGAGGAAGTCCTTACCCGGAGCCTTCTCGGTCTCCATCCGGGTCCAGGTGACCCCATTGTCGTCACTCTTGTAGATAGTAGACTGAGGACCTTTATCATATACTCCACCGATACGATAGAGCGTCTCACGGTCGGTCGTGGTGACGTAGAGAGCACCCTTGTAGGGGTAGACCACCTTGGAGGGCAGTGCGCCCCACTCCACTAAGTCGGAGGAGAAAAAGCCGGTGCTGATAGGGAGACCGGAGGCAAGCGAACCACCGAAGAGGAGCATGTGAGGCGTCGAGGCGATCTCATACTCATAGACATAGCTGTCGCGGACCGGGAACATCTCCCTCACCTGCTCGACCACTGATGTGACCTTACTCTGCTTATCGAGCTGATAGATCGAGTAGGCCTTACCATCCTCAGTTCCCACCATATAGACCGCCCCAGTCCTGACACTCAGGAGCTGCGTCACCGTAACACCTGCAGGAGTGGCGGGGAGCCACGTCTTGAGATCGGAGGAGGAAAAGAGGTGTCCCTCGGCATCCAGCGCCCAAGTATCGCCCTTAGGCGAGGTGTAGGCGGTATAAGGCCTCAGGCCCTCAGGCAGGTGGGCCTCCGTGACCTGACGTATGACGAGTGGATCGAGGGTCGAGATCTCAAGGAGAGAGGTCTCCCTCCCGAGCCGACTAAGGAGGTAGCGCCTGTCGCCCGGCAGGACGACCATGCGGGTCTCCTCCGTCGCTATCGGGAGACCATTGGACATATCAGTCCAGACAATCTTATTGGGGTCGTACCCATAGGTGAGTACACGGAAGTCGTAGGTGACCGACTGATTGTCCTTTTTCTTATCCGTCTGGATCGTCAGCTCCATCCGTCCGCCCTTAAAGCTGATCAGCGTCGTGTCGCTGCCGACCATATTCCACGCGACCCTCTTGTCGGTGCTCAGGTTACGGAGCGTGACCTTAAGCTGGTTGCTCACGGCCATGGAGAGGTAGGCGGAGTCAATCTCCGATCCATAGGGGAGGGGCGTCTTATTGTATATCCGGTGGTTGATGTGGTCAATGCTGAAGCGGGCTGCAGGGAGCTGCTTACCATTGACCTTAGGGAAGGTAAGGACCACCTGACCCGGCACCGTGTAGTCGGTATAGACCGGACGGACATAGTCTCCCATATCCTGATTACAGGAGTATAGGAGCATTACGAGCAAGAGAAGAGCTGAGACCGGTCCGACCGGCTTACGGCTACGTATAGACATGAGTCCTGTGACTTGGTTTATCTACTGAATATCATCGGAGTGACCCTCCCCTGCGCACGATGGGCAAGAGGGAGTCCGGTCACTTCGGGCAAAGTTACCTTATTTCTGTGAGTTGTGGACACATCCTATTCTTATAGAATGCAAAAGAGGACGATGTCACCTGCAGTCCGGGGACGAGGAGGGCACAAAACCCACCAAAACTGCAGTCTAACTAATACCGATATTAGACAAATCTAATACCGATATTAGACGCGCCTAATATCGGTATTAGATTTGTCTCTCATCCGAGGTGATCTATTCCCTGTGGCGGGAGCGTTTTTTACCCCCCCTCAACCAGTTCTATAATTACGGGCGGAGGGCGAAGCCAAGCGCTGAGAGGATCTGTCCCTCCTCGGGACGATAGTTGGTGACCACATAGGCCCTTGGCTCGCGCGGGAAGGGGTACTCGCTCCGCATCGCCTCAAAGTCGGTGTCGTATCTCCGGCGAAACTCCTCATCCACCTTCTTGGGATCAAAAGTACGGAGCATCGCCCCCCAAATGCGCTTACCCTCCTCAAAGTCGTTGAGATCAATGAGGGGATTCACCGGTGGCTCGGGGCGGATCTTATCGACACGGCTCGAGGTGAGGCCAAAGAAGCGAAGCCCCCAGAGGAGGCAGGTTCGGGCGCCATTGGCCTTGCCATCCGCACTGAAGCCGGCGATGTGCGGCGTCGCCTGCCAGGCCGCCTCCACCAGCTCCGGTGAGGGATGTGGCTCCCCCTCCCAGCAGTCGATGATGACGTTGGAGAGACGGCGATCTCGCAGTCCCATCAGCAGAGCGGAGGTGTCCGTGACCCCACCGCGACAGGCATTGATGAGGACAGGCATCCGGCGAAGACTCTTGATAAAAGTGCTGTCCACCAAGTGGTAGGTGGGATAGTCACCGTCATAGGTGAGCGGGACATGCAGGTCAATGTAGTCGCACTCATCGGCCAGTGTCTGGAGGGAGACAAACTTCCCCCTACCCTCCTCGTCTGCTCGCGGAGGATCATTGAGCAGCACCTCCATACCCAGCACCTTAGCGTAGTGCGCTGCCGCCATACCGGTATGACCGGCACCGACGATGCCGTAGGTCTTGCCCACAAGGCTACCTCCCTTCTCGCTGCAGCAGCGGGCGAGCGAGCAGCCGACATACTGACCTACTGACTGAGCGTTGCAGCCGGGGGCGTTATACCAGGTGATCCCTGCCTCCTCACAGAAGTCGATGTCGATGTGATCGATGCCGATCGTGGCGGAGGTGATGAGCTTGACGCAGGAGCCCTCGAGGAGCTCTCGAGTGCACTTCGTGATGCTCCGTACGATGAGCCAGTCGGCATCATGCACCGCCTCAGGAGTGATCTCAGGATTGGGGAGATAGCGGACCTCACCCAGCTCATCCAGCACCCCTCTGAGATAGGGGATGGAGGCTTCGGCTATGATCTTCATTACCTTACTTGACGAGAGAGGCGGCAGCGATGAGCTTGATGTCGCGGATCATGGCGAGGACACCATTGGATCTCGTGGGGGAGAGATTCTCCTTCAGCCCGATCTTGTCGATGAAGTAGAGGTCAGCCTCAGCCACCTCCTTTGCCGGCTGTCGGTCGACGACACGGAGGAGGAGGGCGATGATCCCCTTGACGATGATGGCATCGGAGTCCGCCTCGTAGTGGATCGTTCCATCGGGCTGAGGGTGACCCACCACCCACACGCGGCTCTGGCACCCCTCGATGATATGCTCGGGAGTCTTCTCCTCATCGGGGAAGGGTGGGAGGTCATTCCCCATCTCGATGATCATCTCGTAGCGCTCCATCCAGTCATCGGTGAGCTCAAAGTCGCCGATGATCTCGTCTTGTATCTCGTTGATAGTCATTTTTTTCTCTCACTTATCTACTCATTCATTTCTTCGTCAGCACAGTCCAGACCGTGGAGCCTACCGCCTGCAGTGTCTCTCGGCTGATGTGCTCCATGGTATCGTCGAGGGTGTGCCAGGTGGCAGGAAATCCCGTCGCGCGTGCCGGGTCGTAGTCGACGATGTCAAGGCAGGGGATGCGGCGGTGACGGATCACGAAGACGTGGTCATCCACCAAGCCACCCCCCACAGCATTGTGGAAGTAGCTCCCGTGCCCCAGGTCGTGGGCCGTCTGCCACACCTCCGTCACAGCGCGACCGGCACTCTCCTGCGAGAAGTACTCGCGATAGAATGCCGCCCCCTCACCGCCGACCATATCGAGGAGGATGCCAAGGTCTGCTCGGTAGTCGGGCGTATGGGGATTCTTGGCCCAGTACTGAGCACCCAAGCCCCAAGTCTTCTCCGTGTCGCCGTCATACTCGGCAAACTGTGGCACTCCATAGTCCTCTGCGTCAAAGAAGATGATGTCCACGCCCAGCCCCTCACGCAGCCCCTTCGTCTGCAGGAGCCGCCCGATCTCCAGCAGCACACCGACACCCGACCCGCCGTCGTTGGCACCATCGATCGGGGTGTGCCACTTGGCGGGGTCGCTCTCCGCATCCGCATAGGGACGCGTGTCCCAGTGGGCAAAGAGCAGGATCCGCTCCGATGCCTCGGGACGATACCGACCGATGATATTGACGCACTCCAGCCGGGTGCCATCGTAGGCGGTCAGGGTCATCGGCTGCTCGATCACATCGAGACCATAGCGGGCCAACTCCGCCGAGAGGAAGGCAGCGCACTGCTTATGCGCCTCACTCCCCGGTACACGGGGACCAAAGGCGACCTGATGCGCCACGGCAGCGTAGGCGGAGTCGGCTGAGAAAGGCGTCTCCGCCACCACCCGGGTCTCTCCCTCAGTGGTGGTCTCGCGACTGCTCTCATTCTTTCCCCCGCAGGAGGCGGACATCAAGATCAGGCTCAGGAGGCAGGGGAGAAGGGTTAGCTTATTTCTTACCATTATATATCAGTGTAAACGGGTGGGCAAAAAGGCGACGAGCCGTCTCCATTAGACTCTCCGTCGTGACCGAGTCAATGCGATCGAAGTACTCCTCCAGTGTCTCATACCGACCACGGAGAAGCATCTGGCGACCAAAGGAGAGGAAGGTGGACTCCGACTGCTCGGAGGAGACGAGGGCAAGCCCCTTCGTCTGCTTTTTCCACGCTCTCAGCACCTGCTCACGGAGAGGCTCCTGCATCAAGCGATCAAGCTCCTCGAGGACGATACGCAGCGCCTCCTCGGCATGGTCGTCATCGCTGCCGAAGTAGATCTGCCACCAGCCCACGTCGGGGAAGCAGGTGACAGAGGCCTCGACATTGTAGACCCAGCCGCGGCGTTCCCGAAGCTCGACATTCAGGAGGGTATTCATTCCATCA
Organism: uncultured Porphyromonas sp.; assembly: GCF_900541275.1. Lineage (GTDB taxonomy): Bacteria > Bacteroidota > Bacteroidia > Bacteroidales > Porphyromonadaceae > Porphyromonas_A. The sequence continues at coordinate 35,792 of NZ_UQJH01000006.1, forward strand.
CCGGCCAAGAGCTGCAGGAGAAGGTTCTGCGCAGCTCTGTCGGGGTCATTGTAGGTAGCACCGAGACCACCAAGGAGCGTATGCGCCTGGTGGGTGCGGCTGTGGACGATGTAGGGCGTCTCGTCGGCAAGGGCTATGGGAAGCGACAGCTCCGGACGAGTAGAGGGCTTCACCTCGGAGGAGAAAGGCTCCGAGAGATACCGGCGACAGAGCTCCTCGAAGCGCTTAGGCGTCACCTGCCCCATCACGAAGAAGAGGAGTCTCTCGGGACGAAAGGTGCGCTCCGCATAGCTCAGCAGATCCTCCCGCCGCATCCTGTCGAGGCTCCGAGTGTCACCGAGGATGGGATGGGCGAGGGTCCGATCACGGAAGAAGCGCTCGTCCCACTCGTCGAAGATCCGGTCCGAGGGCGTATCCCGGTAGAGGTTGATCTCATCACGGACTACGCCCCGCTCCGGCTCCAGCTCCTTGTCAGGGAAGGTGCTGTGCCGGATCAGGTCTCCGAGCAGCTCCACGGCGCGGGATACTTCGCCTCGCGGACCGACGGTATAGACGACCGTCTCATCCTTGGTGGTATAGGCGTCAATGGAGCCACCCACCACTTCCATCCGATTGCGGATGTGATCCGCACGGCGATGGATCGTCCCCTTGAATATGGTGTGCTCGACAAAGTGGGCAAGCCCCGGCAACTCCTCAGGATCGTCTCGACTCCCGGAGTGGATCCCAAAGCCACACCACACCACTCGGCTCCGGGTGGGCAGGAGAGCGCACCGCAAGCCATTGTCAAGCGTCACCGTATGATATACAGCTGTCATAGTCCTTGTATTTTCGCCACAAAGGTACCCTTTTTGTCATCCTTTCCCGCCTCCTCGAGATGGAGTCCTCCTCGAAGGGCTGCTCACAGGATCACCCCGCCACTTCACCTAAGCCCACCTATGCGATGAGGAGACATCCGATAGCCCGGAGGTCTCCTCATCCATAGGTAGTATGACCACCTTGATGTTACTTCTGATGCTCCCAGAAGGCAAGTACCTTGGCGGGAAGTGGCACCCTCAGGTAGTCCGGTGAGGAGGGCGAGGCAACGACCGGGTTGCCCTGCTCGTCATGGTGGGTGACGGTGACAGCAAAGTCGGGATCCTGAGCGCGTCGCTTCAGGTCGACGATGCGGAAGAAGCCACGGAAGAGAAACTCTCTCTGACGCTCATCGAGCACCGCCCGGATGAGCTCGGTCTTGTCACTGATCCGGAGGGGCTTATTGTCCACGATGCGGTAGTCGCGCAGATGATTGAGGAGACGAAGTGCCTCATCTCTGCTGCCGACCCGAGCCTCGCACTCCGCGGCAATAAGGTACATCTCAGGGGTGGAGATGCCGACATTGGGGCGGATGGCAGGGTTCCAGACCAGCTCTCCCGGCGGACAACTCTCAGCACTTCCTCCAGGTACACTCGTGATGAAGAGCTCACGGCGTCGATCCTTTGTTCCCTCGAAGAGACCAATAGTCTCATGACTAACAAGGACATACTCATCGAGACCACCGAGAGGCGAGAGATGACGGATGAGGATGTTCTCCGGATTGAGGAGAGCCTCAGGGTAGTTATTGCGCACCCCGGCCTGCCACTCTCCCTCGTTAAAGTCAAGCGACTTGTAGTCTACCAGTTCGCTCTTAGTCTCCAGTGCTTTACGGGCATACTTAAGCGCTGTCTCGTAGTCCCTCATCTGCCAGGCGGCGCGGGCGAAGATGCCGTAGCCTGCTCCCTTACACATACGGTACGCATTACCGGAGGGCTGGTCGGGCAGAGCAGGCAGTGCCTCCGTCAGGTCTGCGATGATCTGGCGGTAAACTTTCTCCTGAGTAGCGGGCGAGAGATCCTTATGATTGATGTCGTTATCGGTGAGCAGAGCAATCGTCTTAGTCTCTGCAGCACGCTCTTTATCATACGACGGGCCATAGATGCCGACGAGGGTCAGATACTCCAGCGCACGACCGACAAGTGCCTCCGCACGGACTCGAGACATCTCTGTCTCGTCTCCGGAGGCTGTTTTCAGTCCGGTGAGAATGGAGTTGTAGGTAAAGATCCTACTGTAGGCTGACTCGTAATTGACATCCGGCTTGTCAGGACCATAGAAAGGTGCTTGGTAGAGATAGATGCGCCTCCAGACAGGGGTCATATTCTTCAGCGTCGTCTGGTAGTAGAGCTCCTCATTAAGTGCGGCAGGCACATAGATCTCATCCGCCATCAGATCATACTCGGAGGAGGCAAGGGAAGTCAGCTTGTCGTCATTGAGTAGCAGCTCATACTCCTCCACCTTAGTCGGTATCTGGTAGCCCTTGGGGACATTCCCGAGGAAGTCCTTGCAGCCGCAGAGCATCAGTGAGAGCACGAGGAGGGCGAGTGTTTTGTATATCACTTTCATACGTTACGAGTCGATAGGTTAGAGCGTAAGTGAGAGTCCGAAGGAGAACGAAGCAGGCACCTGTGGCAGTCGTGCCGGTGTCCCCACCCCGAAGGAGTAAGCCTCAGGATCAATATCCTTACCATTGGCAGCATAGTACCAGAGGTTATTGGCCTGGAGACGTAGCGTCACATCGGTCAGGTGCATCGATCGGAGAAGCGTCGCTGGCAGTCTGTACGCGAGTACCACATCTCTCAGACGGATATAGTTCCCGGAGAGGACGTGCTTGTCAGCGCCGTACCAGGAAGCCTTCTCGCCATCGGTGGGATCATTACCTGAGAAAAGAGGTGTGGTGAGGGGGTTGTCCTCATCGCCCTCCTTACGCCAAGCGTGGATCAGGTCGGCATCCGTATTGGTCCCGGCAGTGACAAAATTGAGTCCGGAGAGGTAGGGAGCCACCACCTGGCGCAACTTATGACCGCCATAGTAGACGAAGGCAAAGGAGAGCGACAGGTCCTTGTACTCAAGAGTATTCGTGAGACCGCCATTCCACACCGGGGTGAGCGTACCGACGTGGATCAGATCCTCCATACGCTCCGTCTCTGTGACCGCCACTCTCTTACCATCAGGGGTGGTGGTATAGACGTGCGGGCGTCCCTGCTCGATCCGATTGCCCTCCTCGTCGGTGGTATAGAGTCCGGCCCAGGGGAGAGCAAAGAGGCTATTGACCGGATACCCGGAGGCCTGCACACCATAGTCACTCATGATGTACTTATTGACGCTCTTGTTCGGCTCGTCTACATCGAGGATCCTGTTGCGATTGAAGGCAAAGGTAAAGTCCGTGCTCCAGCGGAAGTCCGGGCTCTGGAGATTGATGGTATGGAGAGTCAGCTCCACACCGCGGTTATTCATCGCTCCATAGTTCATTAGGAGACTTGGCCAGCCAAGTGTCGGATCACCGGATCGGGTACCGAGGAGGTTGCTCGTCGCCTTGTCGTAGAGGTCGATATATCCGCTGATACGGTTGTGGAGGATGGCAAAGTCGAGACCGAGATTGAGCGTCGCTGTCCGCTCCCAGGTGAGGGAGGGATTGGGCGGTGTCTGGATGGTACTGCCGGGCAGGCGGTTCATCTCTCCATACTGACCGGTCTGGACGATCATATAGGGACCTCCGACCTTAGGGATATTTCCGCCGATACCATAGGTAAGGCGGGGCGTAAGACGATCGACCCAGGTCACCTCCTTCATGAAGTCCTCCTTATGCATCGCCCAGGCGGCACCGAGAGACCAGAGTGGCTTGTACTGGATCTTCGGATCGGTGCCGAAGAGATTGGACTGATCGATGCGGACACTTCCGGTGAGATTATACCTATCCAGGTAGTCGTAGGAGAAATTAGCGTACATCGAGATGAAGCGATCGTCATGGTCGGTCACCCGATTGTAGTGATTGGAGGGGAAGGTAAAGCGACCGCTCATCGACATCGTCCCAGAGAGATTGGCAAGCTTACCGGCGTCATAGGGTACCGATCCCAAAGAAATATCGTCGTAGCCCATCAGGTAGGACGAGGTGGAGGTGGAGTGGATCCTGCGCCACTCCGTACCGGCGAGGGCAGTCAGTCGGTGGTCCTCGCCGAAGCTGGTGTCGTAATTGGCCTGAAGCCGGGCTGTGTAGCCGGTCATCCCACTCCTCGTCTCGCTGAGCTGACCTCCCTTGGGGATATAGGAGACGTATGCGCCATTCTCAATGACGGTGGCATTATTACGCATCTCCCGGACCGTGTAGGAGGTGGCGTCGAAATAGCTTTTACTATATTTGGCTCCCTTCTCCACCTGCAGCTGACCATCAAGTGTCAGTCCGGTGAGCAGCTTATAGGACAGCTTCGCATTGACGCGTGTGTAGCTACTCTCCCCTCGAGACCACTCTAAGCTACGATCACGGAGAGGATTGTACTCCTCGCTCTCCAGCCCCTTCGCCAGGAGATCAGCCTTGGAGTGCTCACTGCGCTCCGTAGGGAGACTCAGATAGGATCCCTTGTCCACGATGGGGACGTAGGAGGGAAGGCTATAAAGGAGACTGAGCGCACTGGGCGAACCATCGTCTGAGTAGGATCGCCCATAGTTACCCGACACGGAAATATCGCTAGAGAGACGGTCAGAGAAGTCGATCAGATTACGGAGCGAAAAACCTATCGATCGATCACGTGACAGGGCATCCGTCGGGTGGTTACCGGCATAATTGACCGAGGCGATGAAGCGATTACCCTTCCCAGACTTGATCATGCTGACATTATGCGTCTGCATAAGCCCTGTACGAAGAAGCGCATCCCTTATATCGTCGGTATTGCTATAGCTTGCCAGTCGACTACGCTCTGCCTGATACTCTGCGTCGGTGATCAGCCCCTCGGTGCGCTTAGAGTATAGCTCCATAAAGTAGGGATACGACTGTCTCAGCGATGAGAGGGCAGACCAGGTTACTCCTGAAAACTGACTCTCCATCACGTACTCCGATAGATCGACGAGCTGAGCAGAGGAGAGACGGTGAAGGTAGTCATACGAGGGCTTCGCCGTCACCTCCACTGTGCCGTCATAGGAAAGGCTGAAACCTCCATCTCGAGAGCCACTCACGGTATTGATGACGATGACGCCATTGGCAGCTCTCGCTCCATAGATAGAGGCGGCAGCGGCATCCTTGAGCACCGTCACTCGCTCAATCATAGAGGGATTAATGCTCGAGAGATCTCCCTCAAGTGGCATTCCATCCACCACGATCAGTGGCTTGGAGGAGCCCATGAGGGAAGTGACACCACGGATCTGCAGTTCACTCCCCCCGCGCGACTGCAGTCCAGCAATCCCTCCCTCCAGCCGCTTAAGCAGTGAGGTGTCAAGCTTCTTGCTGATATCGTCTTTACCCATGATGGCAAAGGATCCGGTCGCCCGCTCCTTCGAGATCGTCTGGTAGCCGGTGACTACCACCTCGTCCAGCTTGGCCACATCCTCGTAGAGGGTGACCTTGTAGTAGGACTTATCCGGCTTGAGGCTGAGCACCACCGTGGACATTCCCACATAGGTGACGGAGAGGGTCTTCTCACCGACAGGGACCTCAATGCTGAAGGAGCCGTCTACCTTAGAGATCGCCCCCTTAGAGGACTCCGGTGCGTAGATCGTGGCACCGGGGATTGGCTCCCCATTCGCCTCGATTACGAGACCGGTAATGACCCGGTGGCCGCTCCCTGACTGAGCACTCGCCACCATAGTGAGGGCGGTCATCAGAAGGAGCGAAAAGAGTATACAAAGTCTTCGATTCATCATAAAACAAGTGGAAAAATCGGTGTAGAAACAGAGGCGCAAGATACTTATTTTTTATGTTATTTACGTTCATTCCGATAAGGCGATTACCCTTTATCCAAAAGAGGACAAAGGGTAGACCGCTACGAAAACCGCCTAATCAGTCGCTCTCGTGCTGTCGGCGGCACCTCGGGCACTCGCCCTTGATGACAAAGGAGAGCGAGTGGGGCGTATAGCCCTCCGGTAGCTCCATCGCCGGCAGCGGGAGGTCCTCCATACAGAAGGACTGGCGACACGACTCGCAGTAGAAGTGGATGTGCTCGTCTTGCCGGTCGCATGGACCCTCGCTGCCACAGAGCTCGTAATTGAGCAAACCGCGACCGTCCTCAAAGGCGTGGACAATGTCTTGCTCCAAGAAGAGCGTCAGCACGCGGAAGATGCTGGACTTATCCATCGGACTGAGTGTCAGCTCCAGATCCGTCAGCGTCACCGGGTGCTCCTCGCCACGCAGTGCCTTCAGCACAAGTATGCGATTGGCGGTGGGCTTGACCCCTTTTTGTTCAAAGTAGCTCTCGATGTCTTGATCCATATCACTCGGGAAAGTAGGGACTAAGCGGGCTAAAGAGGAGGACGCTGTAGTCGTGTGGGCGTACCTTGATGCGGTATGGTCGGTCGCTCTCTAAGGTCACCACCACCTCCTCTCCCGTGCCGAGATCCAGCTGGCGACAGCTCTTCCCTTGGGGACAGCGAAGGGTCTCAAAGGCATGCTCCGGGATCGGCAGGGCGAGGTCGGCGGAGTGGTCAGCGAAGTTCGCCACGACGAGTGCGAGCCTGCCCGGTCTGTAGCGGAGGAAGGCGTATTGCTTACAGGGGTCCAGCCTGTCACTCACGGCGTACATAAGGTCAAAGAACAGCCCGTGGTAAAAGACCGGATAGCGTGCCACCTCCAATAGGCGACGATACCGCTCTCGGAGCTCCTGCTGCTCCTCCGACAGCAGGACTGGGTGGTGTAGTGCCCGCATCGACTCCATCGACCAGTAGTCGTAGATCGTGGTCCGACCATTTCGTCCTGAGAAGCCCTCCTCATCCATACCATGCTCCCCGAGCATCTGCCCGAAGTAGATCATCATCGGTCCGCCGTCGATCAGGGCGGAGACCGCTACGGCAGGGATCCCCTTGGCTCCCGTGCCGACGATGAAGTCGCTGGCGAGCCGCTGCTCATCGTGATTTTCCATAAAGTGGAGCATCAGCCCCGACAGCCCCTCCTGCGACTGCCAGACGGAAGTGATGTCGGAGGCAGCGCGCTCTCCCTTGAGGATCCCCACGAGGGTGTCGTAGAGACCGACCTTGTCGTAGAGGTAGTCCAACCCCGCATCCAGATACTCCCGGTAGCGCCACGGCTGGTAGATCTCGCCGATAAAGAGCAACTGCGGGAAGTCGGGACGGAGCTTTCTAATGACCCAGCGCCAGAAGGGGACCGGCACCATCTCCGCCATATCGCAGCGGAAGCCATCGACACCGAGCACAGACCAGTAGTAGAGGATGTGGTACATCTTGGTCCAAGTGTCAGGGACCGGCTCCTCGAAGTGTGTCTCACCGGTGTCGGGGTCGACGCCATAATTGAGCTTCACCGTATCGTACCAGTCGTCCCGAGTAGGCTGAGCGTGGAAGACATCGTTGCCCGTCGCCCGTGCGGGATACTCCGAGTAGGCGGTTGGCTCAGGTCCGTAGTCTGAGCCGATCACCAGCATCTGATCGGTGAGGTAGTAGAAGTTGTTGTCCCGGCGGAATCGCATACCCCGATCGTCCTGCTCCCCGAAGTCCTCCTCCAGTGGTGGTCTGCAGTCCGAGTGGTACTGCCGAGCGACATGATTGGGGACAAAGTCGATGATCACACCCAGTCCGGCAGCGTGCGTCCGATCCACCAGCCGGCGAAACTCGTCCCGCCTCGCAGCCGGGTCATCGGCCAAGTCGGGATCCACATCGTAGTAGTCCTTGATCGCATAGGGAGAACCGGCACGCCCCTTCACCACATCGGGGTGATCGTGCGTGATCCCCGGGTAAGGGGTGGTGGTGGCATGCTCGAGGATACCGGTGTACCAGATATGAGTAAAGCCCAGACCTCTGAGGTCCGCGAGTCGTTCGTGGGTGAAGTGACTCAGCTTACCGCAACCGTTCTCCTCTATTGAACCACCGGGGCGATTTTTCCCGCTCACGTTGCCGTATAGACGGGGTAGCACCTGATAGATCAGCAGCTTGCCATTATCTCCATTCATGACGATGTTATCTTTGCGTACCACATATTATAGACTAACGCTTTATCACAATAGCCCAATACAGTGTCAAATGTAGCTATTTTCTCAATGATCCAAGGCAGTGACAGTGTCGTCTTGGCTGAGATATGGGCACTTAACTTCTCTGAAAGCTTTAGTGACGCAAATATACCACCTCCACATAAGGGGATTGTCTCCTATGGTCTCTCCGGGTCTCTTTCTATCTATTAAGGACTAAAAATGTAGACTACGGGGACACTTTTTTTGAGTCCCCAAATAAGAAGAGAGATCCCACAGGCAATCCTGTGAGACCTCTCGGTAGATTAGTGAGTGTTCCCTAAGGGATCAGATCACTTGCTCTTCATGATGACTACGCGGTTCCAGGCGTTGATGTCATAGGGCTGAACGTCAGAGCCCTTGTAGTCGATCGTGATCAGCTCAGAAGGTACACCATACTCGTTGATGAGCTTGTCAGCAACGTTGCGGGCACGCTTCTCAGAGAGCTGCATATTGTAGTCAGAGGTACCGGTCTGTACGTCAGCGTAGCCGGTGACGGTGATCGGGGTGTTGTTAGCCTTGACGTACTCAGCGGTGTTGTAGAGGTTGATCTCCTGGTTCTTGTCGATCTTAGAGCTGTCGATACGGAAGTAAACGACATTCTCATAGCTCTGAGCTACAGCAGCGGACTGTACCTCAGGGCACTCAGGGCAGCGTACGGGACGCTTGCTGAGCTCAGCATTCTGGCTGCGGAGGTCGTTGAGCTGGCTCTGGAGGCCATTGACGAGATCCCAGTCCATAGGCTGTACACCATTGAACTCTACGTCACCTACGTTGAAGGTAAGACCACCGCGAACGCCAGTGATGATGTCACCCTTGTCGTAGCCAGGTACGAAGGTAGCCTGGGGAGCGATGGTCAGAGCCACACGCGGGGTGAAGTTGATGTTGAAGTCAATACCGAGGTTGGCAGAGATAGCGTGATCGATCTCACCGAAGAACTGATCCTTAGCACCATTCACCTTAGTGTCGGTGAAGATAGCCTTGAAGTTCTCATCAGATGCCTTCTGATCCACACCCATAATGTTGGAGCCAAAGTAACCCAGACCGAGGTAGGGCACTACGTGGAAGACACGATTGGCATCGTAGGGAGCAAAGTAATTGGTGATGTCGAAGAGGAAATCAAAGTGGGGATTGATGGCGCGAAGCTCGATAGGCTTAGCGGCACCAAAGGCCTTGATGTTGTTGTAGTCGATAGCCAGACGGGTACCGAAGTAGGGGTTGTGCCACTGACCTACAGCAATGCCGGCACTCCAGCTAAACTTGTCACCAAAGGCTGCGTCTCTCTGGGCCTTTACGACAGCACCATCCTTCCAGTGAGTGTAGAAGGGGACGTTGATGCCACCGAGAGCCTGGATGAACCAGTGGCTGCTGGTGGGCTCAAAAGCCACCTTGTTGGCGGGGGTCTCAGCGAGGTACTCCTCGTTGGACTTAACCTCCTGTGCGTTTACTGACATGCCGATGAGGCCTGCAGCAACTGCGGAGAGAGTAAGAAGAGTCTTTCTCATAATTTCCTAAGTTCGTTAGTGTATATTAATAATGTATGTTATCTGTTTTGGTTAGGCCTTCTCGCACCGCTCAGTCAAGAGCCGGCTTGAGGACTACCTGCCATTTCGATACAAAGGTAGTAAATAAAATCTTATTTCATCAAAATCGCTGTCCTATCGCTCAAATGAGAGACCAAATCAGGCTTTTGCACTCCTCCTACGAGACTTAAGCCCCTCTCCGTCTCAGGATCTCTGCTCTCAGGATCGCATCGCGGAGGGTCTGGCTCCTATCCTCAGTGTCGAAGAGTTCGCTCCCGAGACACTCCTCTGGCTCGTTAGCCACTGAGTGGGAGAGGTGCTCCATCTCATCCTGACGTCGCTGTAGGATATACTCGCTCGGCCTGAGCGTGCTGTGGTAGTCCCTCATCCGCATCGTCGTGTCGGTGGAGGCCGGGGTCATAGCAGGTCCTCTCATCTCGTCCACGACCTGAGGCACCGGGGGCATCTGCTTTGTCCGCTTCCTCCGATGAGGCTTCTCGGGCTCTACCGCTGGCTTTAGGAGTTCGCTCAGCGCCCGCCGGAGATCACCCGGCTCCACCTCCTTGCCCTTCTCGGCCTCGCCCCTGATCTTACCACGAGTCGGCTTTCCCGTCCTCGTCCGATCGCGCTTCGGAGAGGAGAGGAGCCTACCTGCTTCGGAGAAGAGCCTACCTACTACGATGAGAGCGATGATGATCAGTAGCTTGTGCATTGTCTCAGGTGCTTCTAAGTCAGTGATTGTGATCCAAATTTAAGCAAATAAGCGACACCATCCACCTTTCCTCCCTATGCGTCTGATGCCGAAAGGGCGGAATGGTTTAAGCCCCCACCCTTTTTCGTACCTTTGCGGTCGCTAAAGAGACGCCATAAGATGCAGACAACGAAATACCTATACTTAGAGACCTACGGTTGCCAGATGAATGTCGCTGACTCCGAGGTGATACGCGCTGTAATGCAGACCATAGGGTACGAGATGACTGAGGAGATCGACCAAGCCGATGCGATCTTCCTCAATACCTGCTCTGTGCGAGAGAATGCGGAGCAGAAGATCTATACCCGCCTCTCCCAGCTGAGAGCTCTGCGGGAGAGGCTCGCCCGCCCTATCGTCATCGGTGTGCTGGGCTGTATGGCGGAGAATGTGAGGGAAGCACTCATCACCAAGCACCACGCCGACCTGGTCGCCGGGCCCGACTCCTACCAAGACCTACCCAATCTCGTCAGCGCCGCCGAGGCGGGTGAGCCGGCAGTCAATGTCACCCTCTCCCGATCCGAGACCTACGCCGACATCGTGCCGGTAAAGCTCCCCGGGGTCCACATCTCAGGATACCTATCTATAATGAGAGGGTGCGACCAATTCTGCACCTACTGCATCGTCCCCTACACTCGGGGGCGGGAGCGGAGCCGGGAGGTGGAGAGCATCCTCACCGAGCTCGACATGATGCGGGAGATGGGCTATCGGGAGGTGGTGCTCCTCGGACAGACGGTTGACGCATACTCCTACACGGACGAGGCAGGAGAGACGACCGACTTCCCACGTCTCCTCAGTATGGTAGCCGATCGGGCTCCTGAGATGCGGATCCGCTTCACGTCACCCAATCCCATGGACATGACCGATGAGACCCTCCACGCCATGGCAGCGCATCCCAATATCTGTCGCCACATCCACCTGCCCCTCCAGAGTGGATCCGATGCCGTACTCAAGCGGATGCGTCGCGGGTATGACGTCGCTCAGTACAAGAGGCGAGTCGAGGCGATCCACCGGATCCTCCCCGACTGCGCCATCACCACCGACATGATCACCGGATTCTGTGGCGAGACGGAGGAGGACTTCTGCGAGACCCTCGAGCTGATGGAGTGGGTCCCCTTCGACAGCGCCTACATGTTCTACTACTCGGAGCGCCCCGGCACCTACGCTGCCAAGTACCTCGCCGACGATGTGCCCGAGGAGGTCAAGATCGACCGGCTCAGCCGTATGATCGACCTGCAGCGCCGACTCTCTGAGGAGTCGAATAGGCGACAGATCGGACTGGATGTGGAGGTCCTCGTGGAGGGCTTCTCCAAGCGATCCAGAGCCCAGCTCTCCGGCCGCACCTCGCAGGACAAGGTGGTGGTCTTTGACAAAAAGGAGGGCATACACTTCGGTGACACGGTCCGCTGCCACATCGACGACGTCACCAGCGCCACCCTACTCGGACACCTCGTCTGACCGGCTGGCATACCATATAATATAAGGAGATCTGATCCACGATGTGATCAGATCTCCTTTTTTTATGGATAAAAGAGGCTTGCCTCCTATCTTACTCCTCCGAGTCCTTCTCTCGGCGACGGGGGCGGAAAGAGCGGGGTCGCTCCTCACGGTCATCATAGCGTCGAGGCCGACGCTCCTGGCGATCATCATCGCCTAATTTCGCGCGGAAGGCAGGCTGGCTGTCGTCTCTGCGGTCAGAGCGACGAGGGCGGAAGCCCTCCCCACCGGAGCGGCGCTCGAAGCGACGCGGACGATCCTCCGACTGCTCGCCATCCCGATCCCTATACGGGTGGCGCTCGAAGCGACGCGGACGATCCTCCGACTGCTCGCCATCCCGATCCCTATACGGGTGGCGCTCGAAGCGACGCGGACGATCCTCCGACTGCTCGCCATCCCGATCCCTATACGGACGGCGCTCGAAGCGACGCGGACGATCCTCCGACTGCTCGCCATCCCGACCCCTATACGGGCGACGCTCGAAGCGACGCGGACGATCCTCTGACTGCTCACCATCCCGACTCCTATACGGGCGACGCTCGAAGCGACGCGGACGATCCTCTGACTGCTCACCATCCCGACTCCTATACGGGCGACGCTCGAAGCGACGCAGACGATCCTCTGACTGCTCGCCATCACCAGCGGGACGCTTCCCATAGGGCTTGCCACTCCGGTGCGGACGACGCTCCCGGTCGCTGTCGAAGGTCTGATCATCCTTACGGTAACCAGTCATCGATCGACGGAAGTTCTCCTGCTCTCTATAGAATGAACCACGCTCCTCGAGAGGCTCCAGCTCTCCCGCATCCGACAGCTCCTGCAGATGCTCGTCACGCTTCCCGGCAAAGAGCTCGTAGCCACGCAGCTCACACGGGATGGAGCCATTGTACAGCTCCTGCCTTACGGACTGCTTCAGCCCCACGGCATCAAATCCCTCCTGGCCCGAGGAGATGATCCACGCCTTCCAGCCCGAGAAGGCGTGCTTAAGCGTCGAGCCGATGGAGCCATACAGCCCCTCGACCGACTCAGGGCGCATACGCTCCCCATAAGGCGGATTCATCACGATGAGCCCGGTGTCGGCAGGTCGGTTGTCGAGCGTATAGGCATCGACAGGGCAGACATTGAGGTCAATGTACTTCTGCACGCCTGCACGCTGGATATTCGTTCGGGCGATGGCGATCGCCTTAGGATTGATGTCCGAGCCATAGATCTTATGCTTCGGCTCCACCTCATCCCAGTCCTCAAGGACCTCATCGAGTAGCGACCGGTCAAAGTCGAGCCACCGCTCAAAGGCAAAGTGATCCCTGAAGATACCCGGTGGCACATGCGCTGCCATCAGGGCCGCCTCAGTCAGGAACGTCCCCGAGCCACACATCGGGTCCAGCAGGACGCAGCTGTCATCCCATCCGGCACGCATCAGGATCCCCGCTGCCAGCACCTCGCTGATCGGTGCAGGTCCCTGCGCCACCCGGTAGCCCCGCTTATGGAGCGACTCCCCAGAGGCGTCGAGCGCCAGCGTCACCACCGTGTCAGCGACATGGACGTGGAAGCGCACGTCCGGATCCGTCACCGCGACATTGGGGCGACGATCGGCGTGCTCCCGGAAGAAGTCCGACACCGCATCCTTGGCGCGGTAGGCGACAAACTTGCTGTGTGTGAAGACATCCGAGTAGACCACCGTGTCGAAGGCAAAAGAGCTATTGGGCTCCAGGAAGTCCCCCCAGTTCACATCATTATGCAGATGCTCGTAGAGCTCGTCCGCATTAGTAGCCTCAAATTGATCAATCGGGACCAGCACCCTCAGAGCGGTGCGCAGATGGACATTGGCTTTGTAGAGAAGGCGCTTATCGCCCCTAAAAGCAACCATACGACGCCCCGGCTTAACATCAGACGCGCCCAGGGCTTCCAGCTCTTTACAGAGGATATCCTCCAGGCCCGCCATCGTCTTGGCGAGCATATCGAAGGTGCCCTCGGTATGACTTACACTCATCAAATAAGTATTCTTTGTTTATTATCCGGCAAAGGTACGAAGAATAAGACCGCTACAAAATGCCCCACAGCATAGCCCCTGCTGGGCATACACACCGGGACCACCAGAGGACACCACTAGTCTAATGCCGGTAATAGATGCAGCTCTTACCGCTCTTAGACCGCTGTGTAAGAAAAGGACTTTCGGGTGCTAATTTCTATCATTTCATAAAGATTGGTAAGTTTGTGGGTGAGGGTGGAGGGAGTACCATCCGGGATATAAGTCAAAGACAACATACAACTTCGGTAATGAAAGATTTTCTCAAAATGGTGGGCGCATCCTGTCTAGGATTTGTGCTGGCCAATGTGGTAGTCATCATCCTCTCGATGCTGATCCTCGGGGCGATGATCGGTGGGATCACCGACCTGATCAAGAGCAATAAGGTCAAGACGGAGACGACCCTCTCCTCCGGCAGCGTCTTACTCCTCGACCCTGTGGGCGAGATAGCCGACACCTCCACGGACGATGCCTTCAGCTCGATCGTTGCTTTCGGTGGAGATGGCGACAAGAAGAGCTACACCCTCCCGGAGATCGTCCGCGCCATCGAGGAGGCACGGACGAGCTCTAAGGTGGACGCCATCGTGCTGAGGTTGGACCAGTGCTTCATGAGCTTCGACACCGCGCAGGCGATCCGTGACGCGCTGCTGCGCTTCAAGGAGGGAGGCAAGCCGATCTACGCGTACGGGAAGGCCTTTACCCTCGGCAATTACTACATCTCCTCCGTGGCAGATAAGATCTACGCTGGTCCGGAGGCGATGATGGCGCTGTCGGGACTGAGCTCGCAGATCCCCTTCTACACCGGTCTCCTGCAGAAGCTCGGGGTGAAGTTTCAGATCTTCAAGGTCGGTACCTTCAAGAGCGCCGTCGAGCCCTACATGCTCGACCATATGAGTGAGGCCAATAGGCTCCAGACGCAGACTTTCTTAGATGGTCTCTGGCAGGGGACGGTGAGCGAGATGGCCGAGGCACGCGGGATCGATGAGGCGGTCTTCCACCGCTATGCCGACGAGGGTCTTTTCATGAGCCGCATCGATACCGCCTTAGTGTACGGACTGGTCGACTCGCTCGTCTACGAGACCGACATTGAGCAGGTACTCGCCTCCAAGATCTACGAGGATGAGGATGCGGACGAGCTGGACGAGGTGCGCGCAGACCTGGTGCTCAATGCACGCAAGCCGGTCAAGTCGATCAATAAGATCGCTGTCGTCTACGCCGAGGGCAATATCGTGGATGGTCGCCCGTCCAATGACAACCCCTTCGCGACGCAATCCAAGCTGATCGATCAGCGCATCGCCGACAAGCTCCACGAGATCGCCGATGACGATGACATCGATGCGGTGGTGCTGCGCGTCAACTCAGGTGGTGGCTCCGCCGCACAGTCCGAGCTGATCTGCCGCGAGGTGATCCGGCTCAAGGAGCAGAAGCCGATCGTCGTCTCGATGGGTGGCATGGCCGCCTCGGGCGGGTACTACATCTCGTCCAATGCGAGCGAGATCATCGCCGGGCCCTACACGCTGACCGGCTCGATCGGCATCTTCGGGATGTTCCCCACCTTCAAGGGCACGGCCGATAAGCTGGCGCTCACCTTTGACACCGTGAAGACAAATAAGATGTCTGACTTCGGAGACGCCACTCGCGAGATGCGTCCGGAGGAGCAGGCGCTGATGCAGAAGTACGTGGAGGAGGGGTACGACCAATTCCTCACCCGCGTCTCTGAGGGGCGTGACATGACGAAAGAGCAGGTCGACTCGATTGGTCAGGGTCGTGTATGGCTCGGGCAGGATGCCCTCCGTCTCGGTCTCGTTGATAAGCTCGGCACCCTCGATACGGCTATTGAGGAGGCAGCCCGCCTCGCCGACCTCGACGACTACAAGGTGGTCGATATGGTGGAGAAGGAGGACTTCTGGGAGTCTCTCTTCGGCACCAGTCTGGAGACTCGCCTGCGGATGATGACAGCCAGCCGGGAGGACCGCCTGATGGAGTACGCCGCCCGGATGCTGGACAGCCAGGTAGGTGTCCGAGCTCAGGTGCCCTACGAGCTGCAGGAGGGTCTCTGGATCAGCAAGCCCCGGGAGAGCAGCCTGCTGCCGTCACTGCTGCGGTAAGGATAAGGAGAAGCATCGCTCATCGTGAGGATCGGAAGTCACAATATCCTACTCAAGGTCCCCGCCCTACTCTACGGGTGGGGCGTGGGAGTGCGCAACTTCCTCTACGATGAGGGTATGCTCAAGGGGTATAAGTCCTCTATCCCGGTCATATGCATCGGCAACGTCACTGTAGGGGGGACCGGCAAGACACCGCACGTCGAGCGGGTGATCCGGATGCTCCGCAACGAGTATCGGATCGCAGTGCTGACGCGGGGTTATGGTCGCTCCGGCAAGGGTCCTACGGTGGTCTCCGTAGACGATGATGCCTCCATGGTGGGGGATGAGCCGCTCCAGATCAAGCGGAAGTTCCCCGAGGTCATTGTCTATGTGGATGGGGATCGGAAGCGAGCCCTGCAGACCCTCGAGCAGATGCCGGAGGAGCTACGCCCCGAGGTAGTGGTGATGGACGACGGATTTCAGCACCGGGCGGTGATCCCCGCCTACAGCATCGTCCTCACAGCCTACGACCACCCATTCACGCGCGACAGCTTCATGCCCTACGGTACGCTTCGCGATGACCCCTCCTCTGCGGATCGGGCGGAGTCGATCATCGTCACCCACACCCCGGACGACTGCAAGCCGATCGACCTAAGGATGATGATGGGCGAGCTTCCGCTCAAGGACTACCAGGATGTCTACTTCAGCCGTCCCGTGTATGGTGCGGCGACCCCCCTCTTTGACACCGATCAGCCCGGCCCGGCCCCGACCCCGGAGTCACGCATCTCCGCAGTCGCCGGTATCGCCGACCCGGAGCACTTCTTCGACAAGGTACGGGAGCTCTTCCCGGAGACGGAGGAGCTGATCGTGTACGACGACCACCATCCGTATGACGAGGATGATCTGGAGGAGCTCAGGGAGCTGATCCAGGATCCGGACTGCTTCCTCATCACCACGGAGAAGGATGGGATGCGGCTCCTGAGCCACGCTGACCAGCTCACGCCCGAGGAGCGCAGCCGGATCCTCTACCTCCCGATCGAGGTGAGCCTCTCACCCAAGCAGGAGCGGCGCTTCCGGGAGCGACTGCAGCGGGCGATCAAGAATAATGGTCTCCACCTCTGACCCCACTCACCCTTTTTTACCCATGTCTACGACCATTCGGATAGTGAATAAGAGCGGACAACCGCTCCCCACCCACGCCACAGCCGGCTCAGCCGGGCTCGACCTCCGTGCCGCTCTCGAGGAGCCGATGACGCTGGAGCCACTCGACCGGGCGCTGATCCCGACCGGACTCTACTTCGCCATCCCGGCGGGGTACGAGGTGCAGATACGCCCCCGCAGTGGACTTGCGATGAAGCACGGCATCACGGTGCTCAATACCCCCGGCACCATCGACAGCGACTACCGCGGAGAGATCCGTGTGGCGCTGATCAACCTCTCCCGCGAGCCCTTCACGATCGAGCCGGGAGAGCGGATCTGCCAGATGGTCCTGGCGCGCTACGAGCAGGTGGAGTGGATCGAGACCGACCAGCTCGACGACACTGACAGGGGCGAGGGCGGCTTCGGTCATACCGGTCGTAACTGACAGCGTAGGAGATAGTCGGGCGGTCTGGTACCCTTTTTGCATACCAAAGGATGCCGACCGCCCCTCTTGTGTGCGGTCACGTAAGAGACAATAGTATTTTATCGAGATATGAAGGAGAATAAGAAGCATAAGAATGCCCCCCACCGGAAGGATCCGGAGGAGCAGGTAGAGGAGCAGGTAGAGCAGCAGGAGACCACCCCGACAGACGATGAGACCCCCACCCCGGAGCCCAAGGATGAGGAGGAGTCGAGGGTAGACGATCTGCTCGACAAGTACGCTGAGCTGCAGGACAGCTACCTGCGTCTGAGGGCGGAGTTTGACAACTACAAGAAGCGCACCCTCCGGGAGAAGTCCGACCTCATGAAGTATGGCGCCGAGCGGACCGTGGTGACGATGCTGGACGTGCTGGATGACTTTGACCGCGCCATCGAGAGCATGGACCAGGCGACGGATGTCGATGCTGTCAAGGAGGGCGTGCTGCTGGTGAGGGATAAGTTCATCAGCGCCCTCCGCTCCGAGGGCGTGCATGAGATGGAGGTACAGGGCGTCGACTTTGACCCCGAGCTGCATGAGGCTGTCGCCATGAGCGACGGCACGGAGGAGCAGAAGGGGAAGATCATCGACTGCGTCCTCAAGGGCTATGTGCTCAATGACAAGGTGATCCGCCATCCTAAAGTGGTGGTGGGCAAGTAAGAGATATGGCGACGAAGAGAGATTACTACGAGATACTGGGGCTCACCAAGGAGGCCTCAGCCGATGAAATCAAGAAGGCGTACCGCAAGACTGCCCTCAAGTACCACCCGGACCGCAATCCGGGCGACAAGAGTGCCGAGGAGAAGTTTAAGGAGGCTGCCGAGGCGTATAGTGTCCTGAGCGACCCGGAGAAGCGCCAGCGGTATGACCAGTTTGGCCACGCCGGTGTCGATGGTGCTGCCGGGGCGGGCGGCTTCAGTGGCGGAGGTATGTCTATGGAGGACATCTTCAGCCAGTTTGGCGATCTCTTTGGTGGCTTCGGCGGCTTCGGTGGCTTCGGTGGCTTCGGTGGAGGCGGCGGTGGCTACAGTCGTCAGATGCGCGGATCCGACCTGCGCATAAGGGTCCACCTGACCCTCGATGAGGTACTCAAGGGGACGACGAAGAAGCTTAAGATCAAGAAGCAGGTCCCCTGCGAGCACTGCCACGGCTCCGGAGCCGAGAGCCCGAGTGACGTCGTCACCTGCCCCACCTGCCACGGATCGGGCACCGTGATCCGCACTCAGGAGTCCTTCTTCGGTCAGATGCAGACCCAGAGCGTCTGCCCTACCTGCCACGGCACCGGCAAGGAGATCCGTAAGAAGTGCTCCCACTGTGCCGGCCAGGGGGTAAAGTCGGGCGAGGAGGTACAGGAGATCCACGTCCCCGCTGGCGTCGAGGACGGCATGCAGATGCGCGTCCGCGGTGGGGGCAATGCGGGCCCCAATGATGGTGTGAGCGGTGACCTGATCGTCGAGTTTGCCGTCCGCTCCGATGAGCGCTTCGTGCGCCACGGCAGCGACCTGCTCTACAGCCTCCTCCTGCCGATCGATGAGGCGATCCTCGGTGGCAAGGTGATCGTACCGACCCTCGAGGGGGATGTCAAGGTGACGATCAAGCCGGGGACCCAGCCCGGTGAGATCCTGCGACTGCGGAATAAGGGACTACCCTCCGTCGATGATGCCCGGAGAGGGGACGAGCTGATCTCGATCCAGGTCCACATCCCCTCTCGGCTCAGTGGCGATGACCGCAAGCTGGTGGAGCAGATGGCGACACGGTCGGCATTTCACCCCACGGAGGCGGACCGCAAGGCACACGCCTCCAAGCAGCGCAGCCGTATGGAGCTGTAAGGAAGCCCCATCGCCAAGCGTCAGATAATCAGCACCCGGACTAATACCGATATTAGACTCATCTAATATCGGTAAAAGAAATTTCCTTCTCGCCGTAAGACATCAGCGCATAGGGGGGACGCATTTGAGTTCATCGTGAAGAGTAAGGACCGATGCGCCCCTGCAGGTGACCGCTCGGGCAGATCCTCAGTGCGTATAGCAGTTTGGCAGAAGAGGCACCCCGGAGGGGTGCTTCGCGTCCCGCCCCGCCTACCGCCCGGCTGGGGGCACCCCGGTAGGGGTGCGTCCTTCATAGCCCGGTGGTCGGAGGGGCGAAGCCCCGACGACCCCGGGTAAGCAGAGCCCTCTTTAATCCATCGACCCCGCTAGGGGTCGGTCGTAATGGAGATCTCCTTGAGGGACCGACACCCTATCGGGGTCGTATATATTAAGGCGTCTCTCGGGTAACCCGGGGTCTTCGGCACTTCGTGCCTCGACCGCGGGCTAAGAAAAAGGCACCCCTCCGGGGTGCTTCACGTCCCGCCCAACCTATCGTCCAGCTGAGGCACCCCGGCATGGGTGCGTCCTTCTTAGCTGTAAAGCTCAGATGCGTCAGCCCTGATCAGCGCATAGAGGAGTCGCTCCCTTCGGGGTCTGTAAAGGCAGCAATGAAAGAACAAAGGCGGGCATCCTCTACACCGGAGGATGCCCGCCTTTTCTTTTTATCCTACCAGAGGACTTACTTCTCGATCGCGGCAATGCCGGGAAGCGTCTTGCCCTCAATCGCCTCGATGAGCGCACCACCACCGGTGGAGACGTAGCTCACCTCGTCAGCGAGGTGGTACTTATTGATCGCCGCTACGGAGTCGCCACCGCCGACGAGAGAGTAAGCACCACCCTTCGTCGCCTCGGCAACCGCCTTAGCGACCGCCTCGGTGCCCTTGCCAAACTTATCGAACTCGAAGACTCCCGCAGGACCATTCCACAGGATCGTCTTTGACTGGAGGATCACCTCACGGAAGAGCTCGATCGTCTTCGGACCGATGTCCAGCCCCTCGCGATCATCCGGGATCTCATTGCAGGGGACCACCTTGCTATCGGCATCGGGGGCAAAGTCGGTAGCTGCAACACAGTCGACGCCGAGTACGAGGCGGACACCATTCTTCTTTGCCGTCTCCTCAATCTCGCGCGCCACATCGAGCTTATCCTCCTCCAGGAGAGACTTGCCGACCTTACCGCCACGAGACTTCATGAAGGTGTAGGTCATACCACCAGTGAGGATCAGGTTATCCACCTTGCCGAGGAGATTCATGATCACGTCGATCTTTGTGGAGACCTTGGAGCCACCGAGGATGGCGGTGAAGGGGTGCTTGGCGTTATTCAGGATCTCATTGACCGCATTCACCTCCTTCTGCATCAGGTAGCCAAACATCTTGTGCTCCTTATCAAAGTAGTCTGCGATCAGTGCTGTGGAGGCGTGAGCGCGGTGGGCAGTGCCGAAAGCATCATTCACATACACCTCGGCGAGGTCTGCCAGCTCCTTGACAAATCCCTTCTGGCTCGCCTTGACAGCCTTCTTGGCAGCAGCGGTCTCCTCCTCGGAGGCGTCCTTGGGGAGGCCCATCGGCTTGCCCTGCTCCTCAGCGTGGAAGCGAAGGTTCTCCAGCAGTAGTGCCTCGCCATCCTTGAGGTCCATCGCCATTCGCTTCGTCTCCTCACCGACGCAATCGGGAGCGAGCTTCACGTCCACGCCGAGCAGCTCAGAGACGTGAGAGAGGATGTTCTTCATGGAGAGCTTGGGGTCGGCACCGGTCTTGGGACGGCCGAGGTGGGAGGCGATGATGAGACGACCTCCGTCGCCGAGGATCTTCTTGAGGGTCGGGAGAGCGGCACGGATGCGGGTGTCGTCCGTGATCTGGAGATTTTCGTCCAGAGGGACATTGAAGTCGACGCGCACGAAGACGCGCTTCCCGCCGAAGTTGTAGTCTTGGATCTTTGCCATTGCTATAGGGTTTTATTAGTGTATTGATCTCTTTCTTACCCCACAAATTTAATAAATTCTTGGCGAATCATCCGCCATCTTGCGGGGCTGACAGGGGGGTAAACCGAGCGATGGGTGTGCTGCCTCCGTGGAGACGGCACACCCATCGCTATCTGTGTGGGGAAAAGAAAGGGTCAGAGGCCAAGATCGGCGATCTTGGTGCTCATCTCGTTGGCGTCATTCGTCTTAAGCTCTATGGTCCCCTCAGGATTGATCAGGATCATGGTCGGGATAGCCTGGATGCCGTAGGCATCGGCAAAGGCGCTCGTGGAGTCAAAGACAGTGGTCCAGGTCATGCCGAGCTCCTTACGAGCCTGCGTATTTGCCTCAAAGGTCTCATTGATACCTCCTATGCTCACCACCTTGATCGTAGAGGGATGACCCTTCACGATCTCAGCGAGGTGCGGCATAGCGGCACGGCAGGGACCGCACCAGGAGGCCCAGACGTCGATGAGGAGATACTTGCCCTCCTCCCGCAGCTCGCTCACGCGGATCTCCTTACCGGTCTCGTCAGTCATCGTCACATCGACGTAGGGCTGCCCGGCACTCGTCTTCTGCTCCGCCAGCTGTAGCTGATAGAGCTTCTTCAAGTCCGAGTCCTCCTTCACCAGTTCACCTGCCGACTCGTAGAGCTCGACGAAGCCCTTAGCATCGGAGGTGGGATAGAGGGAGAGAGCCATCCGCCCCAGCTCGTTATCCTTATTTTGCTCAAAGCACTTACGGGCAATCTCTGCCACCCGTGTGGAGAAGCGATCCGAGACCTCGGCTCCCTTCTCGGAGATCTCCGGGGTCACCTTATTTCCGGCAGCCTTGTACGCCTCCTGGAGGGCGATGCTCTCGCGGGCGTAGTCTCCGTAAGCGCTATTGTACTCCTCGGTGAGGGTCGCCAGCTGGCGATTCATCGGTGTGGAGGTCTCGTCGTAGGTGTAGCTCTGGCTGACGCTGTCGGGGACGATCGTCGAGGTCCCCTTCTCGGAGAAGTAACCGATGGCGCGGTCCCCCAGCTGGAGGTCATACCGAGCGAGGGAGACGGTGTCGGGGAGGACAAGCTCAAAGGCTCCGGCAGAGACCTGGGCGGAGTCGATCCGCTCACCATCAGCGTTGATGAGCGTAGCGTACTGCCCCTCGAGGCTCTGGGGGAGGTTGCTTCCCCTGAGGCGGGGAGCGGTACTCTCCTTAGTGCAGGCGATAGTGCCGGCTGCCAGCAGCCCGGCAGAGAGGAGCAGGAGTAAGGACTTCTTCATATTGTGTTTCTTATTATATAGGTGAGTCATTGAGGTGCAAATCTACCACTTTCCTGAATTTACCTAGATCAGAAGAGGGACATTAGGAAAATATAACTACCTTTGCCCCCGCAACGAGAGAAGTCCCGTTGTCTTCGCCTAGGGGTGCCTGTCCGCAAGGGGCAGGCTGAGAGCAGACCCTCCGAACCTGTCCGGATCATTCCGACGTAGGAAAGTGCGTGATACCGACCGCCTCCGTGTAGGTAGTCCCCCATCATCAAGATCTGCTCGCCCACACCCTGTGGGCTTAGTGCCCGAGTGCGACACTTACTTTATCATCTTTATATAGAGCAGATACATGAAAAATCTTATCTCCAGACTTCTGTCTGTCGGAGCTCTCAGCGGAGCTCTCCTCCTCGGCGCCAGCGCCCAGGATGTCTCTCAGGAGTACGATCTGGATGCTGTGGAGGTCCTCGGCATCCGCCCCGGACAGCTCACCCCGGTCACCAAGCAGACGATCAAGCTCCCCGAGCTGAAGCTCCATACCACGGCGTGGGACGTGCCTACGCTCCTCCGCGGCACCCCCTCCCTCCTGATCACTCAGGATGCCGGCACGATGGGCGGCTACACCGGCTTCTCCATCCGTGGTGTCGACCCCTCGCGTGTCAATATCACCGTCAATGGCGTCCCGGTCAATGACTCCGAGAGCCAGGCGGTCTTCTGGGCCAATATGCCCGACTTCGGCAGCCGTCTCTCCGATATCGTCATCGTCCGCGGTGCCGGGTCGTCCACCTTCGGCGCCGGAGCCTTCGGTGCGACGATGGATATGCGCATCGCCATCCCCGAGGCCGAGGCCGGTGGTAGTGTCTCCACCTACTGGGGCTCCTACGGTATGCGCCGCGATATGGTGCACCTCACTACAGGAGCTCTGGCGGGCAATTGGCGCTTCGGTGGTTTCCTCTCCCGCACGTCCGGCAATGGATACCGGGATCGTAGCGGAAACAAGGGATTCTCCTACCTCCTCCAGGCCTACAAGGGGGGCGACAATTACTCCCTCCAGCTGATCCACAATCTCGGTGACCAGCATACTCAAGTCGCGTGGACAGGAGTCAATCAGTCCATGATAGACTCTTATGGTCGTCGCTACAATCCGGATGGGCTGATGAATAAGGGCGAGAAAGAACTCTCCAAGCAGCTCTTCTACTCCGACCAGACCGACAACTACCGCCAGAGCCACACCTATGCCATCCTCAAGCATCAGCCGACGGACAACTTCAGCTACGATGTGACCCTCCACTACACTCGTGGTAAGGGATTTACCCGAGAGTATAAGAATGAGCGCAAGCTCCGGGAGTACTTCGTCGTCCCGATGAGCAACAAGACAAAGGCTGACCTTGTGCGAGAGAAGTACCTCGACAACCATTTCGCCGGTGGGATCTTCAATGCTATGTGGACCGGTGAGAAGGGGCGTATCAACTTTGGTCTCTCCGGAAATCACTACTGGGGCGACCACTATGGCATCCTCCCCTGGGTCGACGGGATTGCGAAGGGGACGAAGACTGAGTTTGGTCCCTTCTACCCCAATTCAGAGTACTACCGCAACTCCTCCGCCGTCACCGGCATCGCTACCTACCTCAAGGGCGAGTGGAATATCACCGACCATCTCCTCGCCTATGGTGACGTGATGTACCGCTACTCCCGCACCACCATGCACGGACTCTCCGACAAGAAGTCCGATAAGACCGGCAAGATGGATGTCCTCAACTTTGATGGCGCCAACGCTCCGACCTACAACTTTGTCCTCCCTAAGGTTGGATTCAACTTCCACCCCTCACGCAACCACTCCTACTACATCTCCTACACGACTGCAGCCAAGGAGCCCAATCGCAAGATGTTCACCGAGAGTCGTGAGTACGATGACAAGGGAAATGAGATCCTCCCCCGCCCCGAGTACATGGGCGACCTCGAGATCGGCACCGAGCAGACGTGGGGACCGGTGAGCCTCTTCGTAAACGGCTACTTCATGCACTACAAGGATCAGATCGTCCCCAACGGCAAGCTCAGCGACGTGGGTGAGCTACTGATGGTCAATGTCCCCAAGAGCTACCGCTCAGGTGTGGAGATGGGCTTTGACTGGCAGATCATCAAGCAGCTGCGCCTCTCTGCCAATGCGACCCTCTCCCGCAATCGGATCCTTGACTACACCTACTCTGAGAGCGTTTATGACGCCTCTTGGGAGTGGGCACGCCTGAAGGACTACAAGATGGATGAGACACCCATTGCCAACAGCCCCTCCGTCATTGCCAACCACGCCCTCACCTGGATGCCTCTTGACAATCTCTACATCGACTTCTCCGGCACCTACGTTGGCGCGCGCTACGTGGACAACAGTGGGTATGAGGGACATCGCCTACCGGGCTACTACACCGGAAGCCTGATGGCTAAGTACGGGATCGACCTAAAGAGTCACCGCTCCCTCGACCTGAGCCTGCAGCTGCTCAACCTCTTCAGCAGCAGCTACTCCACCTATGGCTACATCTACGATGCCTACAGTCTGCTGGATGAGACCGGCAAGGAGGTAAGTCGCGATCAAGACCTGAGACAATTCCCCGCCGCACCGATCCACTTCGTAGCCGGCGCCACCTATACCTTCTGATAGGTCTATTTACTCCTAACTAAAGCGTGATGGGCTCCCCACTCTGATCTTCAGAGCGGGGAGCTTTTTTTTGCGCGGTCGCTCTCGGGTAAATCTAATACCGATATTAGTGATCACTAATATCGGTAAAAGAAATTCCCTACTCCCAGCGACCCGGTAGAGGGTGATGAGAGGAGGGCTTTCGGTGACTGTAAGGTCCTCGTGCCACATTCCAATGATTTTTCTTGGGGTGGGGCTGTGAAGTCAAAGAATTTGGTAGCTTTGTGATGGGCTTTGCCGGAGGATCGCTCACCCGCCATCAGGTGAGCGATTCCGAGGGTGAGGTACCCGCTTCCATACATAAGAGAGACTGAGATATGATATCTTTTTTCCGCAACTTCGGTACGGTCTATGCCGTACAGCACACCGCACCCCTGTCCGAGGAGGATCACAAGACCCTCGGCTGGCTCTTTGACGGAGCCACGGAGGTCAAGGCTCCACTTGCGGGCACCTTCATCGGTCCGCGGGCGGAGATGATCACCCCGTGGAGTACCAATGCGACCGAGATCGCCCACACTGTCGGCATCGACTCCGTCGAGCGGGTGGAGGCCTTCCTCGAGGCTGAGCCGGGCGTGCCCTACGATAGGATGCTGCTGCGGCAGTACGAGACGCTGGACGAGGGACTCTTCGACACCAAGATCGAGAAGGCTCCCCTCCTGCCGGTGGAGGATCTGCGGAAGTACAATAGCGAGGAGGGTCTCGCTCTCTCCGATGAGGAGATCGACTACCTCGAGGGGGTGGCACGGGAGCTGGGGCGTCCGCTCACGGATGCGGAGCTCTTCGGCTTCTCGCAGGTGAATAGCGAGCACTGCCGGCACAAGATCTTTGGCGGCACCTTCGTCATCGACGGGGAGGAGATGCCGGAGAGCCTCTTCGGGATGATCAAGAAGACGAGTAAGCTCAATCCCAATGGCATCGTCTCTGCTTATGCAGATAATGTCGCCTTTGTGGAGGGACCGGAGGCGGAGTTTTTTGCCCCGGAGCGGATGGACCGCCCCGACCTCTACCGCACCGAGGAGACCGAGACGGTGCTGGCGCTGAAGGCTGAGACGCACAATTTCCCCACCACCGTGGAGCCCTTCAATGGTGCAGCCACCGGCTCCGGCGGCGAGATCCGCGACCGGCTCGCCGGGGGTAAGGCGTGCCTACCCCTCGCCGGTGCTGCGGTCTACATGACGCCCTACACCCGGCTCGACAAGTCGCGTCGCTGGGAGAGCGCCATCACTGCCCGCCCCTGGCTCTACCAGACGCCTCAGGAGATCCTGACGAAGGCGAGCAACGGGGCATCGGACTTTGGAAATAAGTTTGGCCAGCCCTTGATCGTCGGTTCGCTCCTCACCTTTGAGCACCGGGAGGGCAGCGAAGTATGGGGGTACGACAAGGTGATCATGCTCGCCGGCGGTGTCGGTCTCGCACGGAAGCGCGATGCCGAGAAGGGCAAGGCCGAGGAGGGCGATGCCATCGTCGTGATGGGGGGAGACAACTACCGGATCGGTATGGGTGGTGGCGCTGTCTCGTCGGTAAATACCGGCAGCTACGCTGACGCCATTGAGCTCAATGCAATCCAGCGCTCCAATCCTGAGATGCAGAAGCGGGTCGCCAACGTCGTCCGAGCCATGGCGGAGGGGAAGCGGAATCCGATCATCTCCATCCATGACCACGGTGCCGGAGGGCATCTCAATTGCCTCTCCGAGCTGGTGGAGGAGACCGGTGGAGAGATCGACATCGACCGCCTGCCGATCGGTGACCCGACGCTCTCTGACAAGGAGATCCTGAGCAATGAGTCGCAGGAGCGTATGGGCATCCTGATCCATAAGGAGGACCTCGAGGACGTGCGCGCCATTGCCGAGCGGGAGCGTGCCCCCTTCTACCCCGTAGGGGAGGCCAAGGCGAGCGGGAAGCTGGTCTTTGACCACCAGGAGACAGGCGCACCGGCGGCGCTGGATCTGCGGCTGAGCCACCTCTTCGGCTCCGCCCCCAAGACGATTATGGAGGATGAGACAAGGGAGACCACCTTTGCCGACCCCGACAAGAGTCCGCTCGCCGGACGGAAGCTCGCTGATGTCATCGCCGACGTGCAGCGGCTCGAGAGCGTCGGCTCCAAGGACTGGCTGACGAATAAGGTGGACCGCTCCGTCACCGGCAAGGTGGCGCGCCAGCAGTGCTGCGGTCCGCTCCAGCTGCCCCTCTCTGACCTCGGTGCCGTGGCGCTCGACTATCGGGGGGAGGCGGGTATGGCGATGGCCCTCGGTCACGCACCGGTGGCAGCGATGATCTCCGCTGAGGCGGGCTCCCGTCTCGCCATCGCCGAGTCGCTGACCAATATCGTCGGGGCACCCCTACGGAAGGGGCTCGAGAGCGTATCGCTCTCCGCCAACTGGATGTGGCCCTGTCGCAACCCCGGTGAGGATGCCCGGCTCTACGCTGCCGTCAGGGCGGCATCCGACTTTGCCATAGCCCTCGGGATCAATATCCCGACCGGCAAGGACTCCCTCTCGATGACCCAGACCTACCCCGACGGGCAGCGGGTCACCGCTCCCGGTACACTGATCGTCACTGCGGGAGCCGAGGTCACCGACGTCCGCCGGATCCCCGACCCGGTGCTGAAGGATGCCCCGGGGAGCGCCGTGCTGTACGTCGACTTCTCCTTCTGCAATCGTCACCTCGGAGGCTCTGCTCTCTACCAGACGCTCGGCAAGGTGGGCTCCACTGCGCCCGACATCGTGGACCTGGACTACTTTGCTGACGCCTTCGGTGCGATCCAGGAGCTGGTCAATGAGGGGAAGATCCTAGCGATCCACGACCTGTCCGCCGGCGGTCTCGTCACCGCTCTCCTCGAGATGTGCTATGCGCGCACCGAGGGTGGGCTGCAGCTCTCAGCCGATCTCCTCAGTGAGGGACCGCTGGAGGAGGTGCTCTTTGCCGAGAATCCAGGCGTGCTGATCCAGGTGGCTGACCCGGAGGGCGTGATGAAGTCACTCGAGGAGGCGGGTGTCGCCTCTGTCATCGCCGCCCTCCCGATCAAGGAGCGGCTGATGCGCATCGGCAAGGAGGAGATAGACATCGATGAGATGCGCCGTGCCTGGCAGACGCCGTCGCGCCTTATGGAGCCTGAGCAGGCGTCCAAGGGGTGCGCTGAGTCGAGGGCAAGGGAGCAGCTCGCTCAGCCGCTGGACTACAGGCTACGTCCCGGGCAGAGACGCACGCTCGCTGACTACGGCAAGAGCCGGGATCGGAAGGAGCGGAGCGGCATCACCTGCGCCATCATCCGCGACAAGGGGACCAATGGCGAGCGAGAGATGGCCTACGCCCTTTGGCTGGCCGGCTTCGACGTGCGGGATGTCCACATGAGCGACCTGATGAGCGGTCGCGAGACACTGGAGGAGTGCCGTATGATCGTCTTCTGTGGAGGCTTCTCCCACAGCGATGTGCTGGGGGCGGCTACCGGCTTTGCCGCAGGCTTCCGGTACAACGACCGAGCCAGCGAGGCGCTGCGGAAGTTTTACGCCCGCCCCGACACCCTCTCACTCGGTATCTGCAACGGCTGTCAGCTGATGGGGAAGCTGGACCTCCTCTACGGCGAGGAGCGGAGCTTCCGTCTGCTGCACAATGAGAGCGGAAAATTTGAGTCCACCTTCCTCACCCTCGAGATCCCCGAGACGAATAGCGTGATGCTCGGCAGCCTTGCCGGCACGAAGCTCGGTTGCTGGGTGGCACACGGTGAGGGACGCTTTGACCTCTCAGCAGACCCCCACAGCTACTCGGTGGCTGTCCGCTACGGCTACGAGGCCTACCCGGGCAATCCCAATGGCTCACCCGACCGCATTGCGGCGCTTGTGAGCGACGACGGGCGTCATCTCGCGATGATGCCCCACCCTGAGCGTTCCGTCTTCCCCTGGCAGTGTGGGTACTACCCTGAGGCGGGGGACGAGGTGACGCCATGGTTTGAGGCTTTTGTCAATGCCTACGAGTGGTGTCGGGCACACTGCTGAGCAGGCTTATATTATAGACTTCATCTATCATGAGTAAAACGAATCATCAACAGGCGGAGAAGCCGCGATCACATCAGTACGTCGATGAGGAGTACTCCGCACCGGCGATACAGGAGGAGCCTCGGAGCCTCTGGGGCTGGTTTGTCCGCTGCATCACGACCCGCTATGCCGACCTGAGTGGTCGGGCGCGTCGCTTCGCCTTCTGGAGCTTTGTCACTTTCTACGCTGTCTTCGTACTGCTGGCGGTGCTGATCTGTTGCGTGGAGACCTACTTCTCGATCAAGGGGTATGGACCCTCCGAGGTGGAGCTGAGCAATCCCGGCTTCTACCTCGACATGGCACAGGGGACCTGGACCTTCTGGCTCATACCGCTGGTGCTGGCGATCTTCTTCATCCCCATGGTGACGGTGACGGTGCGACGCTTCCACGACGTGGGCATATCGACCGGGGTCTTCCTGATCCTCTTTGCGGTGCAGTTCTTCTTCCTCGTCATGGGGCTGATCGACAGCGACATCGCTGAGGGCGAGCTGGAGGCGACGCTCAACTTCATCTCCGAGCTGGTGGTCTGTGGCTTCCATCTCTTTGTTGTCGTGGTGGCGCTGATGCCGGGGAAGAATGGACCCAATAGGTACGGTCCTGACCCGAAGCGCCGCGGGGCACAGATGGACATCGAGATCGTCTGACCCGGTGGCTGACCTCATGGAGCAAGCTCCCCGCATACCGGGAGAGCGACACCTGACGCTGTGGAGCTACTTCTGGACCGCGCTCACGCGCCGGTATGGTAGCTTCGGCGGGCGGTCGCGGAGGCTGGAGTTTTGGAGCTACTACCTCTTCGTCGTCCTCTTTTACCTCCTCATCCTTGCAGCGCAGGCACTACTGGACGGGGTGGAAGTGACGAAGGCGACACTGATCACCCCCTTCGGCATAGAGGGGATCCTCTCCGGCTACGGCGACCGACCCTACTTCGATGCGCCGGTGCTGGTGTGGGTGATCCGGCTGCTCTCCGTCGTGCTCTTTGTCCCGACGCTCGCCGTGAGCTGTAGGCGGTACCACGATGTGGGGCTGCCAGCGTGGCTCTTTTGGATACTCCGCGGGACGGCACTCGCCTGGGCGACAGTCGTGGCGCTGAGGTATGGTGCAGCAGACCTCGGGAGCTCCCTCTTCCGGGTGCTCTCCATTGTCGTCGGGGTCGTCGCCCTCGCTGACCTCGTAATCCACCTCCTGCCGGGGCAGAAGGGAACTAATAAATATGGTCCCGACCCCCGACAGAGCCTGCCACCGCGGCCGGAGGAGGAGGTTTTGCGGTAGAAATAAATTGGTATCTTTATCCTGTCTCTCAGCTAAGGGAGGCAGGATATTTTTTTGCACTCAACTATTATGATACCAAGCAAGCAAGTAGAGGAGCAGGAGTCACTCTTCCGGATCTTTATCTCATGTATGACTCGCAGGTGTGTCACCTTTACAGGCAGGGCACGGAGGAGGGAATTTTGGGGGTATATGCTCTTTGCGATCCTCTTTGGGGGATTGCTGTGCGGCATCGTCGCCGGGGCGTCCTCTCTCGGATGGATAGACGTCACGGACCCGCTCGCCGGCTCAGGCGTCATCATCACCTGTATCGTCGGGCTGCTCGCCCTCTGGCTCCTCCTCGCGGGGATGGCTGTGGCGGTGCGTCGCTTCCATGACTGCAACCTGCCTGCCTGGCCCGTCCTGCTGGGTATGCTGCTCGTCCTGCTGCCGATCCCGCTCTTCTTCACCCCCTATGGCGGTCTCGGGGGACCGGGATTCTTTGTCCTGTCGATGCTCCTCGCCGCCTGCGCGCTGATCTTCATCCTCGGCGTGGCGATCATCCCCGGTGGTAAGAAAAAGAATAAGTACGGTCTCGCTCCCAAGGGCGAGTGATATACTCATAACCTCAAATACAAACTTGACAATGGAAGTGATCCAAAACAACAACACCGCCCCTCAGGGCGAAAATCTCTCTGTCTGGGGCTACTTCGTCCGCTGCATCACGAAGAAGTACTCTGACTTCTCCGGACGTGCGCGCCGCAAGGAGTGGTGGAGCTTTGCGCTCTTCGAGTTACTCATCACCTCGCTCCTGTCCATCCCCATGGGGATGACCTTTGGCAAAGATCTCGCTGCTGACCCGGAGATAGCGCAGTATATGGCACAGAACCCTGGTGACAAGGAGTACATTTATTCTCTTATGGGTGGAAATCTTTTCTTCTGGGCTTTGACGATCGTGGGGATCCTGCTACTGGCGCCGACGCTGGCGGTAGGCTGTCGTCGCTTCCACGATGTGGGACTCTCCACCGGTCTCTTCTGGGTGGTCGGCGGGCTGTCGGTCCTCAGTACCATTATCAGCCTGCTTATGGTGATCGCTCCGGGAGTCATCCCCCAAGCTTTGACAGGTATTGTCTCTTTCCTTTCAATGCTCGCCGGACTGGCTATGCTGGTTGTCGCCTTTATCCCCGGCAAGACCGGACCCAACGCCTACGGGCCTGATCCCAAACCCGCCCCCACCTATGAGGGCTACGGTCAGATCTGATCGGTAAGGGGAAAAGCAAAAGAGAGGCTGTGCCGCAAGTCGCGACACAGCCTCTCTTTTAGTATGATGGGGGAAGCTTACTTCTTAGCCTTGCCCTGGTTGGCAACGGCATCCATCAGCTTCTTGATCGTCTCAGGATCGCCGAGGAAGTAGTCCTTGATCACGCGATAGTTGTCGGTCTCGTCGAGCTCAAAGACGTAGGGGATGCCGGTCGGGAGGTTCAGCGCGGGGATATCCTCGTCAGAGATCCCCTTCAGCACCTTGACGATACCACGGAGGGAGTTGCCGTGAGCGGCGACGATGACATCCTCATTGTCCTTCAGCGATGGCAGGATCTCCTCGTGGAGGTAGGGGAGGATCCGCTCCACGGTCTCCTTGAGGCTCTCCGTGAGAGGCAGGTCCTTGGGGTCCACGTGAGCGTAGCGCGTGTCCTGGAAGGGGCTACGAGGATCGTCCTTCTCCAGCTCCGTGGGCGGTACGTCGTAGCTACGGCGCCAGACGTGCACCTGCTCGTCACCATACTTCTCTGCAGTCTCAGCCTTATTGAGCCCCTGCAGCATGCCGTAGTGCTTCTCATTGAGGCGCCAGGTCTTGCGGACGGGGATCCAGTCGAGATCCATCTTATCGAGGATGATATTGAGGGTCTTGATGGCACGCTTGAGGTAGCTGGTGTAGGCGAGGGTGAAGTGAAATCCATTCTCCTTCAGCGTCTTGCCGGCAGCGGCAGCCTCCTGGATACCCTTATCGGTCAGGTCCACATCGGTCCATCCGGTAAAGCGATTCTCCAGGTTCCACTCACTCTGTCCGTGGCGTACCAGTACTAATCTTCTCATACTTTGTCTCTAATTATTTTGTGAAAAAAATAGGCCGTTTACTTCTCTCGCTCTGCAATGTAGTCGCACAGCCGGTAGAGCAGGTCGAGACTACGCCCCTCGGGGATCACCCGGGCGTAGTGCTCCTTCGCCTCGCTCAGGAGGCGATGCATCTGTTGCTCAGCGTAGTCGATCCCACCGTACTCTATGGCGAAGTCGGTCAGGGAGCGTATGTCCTCCTCACTCAGCTCGGTCTGTCGGAGCAGTCGGCGAGCGTGCTCCCCCTTGCGCCCGCTATGCTCCAGGGCGTAGATGAGAGGAAGAGTCACCTTATGCTCCCGCAGATCATTGCCGGCGGGCTTGTCGAGCTCGGGAGTGGGGAGGTAGTCAAATAGGTCGTCCCGGATCTGGAAAGCCATCCCCAGGTTCACCGTCGCCTCGCTGATCTCGAGCGTAGTCTCCTCGTCCTTCCTGCCGGCGAGGATCGCCCCGAGGGTGGCAGAGGCGGCCAGTAGGGAGGCGGTCTTGCGACGGATGATGTCGTAGTACCACTCCTCACTCGTCTCGGCCAGCTGTGCGGCATCGTCCTGCATCAGCTCGCCCTCCGTGAGCGACTCACCCACGTGGCTCAGGATCTGTAGCACGAGTGGCTCCTCCAGCTCCACGGCAAGGAGGATCGCCCTGGAGAGCACATAGTCCCCCATCAGCACCGCCTTACGATTGCCGAAGAGCACATGGAGCGCCTGAGTCCCGCGACGTGTGTCGCTATCGTCGATCACATCGTCGTGGATCAGAGTGGCGATATGGATCATCTCGATAAATGTCCCGCCCCGGACCACCCGGTCCGAGATCTCGCCGTAAGCGGAGGCGACGACACCCATCAGCATCGACCGAAGTCTCTTGCCCGGGTGACGACGGAAAAGCTCCACCGCGTGGCGCAGCGAGGGGGAGTCACTCTCCAGCGTCTCCCCCATCAATTGGTCGATGCGGTCGGAGATGCCGGTGATATCCTCGGGGAGGTTGTCGAAGAAATTACTCATACTCATACTACACCACAAATTTACACAATTATTGCCGCTGGCTAAAACACTCCCGCCCGTAATCAGGGGTGACGCATTGAGCCTTACAGAAGTCATTCGAATGCGTCATCTCTGTCAATAAATTTAATCTATGGAAAAAGTATGCTTGCTAAAGATAATGCTTGTCGAACATAATAGGACCGACTCGAAGTCTGATGAGCCGGGAGGGGGGGGCGAGGAAACGGAGGAGGTGGATTGGTGGGGTGGGTGGTGACAAAAGTTTCCAAAGGCTCTAACTACTTCCTCATCCACTATCTATTGCCTTAGCTGTGGAGCCCATAAGGGAGGGGTGTCCCATGCCCGTGGATAGGCGCTCTATCTAATACCGATATTAGAAATCTCTAATATCGGTATTAGAGATTTCTCTGAGGAGCGGGCTGATCGGGCAGGGGGTGACGCACTCGGTGGGAAGGCTTGATGGTGCGACACCCTTGAGGGTGCTTCGTTTGCTAACCTTCAGAATGAGCTGCGTGGCTTCTGTACTACTCAAATGCGTCACCCCTCCCCGTGATTTTCCCCTCCCCTACCGATTGGGGACCCCTCCTTCTCAATACCGGGCCAGGTGGATTCCGACTTAAAGAAAGGACTGGCTGTAGGGGCGAGACTTGCAAATGCGAATTGATTTTCCTACCTTTGTGATACAAAGAAATAAGAAGCGGGAGCGCTTCGCTACCTCCACAAGAGGTGGTATCTAAGTATAGACATTCGCGTCGGGCACACGGGAAACTCGTCAATATTAAAACAATTCCGAGACCCTTGGATCTTGCGATGGCGTGCCGCTGCTCTTTATGGGCGGGCGGATTACAAAGCACGATTCATCCTCAAATCCTTACTTTCGGAGTTATCCAAAGTCCCCGGCGCGATCTTATAAGGGCTCGCAGAGTGGTCATCCATCCTGCGAGCCCTTTCTCTGTCCGTATGAGACAGGTATCAATTGAGAATGTTGCACGAAGTGCCATTCTCGCACATTTGTTTCAAATGTGCTGAGACTTTGCACGAAGGATGAGATGCAAGGCGCTGAGGATGAGGCCGAAGGGAGCGTACTCACGTACGTGACCGAGGCCGAATTCCGAAAGCAACGCAGCAGATCGCCTTCGTGCAACAGTATCAATTGGTCTTGTACCTGTAGTCCTTCACCTCAGCGAGGTCAGCATTAGCCTTAACGATCTTCTGCTTCAGCCCCTCCTTGTAGGCGCGGTAGCGCTCAGCAAGCTCTCTGTCGGCGACGGCGAGGATCTGCACGGCGAGGAGCGCGGCATTGAGCGAGCCATTGATGCCCACGGTGGCGACGGGGATGCCGCCGGGCATCTGGACGATGGCGAGGAGCGCATCCATACCGGAGAGGGTGGAGGCGATCGGGACGCCAATCACCGGCACGGTGGTCTGTGCAGCGATGACACCGCAGAGGTGTGCCGCCATACCGGCTGCAGCGATGATGACGCGGATGCCGCGCTCCTCGGCGTGGGTGGCGAAGTCAGTCACCTCCTCGGGAGTGCGGTGGGCGGAAAGCGCCAGGAGCTCAAAGGGGATCTCCATCTGCTCGAGGAGGTCGAGCGCTTTCTTCATCACCGGCAGGTCGCTGGTGCTGCCCATGATGACGCTGACGATGGGCTTACTCTTATCAGCCATAGCTTAGTAGTCTCTTTATATGTAATAAAATAGGGGAGAGAGCACGACACAAGTCGCCTCTCTCCCCTTGTATTGTCATGATTTCCGAAGTAGATTACTTCTCTACGAGAGCCTTGTAGTCAGCGGCAGAGAGGAGTCCCTCTATGGCACCGGCATCAGCGACCTTGCCCTTGATGATCCAGCCCTTGCCGTAGGGGTCCTGATTGACCAGCTCGGGTGCATCCTCGAGCTCAGCATTGGCCTCCTCGACGTCAATGGTGCAGGGAGCGATCAGGTCAGAGACCGTCTTGACCGCCTCGATGGAGCCGAATGCCTCACCGCCCTCTACGGTGCTGCCCTCGCTGTCGACGTCGACGAATACGATGTCTCCCAGCTCCTGCTGAGCGAAGTCGGTGATGCCGACGGTTACTTGATCACCCTCTACGAGGATCCACTCGTGGTCCTGGGTGTACTTCAGGTTTTCAGGAAAGTTCATAGTGTTGTCTATTGTTTTGGTTGGCAAATATTTCCAGTACAAATTTAGAATTCTTTTCTCAATCTTGCAACAGGGATCCCCATCCCATCCCTATACTTGGCGACGGTGCGGCGCGCCACATCGTAGCCGCGCTCGTCGAGTGCCTTGCTGAGCGCCTCATCGGAGAGCGGGCGACGCTTGTCCTCCTCGTCGATGATCTCTCGGAGGATCTGCCGCACATGGCGGGTAGAGATCTCCTCCCCATCGTTGCGCATCGTCCCCTCGCTGAAGAAGTGGCGTAGCGGGAAGGTGCCAAAGTCGGTCTGCACATACTTGGTCGAGGTGACCCGAGAGATCGTGCTGATGTCGTACCCGATGCGGTCGGCGACGTCCTTGAGGATCATCGGTCGCAGGGTCGACATATCACCGCTGAGAAAGTACTCGCGCTGCATATCCACGATACACATCATCGTGGACATAAGGGTCTCGCGCCTCTGGCGGATCATATCGACGAAGGTGCGGGCGGCGTCGAGCTTACCCTTGACAAACTTCCCGGTCTCGCGCTGCTCCCTCGGCAGGCTCCTCAGGTCACCGGTATAGGCGCTCATCTCGTCCTCAAACTGGCGATTGACCCTCACCTCGGGTATGTCGCCATTATTCAGCGTGACCACGAGGTCGCCATTGCTCTCCGTGACGACGAAGTCGGGGATGACCGTCTGGGCATTTCCCTCCATCCGGGTGCCAAAGTCGAGCCCGGGGGTGGGATTGAGCGAGACGATCAGCCGGATCGCCTCGCGGATCTGGTCGTCATCGGCATCGCACGCCTCGGTGAGGGCGCTGTAGTGTCGCTTGGAGAGCTCATCGAAGTGATCGGTGAGGAGTCGCTTGGCGAGGCTGATGGCCGGTGTCTCTGGAGCCCGTCGCTCCAGCTGCAGGAGGAGGCAGTCCCGCAGATCCCTCGCACCCACACCGGGCGGGTCAAGAGTCCGTATCGCCCGCACGACAGCCTCCACCTCCTCCGGGCTGCAGTAGATCCCCTGATAGATGGCGAGATCGTCTGCCAGTCCCTCCGTCGTCTGCCGCAGGTAGCCATCGTCCTCGAGGCTGCCGATGACGAAGGTGGCTATCTGCCGCTGCTCCTCATCGAGATCGGTCATGTAGAGCTGGCGACGGAGGTACTCCGGGAGCGTCGGCGTGTCGGCAAAGGGGATCTCTGTCGCCGAGGCACCCTCCGAGCGGGCGGTATGCTTGTAGGCAGAGCCGGGGATCTCATCCACATCAGTGTAGTCATCGGCATCGATGCTCTCCGCGACGCCCCCCTCACCCTCGGGCAACTCCTCGTAGTCTCCCGGCTCGTCGCTCCCCTCCTCGAGTGCGGGGTTGCGCTCCAGCTCCTGCTTGATGCGCTGCGAGAGCTCCGTCTGCGGGAGCATCACCATCTGCATCAGCTGGATCTGCCGAGCAGAGAGCTTCTGCCGTTGCTTTAGTTTCTGCTTATTACCTCCGTTTCCGGTCATACACTGTCACTCTTATGGGACAAATGTACGAAGAAAAGGCGGGTCGCCTCAGTTAAGAGACGACCCGCCTGTATTCATTAAGGTTCTAACCTATGGATCAGAAGCGGTAGCCGACAGTAACGAAGAAGTTGCTGTTGCGGATAGCCTTATCCTTATCGGCCTTCTTCCAGTTGTCGTTACGGATGTCACCGATACCGAACTGTGTACCCACACCTACCTGGAAGTGGTTGTACTCCACACCGGCACCGACCTGAGCACCCCAGTCGAGACGATTAAGCATGCCGTTATCCTTGTCGAAGGGCTTGATGTCCTTCTCGGACTTGCCCTCGAGACCAAAGAGCTTACCCTCGCCGGTCACCTTACCACCGACACCTACACCGAGGTAGGGACCGGCATTGACGAAGACACCAAGGTCATTGCCAAGGTCAAAAGAGAAGTTAGCGAGGACGGGGATGTCCACGTAGTAGAGGCTGGTGGTGGTGCTGAGACCGGCCTTGTCGTCCTTCTTGATCTCACCCACCTTGTAGCCCTTCATAGCGAAGTCTACACCGGGCTGGATGGAGATGCGGCTCATACCACCATCGTATACGGTGATGTCGGCAGCAGCACCTACACGGGCTCCGTGAGTGATCTTGGTGTCGATAGAGCTACCGGTGATGTTGGCAGCCTGGTAGCCACCACGTACGATGACGCCGATCTGAGCGTTGGCAGTTGCACCGAGGGCAAATACTCCGAGGAGTGAGCCGAGGATTACATTTCTTAGTTTCATAATCTTGTAATGATTGTTTAGTGTCAAACTTAATGTCCGGGTGACCGAGCCCGAGAGCCAGTCGCCCTTCGTGTAGGGCAAAGTTAGTGATAAATAGTGTGATTGCAAAATGTTCCCTCCCGATTTGGCGCAGTTTTTACCAAAAAAGACCAAGACCTTGACCGATACAATGTATCAGTCAAGGTCTGTAGATCACTTAGGTCACCGGGAGGGCTTAGCGAGCGGAAAACTCGTCCGAGACGCTCAGCTTGGCGCGCCCCTTAGCGCGACGTGCAGCCAGCACGCGACGACCGCCGGCAGATGCCATACGAGCGCGGAAGCCGTGCTTATTCTTTCTCTTGGTGACGTGAGGTTGGTATGTTCTCTTCATATCGCTATTAACTCATATGCTCCTCCCTTCCATCGGAGCCGATGGTCAAGATCGCAGATTATTGTATCCGAAAAGTGGTGCAAAGGTACTACTATTATTCCGCTAATGCAATGGGGATTACAGCTTCTCTCCCCGTGATCCCATTTGCGCGACTCCATGATTTTCGATAAGTTTGAGGTCGAAAGAGCACTTTACACCACAAAAAACCAAGACTAACCATGGAAAAAGACCCGATGAAGAAAAACGGCCTCAAGGACGATCCCTCAAGCCGCAACGCCACCGTCCACCCCGGGCGGATGACCCGCTCAGGCGGAGTGCCTGTGCCTAATAACGATGACTCGCAGAGCGCCGGAGCGAGAGGTCCTCTCACGATGGAGGACCATTGGCTCTTTGAGAAGCATGCGCACTTCAATCGCGAGGTGATCCCCGAGCGGCGTATGCACGCCAAGGGCTGGGGCGCCTGGGGGACCTTCCGCGTCACCCACGACATCACTAAGTACACCAAGGCTAAGATCTTCAGTAAGGTCGGCAACGAGTGTCAGATGATCGCCCGCTTCTCCACCGTTGCAGGCGAGAGAGGCGCCGCCGATGCTGAGAGAGACATCCGAGGCTTCGCCGTACGCTTCTACACCGAGGAGGGCAATTGGGACATTGTGGGGAATAACACCCCGGTCTTCTTCTTCCGCGACCCGAAGCTCTTCATCGACCTCAACCATGCCGTCCACCGCGACCCGAAGAGCCACCTCCGCAGTCCTAATATCAATTGGGACTTCTGGAGCTCACTCCCTGAGTCTCTCCTCCAGGTGACGATCACGATGTCCGACCGAGGGATCCCCTCCAGCTTCCGCTTCATGCACGGCTTTAGCAGCCACACCTACAGCCTGATCAATGAGGACGACGAGCGGGTGTGGGTAAAGTTTCACTTCCGCAGCCAGCAGGGCATCCAAAACCTCACGGACCAGGAGGCGGAGAAGGTGGTCTCCAAGGACCGCGAGAGCAACGGCCGAGACCTGCAGGAGGCGATCAATGAGGGGCAGTACCCCCGCTGGAAGATGTACATCCAGGTGATGACCGAGGAGCAGGCGCGGGAGATGAAGAATAACCCCTTTGACCTCACGAAGATGTGGCCCAAGAAGGACTACCCCCTCATGGAGGTGGGTGAGTTTGAGCTCAATCGCAACCCTGAGAATTACTTCCAGGACATCGAGCAGCTCGCCATGGACCCCTCCAACCAGGTGCCCGGCATAGGCATCTCTCCCGACCGGATGCTGCAGTTCCGCACCTTTGCCTACGCTGATGCTCAGCGCTACCGACTTGGGGTCAATTACCACCAGATACCGGTCAACTCCCCTCTCGGGGTCAAGGAGCCGCACTCCTACCACCGCGATGGGCGTATGCGCGTGGATGGGAATAACGGTGGCGAGCTCCACTACTACCCCAATAGCTATGGCGACTGGGAGAGCAACCCCGAGGTGCAAAATCCTGCCCAGGAGGGTGGTCGCGTCGACTACTACGACTTCCGTGAGGACGACCACGACTACTTCACCCA
This sequence comes from uncultured Porphyromonas sp., assembly GCF_900541275.1. GTDB lineage: Bacteria > Bacteroidota > Bacteroidia > Bacteroidales > Porphyromonadaceae > Porphyromonas_A. The sequence goes on from NZ_UQJH01000006.1 coordinate 75,780, forward strand.
GCCGGGACAGCTCTTCCGGGCGATGACGCCGGAGCAGCAGCTCGTCTTGGCGGAGAATACCGCACGCAATATGGGCGACTCCACGATGCAGATCAAGCACCGTCACATCCGCCACTGCTACCAGGCCGACCCGAAGTACGGGGAGATGGTGGCTGAGGCGCTCGGCATCGACATCTCCACCGTCGACACCTCCTCCAATGGCGAGACCTCCCGTGAGGACTGGCAGGCGGAGCGTGCCCGGGATAAGGAGCTAGACCACCCGACGAAACCGGCAGAGCCCAAGAGTGCCGAGGATCTGCCCCCCGAGGGAAGAGACACCAATGTCGCCGACCCCACCACGCTGACCCCGTGGGAGGACGACCCCTACCTCCTCTGATAGGTACCTCCCTACTCCACTGAGCGTAAAGCCCTCTCTCCGACATCGGAGGGAGGGCTTTACCCTTTACGCCCTACGTGGTCACCATCCTAGGCAGAGAGCCATCGCCGGAGATCGATCTCGCCTTAGGAGGAGGGGGACAAAAAAAGGAAAGGGGCAGCACCTGATCATACTCAGGTGCTGCCCCTTTCCATTAGGATGTGCAATAGTCCTCTATCGCCTCATCACGCCTCTACCTCCTCGGGCTTATCCTCGGTCACGCGCTCGAGGCGACCCATGATGGCGAAGATGAAGACAGCGGCGATACCGCAGCAGGCGATCAGGATGATGAAGAAGGTGGGCATCGAGATCTTGTCCCAGAGGTTGCCCATCACGCCGACAAGCATATTGCCGACGGCGGTGGCGGCAAGCCATCCTCCCTGCATCAGACCGGAGTACTGAGGTGGAGCCACCTTGGAGACAAAGGAGAGACCCATCGGGCTGAGGAAGAGCTCGGCCACCGTCAGTGTCAGGTAAGTACCGATGAGCCACTCCGGCTGTACCAGGATCGGGCTGGTACCGCCATTGAGTGATCCGGGGGCAGGCAGCTGATTGGTCAGGGCGCAGATCAGCATCACGAGGAAGCCGGCTCCTGCCATGATCATACCGATACCGATCTTGCGCGGTGCGCTCGGCTCCTTGCCCTTAGCGGCCAGCGCAGCAAAGATACCGACCGTGATAGGCGTCAGGAGGACGATGAAGAAGGGGTTGAACTGCTGGAAGATCTGCGGGGTGATATTCTGCATACCCTCGAGCGGCTTTATCTGCGTCAGGTAGACTGCCGCAAGGCCGACGATACCGGCGACGAGCAGGCCGAGACCGAGCTTCTTATTCTTCTCCGATCCCAGGAGACCCATCGTCATGGAGTAGATACCGTACATAAAGACGATGAAGGCCACCAGCATACCGATATTGAAGAGACCGTAGGTGGTCGGGTCTACCTGACTCACCGTGTAGTCACGAGCAAAGAAGGTCAGCGTAAGACCATTCTGATGGAAGGCCATCCAGAAGAAGATCACCACGATAAAGACGAGGATGAGGGCAAACATACGCTCCCGGACCTCCTTCTTGGGCATCGGTCTTACCTTCTTGCCCTGCTCAGCAGCATGGCTCATCGCCTGCTTGGCGGTCACGTCAGCAAACTTCCAGGTCTTACGTCCCAGGACGAAGATCAGGATCGAGATCACCAGCGAGATACAGGCGACGAAGAAGGCGTAGCTGTACGAGGTGGAGAGAGCGGTCTGGACGTACTCGTAGCCAAAGTCTCGAGCAAAGCCCTTAGACTCCACGCCCTCCTCGAGGGTCACGAGATCAGCAGGCACCTCTGCCGCTGCGACGCGGTCGAGGATAGCCTGGCGGGCAGCCTGCTGCTCCGGCACGCGAGACTTAGCGAGGCGATAGTCCTCGTCGGTCACCATAAGTGCGGGATCGGTGATCTTGCCGGTGACGGTGTACTGGTTGAGCCCAGCGAGCTTGAGATTAAACTCTGCCTCACGAGCATCCTCCTGGAAGAGGACACCCTCATCGGACTTCGCCTTCTTGATCGCCTTGCTCTGATCCTCAGCGGTCATCGTTGCCCAGTCGCCATGCTTATCCTGGACAGCCTGGATGAAGGAGGTCTCCTCGTCAGCAGAGAGGAGACGGTCGTTGAAGCGGTTGTAGTTGGCCGGGATGTCGGCGTTGTAGTATGCGAAGTGGTGATTCTTCAGCACTCCATTCGTGATCGCCTGTCCCATACTGGGGGCGAAGAGGGAGCCGACGTTGATGAAGAGGTAGAAGATCGAGAAAGCGATGTCGCGGCCCTTCGCATACTTCGGGTCATCGTAGATCTTACCTACGAGAGCCTGGAGGTTTCCCTTGAAGAGTCCCGTACCGAGCGAGATCAGGAGTAGTGCTCCCAGCATAATGGCGAGCCCCGCCTGACCGGCGCCGAAGGGCATACCGAGTAGCAGGTAACCACCAAACATGACGACCACTCCGATCAAGATCGTGCGACCGTAGCCGAGCCACTTATCTGCTACCACACCACCGAAGACGGGCAGGAAGTAGATCAGGGCGAGGAAGATCGAGTAGATCCAGCTCGTAGTGGCCGATGAGAGTCCAAACTTTGCCTGCAAGTACAGGGTCAGGATGGCCAGCATTGTGTAGTAGCCGAAGCGCTCGCCCATGTTTGCCAAGGCGAGCACCAGCAGCCCTTTAGGATGACGTTGTGCCATGTGGTTAGTTGGTTTATAGGTTGTAAGTTATTATAGTCTTATCTCTCCTCTGCCCGTAACGGACCGGCAGGAGGCTCTCCGTGCGATCAAGCGTGTGGAGACCCCCGATGGCAAAAATACCTTTTTTACCGTTAAGTACAAAGAAGCGACCGCCCTCCTCATCACCGAGAGGGGCGGTCGCCTCGTAGAGCGTCACTCTGCCGTCACGCGCAGAAGAGCAGGACCAGCAGCTGCGCCATCAGGATCCTCATAAACATCGCCAGAGGATAGACGGTCGCATATCCGATCAGCGGCTTATTGCGGGAGGTGAGCGTCTGAGCGTAGCCTAGTGCGGGCGGGTCGGTGGTCATACCGGCGATCATACCGGCGAGGGTGAAGTAGTCGAAGCGGTAGAACTTATGCCCGATAAATGCCACGACGATCAGCGGTAGGAGTGTGATCAGGAGTCCGTACCCGAGCCACGCGTAGCCTCCCTGGGTGAGCGTCTCTATGAAGCCCTGACCGGCACCGAGACCGACGCAGGCGAGGAAGGCGCAGAGGCCGATCTCGCGGATCATCAGGTTGGCACTCGTGGTGGTGTAGGTCGGCAGGCCAAACTCTGCACCCCAGCGGCCGACGATGATGGCCACGATCAGCGGACCACCGGCGAGACCCAGCTTGAGCGGGGCGGAGAGACCGGGGATCACGATCGGCAGCATGCCGAGGATGATACCGAGGATCAGCCCGAGGAAGATGGCAAAGAGATTGGGCTTATTGAGCGCCTTGGAGGAGTCCCCGAAGGAGTGTGCCGCAGCGCTGACACTCTTCTCTCCGCCGACGCAGAGGAGCTTATCGCCCTGCTGCAGCTTCAGGTAAGGGACGGCCACCAGCTTCACGCCGGCGCGATCGACGCGCGTCACGCTGACGTTGAAGTGCTCCCTCAGCTTCAGGTCCTTGAGCGTCTTACCATTGAGCTTACTATCCGAGAGCAGCACCCAGCGGGCGATCACGTCCTGAGACTTCTCCACCCAGGTCACGTGATCCGATGTGTCGAGCTTACCGACAGCCGAGATGATATCCTGCTCGTTGGTCGTATTGAGGATCACAAAGAGCTTGTCTCCCTCCTCAAATCGTGTCAGACCATTCACGAGGACAGTCTCGCCGGTATCCTTCTTCAGCACACGAGAGACGACGAAGCCGGTGTCCGGCACCAGCTTCTTCAGCTCCACGACCGTCTTCCCAAATAGCTCCGGATTGGTCACTTCGACAGAGACACCCTCCGTCTCGCTGGTCTCCGCGTCAGACTGTGCGGTAAGCCGCTTCTCCAGCTCATCGGTATTGACCTTAGCCACCACCTTCGTCATCACGATAGTCATGATGATGCCGACCACGGCGAGCGGATAGGCGACGGCGTAGCCCTGAGCGATCGACTGATCAGCGACACCGGTGATGTCCTGATAGGTCTGCTGGGCAGCGGCAAGTCCCGGGGTATTGGTCACCGCGCCACTCATCACACCCACCAGCGTCTGCATCGGGATGTCGGTGATGTAGAAGAGTGCCACCGTCACCACCGCTGCCAGCGAGACACCGATGGCGGCGAGGACATTCAGCTTGGCGCCCTTAGACTTGAGGTTTGAGAAGAAGCTGGGCCCCACCTCCAGACCGATGGAGTAGACGAAGATCGCCAGACCAAAGTCCTTGAAGAAGCTATTGATCATTGGATCGATGGAGAGTCCCAGCTGGCCGAAGAGGATGCCGACGAAGAGGATAAACGCAGTACCGAGGGAGATGCCCCAGAACTTGATCCTCCCCAGCAGCAGCCCCACGGCGATCGTAAGGGACAGGACGACGATCGCCTGTGCGACGCCGTGCTGCAGAAAGAGATTGGTTAGCCAGTCCATAAATAATAGAGAAGAGCGAGACCCCATCCGCCAAGCAGACTAAGCCTCACCGATAAATTATTTCAAAAACAAAGCAAAGATAATAAAATAACACGACCCTGCCCCCTCACCTGCGACGTGCCACCTCACCTCACGGCGCGCTACCTTGTCGGACGAGTCGGGCGGGGTCGAGGGGGCTAAAATCTAATACCGATATTAGTGTCGTCTAATACCGATATTAGGCAACTCTAATATCGGTATTAGAGTTGCCTCAGAGCGCTTAGAGATGTCGAGGCTGGGGGACAGGTCATTACGCAAGAGACCTGGAGTGGATGGGTGGAGCGGGCAGCCTTTTGGCAAAAAGAGGTACATTTACCACCGAGTAAGGATAGTAAGCCATGACCGGACCCGATAGCCTCATACCGCTAAGTGCTTGCCCTCAGGAGGTGAGGCGGAGCGGAGGGGAACTTCGATCGAGGCGTATACCGGCGCGGCTACCTGTCACAGACTACCAGCGAGAGATAAGAGTCCACAGCATGAGACGATCGAGACGGCGGGGAGAGACGATCCGGCAGGAGCCACATACGGTGCGGGTGACGGTGCTCTTCTCCGAGAGCCAGATGGAGATCATCGAGCGGTACCTCAGGCGCCATCCCTGTCGGTCAAGGGCCGACTTCGTGCGACGATGCGTCATGGAGCGGATCGTGGGCGATGCGACGAAGCACCGCCCTACTCTCTTCGACAACGGTGAGGAGGAGCAGCGCCGGTAGAGGCCTTCGTCTCCTCCTGCTGGTTGGGCTGACCTGCCTATGCATGCGGGTAGTCGCTCAGGAGAGCCTCTCCTCGGAGGCTATCCTAGCGCTCATCGAGGACGATGAGGCGCGCGAGGGGGCGGCCGAGGAGCTGGAGCGGCTGGAGCTTCATCCGCTGGACCTCAATACCGCCACGGCAGACGAGCTGGCGCGCGTACCACTCCTGGATCCATTCTTTATCCGAAACTTTCTCCTCTTCCGCTCACAGAGCGGGCGATTAGGCTCGGTCTACGACCTCAAGGAGGTGCAGGGCGCTGAGCTCCACCTCCTATCCCTACTCTACCCCTACCTCACGGTGAGCACCGCGGACGACCGCCCTCCCCGACCTCGGCGAGAGCATGCAGTGGGATCGCTCTACAAGGAGGGGTCCGCCTCGCTGCTGATCCGCTCCGTGGGGGACAATGGGAAGCACCTCGACTGGGCATTAGTGGGGGAGACGGACCGGGGAGAGCCCTTCCGCCCGGTCCGCGAGGGATGGATGGATCACCTCAGCGGCACGCTCCGGTACCGGGACGAGAGGAGAGCCATTCTCCTCGGTGACTTTCGCCTCACGACGGGTCGCGGACTGCTGATGGGGCAGGGACGCTCCTTCTTCTCCTCCTCAATCTACGGGACCGGCATCCCGGATCGGATGACACGCGACCTGCGTCCCCACCGGTCGGCGAGAGAGTACGACTATCTGCGGGGGCTGGCCGTGGCGCAGGACCTCGGACCGATGCAGCTGGTGCTCCTCGGCGGGTACGAGCCGATCGATGCACGGATCGAGGGGCAGAGGCTTCAGACACTCTACAGGACCGGGCTCCACCGCGATGCCCCCTCCCTCCGCCATCGCCATACAGCGCGGCGGGAGATGGTCGGGGGCTACCTCTCGTACGAGAGCGAGAGCGCCCACATCGGCGCGACAGGGCTGATCTACCGCCACCGCTCCCACTCGGGGACTCTGCTCTTGCCTCCAGTGCGCTATCCCGCATCGCGGGTGCTGAGGGAGGGATCGATCGACGGCTACTGGATGGGGGAGCGGGTGATCGCATCGGGCGAGGTGACCCTAGCACCGGGAGAGCAGAGGGCCGCTGAGGGCAGCCTCTCCTACCTGGACGAGATGCTGGGGGCGCTCACCCTCTCGGGTCGCTACTTCGGTCGAGAGCGCTACTCCCCCTACGGCACAGGAGACGGGCACTACTCAACAGGGCGGGACGAGCGGGGGTATCGGCTACAGTGGAGCGGCGAGGTGGCACGATACGTCACCGGCATGGTGGTGGTCGACCGCTTTCGTCGTACTGCCGCCGGCTCGCCCTCAGGGACGATACTCATGGCGAGAGTGGGCAAGAGCGACTACCACGGCTCCTCTCTCCTGACGCTCCGGTGGCTCGCTGTGCCGGATAAGCCTCGTCAGTGGACGATCCGGTACAGCAGCGACTATAGGCATGGGGCGAGGTGGTTCACGCGACAGGAGGTTCGGCTGCTCCACACCGAGGGAGAGGGTCTCGGAGGCGGCGTGACGGGGAGGGTGCGCTACGACGATGGGACGTCTATGCTGGCAGAGGGCGAGGTGAGGCTCTTCCGGCTCACAGCGGGGCAGGTGATGCACAGCACCCTGCTCTGGATGCCCTACCTCTATGGCGGGACGATGCTGCGTGGGCAGGGAGTGCAGCTGACCGGACGGCTCCGGTGGCATCTCGGCAGACACGTCGCGCTCCACAGTCGCATCGCCCTCACCCGCACCTCCGACCGTCCCCTCACCACCGACCTCGCCCTTGCCCTCACCTACAGGCTGTAGTTTTCCCCTTTTTTCTCTCCAAAAACTTGGGCAGAAGGAGCAGGTACGACTGTCGGGGAGACGGAGCAGTATGTGCAAATTGGGTACTTTTGCAGTCACAAAAGGATCAGATTATGGACGACTATAAGAATATACGCATCAGCGACTACAGCTACCCTCTGCCCGAGGAGCGCATCGCGAAGTACCCCCTCCTGGAGCGGGATCACTCCAAGCTACTCCACCTCAGTCCCGAGGGGACGATCAGCGAGCACCACTTCTACGATCTGCCGAGCCTGCTCTCACCAGAGGACCTGATGGTGATGAATGACACGCGCGTGATCAATGCCCGCGTCGTCTTCCACCGCTCCACCGGCGCACGCATCGAGGTCTTCTGCCTCGATCCCTACGAGCCGAAACTCTATGAGGAGTCCTTTGCCTCGCACCACAGCGTCACCTGGCACTGCATGATCGGTAATGCGTCGAAGTGGAAGGAGGAGCGTCTCACGCGACCGATCTCGGGCGGCACGCTCTCCGTGGAGCGAGTGGGCGACGGACTGGTTCGCTTCGCATGGGATACCGATGGCTCCTTTGCCGACATCCTCGAGGAGGTGGGCGAGCTGCCGATACCGCCTTACCTCAATCGCGACACCGAGGCCTCCGACCTCGTCACCTATCAGACCGTCTACGCACGGATCGAGGGGAGTGTCGCCGCTCCGACCGCCGGGCTGCACTTCACCGACCGGGTGCTACGGGAGCTGGAGGAGCGAGGGATCCGTCAGACGCGCGTGACGCTGCATGTGGGAGCGGGGACCTTTGCCCCCGTCAAGAGCAGCACCATGGGCGGTCACGAGATGCACAAGGAGGTGATCAAGGTGCCGGTGGAGGCACTCCGGACCATCGCCGAGCAGAAGCGGGCAGGGCGAAAGATCGTCTCCGTGGGCACCACCTCCACCCGCACGCTGGAGAGCCTATACTATATGGGGATCAACGTCCTGGAGGGTGTGGAGGAGCCGCTCCACGTCGGTCAGTGGATGCCCTACGAGCGGACCTATGAGGTGTCGGTGCCGGAGGCACTCGATGCGCTGATCGACTATCTGGAGCGAAGTGGGAGCCCGGCACTGATCGGCGACACGCAGATCATCATCGAGCCAGGCTTCAGCTACCGCCTGGTGGACAAGCTGATCACAAACTTCCACCAGCCGGTCTCGACGCTGATGCTCCTTGTGGCGGCCTTTGTCGGCGAGGAGTGGCGCGAGATCTACCGCTTTGCGCTCGACCACGACTTCCGCTTCCTCTCCTACGGGGACAGTAACCTCTTAGAGAAACCACTCACAAAGTAGTCCACCCTATGTCGTCTGCCTCCGGTCGCTCCCTCGATCGCCGCATACTGAGGCTCGCCCTCCCCAATATTGTCTCCAATCTCACCGTGCCCCTCCTCGGGCTGGTGGATATGGGGCTGACGGGTCACCTGGAGGATGCGGCGCCGATCGCCGGCATATCGATAGCGACGACGCTCTTCAACCTCATCTACTGGGTCTTCTCCTTCCTCCGTATGGGGACCTCCGGCCTCACGGCGCAGGCCTACGGGAGCCGCAGCCGGGAGCGCATGGGACGGACGCTGGCGCAGTCCTTCCTCATAGGGCTGGTCGGCGGACTACTGATCATCCTCCTGCAGACACCTCTCTCGCGGATGATCCTCTCCGTGCTCGCTCCGGAGGCGGAGGTGGAGCGGTATGCGCTGATCTACTTCGCCATCGTAGTGATGGGGGCGCCGGCGATACTGACGACGAATGCGATGAATGGGTGGTTCATCGGGATGCAAAACAGCTGGTACCCGATGGCGGTCAGCATCATCACCAACCTCGTCAATATCGGGCTCTCGGCCTTCCTCGTGCTGAGCGAGGGGCGGGGGATAGAGGGCATCGCCATCGGTACTCTGGTGGCGCAGTGGCTAGGGATGCTCTTGCTCGCCGGCGGTGTCCTGCTGCTCTATGTGCGGAGGGGAAAGGTGACGCTGCCACACCGGCTGAGCGCCCTCGGGGAGGAGCTGGAGCGGTACTTCTCGACGAATGTCCACATTTTTTTCCGCACCCTGCTGATGGCGTGCGTGAGCGTCTACTTTGTCTACGCCGGGACGCGTATGGGGACGCTGACCCTGGCGGGGAATGCGCTGCTGTACCAGTTCTTCACCCTTTTCTCCTACTTCATCGACGGCTTTGCCAATGCGGGCGAGGCGATCGTGGGAGACGCCTATGGGCAGCGGTCGCGGGAGGCAGTGCGCACGGCGGTGCGGCGACTGCTCGGCTGGGGGATCGGGCTCGGGCTGATCGTCACAGCGATCTATGCCGTCGCGGGAGGGGAGCTGCTGGCACTCCTGACCGACCGGGAGGAGGTGCTGCAGCAGGCGCTCCTGTATCTGCCCTACGTGGTGGTGATCCCGCTGGCTGGCTGCATAGGCTTCGTGATGGACGGTGTCTTCATCGGCATGACGGCGACGCGGGAGATGATGTGGAGTATGCTGGTGGCGGTGGTGCTCTTCTTTGTGGTAGACTTCGGCATGCCGTTTGAGGACGGTAATGCGCGGCTCATGACTGCCTTCCTCCTTTACCTCGCAGCGCGTGGCTTTGTCCAGCTGCTCATCGGGCTTCGGCTGGAGGGACTGGGAGTGCCCTTTTCGCATCACTATATCATCCTTGCCGGGACCACCTATGATGCGGATCGGGCAAGGTCTCTACGGGAGCTGATCCTTGAGGCTCTCCCCGAGGCGCAGCTGACGGAGGCGATGACGTCGGAGGATGCCAAGGGTAGTGGGCGACTCTACCGAAATGCGCTGCTGATCCTCGACAGCCGGGAGGAACCGGACGTGCTCGCCCGGCGGATGAAAGAGCTGGAGGAGAGAGCGGGGCGCGTCCGCACCCCGGGCGGAGAGGTGGCACTCGACCTCGATGTCGTCCTCTGCGACGACCAGGTCCTCCGCCCCGCCGACTACGCCGCCCCCTACTTCCAGTCTCTATACCGCCGGCTCAATACGGACATGTAATGGAAAAAGGTCCTCGCAGTACACACAGCACTGCGAGGACTTTTTTTATTCCTTCCGGTGTAGAGCAAACTTACTGGCGGGGACGGGAGTCGACCTTGAGGATGGCGCCAGTGGCGGGATCAAAGCGGACGGAGGTCTCCATCCGCTTGTCGGTGAAGAGCCCGCCCTCAAGTGCCTCGAGCGAACCGAGCTGCGCTATCGGGAAGCTGCCACCGGCGATGCGGCTGCCACGATAGAGGAGCCGGATGTCGGCTGAGCCGGGGACGACGTAGACGACGCCCTTGCGGAGCTGTTTCTCCTTCTTTTTCTGATCCCTCTCGGCGAGCACCGGTGCGCGCTCGGTGATCTTCGTATCCAGGTAGATCGGTTCGCCTCTTAGGTCGTCCGGTGAGAGGAGCCCCTCCCGCTCAGAGAAGCGCATTGCCACCTGCTGTCCCTCCACTATATCGAGTGGGTGGATGAGCCGGACGTACGTGATGGTATCTGTAGTGCCGATGAAGCGCTCCGTGAGGCTTCGCTCAGCGGCATCCAGCCCCTGCACGGCGATACGGAGTGCCTGACCGTCCGCGAAGGGCTGATCGGTCTCACCGGATAGCACCGCCGTGCGGCTGTCCCGGAGGCGATAGATCTCCTGTGCCGCGATCTCAGCACGCTTGGAGGTGGTGGTGGCGCGGATGTAGTCCGAGGGGAGGCTCTTCAGGTCACCGAAGTCCTTATCATGGACCGCCTCAATCGTTTTCTCGACCGGCAGGGAGGGAAGCTCAATGGTAGAGTCGACATTGACCGCCACAAGCCGACCATCCTCCGTCAGGGCGACATTGGCAGCGCTGCTATTGCGGTGCATCTCCACGGCATATCTCAGCGAGTCGCTCGGCACGCCATAGCTCCCGAGGTCGACACTCACCAGCTGATAGGAGGTGGAGGGCTCCAGGATCGCATCCCGCACGCCGAGGTAACGATCGGCGTAGAGAGCCAGCTCGCCCGGCTGTCGTACCACCATCCGGTAGGTGACGGTCGCATAGAGGTGCGTCTCCGGCAGGGCATAGACGACACTATTGTCCGGCAGGGTGGAGACATTATACTGCTGCACACGCACCTGAGCCGTGGCAGTACAGGCGGTCAGGAGGAGTGCGGCGAGGGATAGGAAGGATGATCTCATAAGCTTTTGTCTCATTTCGACAAAGATAACCAATTCGATCAAGAGCCTAAAGCTGCAGCCCCGCGACTAAGACAGGCACCGGCACCGCTCCGTCCAGCGTGTAAAGTATCTCCGTGCTGTAGGCGTAAGCGCCCCTGTAGAGGTGCTTCCCGTCCCACGTGTAGAGGATACTCGTGCTGTAGGCATACGCGCCCTGGTAGAGATGCTCCCCATCCCAGGTGTAGAGGATCTCGGTGCTGTACGGGTATGCGCCCTGGTAGAGGTGCTTCCCGTCCCAGGTGCAGAGGATCTCGGTGCTGTAGGCATAAGCGCCCCGGTAGAGGTGCTTCCCGTCCCACGTGTAGAGGATCTCGGTGCTATAGGCGTAAGCTCCCTGATAGAGATGCTTTCCATCCCAGGTGTAGAGGATCTCGTTGCTGTACGGGTACGCGCCCTGGTAGATGTGGACTTGTGACATAGCGGTGAGTGAAGTGAGTATAAAGAGGGTAGCCAAGAGCCCTCTGACGAACGTCTGACGCATAGTGGTTGGTTGCTCAAGTGGTTTTCAGCTCTACGCAAATATAGCTAAAGTCCTCAGCAACAAGCCCCAGGTCGACGAGGGGTGCAGGGGTGACGCATTTGAGTAGCACAGAAGTCCATCAACTCATTATGAAGGGTGGGGAACGAGGCACCCCGGCAGGGGTGCACGGTGTTTAGCCACGGGTCAAGGGGCGTAGCCCCGAAGACCCGTGGACCCGGCCTCGCAAGCAATCCTCGACCCCGCCAGGGTGTCGCACTGATTGACTGACTGGGTAAGTGCGACACCCTGGCGGGGTCGTATATCTTTCCCGAGCTCTTCTTTCCCGGAGTCTTCGGGGCTTCGCCCCTCGACATCCGGGCTATTTATGCTAACCACCAAACTTTTTGGGTAGAAATTTTATGCAGTCTGATATTGTTGAGCTACTTTGAGGTGGTGATCGGGATCATATAAGGTGTCGT
>NZ_UQJH01000007.1 GCF_900541275.1 uncultured Porphyromonas sp.
ACGACACCTTATATGATCCCGATCACCACCTCAAAGTAGCTCAACAATATCAGACCGCATAAAATTTCTACCCAAAAAGTTTGGTGGTTAGCATAAATAGCCCGCGTGTCGAGGCACGAAGTGCCGAAGACCGCGGGAAACGAAGATGCATTTTAGAATAAGCGACCCCGTAGGGTGTCGCACTTGTCAGGGAGTTAGGCAACCGGTGCGACACCCTTGCGGGGTCGTGGGATCAATTGTGATGCCTGATCCACGGGATCGTCGGGGCTACACCCCTCTGACACCCGGGCTGTGAAAAAGGCACCCCTGCCTGGGTGCCTCGCTCTCCCACTTTTCACAATGAGCTAAGTGGCTTCTGTACGACTCAAGTACCCCCTCTCACGCTATGCTTATGGCGTGAGAGGGGGTACTTGATTTGTTGGGCGGTCGCCCTATGCCTCCTTCCGGAGGAGCTCTGTCAGGAAGAGGTCCAGCTCCTCGCTCGCTCCCTTGAGGAGCTTGTCGTGCCGGATCCCGTCCCAGGTGCTGTCGCTGTGGGAGTAGAGTGTCTTGTCCTTAGCCCCGCCGGTCTGATAGACGATCGTGACGTCCATCGCAAAGGGGTGTTGCTCAAAGAATCCTGCCGCCGCCAGCCGCCGGAGTGCTTCCCGGACGGTCAGGAGCGCCTCCTGCTCCGTCACCACGGCACGCTCCCCATCCTCGGAGAGCCAGCCATAGACCACCTCGCTCTCGCTCTGACCGCTATCCGAGGAGAGGAGTATCTCCCCCTCGACGAGGTCAAAGGAGGTGATCACCTTGTGGACCGACAGGCAGCCGCCCGTCAGCAGCGTCTCACGGAAGTGCCCGAAAAACTCCGCCACGATAGCGGCGGTACTCATCACCTTGTCATGAATCTCTGACTCCATATCGTGCCTTGATTACTTGCGGGAGGGATGGCTTACTGCTGTTGCTCGAGGAGGTCGAGACGCTCTTGGGCGCTCTTCAGCTTCTCCGTCGCATCGGAGACCTTCTTCCGCTCCATATCGACGACAGCCTGCGGGGCGTTGTTGACAAAGCCCGGGTTGCTCAGCTTCTTCTCTATCCCGGCTATAAATCCGGTGTAGTGCTTGATGTCCTTCCTCAGCTTCTCGATCTCGCCCGAGATGTCGATCAGCCCGCGGAAGGGGACGCCATAGACGGTCGTCTCCACGAGGAAAGTCTCCACCTCAGCGTCTCCGCTCGTCGGTGCGACGGTGAAGTCGGAGATATTGGCGAGCTTGCGGATCACCGCCTTGGAGGCATCGCTCAGGCGATCCTCCGGCATCAGCAGCTCCACCGCCTCGCGGGGTGATACGCCGTGGTGGGCGCGCAGTCCGCGGACGCCGGTGATGATGTCGCTCGAGAGCGCCATCTGGTGGAGGATCTCGCGGTCAGGCTCCGCCTCAGCAGGCAGCTGCTGCGTCATGATGCTCTCCCCGTCTGCGCGGTCGGCAAGGTTTTGCCACAGCTCCTCGGTGATGAAGGGCATAAAGGGGTGCAGGAGGAGCAGCAACTGCTCGAGATAGCCCTTCGTGGCGGTAAGTGTCGCACTATCGATCGGCTTGCCGTAGTCCGGCTTCACCAGCTCGAGGTAGGTGCCGGAGAAGTCGTCCTTGACCACACGGTAGAGCAGCATCATCGCATCGCTGATGCGGTACTTGGCGAAGTGGTCGTCGAGCGTCTTGCGGGTGTCGCTCAGCACCTCGGCAAACCACCGTACAGCGGCCGCCTGGGCAGCGCTTTGCTCCACCGTCTCGCTCTCCTGCCAGCCCTGTACGAGGCGGTACGAATTCCAGATCTTATTGCTGAAGTTGCGCCCCTGCTCGCACATAGACTCATCGAAGAGGATGTCGTTGCCGGCATTGGTGCAGCTCATCAGCCCCATCCGGACGCCGTCGGCGCCATACTCCTTGATCAGCAGGAGCGGGTCCGGGCTGTTGCCCAGCTGCTTACTCATCTTGCGTCCCTGGTGATCGCGGACGATACCGGTGAGGTAGACGTCCCCGAAGGGCTTCTTCCCCATATACTCATACCCTGCCATGATCATGCGGGCGACCCAGAAGAAGAGGATGTCCGGTCCGGAGACGAGGGTCGAGGTGGGGTAGTAGTACCGGAGCTCCGCATTCTCCGGATCCTTGATCGGATTGGCGAAGACGCTCATCGGCCAGAGCCAGGAGGAGAACCAGGTGTCCAGCGTGTCCTCGTCCTGCTTCAGGTCAGCATCGGTGAGGGCCGGGTCGATCTTGTGAGCCTCCTCGAGCGCCACGGCACGGCTCTCCCCCACGACGATCTGCCCATCAGGCAGGTAGTAGGCGGGGATGCGGTGCCCCCAGTAGAGCTGACGAGAGATATTCCAGTCGTGGATATTCTCCATCCAGTGCGCGTAGATGCTCTTAAACTTTGGCGGCACCAGGCTCACCTCGTCCTTCATCACCGCCTCGTAGGCCGGCTTGACGAAGTGATCCATCCGGAGGAACCACTGGGTGGAGAGCTTCGGCTCGATCGGCACATCGGTCCGCTCGGAGAAGCCGACCGTATTGTCGTAGTCCTCCACGTGGTCCATCGCCCCGATCTCCTCCAGCTCTTGGGCAAAAGCGTCCCGCACCTCAAAGCGGTCACGCCCCTCGTACTTGCCGCCAAAGCTATTCAGCGTACCATCGTCACTGAAGACGTCGTACTTAGGCAGGTGATACCGCTCACCGATGGCGTAGTCGTTGATGTCGTGACAGGGGGTGATCTTGAGGCAGCCGGTACCGAAGTCTATGTCCACGTAGTCATCCATGATGATCGGGATCTCGCGACCCACGCCCGGCACGATGACATGCTTGCCCTGGAGGTGGGTGTACCGCTCATCGGAGGGATTGATGCAGACCGCCGCATCACCAAAGATCGTCTCCGGGCGGGTCGTCGCCACGAGGACGTACTGCTCCGGATCCTCCACGATGGTGTAGCGGACATAGTAGAGCTTGGAGTGCTCCGCCTTATGGATCACCTCCTCATCGGAGATCGCCGTCTTAGCTGCCGGATCCCAATTCACCATCCGTATGCCGCGGTAGATCAGCCCCTTGCGGTAGAGGTCGCAGAAGACATCATTCACCGTTTCGCTTCGCTGCTCGTCCATGGTGAAGGCGAGGCGGTCCCAGTCGCAGGAGGCGCCGATCTTCTTGAGCTGGCTGATGATGATCCCGCCGTGCTCATGCGTCCAGTCCCACACCTCGTCGAGGAATTGCTCGCGCGTGAGGTCGCTCTTCTTGATCCCCTGCTTCGCCAGCTTGGCCACCACCTTCGCCTCCGTAGCTATGGAGGCATGGTCGGTCCCGGGGACCCAGCAGGCGTTGAAGCCGGTCATCCGCGCCCGGCGGACGAGGATGTCCTGGAGGGTGTTATTGAGCATATGCCCCATATGGAGCACGCCGGTGACGTTGGGCGGGGGGATGACGACGGTGTAGGGAGGTCTATTGTCCGGATGAGAGGCGAAGAGCTTATGCTCCGTCCAGTATCCATACCACTTATCCTCCACCTGGGAGGGATCGTACTTAGCGCTTAGTTCGTGCGACATATCTCGTCTGTAGTTATCTGTCTTTAGATGACAAAGATAAGACAATTTCCCCTCCTAAGCCCCCTCTTGCCGTCTCATCCGCCAGGCGTGGCGCACATAATGGCGATCGCCAGAGGGAGCGACACCCTGGCGGGGTCGTGTCATAAAGGTGGAACGCAGGAAACCCGGGGTCTTCGGCACTTCGTGCCTCGACACCCGGACTAGGAAAAACGGACCCCTACCGGGGTCCCAGGCTGGATCGGTCGGCTGGATCGGTCGGCTGGATCGGTCGGCTGGATCGGCATGTGGGATCGGCATACGGGATCGGTCGGCGGGGCGGACCTTTTAGGCAAATGCCGGCTGTTTAGAGCACCGTCCGACTTGTCCGATCCGTCCGACTCGTCCGATAAGACAGCTCTCCTTAGCATACAGAGAGGGGGCACAGCGCAGATCTCTCTCTCTGCGCTGTGCCCCCTCAGGTATCAGGGACGGGAGGGATTACCTCTCCTCCTTCATCGCATTCTCATTGGAGATAAGCTCGCCTGCGGGGATGTAGCAGCAGACGAGGTTGCGATCGCCGTAGCCGTCATTGACGCGCGCGACATTGACCCAGTGCTTCCAGTCGTGGAGGTAGGGGAGGTCAAAGGCAGCCTTTTCCCTCGTGTAGGGGTGGCTCCACTCGTCGGTGGCCACCTCGTAGAGGGGGTGGGGGGCATTCTTGAGGACATTATCCTCCACGTCAGCCTTGCCATCCATGATCTCCTGGATGTCGGCGCGGATGCGCTTCATCACCTCGACGAAGCGGTCGAGCTCCTTGAGGCTCTCACTCTCGGTCGGCTCCACCATGAGGGTGCCGTGGACGGGGAAGGAGAGCGTCGGGGCGTGGTAGTTGTAGTCCATCAGTCGCTTGGCGATGTCGAGGTCGGTGATGCCGACGGCACCAAAGTTGCGGCACTCGACGATGCACTCGTGACCGACGAAGCCGGTCTCGCCACGGTAGAGGACGCCATAGTCCTCCTGCAGACGGGCGGAGAGGTAATTGGAGTTGAGGATCGCTCCGGCGGTGGCAGCCTTGAGCCCCTTAGCGCCCATCATGCGGATGTAGGCGTAGGTGATGCCGAGGATGCCGGCGCTGCCGAAGGGCGCTGCAGAGACGGGGATGCGGTCCTCGCCATGCATCAGCGGGTGAGAGGGCTTGTAGGGTGCGAGCTTGCTCGTCATGCAGATGCAGCCCTCACCGGGACCGCCACCACCGTGGGGGATGGCAAAGGTCTTGTGGAGGTTGAGGTGGCATACGTCGGCACCGATGAAGCCGGGGTTGGTCCAGCCGCACTGACCATTCATATTGGCACCATCCATGTAGACCAGACCGCCACGCTCGTGAACGATCTTGAGGAGCTCACGGATGTGTACCTCGAAGATGCCGTACGTACTCGGGTAGGTGATCATGGTGCCGGCGAGGCGGTCCTTGTGCTGCTCCGCCTTGGTGCGGAAGTCCTCTACGTCGATCTCGCCATTCTCCGTCGACTTGACGATCACCGGCTCCAGTCCGGCGAGGGAGGTGGAGGCGGGGTTGGTGCCGTGAGCAGACTCGGGGAGGAGGATCACCTTGCGGTCCTCCTGTCCGTGGTCGATGAAGTACTCACGGATGGTGCGCAGACCGGCGTACTCGCCGGCGGCACCGGAGTTGGGCATAAAGGAGATGTCGTCAAATCCTGTGATCGTGCAGAGCATCTTGCCGAGGCTGTCGATCATCTCGAGGTAGCCCTCCACCTGCTCTGAGGGAGCGTAGGGGTGGATGCAGGAGAAGTGGGCATTGGAGAGGATGAAGAGGGAGGCGGCAGGATTGAGCTTCATCGTGCAGGAGCCGAGGGAGATCATCGAGTCGGCAAGGGATAGGTCACGCCGACCGAGACGGGTGCAGTAGCGCATCAGCTCGGTCTCGGTGTGGTAGAGGCTGAAGACCTCCTGCTGCATGAAGTCGCCCTCGCGACGGACCTTCTCGTCCATCGGCAGCCACTCTGCGGGGATCTCCGGCACGTCGATCTCGGAGTCGGCCTTCTTCGCTTCGGTGAAGATGTAGAAGAGGGTAGCGAGGTCGCTCACCTCCGTGGTCTCATCGAGGGAGATGCCGATGGAGGTGCCGTCAGCGAAGTAGCGGAAGTTGCAGCCACTCTCCTCGGCGATGCGACGGATGGCGGCCACCTTCTCCTCGGAGAGGTCGACGATCTTGAGGGTGTCGAAGTAGAGCGTATTGGCTTGCTTGTAGCCGAGCTTGCGGAGCTGACGGTCGAGGATCACGGTGTAGGTGTGGATCCGCCCGGCGATGTCCTTGAGTCCCTCCGGTCCGTGATAGACGGCATACATACCGGCGATGGTGGCGAGGAGTGCCTGAGCGGTACAGATATTAGAGGTGGCGCGCTCGCGCTTGATGTGCTGCTCGCGGGTCTGGAGGGCGAGGCGGAAGGCCTTGTGATCCAGACGGTCGACGGTCACACCGATGATGCGTCCCGGGATGATGCGTTTGTACTCGTCGGTGGCGGCGAGGTAGCCGGCGGAGGGACCACCGAAGTACATCGGCACGCCGAAGCGCTGAGAGGAGCCGAAGACAATGTCGGCACCCAGCTCACCGGGAGGGGTCATCAGCACGAGGGACATCAGGTCGGCAGCGACAGCGACACGGACGCCGGCCTTCTTTGCCTTCTCGAGGAAGCTCTTGAGCTCGATCACCTGACCATTGTCATTGGTATACTGGACGACAGCGCCGGCAAAGGTCTCGTCGAGGGTGATCTCATCGGGGCAGCCGTAGACCAGCTCGCAGTCCCACTGCGAGGCGCGCGTCTCGATGACGCGGCGGGTGGTGGTGAAGAGGTTATTGGAGACGAAGATCTTCGTCTTGGTCTTCTCCTCAGCCCGCTTACGGACATTCAGCAGCATGGCGCATGCCTCGGCAGCTGCGGTCGCCTCATCGAGGAGGGAGCAATTGGTCAGCGGGAGACGGGTAAGCTCGGTGATGACGGTCTGGAAGTTGAAGAGCGCCTCCAGTCGGCCCTGCGACACCTCAGCCTGATAGGGCGTGTAGGAGGTGTACCAAGCGGGGTTCTCGAGGATATTACGCTGGATGACGGCGGGGGTGCAGGTGTCGTACCAGCCCATACCGATGTAGGAGGAGAAGATCTGATTCTTCTCGCCCAGCTCATTGATGTGCTCGATCAGCTCGCGCTCGCTCATCGGCTCGGGGAGGTCCAGCTCCTTGTCGAGCAGGATGTCCGACGGCATGACACGATGGATGAGGTCGTCGACGCTCTTGACGCCGATGGTCTCGAGCATCCTCTTCTTCTCCTCGGGGTCGGTGACGCCGATCTCGCGGATGCTGAAGTCAGTTGTATTCATGAATCGATTGTGTAAGTATTTGGTTAGATGATTTTTAGTGGCAAAAGGTCAGAGCCCAAACTCCGACAGTGTAAAATTAGCCATTTTCCCCGAGAGAATAAAAAGAAGCACCCCCTCATCCGACGGGTCGGCCGGCGTGGCACCCCGATAGGGGTGCGTTTTTCGTAGCCCGGTGGTCGGAGGGGCGTAGCCCCGACGACCCCGGGAAATCATAGCCCTATTCATCCCCTCGACCCCGCTAGGGCGTCGCTCGTAATGGCGATCGTCAGAGGGGGACCGACACCCTGTCGGGGTCGTCTATATGAGGCGTAACGTAAGTAACCCGGGGTCATCGGCACTTCGTGCCTCGACCACCGGGCTATGAAAAAATGACCCCTCCCGGGGTCCCCTGCTGGATCGGCTGTCGGGGCAGACCTCCTTGTGGATACCAGGTGTCTCTTGCGCTGTCCGACTCGTCCGACCGGTCCGACTTGTCCGATTCGTCCGATAAGGCAGCGCAGAGGGGGTAAAAATCTAATACCGATATTAGGTGCGACTAATATCGGTATTAGTGATCTCTAATATCGGTATTAGAGTTTTCTTTTACCGGTATTAGATTTCTCCCACAGAAAAGGGGGGGGGAGGACAGGGTTGCCTTGGGACTATCGGTGGAGGAGGTGCTCCTCGCGCTTTGACTCGATCCAGCGGGCCACGATGCGGGGGTAATGGTCGCGCTCGAGGAGGTGGATCTTGGCGGCGATATCCTCTGGTGTATCCTCGGGGCTGATCTCGGTACGTGCCTGATAGATCGTCCGCCCGCGGTCGTACTGCTCATCGATCTCGTGGATCGTGATGCCGGTCTCCCGCTCGCCGGCGGCGTGGACCGCCTCGTGGACGTGCATGCCGTACATCCCCTTGCCCCCATACTTGGGCAGGAGTGCGGGGTGGATATTGAGGATCAGACCCGGATAGGCCTCGAGGAGGAAGTGCGGGATGAGCGCCATGTACCCCGCCAGCACGATCGCCTCCACTCCTCGCTCACGGAGGTAGGGCAACAGCACCTCAGGGTCGGCCAGCTCATCGCGGGTGAAGTACTTCACCTCGATCCCTAGCTGCTCTGCTCGATGGCGCACATAGGCCTCTCGGCGGTTGATCACCACGCAGGCGACGGAGAGCGCTGCCTCCGGGTGGGCGGCGAGGTACTCAGCGATCTGCTCCATATTGGTCCCGTTGCCGGAGGCAAATATTGCTATCTTAGTCATAACGTGAAAATGCACGAACTTATTTCATTGTGCAAATAATATGTATCTTTGCTTTGTCAAAGGGTGAGGTATGCCGTGCGTTGCTCCCATCCTTGTGAGACAAAGATACGTTTTTTCAATACTTAATTACTAAATAGACATACCAATATGACACGTGACGAAGTCGCAAAGAAGGTAGAGGACATCATCGTTGACAAGCTTAATGTCGATGCCTCTGAGGTAAAGGATGAGGCTAATTTCACCCTGGACCTGGGTGCAGACTCTCTCGACACCGTGGAGCTGATCATGGAGTTTGAGAAGGAGTTTGACATCAAGATCGAGGACGACGAGGCTCAGAAGATCCAGACCGTCGGCGATGCTGTGGATCACGTCCTGGAGGCTGTCAAGGATCGCTAATCATCGATCAACGGAGCCTCTGTCGTAGGGGCTTTGTGCCTCGGAGAGAGCTGTCCCGATGCCGGTACGGCTCTGTCCGCCTGACAGATCATAGGGGGTGTGTCCGTAGCTGCGGACCCATCCCCTTTGCTCGTAGGGGTACCGGGGGACATCGGATGTCCATATGGACTTCACTCTGTGTAATCAATCATATACAATGGAGCTAAAAAGAGTAGTCGTCACCGGTGTCGGCGCCATCACGCCGCTCGGATACGATGTGCCAACGACGTGGGAAGCAGCCAAGGCCGGGCGTAGTGGCGCCGGGCCGATCACGCTCTTTGACCCGGAGCACTTCAAGACACACTTTGCCTGCGAGGTGAAGGACTTCCGGGTGACCGACTTCCTGGACCGTAAGCTGGCCAAGAAGTGCGACCGGTACACCCAATTTGCCCTCATCGCTGCGAGGGAGGCGCTCGAGGACTCTCAGCTCGATCTGGAGCGGGAGGATAAGGATGAGATCGGGGTGATCGTCTGCAGTGGCATCGGAGGGATCGGTTCTCTCGAGGAGAATATCCTCGACTACGATGCCGAGAAGGGACCCCACTTCTCTCCCTATATGGTCCCTAAGCTGATCAGCGATATGGCTGCCGGGGTGATCTCGATCGAGTATGGCTTCCGGGGACCCAACTTTGGCACCGTCTCCGCCTGCGCCTCCTCGACCCACTCCATCATCTCTGCGGTCGACAATATCCGTCTCGGTCGCACGCCCATCTGCCTCGCCGGTGGAGCGGAGGCAGCGATCTCTGTCAGCGGGCTGGGAGGCTTCAATAGCCTCCAGGCGCTCTCGACGCGCAACGACAGCCCCGAGACCGCCTCTCGGCCTTTCTCCAAGAGTAGGGATGGCTTCGTCCTCGGTGAGGGCGGTGCGGTCCTCGTGCTGGAGGAGATGGAGCATGCCGTGGCACGCGGGGCACGGATCTACGCGGAGATCGTCGGTGTCGGTATGAGTGCCGATGCCTACCACCTCACCGCCTCTCACCCCGAGGGGCTGGGCGCTCGCCTCGTGATGACGCGCGCTATGGAGGATGCGGGAGTCACGCCCGACAAGATCGACTACATCAATGTCCACGGCACTTCCACCCCCGTCGGGGATATCAGTGAGGCGCGCGCCATCGTCGACCTCTTCGGCGATCACGTGAGCGAGATGAGCATCAGCTCCACGAAGTCGATGACTGGTCACCTCCTCGGTGGGGCCGGAGCCGTCGAGGCGGTGCTGTCGATCCTCGCCCTCAGGGACGGGATCATCCCCCCGACGATCAATCACGCTGCGGATGACGATGATCCGGACTTCGACCCGAGGCTCGACTTTACCTTCAATACCGCTAAGGAGCGCCCCATAGAGTATGCGCTCTCCAATACCTTCGGCTTCGGAGGGCACAATGGTACCATCATACTCAAGAAGTGGAAGTAAGATGGCGATGAGCCACATGGGACGCCTCCTGGACCTGCTTAGGCAGAGGGTCCGAACTCTCGGTCAAGTCCCCGCAAGGAGGCGGAGGATCACTCCTGCAGAGGAGTATCGACGCAGCGTGGAGAGCTTTGTCCACGAGGTGACGGGACAGATGCCGACCGACTGGAGGACCTTTGCCCAGGCACTCACCCACTCCTCTTATGTCGGCAGTAACGGGGGGAAGCAAAATGAGCGGCTTGAGTACCTCGGCGACAGCCTCCTCGGTGCGGTGATCGCTGCCGCCGCCTACCGCCTCTATCCCGATGAGGATGAGGGTGGCCTGACGCAGATCCGCTCCTTCCTCAGCAGCCGCAAGCAGATCAATAAGCTGGCTCGCAATATGGGGATCGATAAGGTCCTCAGGGTCTCTCCGGGAGTGGACCTCGAGCACAGCGATGTGCCGGGAAATGCCCTCGAGGCCTTCATCGGGGCGCTCTATCTCGACAAGGGATTTGAGGCGACTGCCGACTTTGTCAAGAAGCAGGTGGTGATCTCGCGGAAGAATATGGAAAAGGTCTCCCACCAGGAGGAGGACTACAAGTCGGCCTTTATCATCAAGATGCAGCGAGAGGGCACGCCCTACCTCTTTGACTACCTCGGGGAGACGGAGGAGACACCGGGTGAGGTGGTCCACCACATTGCGCTCCGTGTCGGGGCTGAGGGCGAGATCCTCTCCCGGGGTAGCGGTCCCAGCAAGAAGGCTGCCGACCAGATGGCAGCGCAGAGCGCCCTCCGCCTCCTCGCCGACCGCTGACATTATCTCCCATCTTCATCAACGATCCTTCTGCGAAGGAGTATAAAAAAGAGGTTTCGAGTCACTACGCTCGAAACCTCTTTGGATTGTCGGGGGGCTGCCTATGCGGGATCGTAGAGGACCGGGGTGCCGGCAGCGAGGGAGGGTCGGATGGCGATGATCCGCTGATTGGAGCTGCCGCGGAAGCGGAGCCGCAGGTCCCGGAGCCGAGCGACGAAGCGTCCGTCCACGAGGACATCGCAGAGCTCTAAGAGGCGCCTCCGATCGGGGTCCGCCACGATCTGCTCGTAGGTGTAGCCGGAGTAGACCCAGATCGTCTTGCCCTCCGGCAGAGCCCGGCGTATCTCCTCCACCACCGGCACCAGTCCGGGGCTCTGCATCGGCTCGCCCCCGAGGAGGGTGAGCCCGGCGACGTTGGGGTCGCGGAGGTAGCTGATCGCCCGGGCGGTCGTCTCCTCGCTCCACTCGGTCCCGTAGGCGGGGTCCTGGTAGAGGACATTGAAGCAGTCGACGCAGTGTAGCGTGCAGCCGGTGACGAAGACGGAGGTGCGGATCCCCTCGCCATTGGCCACGTCGTACCGGCGGATCTGTGCGTAGTGGAGAGGCATCGGTACTAAATGTGCAGGACGCGGGACTTGATCTCCTTTGTCCGCCCTTCGTTCCAGAAGTTCTCCCCGAGGTAGCCGCAGGTGCGCCGGATGACGGTGAGCTTGGAGCGGTCCTTATTGTGGCACTGAGGGCACTCCCACTCGTTGTCGTCATTTACCTTGATCTCACCGTCAAAGCCGCAGACGTGGCAGTAGTCGCTCTTGGTATTGAACTCCCCGTACGTGATGTGGTCGTAGATGTAGCGGATCATCGTCAGCACGGCGGGGATGTTATTGGTCATATTGGGGATCTCGACGTAGGAGATCATACCGCCGGTGGAGAGGTCCTGAAACTCGCTCTCGAAGTCAAACTTCTCGAAGACGCTGATCGGCTCCCGCACATCGACGTGGTAGCTATTGGTGTAGTAGCCCTTGTCGGTGACATTCTCTATGGAGCCGAAGCGGGCGAGGTCGATCTTGGCAAAGCGATTGGTGAGGCTCTCGGCTGGCGTGCCGTAGAGGGCAAAGCCGAGACCGGTCTCCGCCTTCCACTCATCCACAGCCTGCCTCAGCCGGCGCATCACCCGGAGTGCAAATCGATGCCCCTCCTCTGTCGTGTGCGGCTCTCCCGTCACCAGCATAGAGGCCTCGTAGAGACCGATATAGCCGAGCGAGATGGTGGCGTAGCCCCGCTGGAGGTAGTCGTAGATCCGCTGGTGCGGCTTGAGCCGGGCGATCGCCCCGTACTGCCAGTGGATCGGCGAGACATCGCTGGTGACGTCCTTCAGCAGCTCGTAGCGAAAGAGGAGCGCCCGCTTGCAGAGCTCAAGCCGCTTCTCGAGGATGGTGAAGTAGCGCTCCTCGTCTCGGCCGGAGAGGATGCCGATCTGGGGAAGGTTGAGACTGACGACGCCCATATTGAAGCGTCCGTCGAAGACAAACTTTCCCTCCTCATCCTGCCAGGGGGAGAGGAAGCTGCGGCAGCCCATCGGGGCAAAGACGTTGCCCTTATAGATCTCCCGCATCTTCTTCGCAGAGATATAGTCGGGGTACATACGGCGGGCGGTGCACTTCGCCGCCAGCTCGGTGAGGTAGTAGTACTTGCTGTCGGGGTGGACGTTGTGCTCGTCGAGGACGTAGATGAGCTTGGGGAAAGCTGGCGTCACGTAGACGTCTGACTCATTCTTGATCCCCTCGAGCCGCTGCCGGAGTATCTCCTCGGTGATCAGCGCCGCCTCCCGCTCGTACTCGTACCCCGGCTGGAAGTACATGAAGAGCGTGACAAAGGGAGCCTGCCCATTCGTCGTCATGAGGGTATTGATCTGGTACTGGATCGTCTGGATGCCGTCCTTCACCTCCTTCTTCGTCCGCTTCCACGCCACCTCCTTGGCCTTCTCGAGATTGGGCTCTATGCCGTAGATCTTCTCCTGATCGTCGAGGGCGTAC
Source organism: uncultured Porphyromonas sp. (assembly GCF_900541275.1). Taxonomy (GTDB): domain Bacteria; phylum Bacteroidota; class Bacteroidia; order Bacteroidales; family Porphyromonadaceae; genus Porphyromonas_A. Next base: position 12,863 of record NZ_UQJH01000007.1, read on the forward strand.
TTGAGATACTTGTCGAAGCTCCGGCGCACGTAGGGCGCAAGGATGCGGTCGATGCCGTTGATCGACTGGCCGCCATACTGACCCGAGGCGACCTGAGCGATGATCTGCGTCGTGATGGTGCAGGCGACCTGGAAGCTCTTGGGGCTGTCGATCTTCTTCCCATTGATGCAGGTGCCGCGACGAAGCATATCCTCGAGATTGATCAGGCAGCAATTGAACATCGGCTGGATGATGTAGTCCATGTCGTGGAAGTGGATCGCCCCGCTGTCGTGCGCCATCACGATGTCTGCCGGCATAAGGAGTCGGCGGGCGATATCCTTGGAGACCTCGCCGGCGATCAGGTCGCGCTGCGTGGAGACGATCTTGGCATCCTTATTCGAGTTCTCGTCCATCACGCCTCGGTTGGTCTTATTGAGGATGCCGAGGATGCTGGAGTCGTTGGTATTGCTCTGCCGCTTAAATTCCTGCACCGACCGGTAGCTCTCGTATGCCTTGGCGGTGGCGATGTTGCCGTACATCGTCAGCTTGTAGTAGACCATCTCCTCGATGGAGTGGATCGTCATCGGCGTGCGTACGATGGCGGCATAGCTCTCTATCTCGTCGGCGATCTGCGCCGCCTGCCCCGCCTCGTAGATCCCCGAGGAGGAGTTCATCGCCTTCTCGATGGCGATGGTGATCTTGCTCTTGTCGAAGGGCACTCGTCGCCCATCCCGCTTGATCACCTCGAGTATGGTGGTCGCTGACGGGTGACTATCTGTGCGCTGTGGATTGTCCATCTGGACAACTCTGTCCTCCTTAAGCATAGCGGTCTCCATATGTAAATCTCTGATATAAAGTGAGGTAATTGTTTTGTAAGAGTAGGTATTGGGAAACTTTCTCCTTCTATTCGCCGACTAAGTTAGCCAAAGATATCCACTCAGGCTATGACAAAAGTCCCTCAGTTGTCTGCCTTTTTGTCCTTTCCCGCTCCCCATCAGCTGTATGAGTAATTGTTAAAGTGCGACCAATAATAAAAGGGGGTCCCGACAGATTGCTGCCGGGACCTCCTTTCTCATAGGGTCTTAAGCAGGAGACCCTTGGGGCTCAGTCTCTGAGGTTACTCTGAGACAGGCTCATAGAGCTCCACCTCACCGATGAACGCTCCCTCGCGGAACATGATTCCGAAGCGATCGATACGGATATCGGTGACCGGTACGGGTTTGTCGAGGCGGATCACATACTCGTTCCTACTCCGATCAATGTCCTCCATCGTGCCCATGTCGTAGAAGTTGCGACCACCATTGTCCGAGATCCACACGCCACAGCGGGTAAATCCGGTCGAGTAACGACTCGATCCATACTGGTAGATCGGACTGTAGATGTAGATGTAGCCGACCATACGCGGCTCATCCCCAAAAGAGAGGGTGAGTGCATTGCTGCTTGCTCTACCCGAGATCCATGTGCGACCGGTATCGTTACTCTTGTCGCCGTCGAGCACGTAGTCGGTGCGGTCGTCATTGAAATTGGCAGAGGCGAAGAAGTCGAGGGAGGGGATCCTCGTGGCTCCGGCCGGGATCTCGTCTACCATCGTGACGTTAGGTCGCAGGTAGTCAAGGCTGTTGACAGCGACCTTGACGATGATCTGATTGAGTCCCTCAGCGGTGTGGAAGTCCTCGCCTGAGGGCACCAGCTCCAGGACCGAAGCGTAGCTGCCATCCTTAAGGTCTGCCTCAATGCTCTCAGGCAGGCTGATATGCAGAGTGGCGGACTTATCTCCCTTGGCGATGGTCACCGTCTTGTCAAAGGTCAGGATCCCCTCGGGGAGCTCCATGAAGCCCTCTCTGCTCAGCCCGAGGCTCATAAACTTATCCTTGCTGACACGCACGGACATACTTACGTCGCTGAGCGTCTCGCCCTTGATCACTTCCACGATCGCCTCCAGTGCCTTCTCGCCCTTGGGGGCAAAGTGTCCGTCCTTACCATTAAGGAGGAAGGTAAGGGGCTCTTGACCACTCTTGGGGGCAACGAAGTTACCTCCCTCGAAGAGATAGGGTGCCGGCTTGTCCACCGAGGTGGCTTTCTCGCTGGGCGTAAATTCGTAATTGGACTCCACGATCTCCACGTCGGGCTTACTGCAGGCTGCCATGCCGAGCAGGGTAAGTGCCGAGAGGAGCGGAGTAAATAGTCTATTTATTGATCTCATAACTATCTGTATCACTTGAGGTTCTTCTCAGGTATCATCGGGGGATTCATGAGGCTGATGGCACCGCGGATGTTTCCGTAGTTGGGTCCATAGATGTGATCCTCATTGATGTGAAAGGCTCCCACGCCACCTAAGCCATTCGCTATAGCTACGCGGGCGTAGTTATTGATAAAGCTATTGGCGTTCGGCTCATTGGTCTGGAATGTCTCCGTGATCAGCAGCTGCTTGCGCGTGATGCCCTTGCCGGCAAAGCGATCGACAGAGGAGGCCCATCGAGAGCCGGTATTATTGTAGCTCTGGGCGATGAAGTAGTCGAAGTACTGTACCGCATCGGGGTCGAGCCAGTGCAGTGCGCCATTGACATTAAGCATAAGCTTCTTGCCCATAGCCTTCTCCTTCTCGTCAAATTTCTCTCTCAGCTGACGGAAGAAGTAATTCTCCCGCTCCTTGTTGCCGGACTGGCTGCAAGAGATGATCGCCACGACGTCATCGCTGCTCCAGGTACCGCAGGACTGTCTCTTGCCATCGGGAGAGATATAGGCGGGCTCGTAGTCGAGGTCAAATCCATCGTAGTCGTATTTCTGGATCGAGTCAGCGAGCGCCTGAGCATAAGCCTCGATGGACTTGCGCCAGTCTACCTCGCCACTCTGATCTCTCCACTGCATCCAGCCGCCCTCCGGGGCATTGATCCCCTGCCCGACATCGCCGACAATCCAGCCGATGGTCATGCCGATGCCACGCTCATGCGCGCGCTTGAGCTGCTCCTTGTGTGCCTGTGAGAGGTTGAAGGAGGGACCCCAATTGGAGACAAAGTCTACACTGTCGGGGAGGAGGTCGAGGTTAAAGACCGGATCAGGGCTCTCAGGATTCCAGTTGGCAAACCAGCCAAAGGTGATCATATGATCACTCTTCTTGTATGCTCTGAGGTCCTCGAGGTACTTCTGGCGATTGAGCTTATTGCTCTCGGCGATCCGGGCAGAGTCAGCCTTATTCTCGTCGAGGAGCTTTTTCTCAGCTTCTTTCTTGGGCTTCTCGCGCTTATCGATCAGCTCCTGCTGAGCCTCATCGTCCACATCGAGGGGGACAATATTGGTGCAGGCGACCGATGCGAGCGTAAGGGCTGCAGCGAGGATGCCTGTAGCGGATATATGTAGTCTCATAATACTTTTATTCTGTGTGGGGTTACTCCTCAGAGAGGATCACGAGGTCGTCGTTGGGGAAGATCACGTTGTCCACGATCTCAAAGGAGGTATTGTCCTTGGTGATCACGTGAGCGTTACCGGTGAGCTCTTGGATCTCGTTGGTGTCGGGATTCATGGTCTCACGATTGAGGGGGACATAGAAGATCAGATTGGGGTCCTTGGGGTCCTCAGGGAGATAGAGCTTCTCCTGCATCTCCGCCGGAGAGAGCACCTTATTCCACATCTTGACCTCTCGTACGTAGTCGTCGCCCCATGGACAGCCTCCAAATCGCCATCCGGCCTCTTTGGTGCCCTTTGCCCAGGAGTAGTCATCGGAGATCCACGTCTTCTGCAGCTCACCATTGACATAAGCCGAGACGACACCGCGATTGGTCCCTGTGCGGTGGAAGGTGTAGGTGATCTGCATCCACTTCTTAGCCTGGAGGGGCTTATTGGTCCAGGTGTCGCCACCATCACGGCCCATCTTGAGCTGCAGTCCGCCCTCCTCAGAGATGCGGGTGTACCACTCCGATCCGGAGAACCCAAAGAGATTGGCGACGGTCTGATTGGGGCTGGCGACGTAGCAGTCGTTGCGGCCCAGTCTGGAGAAGTGTACCTGCATCTGGAAGGTCCAGTCAGTCACATCCTGCTGCACGGGCTCATTCATCTGCACTACCAGCTCATCAGAGTGGATCCAGTGCATGACTGAGGTCTTGAATTGCCGATTAAGAGTGATGATCGTCGACTTGGGCTGAGAGAGAAGGGTCACCCCGGCATCACACTTGGTGATCTCTGCTCCGATGGCCCACTTACCGCTGAAGGGGTACTTGTCATCATCCAGAGCCCTGACGCCACAGCTGACGCTGGTCTGGACGCTCCCCTTGGGTATCGTCACCGTGATCTCGCCCGAGTGCTCCTTACCATCGCTATCGATGAAGAGGACGTCCTCCTTAGTCAGACCTCTAAACTTGAGGCCATTACGCTCAGCATACTTATTGACCAGCTCAGCATCAGCAGCTATAGTGACAGCTACATCCTCCTCTGCCGGGGCAGCGAGCTGAGGGGTGAGGTCTACGAATCCACCCTGCCCCTCCTTGATGAGCGTGGAGACGACACCGGTCGGGGTGGCATTCTTCATATAGACCGCATTGGGTGTCTTGCCGTTGCCGTAGAGAGAGTCCCCCTCGCCATCAGCGAGTGAGCAAGAGGAGATGAGTCCACCCGCCAAGACCACGCCACAGAGCAGGCTTGATAATACTATTTTTTTCATGATACGGTTTCTTGTATTGATAGGTGCTTATCGCTTATCCTTGGTGTCCCACCAGACATTGATGTTGGCACCATTGGAGCCACCCTTGTACTTATTGATAGCCTCCTGGACATTAGCTTTATTCTGATTAAGCTCATCGAGAGGGTAGGGCCAGCAGCGTACGCCATCCTTATGCCCGTCAGAGGTGATGACGTCAAAGTTGGAGATATTCGTATTCGCCGGCAGGAGCCTCGGGTACCCGGTGCGTCTCCACTCGGTCCAGGCCTCCTGTCCATTGGGGAAGAGTGCCAGGTACTTCTGAGTGATGATGCGCTCCAGATTGACCTCCTCACCAGCTGCAGAGTCCCACCTCGGGGAGATCTCTGATGGAGCACCGGCAGAGTATTCCGAGCGGATGTGGTCACTGAATACAGCAGGCTGAGCGGTGGAGCGGAGATAGCTATCCGCTCCCTCGACACCTTGCTCGGCAAAGGAGAGCTTGACTCCCTCCTCGTACAGCTCCTTGGCACTACCTCCTACGGCAAATCCTGCGAGTGCACCCTCAGCGCGGAGGAACGCCACCTCAGAGGCCCTCATCCATACGGTGGGACCGAATTGCTTGGTCAGTGGCTTGGAGGCCACCTTATAGGCGTCTCCTGTATTCGGCAGCGCCGGCGGGACGGCCACGTAGTCTCCGTAGGAGCTGGGCTTGAAGTACTTGTCCAGGCGAGGATCTCTGTAGCCTGTGAGGTAGCAGTAGATGGATGCTCCCATACGTGTATCGTCGTACGACTCAGCGATCACGTGGAGAGAGTTGAGCGTCTGCACGCCGCTATTCTGGTCGATCTGTGCCTGGTCGTCGACGCTGCTGATCACTCCGGCCGGGTGAGCGCAGGCCTGCTCCACATATTTCTTAGCCAGCTCCGGATCCACAAATCGGGTACGCATCGCTACTCGGAGCATAAGGGAGTTGCCGAGACGAGCCCACTTGGCAGCATCGCCATTGTAGACGTAGTCCTTCACTACCAACTTACGACCTGAGGCGCGGTAGAGGACGTCCACCGCCTCGGTGAGCTCCTTGAGGAAAGACTTGTACACAGCCTCCTGAGAGTCGTAGGGGACAGTGAAGGATCCATTGCCGGCCTCTGAGTAGGGGATGGCACCAAACATATCGGTAGCCTTCTGCATCCCCATGATCTTGCAGATCTGAGCGATGGAGAAGATCTCCTCATTCTTAGTCTCACCACTCATGGTGATGTCGCGCGTCTGCATCCAGGGATTGAGGATCCGGGGGATGATGCAATTGAATCCCATATTATTCCACCCCACGTCGAAGTAGAATTGACCCAGATTCTTGCCATCCCACTTATCATTAGTCGGAGCCATATAGCCCACCCAGGAGTCTGCTGTCAGATTATTGAGTATCTGATAGTCATTGACCGCATTGGTCCCCTCCAGCGCTGTGAAGACGACATTGAATTGCAGGTCGGGTAGGTAGACGCTATTGCGGATATTGTCCCTATTGAGGATCTCGTCCGTCGGCTGGAGTTGGTTGGTATTTATCTCTTGGAAGTCCCTTGTACAAGAGGCGGATCCCAGGGTCAGGAGTCCGGCTGTAAGTATCGGTAGGACTTTGCCGATGTTATTCTTATTCATGATTTTTCATCTCTGTATCGTGAGTGGATGACCTATCAGATGCCCAGCTTGATGCTTAGTCCAATGCTGCGCATGCTCGGGGGCATAAAGTTGTCGCCACCGGCAGAGTAAGTGCCCACACCGCCTGCAAGGTCGGTGTCAAATGGAGCAGCTCGATAGATCGTCAGGAGATTTTGCCCGATCAGGGAGAGGCTGGCACTCTGGAGGTAGCTGCCAAGCCACTTCTTCGGGAGCGTGTAGCCTACGGAGAGCTCCTGGAGCTTGACCTGAGTGGCATCGTAGAGATAGTACGCCATCAGGTGGTTGTTACCGATGGTTGTGTAGTACTTCTCTGCATCGTAGGTGGTACCATCTACGACCACTCCACCGGCATCGCGTGCGTCTGCAGTCACCTTGGATACGCCGAAGCCGTCCATATAAGACTGGGTATTGGAGGTGACGTTGCCGCCTACCTTGGCATTGATGAGGAAGCTCAGGGAGAGCCCCTTGTAGGCAAAGCGGTTGTTCCACCCGAGGATGAAGTCAGGCGTCACACGTCCTACCTTGAGCAGCTGGGTACGATCGATGCGGTAGCCGTTGCCCTCCTCGATCAGCTTGCCGTCAGCGTCCTTAGCGAGGATCCCGCGGACGAAGATGTCATCCATGGAGTCACCGACACGCATATACTTGGGGTTCTCCAGCACATCGATGTCGAAGGTCGTCCCATCGATAGGATTGGTGTAGCCCTTCACCAGCTGCATCACGCGATTGACATTGCGTGTGTAGGAGAGCGTGGACCTGAAGTCAAAGTCTCCCCAGGTGTGACCCCCCGTGAGAGAGAGCTCCACACCACGATTGCGGATGTCTCCCGCCTGTACGTAGAAGCCTGAGTATGCCGATCCTCCGGAGAGCTTCTGGAGGAAGGTCTGATTGTACGTATGCGACTCGTAGAAGGTCGCATCGATGGACAGGTCACCCCGGAAGAATCGGGAGTTGATCCCCAGCTCATACGAGCGGGTGCGCTCGGGGCGGAAGTCGGGGAAGGGGTAGATGGTGATCGGATTGACCTTACCGGGCTGCATCTCGTACGTGATGCTCCCCGGGGTAATACCGGTCATGGAGATGGGTGAGCCCACCTCGGTGAAGGAGGTACGTACCTTGAGGAAGCTCCACCAGTCAGGCATCTCCACCATCTCCGAGATGACTCCGGAGAGACCGACGCTGGGGTAAAAGATAGCAGGAGTCTTGCCATTGGCCACCAGCTGAGAGGCCCAGTCGGCGCGTCCGGTCAGGGAGAGGTAGACCATATTGCGCCACCCGAGCTCGCCTGCGGCAAAGAGTGCAATATTGCGTGTGCGGTTGTAGGACTGCCCGCCTCCTCCGGTCTTGTCGGGATCGACATTAGCGGTGGAGAAGAAGTTGGGGATAAGCTTAAGCGGTCCGCCCACAGAGACTCCGGTGGCATAGTGGTCATCGAAGGAGCTACCGATATTGGCAGAGAGCGACCAGTCTGTCCCAAAGGTCTTATTGATATTGAGGATCACATCGGCATAGGTCTGCTTGAAGCGACTCTCAGTCTCTGTGAAGCTTCCCATCGGATTGTCAGCGATGTCACCGGCGAGTAGTGAGAGCGTGGTGGCATGGAGCTTTGTCCAGATGGAGTTGTAGGTATTGTCTATACGGACACGACCGGCGAGGTTGATCCAGTCTGCAAAGTCATACTGTACCCGAGCATTAAAGATATAGCGATGCTTCTTAGAGTAAAACATCTCCTTATTGGCGACCCAGTAGGGATTCTCAAAGTCCTCTCCCTGAGTGCCGTAGGGCCAGTACTGCTCGTAGATGTTGCGGTCGGGATTGTAGCGCTCCCAGATCTTCACGTTCTCAAAGTCTTCTCCTCTCGGGAAGAGATAGAGCGAGCGGAGGGGATTGAAGTAGCGTCCGCCGGACATCATATTCTGATCCCCCTGCAGGACGTAGTCAGCCCCAAGGTCGATGTGAAGCTTATTGTCCAGGAAGTCTGCGGTGTTACGTCCACTGAAGTTGTAGCGGTAGTACTCATTATTGGGGATGATACCCTTGGAGTGAGTGCTTGCCACGGAGGCGATGGTGCGGCTCTGCTTGGTCCCGCCGGTCAGGGTCAGGGAGTTGATGGTATTGAAGCCATTCTGGAAGAAGTCCCTGGGGTCAAAGGTGGAGGGCTGAGCTAGCTTGTCTCCCCAGCTGTAGTAGCTACCGGGTCTATTGCCGTAGGTATTCTGGAAGTCAGGCATGATCCCTGCCCGGAGGAGTTCCGTATTGGAGGAGAAATTGACCTTCAGGGAGCCCTCCTTACCCTGCTTGGTATTGATCAGGATGACGCCATTGGCTGCAGCGGCTCCGTAGAGTGCTGCTGCAGAGGGTCCTGTGAGGACGGTGATCGACTCGATGTTCTCTGAGTTGAAGTCCGAGATCCCCTCGCCGCTACCGGGGCGACCATACTCGCTACCATCACCGGCGAGAGACTGGTTGCCGATGGGCATACCATCGACGACGTAGAGGACGTTGTTATTCCCCGCGATAGACTTGGATCCACGCATCGTCACCTTGGTCGCACCACCGATCCCAGCAGAGGAGCGGGTGATGCTTACACCTGCTACCTTACCGGATAGGGAGTTGACGAAGTTGGCGTCCTTGACCGTATTGAGCTGATCGCTCTCGACCTGCTGGACGTTGTACGACAGCGCCTTCTCAGAGCGCTTGATACCAAGTGCGGTGACTACCACCCCATCGAGGAGCTCGGCATTCTCCTGCAGCGTGATGGTGAGGGTGGTCCTGCCATTGAGTGGTATCTCCTGGGTCTTCATACCTACGTAAGAGACGCGGAGGGTCCCATTCTCATAGACACCCTTGATCGTGAATTTGCCGTCAAGGTCGGTCATTGCTCCCAGTCCACTCTGGCCAATGACGGCCACGGTGGCACCTATGATAGGCTCCCCGGAGGTCTCGACGACCGATCCAGTCACCGTGATAGTCTTCTGGGCGAGAGCAGCCGTAGAGCATAAGCACAGGCAGGCTGTGAGGAGCCATGCCAGTCTTGCTTTTAGGGTCTGTTTCATACTGATTAATTGAGTGATGAATATTTGTGGCGACACTTAGTCCCGGTTATTGCACCCTCAGGTCTGTAAGCTTGTCGTAAGAGTCGTCACAAGGACTGTGACTCGCGTCGCGGATAGCTCACAGAATAGGTCTCAAGGGTACCATGGTGGCTGACTTCGTGGTCCTAATTGTTAAGTGTAAGTTTCGTATCTTATCCTTACCAACGGAGCAAAAATACAAAAAAACTTTTATAATAGCGGCGCTCTTTGAGGAAAAAAGTATGCCAAATGACCCTCTGTGTCACTGCGGTATGGAGGAAGCGCAAGAGTGTTTATCGCCGTGTGGCTCCTACGATAGCTCTCTCTTGGGTGGAAGGCTCTTCTGATGGTCCCCTCTTTACTACCAAGCAAAAAATGCTGCGCCGGGTGGGCACAGCATTTTTTCACAGAAGGGATGGTGAATAAATTTATGGGTTACTTCTTGGCTTCCTTGACGGTGATGGCGCAGGAGGCAGAGGCCTTGCCGCGAGAGGCTGTGGCGGTCACCTTGGCGGTGCCGGCCTTGATGCCCTTGACGGTGCCACTCTTGTCCACGGTGGCGACCTTCGGATCGCTGCTCTGCCAGAGGATGGTGACACCCTTGACTTTTTTCCCCTTGATGGTTGCCCTAAGGGTCTCGCTCTTGCCTACCTCGATGGTCTTGGCGGTGGCGTCGAGGGTGACGGTGATCTTGTCGGGATTGACCGGCTTATCCTTGTCCTTGCAGCCGGTGGCGCCGACAGCGGTGAGGAGGGTGATGGTGGCGAGTGCGCCGACCTTGAGTAGTGACTTCATGATGTCTTGATACTTTTTATTGGGTGTAAAAAAACTAATCTCCCGGGGCAGAGAGGCAGTGGCCTCGTCCCCCCTTCACCTACCTAACAACGACCCCCACGAAATACTGCATCGCTGTCGATGAAATCTAATACCGATATTAGACTTCACTAATATCGGTATCAGTCATCACTAATATCGGTATTAGGAAAGTCTCTGACGTCAGGGGATGGCGGATCGGGATAATATATGAACTTTGTACCCTCCCTCGGTGCAGTATATCGGGGGGAGGGTTGTTGGGAGAGTAGATGGATCCTGTGACGCATGAGCGATAGAGAGATAGCAGATCTGCTGCGGTCAGACGAGGAGGCGGCTTTTCGTCTCCTCTATCGGCGCTATGCCGGTCAGCTGCTGGCGGTGGCCTATCGCTACACCGGCGACCGCGACAAGGCTGAGGATGTCCTCCAGGAGGCGATGATCAAGGTGTGTCGTCACGCCGAGACCTTCTCCTACAGAGGGGACGGCTCGCTCTACGGCTGGGTGAAGCGTATCGTCGTCCACACAGCGCTCAATTCGCTCAAGAGCTTCCACGAGGCGCATATGTGCCCGATGGATGACCTGACGGAGGTGGCGGCGGAGGAGGACAGCGAGGCGGAGGTGTCTCTCCTCGAGCGGGTCAGCCCGGAGCTGCTGCTACAGATGATCGGGGAGCTGCCAGAGGGGTATAGGCAGGTATTCAGCCTCTACGCCATCGAGGGACACTCGCACAGGGAGATAGGCGAGATGCTGGGGATCGGGGAGCGTAGCTCTGCATCGCAGTATTGCCGTGCCAAGAAGAGACTAAAGGATAAGCTGGAGCAATGGATAAAGGAGAGAGAAAGAGAGTGAGCGCTGCCCCGGGAGCCTGGGAGGCTGCTCTGAGAGAGAGGCTGAAGGGGGTCGAGCTCCCCGTAGCCGAGGTGACGCCGGTGGTGCCGGCACTTGTCCCGAGGAAGAGGCGGGAGCGTGGCATCCTGATCGCAGCGAGTATGGTCGCAGCGGTGGCGGGACTGCTGATCGCTCTGCTCGTCACCCCTCGTACGGAGGAGGGCGTGGTGCCTCTGCCGGGTGATCCGGTCTTCCGTGAGGTGCCCTCCTCGCCTGTGGCGCAGTGGGGGACGGAGGAGAGAGGGGAGACGAACTCGCCATCCGTTCTTCATAGTCACCCTGCCCGCAAGAGGCTGCAGCCCATCGAGCCGCTCCGCCCCACGGAGGTTCGTCTCGCGACGAATGCTCTCCCGGAGATAGGTCGCCCCGCCATCTATCGACCGACGAGGGAGGGCAAAGTAGGGGGGCAAAGTAGCGAAGGTACCCTCCCAGAGACAAGCCACTCTGCCATCTATCGACCGGCGAAGGGGGGCAAAGTAGCGGGGCAAAGTAGCAGGGGTACCCTTCCGGTCGTGCCGAGACCTGCGCCCGCCACCAGGCTCCTCGCCTCGGCACTGATCCCCGGGCGCAGCGGGATAAGCGGTGGGAGCCCCATGGCACTGCTCACCTCCACCTCACGCTCTGAGCAAGAGGATGCCGCAGTCCGGCTTACGCGCCGACCGGTCATGGAGGTGGAGGCGCACCTGATGCATCCGATCGTGGGTGAGAGGGTCTATGCCGATCTCGGGGTCTCCTACTCCTGGCAGAGGCTTGAGCTGGCGGAGCAGGGTGTCCGGGGCTACTACAGGCAGGATATGCATGCCATAGGCGTAAGCCCCGGTGTGGCTGCCCGGCTACTCCGGATAGGCGCCTCGGAGGTCTCGGGCTATGGTGCCGTGGGACTCTCTCTGCCGCTCCGGAGTGAGACGGAGAGCGATCTGCTCCTCGTGGAGGGTGAGCGAGAGAGGCGGATGATGGTGGACCTACGTGCCGGGCTGAGGCTCTCCGCATCGGTCGGCCATGGGCTGAGGGTGTACGGCTCAGCGGGCGTGTCGTACGACCTCGTCCCGCCGAGCGTTGCGCTGCCGGGTGCCGAGCTGCCCCGGCTCACGCCACGCCTCTCCCTCGGTATCTCGATGGATCTTCCCTCCCTCGTAGGAGGAGCCTAAGCACCCGTCCGGCGTCCCTCTCGATCTCGGGGAGGGGCACCTTCTGCAGGGGATAATTTTTTCCTTAGTCCCTGAGGCTTACTTGCTCATCTCGAGCATACGGCGGATCGGGACGATCGCCCGCTCACGGACATCATCGGGCACCTTCACCTCATACTGGTCGTGGAGGAGACTCTCGTACACGTCCTCGAGACTGATGAGCTTCATCGTGCGACAGTGCTTCTCGGGGATCATGCTGACGAAGGTGTGCTGCGGATAGCGCCGCTCCAGCTCGGTCATGATGCCGATCTCGGTCCCGATGCAGAAGGTATGCGGCTCGGCAAAGGCGGCGGGACGCTTGAGGATCGCCGCCGTGGATCCAAAGAGGATCCGCGGATTGTCCTGATAGTCTCTCTCTCGGGCGACGGGGGACTCGGGGTGGATCAGCAACTCGGCATCGGGGTACTCCGTGAGGAAACGCTCGACATCGATGCGATTGACCACCTCGTGGACCACGCAGCAGCCGTCCCAGATGTCCATCTCGCGCCCGGTCTTGGAGCGGATGTAGTTGCCTAAGTTGCGGTCGGGGCAGAAGAGCATCGGGCAGTCCTTAGGGAGCTTGCGGACGATGTCGAGGGCATTGGAGGAGGTGACGCAGTAGTCGGTCTCAGCCTTGACGTCGGCGGTGGTATTGACGTAGCTGACGACGATGCCGTCAGGGTGCTGCTCCTTCCACGCCCTTAGGTCAGAGCCCTTGATCGCTGAGGCGAGGGTGCAGCCGGCGTAGCGGACGGGGAGGAGCACTCTCTTCTCCGGCGAGATGATCGAGGCGGTCTCGGCCATAAACTTTACACCGCAGAAGACGATCACCTCCGCATCGGTCCGCCCCGCCTCCTGAGAGAGCTGGAGGGAGTCTCCGAGCAGGTCCGCGGCGCGCTGCACCTCTGCCGTCTGGTAGAAGTGCGACAGGATCACCGCATTTCTCTCCTCCTTAAGTCGCTTGATCTCGCTGTAGAGCTGTTCCTGAGTCATCATTTCCTGTCTGAGGTTCCCTTTTCCTTGTGTCCAAAGTTCATACTGATGTCGAGTGCCCTCACGGAGTGGGTCAGGGCGCCGACGCTGATGTAGTCGACGCCACACTCGGCGATGGCGCGGATGGTCTCGGCGGAGACGTTGCCGGAGGCCTCGGTCCTGGCCCGACCGTCGATGAGGCGTACCGCCTCGGTCATCATCTCGGTGGACATATTGTCCAGCATGATGATGTCGGCGCCGACACGTGCGGCCTCCTCCACCTGCTCGATGGTCTCCGTCTCCACCTCGATCTTGATGGAGAGCGGGAGGGAGCGGCGCGCTGACTCTACGGCGGCGGTGATGCTGCCGGCGAGCTTGATGTGATTGTCCTTCAGGAGACACATGTCGCTCAGCCCGAGGCGGTGGTTGTACCCTCCGCCGTGGCGTACCGCCATCTTATCCGTCAGTCGGTGCCCCGGCAGCGTCTTGCGCGTGTCGAGGACGTGCGCCCGGGTGCCCTCGCAGAGCTTGACGAGCTGTGCTGTCGCCGTGGCGATGCCGCTCATGCGCTGGAGGAAATTGAGCATCGTCCGCTCCGCCCCGAGGAGCGTGCGGTAGGTGCAGCGGATCCGGATCAGGTCCTGTCCCTTGGTGATATGGTCTCCGTCGGCGACGAGCGGCTCATAGTCCACCTCCTCGTCGATGTCGGCTACCGCCTCTATCAGTCGGCGGGCCACCTCGATGCCGGAGATGATGCCGTCCGCCTTGGCAGTGATGAAGGCGGTCTGGAGCTCCTCTCTCGGGATGATCGAGAGGGTGGCGAGGTCGTGCGAGACCCCATCCTCGTCCAGGGCGAGGTCGATGAGACGATCTAAGTTCTCCTCCTCTATGTCGTATGGATGCATGATTGTGCTATAGTGTGGTGATGAAAAAAATGACTCGCTCTTACTCCTCAGCGACCGGCTCTTGGCGAATGGTGTCGTCCTGGTCGATGAGCGTGTGGAAGACGCTGCCCTGTGGCTTTGTCGCAGTGAAGTCCTCCCTATAGTGGCAGCCGCGCGACTCCTCTCGGGAGAGGGCGGAGCGGGCGATCAGTGTGGAGAGGTGGAGCCTCCGGAGGGTCATCAGGGCGTAGACGTTGTCCCGGCTCAGCGGTCGCACGCGCTCCTCCTCGATGCCCAGCTGCACGATCAGTCGCCGTAGCTCGTCCCCGCGACGGATGATGCCACAGTAGGCAGTCATCAGTCGGGCGCACTTCTCCTCGATCGGCTTTCCCTCCCTCCGGGACCACTCCTCCGACTGCTCCCGACCGAGGCTCGGCACGCTCTCCTCCGGCAGGTCGGTGAGGTCGACGGGGTCTCCCTCGGCCCTCTCCGCCACGCGCTTGCCGTAGACGAGGCACTCGATGAGGGAGTTGGAGGCGAGGCGATTGGCGCCCATGACACCGGTGCTCGCCGCCTCCCCGACGGCGTACAGCCCGGGTAGGGAGGTGTGTCCCTCCAGGTCTGTCGCTATACCACCGACGGTATAGTGGGCGGCAGGCGCCACGGGGATCTCACGGGTGATGTCTATGCCGAGGGAGTCGAGGTAGGCGGTGATGGTGGGGAAGCGGTGGCGGATGCGCTCCGGGTCCAGGTGGCTCAGTGAGAGGCGCACGTGCGAGGCACCGCTCTTCTTCATCTCTCGGAAGATCTCCCTCGCCACCACGTCCCTCGGGGCGAGGTCGGCCAGGGGGTGACGCCCTTTCATGAAAGGCTCGTCGTGATCATTGAGCAGGATCGCGCCCTCTCCGCGGACCGCCTCGCTGATGAGGAAGGCGTGGTCCGTCTCTGTGTATAGTCCCGTGGGGTGAAACTGGATAAACTCCATATCCCGCAGCTCCGCACCGCCCTCATGAGCGAGTGCGCAGCCGTCCCCGAGGGCGGTGGGAGGATTGGTCGTGGGGCTGAAGAGCGCCCCGCAGCCCCCCGTGGCGAGGATGACGCTGCCGGCGAGGAAGGGCTCGATGCGGTGTGCCTCCTTGTCATACACGAGGATGCCACGACAGCGTCCCTCACGGACGATCAGCTCCAGCGCCTCGTGGTGCTCAAAGAGGGTGATCGCCTCCTGCGCCCTCACCTGCCGGATCATGAAGTCAGAGATCCGATGCCCGGTGTCGTCTCCCCCGGCGTGGAGGATGCGATGGTGGTGATGTCCACCCTCCAGTCCGAGAGCGGTCTGACCATCGGGGGTCTTGTCAAAGGTCATCCCCATGCCGACCACCTCGCTTATCCGTGCCGGTGCCTCCTCCGTGAGGACGCGGACGGCATCGGGGTCGTTGAGGTAGACACCGGCAACGATGGTGTCGTCATAGTGCTCATCGGTGGTATCGCCCGGCGCACTGACAGCGGCGATGCCGCCCTGAGCGTGGTACGAATTGCTGTCCTCGACCGCTCCCTGAGCGATCAAGGCTACTGAGCCGCGTCGGGAGAGATGGTAGGCAGAGTATAGGCCTGCGAGGCCGCCGCCGACGACGACAAAGTCAAAAAGCCGCTTCATTATATTACGGTACTGGTTATACTCTCTACAAATGTAGCCTTTTTGTCACTCAATCCCTAAGCCGAGCGCGTGCCGCGTCGATTAGCGACGCCTTAGAGCACTGGGGAAGTCATGTACCAAGGGGCTCATCCGTGAGGCACCCGCAAGGGGTGCTTCGTCTCCCCAACCCTTCACAGGGGAGGCATAGAGAGAGAGGGTGCAGCCTGATCGTCTGGCTGCACCCTCTCTCTATTTATCGTGAGATCGCGGGATCAGTATTTCTCGTCCTTCGCCATCTCCGACTCGTTGATCTTATGGAAGTCCATCTTGCGCCATACGTAGATGATGTAGCCGAGGACAAAGGGGATCAGGAAGGAGACGTACATCATCGTATTGAGGGTGTACTGCGAGGAGGAGGAGTTGCGGATCGTCAGCGAGCTCTGCAGGTCCCCGAAGGATGGGTAGTAGGAGGTGTTATTCCACCCGGCGAGGAGGAAGATCACCGTCACCGTCACCACGACACCGATGCCGTGGTACCAGATGCCCTTTGTGGAGCCCTTCTTGAAGACCGTCACGCCGATGCCGTAGAGCACCAGGACGACGCCGATGAGGAGGGCGACGAGGAGGGCCGGCTGCTGGATCAGGTTGTGCCAGTACTTATACGGCTCCATGTAGACCTCCGACGTCTGCGGATCGACGGCAAAGCCCTTGCCGAGGAGGGCGTAGATGAGGAAGGCGAGGAAGGTGACGAGGAAGCAGATCGCATTGGCGGGGACACGCTTCCGGGCGACACGGCTCACCTCAGGGTCGGTGATGTTATTGATGAAGTAGAGGAGTGCGGTGACGCGGGTGAGGAAGAAGACGGCGAGACCGAAGACAAGGTTCATCGGATTGAGCACCGCCTCGAGGCCGCGCAACTGCACGGGACCGACGCCGGGGACGTCGTAGGGGAGCCAGGTGGAGACGTTTTGGCTGCCACCATCGAGATTGGTGAGTGCCTCAGGATTGACGCTGAAATTGGCTCCGGTGAAGAAGGTGGCCACCGCTGTACCGATCAGGATCGGGGCGAGGATGCCATTGAGGAGCAGAGCGACCTGGTAGGTCTTTGACCCCCACACATTTCCCTGCTTATGCTGATACTCGTAGGAGACCGCCTGCATCACGAAGAGGAGCAGGATCAGCATCCATACCCAGTACGCGCCGGGGAAGGAGGTGGAGTAGAAGAGGGGGAAGGAGGCGAAGAAGGCGCCACCGAAGGTGACAAGGGTGGTGAAGGTGAGGTCCCACTTGCGGCCGGTCGAGTTGACCAGCATGCGGCGGTACTTCGGGTCCTTACCGAGGCTGAAGATGAGTGACTGTCCGCCCTGGACAAACATCAGGAAGACCAGCAGCCCGGCGAGGAGCGAGATGATAAACCACCAATAGTTCTGTAAGAAATCGTATGATGCCATAGTAAGTAGTGTCTCTTATCTATCTGTGGTGATACATTAGCGCTCAGGGGCTGCGGGCAGCTCCTCATCGGTCCGGGGGCCCTTCTTGACCGCATGGACCATGATGCAGATGTCAGCGATCAGCATGGCGGTGAAGAAGCAGACAAAGATCCAGAAGGTCACCTGCACGCTGCCGGCATTGAGATCCGAGATGGCGGCTCCCACAGGAAGCACCTCCTGGATCGCCCAGGGCTGACGACCTACCTCGGCGACGATCCAGCCGCACTGAGAGCAGATGTAGACGAGCGGGATGCTGATGAGCATCACCCAGGAGAACCATCCCTGGCGCCTCATATCGTGCTCCGCCGGCTTGGTGATCGTCCGCTTGGAGAAGATGTATCCGAGGATCGTGACGAGGAGGAAGAAAACGGAGAGGTAGACCATGATGCGGAAGGTGTAGTAGAGCATACCTACGTTGGGCACTAGGTCGGCCTTATTCTCGATGAAGCCGTAGCCAAAGTTGGCGAAGTTGTCGTCTAGCACCTGACGGTAGCCGGCAGCAGCAGCCTCGTCGCCCGCTTTCTTCGCCGCCTTGTAGTCAGCGAGAGCCTGGATCGCCACCTTACCGGAGGCAATGCGGTCGTCGGCGGACATGGCGATGGTGCCGTCACGCTTCGTGTAGCCGCCCTCGATGATGTCGCGCATACCGGGGACGTAGGCATTGAAGTCATTGAAGGCAAGGAAGCTCAGCACCTTCGGCAGCTCGAGATTGAAGTTCCATGCATCCTCCTCCGGAGCCAGTACAGGGTGGGCATCCTTACTGGGCATACCGATGATGGAGAGTGGCGCACCCTGCTGACCGCGCTGGAGGTTCTCCATGGCGGCGAGCTTCATCGGCTGGTACTCTGCCACATGATTCGCGGAGAGGTGACCGGTGGCGATGGTGAGCACAGAGGCGACGATGCCGAGGGTGGAGGCGAGCTTGATGCTCTCGATGGCGAAGCGGTTGCGCTTATCCCTCAGCAGGTAGTAGCCACAGATACCCATAGCGACGATCGCCCCGAGGAGCCAGCTGGAGATGACGGAGTGGAAGAACTTGGACACCGCCATGGGGTTGAGCGCCACGGCAGCGAAGTCAATCATCTCATTGCGGACAGTGTCGGGATTGAAGTGCATGCCGGCAGGATTCTGCATCCAGCCATTGGCGACGAGGATCCACCACGCAGAGATCGTGGCACCGAGGATCGTCATCCAGGTAGCGAAGTGGTGGAAGCGGTCGGAGACCTTGCCCCAGCCGAAGAACATCACCACGAAGAAGGTCGCCTCCAGGAAGAAGGCTAAGATACCCTCGATCGCCAGCGGTGCACCAAAGATATCGCCGACGAAGTGGGAGTAATTGGACCAATTGGTGCCGAACTCAAACTCGAGGATCAGACCGGTGGCGACACCGATGGCAAAGTTGATCCCGAAGATCTTTTGCCAAAACTTGGCCGTCTCGCGCCAGAAGTCCTCCTTCGTCCGGAGATACTTCGACTCAGCGATCGCCATCACCAAGCCCATACCCAGCGTCAGCGGGACAAAGAGCCAGTGGTACATCGCCGTCATGGCAAACATGATCCGCGACCAGTCAACAAGTGAACTGAGTAACATAAGATAATGTAGATGAGGTTTTGTGAATTTTTTATATAACAGCTGCTCGGGTGGTCTACGGGATAGATCGCTCGACAAATTGCTCAACGATATAGTCCTGCTGCTCCTCCTCCGTGTCGCCCTTGGAGGCAAGGAAGTCGGGGAAGAAGAAGGCGCGCAGGATCGCAAACATGATGAAGAGCTTGATCAGGATCAGCCAGATCAGCGGCTTGCCCCAGGTCATCCCCCGGAAGCCGTCACGCACGATCACCCACCAGCGGTGGAAGATATTTCCCCGCACGAGGGTTGCCTCGCCTGACGATGCAGGCTGTATGGTGGTAGGCTTCTTGTCGGTCATGATGGTACTCTGCTCTGTCGTTTCACTCCTTTGCGTCTGTAATATTAGCCACTCTTGCCAATAAATACAAATATTAGCCACCAAAAGAGCCCTATTTCGCCCCCTTTTTATCGTAAAAACTGCAATTTGCACAAAAAGCACCACCCCCGGATGACAAACGGGTCACCCGGGAGTGTCGTGGATGGAGTGGAAATCGGGGGCAACGATCTCATCGCCCCTGGCGTGATGGATCCCGACGGGTCGGACAAGTCGGACGATCTGCCCCCGATCCCAAATTTTTGCCTTAATGGAATAAGGTCTACGAGACACAAAAATGCGTACATTTGCGTAGACTATAATATTTAGACTAAAAGCAATTATTATGACAGACAGACAATTAGAGCAGGTCAGGACGTTTACCGACAAAGAGATAATGTCTAATGCTATAGCAACGCTTCGAGGACTCACACTCAATGAACTCCTAAAGACAACAAACGATAAGGAAAGAAAGGCTCTGGAGGAAAGGCAGTTGCTACTGGAATACGAAAAGATGGCAGTATTGGGAGACGATGAAATAGCCAAGAGCATTCAGGACAAAGTCACTCGCCTATACGCTCCGATGCTCAAAGCAAAGTATGGACAGAAATAGCGTATTAGCTCTTTTCGAGCAACTTAAAGACCAACTTTTAAGTGCCAAGCCCGGGCACTCAACACCAACAGCCTATATACTTGGTGGGCAGCCATCATCAGGGAAAAGCAGTCTGGCAAAAATAGCACAGACAGAAGAGCCTAATCTATTACTCATAAATGGTGATGAGTATAGGGTACATCACCCAAGGTATGACGAATTACTTTCAGACCCTATAGCTTTTTCTAGCGAGACGCAGATCTTCTCCAATGTGTTCACAGAGGGATTGATAGCCGAGGCAATCAGAAATAGGCTGTCTGTCTCAGTAGAAGGGACAATGAGGAGAAGTGATGTTGTTGCTGATACAGCAAAACAATTCAAGAAAGCCGGCTATAAGGTAGAGCTTATATGCATCTCCGCCCCTTATGAACTTACGGCTATCAATCTCTTCTCAAGATTTGCAGGTGAGGTGCAGTCTATAGGTAATGGCAGGTTGGCGGACTTTGAGAGTCACCGCCAAGCTTGCATAGGCATACCAAAGACTTTGGACGATGCGTATGAGGACAAGGACATCGACAGGATACGCCTATATTCTATTTTTGGCATTGACCTAATCGCTGACTATAAAAGAGTAAATGGGGAATGGTCAATCAACGAGAAGCCAAGCGAGATTATAGAGACATCCCGAAACGCTCAATTGCAAAACCCAAGGATTGTATTTCCTATTTTAGATAGAGGTCTGGCAGCTTTAGGGATTATCCAAGAAGAGGGCATAAGGAAGGAGCTCTTAAAACAGATTCAAGTGCTTATGAAGACCATACCATCCCTTGACCGAGGGTGATTTGGTCTCTCCCATCAGGGTGGACAATCTACTCGATGAGATCGACCGCCTCACATATAGCGTAGAGCTATTCAAAACGTCCGGCATAGGGAATGCAAGGAGTACAACAGAAGCCCTCTGTATAAGCGTGAAAGGGCTTTAACGGGTGAACTAACCATATCCCAAGCCCTTAGAAAGACCTTTGCAAAATGGTCTTTCACCGAAAAAGCTGTGCTTTTTCGGCAGAGACTTTGCAGAATGCTCCAGATGCAAGGAACTGAGAGTGAGGGCGAAGGAAGTGTGCTCACGCACATGACCAAGCCCGAATCTCGAAAGTGACGCCGCAGATGGGGTGTTATGCAAAGGTCTCTTAGAATGGGACTGGATAAAGTTGCGATAAGAACGCAAGATGTCACTCTCGACACGGCACAAAGCGGTGACAGCCTTCATCTTCGAGTAAATGGGAAGACCTTTGACGGGCAGGAGGAAGATGATGCAAAATCAATTGGGATGAAAAGGTGAGAGACCTTATAGAGATCGTCTCTTTCTCGCACCGACTATCGATAGGCAGCGGTACAGGGTCGCTTTGCTTACATCACAAGCTCGACAAGGATCTTCGTAGAGCTTAGCTGCCATCTTAGCCTTCTTCTTAGCCTCTTCTGACTGCCCTTTGGGCGCCCTCCTGTGCGCCCTCTCCACGGGTCGCCGGGGCTGCGCCCCTCGATCTGTGACTATGAAGCGGGCACCCGTAAAGGGGTGCCCACTTCGGTCTAATAGTCCCCCGAGAGCGCTCTCCCGATGAAGGCTCTCGCTGAGGGCTTTTGCCCTTGGCGGATAGGGGCGAAATCTAATACCGATATTAGTTTTCTCTAATATCGGTATTAGAGATCACTAATATCGGTATTAGAGAAATCTTTTACCGGTATTAGGTGACGCCTTGGTCTGCGGGGATAGGTCGGACAAGTCGGACGGGTCGGACAACGTGCCTCCGATCTCAAAGCCTTGTTTTAATGGAATATGGTCTGCGAGGCACCTATGCTCCCGTTGTAGGGGAGACTTGGAGGGTCTTAATCCTTGTTTTAATGGAATATGGTCTGCGAGTCGCTGAGAGACAGCTTGTAAGGTACCCTCAGAACCACGGTCTTAATCCTTGTTTTAATGGAATATGGTCTGCGAGTCTACTGTTGAGTCTGTAAAGGCTCAACTAGACAAAGTCTTAATCCTTGTTTTAATGGAATATGGTCTGCGAGGCAAACATCAATGATCTCCCCGAGATGGTGCCTAACGGGTCTTAATCCTTGTTTTAATGGAATATGGTCTGCGAGAGGCTCCAACTCGGCTCTGGATGCCGCAAGTGAGAAAAGTCTTAATCCTTGTTTTAATGGAATATGGTCTGCGAGGGTCAAATCTGTGAAGATCTGTATGTGAGCCCTTTACGACCGAAAAAACCGCAGAACCCTAAAATTTTGAGGGAAAACATGTACCTCTGAGTGCAAATATACAAAGGTTTTTTGAATTGATTGTATAACGTGCTATCTCTGCCTTACAATTTTCCCACTTTTCCTGTGATCTCCCTCTTTATCAAGAGGATAGAGATCACAGAGTGGGAGGCTGAGCTCGACCGGGTGTCGTCACTCGGCCGAGCGGTCGTGGAAGAGGAGCCAGAAGAGGATCCCGGCGACAAGCGCATAGCCGGCGAAGATAAACCAGCTCTCCGGAAAACAGACCCGATCGACCACAAAGCCCGCCGCATAGGCACCGATCGTGGAGCCGAGCCCATTCGTCATCATCAGGAAGACGCCCTGAGCCGATGAGCGCAGCGCAGGCGAGGTCTGCTTGTCCACATAGAGCGAGCCGCTTATATTGAAGAAGTCAAAGGCGACCCCGTAGATGATCATCGAGAGGATCAGGAGCGACACCCCGTCGCCGGGATCGCCCCAGCCGAGGAAGGCGAATCGCAGCACCCACGCCATGAAGCTGATCATCATCACCGCCTTGATGCCAAAGCGCTTGAGGAAGAAGGGGATCATCAGGATGCAAAGCGCCTCGGAGATCTGCGAGAGGGAGATCAGCGTGCCGGAGTGCTCCACACCGAAGGTGCTGGAGTAGGCGGGGTTCTCACCGAAGCCGGTGATGTAGACGTTGGCAAAGGCGTTGGTGATCTGGAGACAGATGCCGAGGAGCACGGAGAAGAGGAAGAAGATCGCCATGTCGTGCCGCTTGAAGAGGCGGAAGGCCTCCAGCCCCAGCTTCTCCAGCAGCCCCTCGTCCCCGGTCCGCGGCTTGCGGATGATACGGCTCGAGGGGAAGACAAACATCCATGCCGCGAGGGCAAAGGAGAGTCCGGCGGAGATGTAGAGCTGTGTCGCAGAGGTCTTGAAGCCGAGGTTGTCCACCACCAGCATCGCGCAGATGAAGCCTACGGTGCCGAAGACGCGGATCGGTGGGAAGTGCTTCACGGTGTCGAGCCCCGCACGGTTGAGTGCCGAGTAGGCGGTGGCATTGCTGAGCCCCAGGGTCGGCATATAGAAGCAGACGCTCAGCAGGATCAGCGTGTAGAGGGAGGTGAAGTCGGTCACCTGTGCGGCAGCGATCATCAGCCCTCCGGCGATGAGGTGACAGATCGAGGTGAGCCGCTCGTCGGGGATCCACTTGTCAGCGACGATGCCCATCAGTGTCGGCATAAAGATCGAGGCGATGCCCATAGTGGCAAAGAAAGCGCCGATCTGCCCGCCGGTGAAGTCGAGCGTCCCGAGGTAGACGCCGAGGGAGATCAGCCAAGCTCCCCAGACGGCGTACTCCAGGAAGTTCATCACGATCAGTTTGCCCTTAAGCGTAGAGGTAGATTGCATATAGTCGTTATTGTATTATGGAAACGAAATTATCAGTGCGACCCGCAAGGGGTCGCACTGCAGGGACACCATCTCGCCTCAGTCTCGGAAGGCGGGATCCCCCTTGACGGAGCTGTACTCGGACTTAAGGGCGGCGAGGGTCTTCTCCGACACCGGCACGAGGGGCAGTCGGAGGACGTTGGGTGCCAGCCCCATCAGGCTGAGGAGCGCCTTGGCTCCGGAGGGGTTGCCGTCCACGAAGAGGAGGCGGAAGGTCTCCTTGAGCAGCCGGTGGGTGTGGAGTGCCTCCTTATCCTTCCCCTCAGCGAGCAGGTGAACCATCTCGGCAAAGGTGGCGGGGTAGGCGTTGCCGATCACGGAGATCACGCCGTCGATGCCCATGGTCATCAGGGGATAGGTGATGGTGTCGTCACCCGAGAGGACGAAGAAGTCCTCCGGTGCGCGATGCCGGACGAGATCGATCTGCCCGACGATGCCGCTCGCCTCCTTGATGCCGATGATGGCGGGGCAGTCGTTGGCTAGGCGGATAGTGGTCTCGGGGAGCATATTCACCCCGGTGCGCGAGGGGACGTTGTAGATGATGATCGGGATGGGCGATACCTCGGCGATGGTGCGGAAGTGGCGGTAGAGCCCCTCCTGGGAGGGCTTATTGTAGAAGGGGCAGACCACCAGGGCGGCATCGATGCCGGTGAGGTCCATCGTGGTGAGGCGGGTGATCACCTTGAGGGTGCTATTGGAGGAGACGCCGACGACGAGCGGCAGGCGGTCCTGATTGACCTCCACGAAGGTGCGGATGACCCGGTCCTGCTCCTCCTCCGTGAGCGTGGGGGTCTCAGCGGAGGTGCCGAGGGCGACGAGGAAGTCCGCCTTACCCTCTATCTGGCGGCGGATCAGCAGGCGGAGGCGGTCGTAGTCGACGCTCTTGGTCTCGTCATCGGTGAAGGGCGTCACCATCGCCGTCCCGAGTCCGCGGAGGTATAGGATCCTTTTGGTAAGCATAGCTATCGTACTCTAATGGATTTCTTTGAGACAAATGTAAGAGAAATATTCCTCTTCGTGGCGCCACGTCTCCTGAGCTGACGGGGAGCGAAAGAGGTGAATCGGTGCTTTCTTAATCAAGATTGGTCGTAAGCATTGGTGATCTCGTCGGCGACCACTGGACGGACACTAAGCGTCCAGACTCATAGTACGAGGGTTTCCTGTAGGCTGTAGGGAGGCAGATGATCAACAACATAGCGTCTGAGTCCTTTGCAGACAGCCTATCCTTGCTTAGGAGCGAATGGTGAAAACAAATCGTACCTGGGCTGTGGGCTTGCTCGATGTAGCCGTCGCAGCCTCACTCCTTGAGATATAGTCTCGAGGGAACCTCCGAGAGTGGGTAGCGGAGGCTGTCGGTGGTGTAGATGATATACAGCTGCTCCATGGTGCGTGTCATAGCCACGTAGAGTGTCCTCCGTCTGCCATCGTCAGCGGCACCCTCGTACTCGGGTAGGATGACGACGTCAAACTGTAGACCCTTAGAGCTATGGTAGGTCATCACCATAGGGTCTGGCGACATGAAGTCGAGCTCATATATCTCATCGCTCTCCCCACCGGTCTTGCACTTAATCCTGACGGATAGACCTCGTTGCTTAAGCTCCTCCCCGATCGTCTGTACCTCACTATTATTGGAGAGAAGTATGGCGATCTTCTTGCCCTTATTCTCCTCGATGATCTGGGCGATAAGGTTGATCTCCTTCTCAAGGCTGTCGGAGTGAATGATATGCGGAAGGTGGTCGGTCGTATTCTTGTATACCTTATCCTTGTATGGTGGTACATCAACGCCCACATAATCCTCTGTGATCTTAGCGACATTACGGGGGAGGCGGTAGTTATTGTACAGCCTCAGTGGCTTTAGCCCGGTAAGCTCAGATATCTCCTCGATCGACATTGTAGGCTGATCGAAGTGCTTATAGATGGACTGGGCAGAGTCCCCGAAGAAGTAGTAGGCCGTCTTAGCAGCATCCATAAACCTCTTGACCTGGTCCCTATTGAAGTCCTGGATCTCGTCTACGATGATATAATCGGCCTTGGGACATCCCATAACCTCCCACTTGGCTGCAGTGTAAAACTGGTAATTGGCACTTCGCTTCCCGAGCTTCATGAAGCTATTCAGCGACTTCGTCAGCGTGAGGAGTATCACATCTCCACCCTCCTCAGCGATCTTCTGAGCCTTGTGCATAGCGATGACAGACTTCCCGCTTCCTGCGCATCCTGTGATGAGCATAGACTGGTCCTTGCTGAGCTCGATCAGATCCATCTGATCATCGTCCTCCTCAACGGCCTCGTCTCCCGGATCCCATATGGACGTGTGGACACTTGACTCCTCGGACCGGACGGGCCGGGAGGATTGCTGACCTGCTGTGTGCCTCTCCTGAGAGACCTCCTCTATATGATGGGCTCTCTCCCTCTCCTCGGCTAATTGCTTTTCCAGCTTCTCGATCGTCTGTGATAGAGACTCGATCAATTGGAGCTTACTCTTGACAATAGAGCTACTCTCCTCCGACTCCTTCGTAGCCTGCTTTTTTAGACTCTCCAGCTCTTCTCGTGTCTTGGATATGTCCTGCTGTGCTTTATCTAGCTCCTTACGGGTCTTGTCGTGTGCTTCCTCTGCTTCCTTGAGCTTCTCTGACGAGGCCAGGTCGAGCTTTTTGAGTGTGCTAAGGAAGCCGATCGTCTCAGCTGAAATGAGCTTTTGCTCCTTGAGGAACTTAAACTCCCGTACAAGGAAGGAAGCACAGTCCAGTGCCACGACAAAAATATCATCGGTACGACTCCCGGAGTGGCTCCCGATCTCGCTGGCATTATTGTAGAGACGGACTAGAGTGGCAGTAGCGCTCTCCAGCTCTGTCTGAAAGTGCTTATTGTCTCTCTGGATCCGCGTAGAATTCCTGAGGGTCAAGACCTTCTCAATGGGCCATATCAGGCCACTCCCTTTGAGTTCCTTGCCATTGTTTTGATTAGTCCAGTAGACCTCCTTGGTTTTATTATTCAGGATCAGTTTTTTTCGACCGGAGATTATATCCTCTGCGAGCCGCTCGTCAAGGCAGTCGTATAGTATCAGCTTTGCTAAGTCCTCGATAGCAGGTCTGATGTCTCTGAAGAAAAAGACATAGTCCCCCTTATTGTATTCCTCAGAGGCTCTATCGAAATTTTGCTTGAGATCTTCCTTGATGAGATTCATAACCATCTGAATATTAGTCAGGGGTGCCGACACCGCTTATAAGTACGACATATATATAGCCGTTCTGGATAGCCTCACTACCCCAGTTTTCTTTGTATTCGTCTTTTGTCTCCTCGTAGGTCCAGGCTACGATGTCGCTGACAAAGAAGCCACCCAATTGAGACACACTGTTGTTGGCTGCATTAATTGCTATCCTGCTTGGGGTCTGACTCCTAGATGTTAGGATGCCGATCGGTGGCGTGATAGAGTCTTGGTAGATCTTATAATTGCCCCGGTTGTCCCTTATCAGCTTCACTGCTGCACCTCTCTTGACCTTTGTACGGATTAACTCCCGGGCGCCTCTGTACTCTTTGCCGGCACTGTACGAGAGGTTGTAGTTGCCGAGCTTAGGGTCGGACTCCATATAGAGTATTTGCTGCGGGTCTTGAGACCTATAGATCTCCTCGCCTCTCTCTACGGCTCGCTCTCTCGGGCCCTTAGATACATACAGGTATTTCTTGGCTCTTGTGTATGCCACATAGAGTAGCTTCTGCTCCTCCTGTATGTCCGCCAAGTCATCTGCTGAGAGATACTCACCATCAAGGTAGTCGCAACGGTGTGGGATGATTGGGAGACCGACCGAGGAGGGAGTGATGAAGACGGCATCAAACTCGAGACCCTTCACCTTATGCATCGTAGTAAGGATGACCTCGAGGCGGTCGTCCTTGATCAGTCGCTGATCTTTATAGTCCTCATAGATCTTGAATACTCCCCCATCATCCTGTGAGGAGATATCCCTGATGTAGTCGGCCATATCCTGCCAGGTGTGAGGACTCTCGCTGGCACGGATGGAGTCCAGGTAGCTAAGCGATAGCGTGTAAGCTATGTCGATATAGAACTCATCCCATGTGGGATAGCTCCTCCTCAGATCCTCGACAATGTCCCTCAGCTCTGTGGCCGTCTTATCTCCCTCGATCTCGCATAGCTTGCCGGATGAGGACTCAAGTAAGTGGATGAGGTGATAGATCTCCCTTGCTCTCCAGAGCTCACATACGCTCGTCCCTTGTATCCTCAGTCGTACGTCATCGGGAAGCTTCTCCTTCTCTCGGAGTTGGGCATAGCATCTGTAGACTTCGCTATTTGTCCTGAAGAATACAGCAATGGTGTGTATGGCATTACGACTGTCTTGTTGGGACGCCCCGGTCTTACGGATCTTATCTATGTACTCTAGCAGGTCACGGGTCCACTCTTGACTATTGTCAGAGTCACAGTCACTGATATGTACATAGCTCTCCGTAGGCTCGTGCTCCATGATGACATCAGCTGCCTTGGGTAGCTGACATCCGTCAGGGAGGAAGGTCTTAGCGGCGTCGAGGATCTTCTGATAGGACCTATAGTTGGTGAACATAGTCATCTCCACCGGGTGGATGGCCTCTCTCAACTGGGCGTAGTAAGGCTTTGGGTCTACGCAACGGGCATACTCTTCAGGACTAAGTTGCTTGCGCTCGCCACTACTGTCCCTTGGGATCCGGTCAAAGCCATAAATACTCTGGTTGATGTCACCGATGGTGAAGAACGACGCCTTAGGATAGATGTCGTGAAGCATCAGTAGGCAATCCAGCCTCACCTGGGTAATGTCCTGAAACTCATCTACCAGTATGTGAGTGATCTCAGGGTAGCGCAGGATAAATGCTCTCTTATTGTTGCTTAGGTAGTCGTAAAAGGAGTATTCCCAGAGCTCCGGCTTAGTCTTGTCAAGTGATTTCCCGAGACATTTCTTAGCT
This sequence comes from uncultured Porphyromonas sp., assembly GCF_900541275.1. Lineage (GTDB taxonomy): Bacteria > Bacteroidota > Bacteroidia > Bacteroidales > Porphyromonadaceae > Porphyromonas_A. The sequence goes on from NZ_UQJH01000007.1 coordinate 41,264, forward strand.
AAGCCGTGAAACGTGTGTACATTGATCCTATTCGCCGTCCGGCTCATCCCGAGCCTTGTGAAGAGGTGGTTGAGCCGATTCCTCAGCTCCGTGACGACAGCTCTATTGTATGCCAGTACGAGTATCTTATTAGGACTGACGTGCTCAGTGTAGATAAGCCTAGCACATCGGAGAGTAAGGACATGAGTCTTCCCAGACCCCGGTCCGGCAAGCACATTGACATTGGCATCCCTGGGCTGATTGTAGATCGCCAGCTGTGCTGGATTTGACTCAAGCTTGCGCTCCTCATCCCTTAGCGCTTCCTCGGTGAGCTGTTGCATAATGCCGGAGTCCTCCGGGGCACTCTCACCGGCTAGAGTAAAGTACTCATCGGTATTCCTACACCCGAAATACCTCTTGATGAAGCTCTCTTGTCGATCAGGTGCAAGGGCGGAATATATCTGCATACAAGCGAGACGAAGAATCTTTACCCTATTCACCTCCTCAAATTCCCTACGCAGCTCGTAGAGTGGAGAGGACTTGTCCTCAAGTGGCTCCTCGAGGGAGTCCTTGCTCTTCTCTGTCGTATAGCACTCTATGCACGATGGGAGCAGGCCGGAGTGATTGATATAGCGAAGCATCGAGAGGGTCTGGAGAATAGTGCTGAAGTAAATATATCTCGACTGCAGCTTCATACCTCTGGTAAGCTTCACGGCATCAGAAGCCCACTCTATCATGTCGTTTGTCCGGTCGTTGGTCACGATTGATTCAAGGAAGCTGGTGCAGTCTCTCCTGAGCAAGGGCAAGAATTTCTCCCATTGCTTGTCATGTACCGTGATGTAGTAGATGGCTTGTTTCCTCCTGTACTTGATGTGAAGACTTACCCCGGGGACAAACTTGAGTAACTTGAGCATATCAGTACCGGTACGGGTGGTGATATCCTCTGTGTAGGTCTCCAGTTTCGTGACTGCTCCACTGAGGTGGGCCTCATGCTCCGAATTTCTCCATATCATGTAGTCGACCTCTTTCTTCTTGCTATCCAGGGCTTTCACGGATATTCTGGAGAGGTCAATCCCATCCAAGAGGTGGCCTGCCAAGTCTCTTCGTGCCTCATCGTCCAGCACGATCTCTTTATTGACTCGACAGCTGCTGAGGAAGTCGTGAAGTCCCTTCAGTATTATCTGGAGGGTCAGGGGTGCCGTTTTTCTCTCTAAAAGGAAGTACCTCGTCTCGTAATAGCGGTAAGGAGCGAGCGAGCAGTGGAGGGTGTTATTGATCAAGAGAAGTTCTTTCTCTACCGCCTCAATAAGGATATCCATCAACTCGTACCTTGCAAGGTGAAACTCATTTTGGATATCACGAAGGCATATGATATTACTCCCGGTAGGATCAGTACATGACTTGCTGATGTAATTGAGCACTTCCTCGTGATCACAGCCTGCTAATGACTTCCCTGAGAAAGAGATGGTTAGGTAGCCGGCGCCTAGATACTCTGTCTTGAGGTGGCCTATGTGGTCAAGCCAGTAAAGAGCTATGCGAGTAGATGTGATGTCCTTGGAGACCCCTGACTCTTTTTGCCAGACATTGAAGGGCACAAGGACAGGCTGGGACTCTGTTTCCTTGAGGGTCTGGAATTTCTCAATAAAGGCAATCACTGCCTCCTTGCAGGATACGATATCGGACCAGCTGAGCATATTGCTGATCAGCAGCTCCTTGAGGACCCTGAAGTCCTCGTCAGAGTTGATGCAGAGTGCAGGTATCTGCCCCTCCGGCCCAAATACGTCCTCAAACATCTTCCTACTGCGTCCCACGCGACCCACCTCCTGTAGGTAGTCCTCTATATAGGAGGGAGGGCTGAAGTGGACGAGATAGTGTATGTTGGGTATGTCCATCCCCATGCCAAAGGCTTTCGTGGCCGCTAGGATGTAGATGTCTTTTCCACTCCCTTCATCCCGACTATCTGCAGAGCTCTTGAAGGCTTTGTACTTGTCACTCCGTTGCTGGCTGTCGAGTCCGGCATGGAAGTAATCGATGTGATCAGCGCACTGTCTCAATATAGGATCTGCATCCGAGGCTTTACATAGCTCACTGAGCATATCAGTAACCTCCTCGCACTCGCGACGCCTGCGACAGAAGATCAGCATACGGCTTTTTTGGAAGTCGATCTTATTTGCCTTAATGTAGTCGACAATGGCCGCCACTCGGTCATCCATAGTGTGTCCTTGTGTGCCAGCGCTTGCACTGAGGCCTGATAACGCAAAGGATATGTCTATGTGGTCCCGGACAGGATTGGCACTCTCACCGAGACGCTTGATATCGGGTAGGAACTCTCTTATCTCGCTCTCGACCTGAGCTGTGATGGTGGCAGAGAAGAGTGAGAAGGTGAAGTCATTGTACCTCCGCTTCAGCTCGATGCAGCGCTGCAGAGCATACTGATAGTCCGGCCTAAACTCTTGGCCCCACTGAGTAATACAGTGAGCCTCGTCAAAGATCACATACTCCAGACCTCCATCCCTATTAATACGCGTCTCGAGGGCAGACATAAATCGCTTGACCCTGAATCGCTCCGGTGTGATATAGAGAAGTGCAAGCTCTCCGCTCACTATTCGTCTGTAGATGTAGTCTACATCAAATGGCTCCCTGGATCCACTTAGGTAGTCGACATTGGTCCCAAATCCTTTCTCGAAGAGCTCCTCTACCTGATCCTGCATAAGAGCGAGCAGAGGTGAGATGACAATACTCAGTCTGTGCCGGTGGATGGCATGGTAGATCGCCGGTGCTTGGAAGAGTACAGATTTACCTCCGCCTGTGGGTAGAGTGACGAGGTAGTCCCCCGACGGCTCTATGATCTCCTTGAGTATTGGCTTCTGATAGTCATACCAGTCAAAGGGCTCGCTGTCGGAGTTGGTGCCAAGGAAGGGCCTTCTAAGCATCTCCATAACCTCCTCTGTGGAGTGAGAGCTCTCCTCTTGGTGCCCATCTGCGAAGTATTGTCCTGCCTGTGCAAGTGCGGTCTCATACCTCGAGTTATTTTCCCAGAGGGCGTACTCCTCCAGCTTTGCGAGGCTGGCATCAAGTGGAGTCGGGTAGTCCTCCAAGTGGGGATCGATCACGTAGAGCCGTGTATCGGGATTATTAGCCACCATCAGGGAGTAGTAGTGCCGTATGATCGGCCACGATGCGGCCATACACTGACGCGCGGTGGACTTAGTGACCGTGTCCTCGTCCTCCCTCCTTTGAGTAGACCTCTGATCGTCGCCATCGAATGGGAGGGTGTCCCACATAATCATATGGCGCTCGATATCTAAGTCGTCCCATACATAGCATAGAGCCTCATCTGTACGATAGGTACCGATCTCTCTCAGGAAGTCTTCCTTATCTATCAGGACCAGCCCTCGACTCGGATCACGTATGAGGTCTATCTGCTGCAGCCCCTCCCCCTCGCGAGGTACGTCGTAGCCTAATTGTGTGGCATAGTCTATGAGTGACTCTCTCTCCTCCCTCATACGGAGTATGTAGACGAGCACAACTCCTCGATTTCTTTCCTTTATCTCACTCAGAAGAGCAAATTGAGCGACCCAGTAGGCACTTCGGAAGACAGAGAAGGAGCTGACACGCTTTTCTTTGCCACTAAAGTCCTCAGTAACGGGATCTGATAGCCGAGCAATGACAATGGGTTGCTCCGTATTGCCGACGCTCGCAAGCTCCCACGGATATACCGCAGGGTCAGCATTAAAGTTGGTTAAGAATTTCCTCCTGAGTGTCTGATACTGATAGTTTCGGAAGATCGAGATCTTCCCGGAGAGACTTTTCTCGGCCCAAGTGTTGGCCGTCAGTGGTTCGTCCGATATACCCAGACCTGCTCTCTCCTCCTTGTCAAGGAGGGCAATATTGGATGCCGCCATCGAGAAAGGTAGTCGGGAGTGGAGATCGATGAGCTCCTCAGAGGTGTACTCTTTGTCGATTTTTTGCACGAATGACCGATCGTGAATCTCTGTCCCAATCGCATAGATATGCGTGTAATCTCTCTGATATAGTGTCTGGTCGACAAAGCCGGAAGTCTCGATGCAGTCGATGTGGCTCGGTCTCACGTAGAGGAAGGGTATAAGTCTCTCATCGGAGAGGTAGACGCTGATATCGCCACTTCCTTGAGTGCGCAAGTACAGAGCTATATTGGCGACGATAGGTGTCCTGGATACTTCACAGAAGCGCTTAAGGATAGTCCTGGTAAGGACATCGAGTCCTCCGCTCGACTCAATCCTCTCCCTGTCGACGGATTGGTAGCTGATGCTGTCCTCCTCCGTCTCCGTCGGAAATGATAGCGGCATAAGTAGCGCAAGCCTTGGCCATATGCTCTTCGGAGCGATGATCAGAGTCCTCTCCGAGTCCGGTGTCTCGGCAATCTCCCTAAGTCTTTCCTCAAGAGAGGCATCAATGGGCTTGAGCTGTCGGAAGAAAGGCTCCCCCTTCTCTTCCGTCTCTGAAAAGTACTGCGCGAAGACCGGCGTCTGCAGGGTCCGGAGGATGTCACTCAATTCTTTTGGAAGGAATGCTGCCAGCTCTTCACACAGGTTGGGCTCCAGTGATAGTCGATACAGCTGGTTCCAGAAGAGCCTATTGACCAGCTTCGTCTTTTCTTGGATACTCTCAGGCTCGGTCAAGTGGTAGGAGTAGCGGCAGGGATTAAGGAGGATCTCGATCTCCATAGTGTCCCAAATGTGGGACTCGGTCTTGATCCCCTTACTCTCAAGCAGCGACATAGTGTGGCGCTTAATGTCGTGACCGACGACAATGGGGTATCGCTTGAGACTCCGCTCTAAGGACCTCAGCTGGTCTTGAGAGTCGTAGTACCTGACATTATCTTCCTTGATAAACGCAAATTCCTCCACTTGATCACCCTTTGCCCTTAAGTCAAAGGCCATATAGGGGATCTCCGCTTTGAGTAGGTCCCACTTCTCTCCCACATAGTGATGGAAGAGCGGCGTATCCCGGAAGTATGTACCGACGATCTCTAGCCCCAGCTCATCATCAATAGTCTGTAAGTACTGGTACCGATGGTCCTCGTCGTAGGTGTGGAGTACCATACTGATCTTCTCAGCACCCATCGTCGCAAAGAAGGCTCTACGAGACTCCTCGTCTAAGTCAGGAGCAGTGGCAAAGGATAGAGCGAGGTCATCTATACTTAGCTTCCTCATCTTCTCCAGCGTCTCCCTATCCCTGATCAAATCCTGCAGGAGCCCTTTGTCCTCATAACCTGTGGATAGGTAAAGGAGTAGACCCTTGGAGGAGTGTGGGTGATTCCTGATATAGGTCAGGAAGTGACTTAAGTCGTCGCCCTCATCTGTGTAGTGTGACAAAAGTATCCGAGGATCATGACCGTAGTCAGCAAAACCATTGAGATGGTGGATTATTTCTGTCTCCTCGAGCCACTTGGTATCTTTGGTGGCCTTGTAGAGCAACAGCCGAAGGTGTACTGATGGATATGTCTCGTCGACTCTCTCACAGTAGAGGCTGAGCAAGTCGGTGCTTACCCGAGAGAGAAACCCGACGATCGCCTCCTCATCTTTGCTTTTGATCTGTCCAAATACAGTGCGTAGGGATGACCTGGCAGTCTCGATGTCGACTACTGCCCCGATCCTATTAATAGTAGCAGCATCAAGCGTCTCGACGGCATCTCTGAATAACGGAGCCACCAATCCCTGTACCTGGTCGTACACCTTCTGCTCCCCCTTGATCCTGTCCACTAAGGCGGTCCCGCCGGTGAGGCAAAGGGTGTATATCAGTAAGCTAGGGAGGGCTCCTTCACTCCCGGCGATATATCGTGCGATGGCTGGTTTGTCCTTCTTGCGTATCTTCTCCTTCCAAAGAGAGTGGAGCGCCTCATACGATGCTTGTGACTGCTGGCTGAGCTGCTCGACAATAGACTCATCCATAAGCCACACATTGTCCTTGGTCAGCGCGTAGAGAGCCCATCGGAGTGTAGGCGAGGGGGATACCTCCTCAGGAGTCGATGTATAGTGGGAGAGTGTATCGGGGGATAGCTTCCGGAGGAAGTCAAGCACACTTGACTCCGTCTGCCCTTCCGTCCCCAGCACGGCAGAGATCTGTTCATTGACAAGGTCATTGTCAGTGACGACATCGAGGGTGTCGACTAAGGAGCTATTCAGCTCCCTTAGAGCCATCTGCAGGATCTCTTTCTTGTATGATTGTAGCTCTGTAGTCTCAGGCGATAGTGCTATGGTTGTCCCGAGATCCCTGTCACCGGTAAGTGTGTAGATCACCAGCCTCAGCTCATCGCTTGCCGAGTCGGAGCTTGCTATGTACTTGGCATAGCTCAGTGCTTGGTCTCGATCTAATCGGGATAAGAGACCTCGCAGCAATGGGGCTATCTCCCCGTAGCTGGCTGACCTCTTGCATAGGTACTCGATGAATGCGTCATCCTTTATAGCCTCGATATCACCAGTCGACTGGAAGAGAAGGGGAGCCAAGCTGGGGATTTCTGGAAGTAGTCTCACAACTTCCCTGTAGACCTCCGGGAAAGCCTTCTCAAGATGATTGACAAAGTGTGTGCACTGCTCGTCGAGCTCTTGATCTCTGCTCAGTCGATCAATGACTGCCCCTGCAGTCGATGCCGGGTCGTGTACCGGAAGTTCCCGGGAGAACATCTTGATGTCATAGTCCTCGATCGACTGGATGAGAGTAAGGCGACTAATCTCTCGCAGCTTATCCCTAAGTGCAGGGTCGATATTCTCATCTATAGATTTCTCGAGAGGAGTAGATATCGATGCCGTGCCTAAGCCGTGAGCATCCAATAGCTTGATGATCTTTTTGCTTCGATCCTCATCAGGCAGTCCCTCAAGCTCTTGGATGAGATCCTTTAGCACAATTGTCTGACCCTCTACCGTCTGGGAAAAGAGTCGCCAGATGTCCCTTTGGATATCAATGTCGTAGTTCTTGTTCTCGACTGAGCCGCGTATATGGCTATACTCATCGACGTACTGCTTGACAGCGCGGTAGTCTTCGTTGCTAATTTCGAGCTTTCGCCCATTCAGTGCCTTCGTTCCCTTCTTGCCCCTTTCGTTAATCTCAAAGGTGACATACTCTCCTTTCCTGAGCTTATTCCCATCGAAGTCAGAGGAGTGGATGAATATCTCACTTGGCTCTTGTTTCTCTGTCGGGGTGAGATTACCGCTTTTTGCCCTTCTGTGCCCCATCTGATTGGTCAGAATGAAGCCAAAGTCCCCCGTCTTAACGACATGCTTGATCCTTCCAAGCAGTCGAGGTTGCCCTAGTATGTCGGTGGTCGTAGGGAGGTCCGATAGGTCAAGGTTATCGATGTGACCTATTATGTACTCTGAGCTTACGGAGTAATCAGGTTTGCCCATAGCAGCAGTCGTTGTTAATTGGCGGAAGAGTCTTCGATTTGAGCAATAAGCCGTTGATTGCTAATATCCCAGTCTACGATTATTATCTTGACTTTGTCCCTGATATTGAGGCGGTAATAGCTATCTGCTGTGGTGTTAGGGTCAGTCTCCATAATGATAGCCTCTACTCCTGCTTGGAGGGTAGCTGTGATCGAGTCCTCATTGATTGCAGTGATGAATGCATCGTGACAAGAGTTGACAGGGAAGGACTTTTTTGCTCTCTCCCACGGATCAGATGACCAGTCATATCCAGAGGTAAATCTGAGCCATCGCCGATCCACAAATACCTCGTTGATAGAAACAGGAGCGAATTTTCCCAAGAGCTGCTGGGGAAATGAGTTCTCTGAAGGTGTCTGAGTATCATCCATGCGTACTATACCGATGAGATCCTCGTTGATCTCAATCACTGCACCTTCGGGCTGGATCTGAATGACAGTTCCCAAGACTTTCTCGCCCACTACTTTCTGCTGATCGATGTTTTTCCATGGATCTGGCCGCAAACGTTTCATACTGAGTATCACATCGCCATCTTTGATCATTACTACAGCAGCTTGGATTACATCATCTATCTTTGGTAAGTGATAGCGTCCATTTCCCCAAGTAATTTCCTTGACAGGGAGGGTGCATTTCACATTGTCCACAATCACAGAGACGAAGTTCGATTGTAGTTTTGTCACCTTCCCCTCAACGATATCCCCCACTCTGAGGGGTCTTCTGTCGCTCTGGAGTGGGGTGTTATTATCCGTATGATTCTCATTCATAATGGCGTCTCGGATGGGCTTATCACAAAGGTTCTAAGCTATGGATTTGTCCATAGACTTTATAGTCGCAAGATAGCGAAACTTGTTGATCTTCACCAAGCCGATGCAATGGCTACCATTATGGAGAGACTTAGGGATGGAGGGTGAAGGGAGTGCCGGGGGTGAGGGTCACCTGCTGCTCTTGGTCGCGGGTGGCATCACGGAGGGTCACCGTGGTGGGACCGGCGAGGCGGCTTCGGAGCGTCACCTCGGTCACCTTCCCCTCGCTCCAGCTGCAGTCCACCTCCACGCCTCCACGGGCGCAGAGTCCGCTGTAGCTGCCGCTGTGCCAGAGGTCCGGCAGGGCGGGGAGGAGCTCGATCACCCCCTCGTGGCTCTGAAGTAGCATCTCGGCGATGCCGGCGGTGCCACCGAAGTTGCCGTCGATCTGGAAGGGCGGGTGGGCGCAGAAGAGGTTGGGCAGCGTGCCACCTATGTTGACCAGCTCTCCCTCCTCGTCAAAGGCGGGTACAAAGAGACTCTTGAGGAGCTTGGCGGCATGGTTGCCGTCCTTGAGCCTTGCCCAGAAATTGATCTTCCACGCCCGGCTCCAGCCTGTGCCGGCATCGCCTCGCCTCCGGAGGGTGACGCGTGCCGCCTCGGCCAGCTCGGGCGTCTCCCGTGTGGTGATCGCATCTCCCGGGTAAAGCCCGTAGAGGTGCGAGACGTGGCGGTGGTGGATGTCCATCTCGCGGTAGTCCTCAAGCCACTCCATGAGGTAGCCCTCCTTGCTGACCTGCATCGGTGGGAGGAGCGGCAGGGCATTCGCCATCCGGGTCAGGTCGGGATCGTAGGTGCCGAGGATCTCCGCAGCGCGCAGCGTGTGGCGGTAGAGCTCACCGACCAGCTGCGTGTCCATCGTCGGTCCCATGCAGATGTAGGCGATCTGGGTCGAGTCACCTGGGAGGTAAAAGCCATTCTCCGGCGAGGAGGAGGGTGCGGTGACGAGCCACCCCTCCCTCGGCTCTCGGATCATCGTGGAGAGGAAGAAGCGGGACGCATCGAGGAGTGTCGGGTAGATCGCTCTGAGGTAGGTGGTGTCGCGGGTAAAGTCGTAGTGGTCCCAGAGGTGGCGGCAGAGCCATGCCCCTCCCGTCATCGTCGCTCCCCAGGAGGCATCCTCACCGGGAGCGGTGTAGTAGAAGGGGTTGGTCATCATATGCGCCACCCATCCCTCGGCGCCGTAGAAGTGCTTGGCGGTCCTCCGCCCGCTCTCCCGGAGGGCTGTGGTGAAGTCGATCAGCGAGCGATGAAGCTCGGAGAGATTGGCCACCTCGGCGGGCCAGTAATTCATCTGGACGTTGATATTGAGGTGGTAGTCCGCATTCCACGGTAGCTGGATCCCTTCGCCCCAGAGCCCTTGGAGATTGAGTGGCCAGCTGTCGGGACGGCAGCCGGAGATCATCAGGTAGCGGCCGTACTGGAAGTAGAGTGCCGCAAGGGAGGGGTCCTCATTGTCCTGATAGCGGCGGATGCGGTAGTCGGTCGTCCGCTCGGCTGCCTCCGTCGGCGCCCCGAGGTGGAGGCTCACGCGGTCGAAGAGCCGACTGTACTCCTTGAGATGCCTCTTGTAGATCGTCTCGTAGGCGAGGTCCTCCACCTCATCCAGTCGGTCTGACGGTGGCTCCGGGGCGACTCCACCGGCGGGGATGAGGTCGGTCCGGGCGGCGACGAGGAGGATCACGTCATCAGCGTGGGAGACGGAGAGGCGGCTCCCCCTCACTCGCATCTTGCCGCCGGTAGGGATGCAGCGCACCTCCGCCTCGTAGCGGGTCCCCTCGCCACCAAAGCCGTCCGGCAGCGAGCCGGTCAGGCGTAGTCCCACGTCCGTCCCCTCGATTGTGCCCCCCTCGGGGCGGGAGAGAGAGAGGTCAAAGGAGACCTTCCCCTTATGGTCCGCACCGAGGTGTATCACCAGCACATCGTCCTTACGCGAGGTGAAGTAGGAGCGATTGTACCGCACCCCATTGAGGTCAAAGAACGTATGCGCCACCGCCGTCCGTAGGTCTAGCTCGCGCCGGTAGCCCGTCTCCGCTCCCTTAGGCAGGTGGTGGTCGAGGGTCATGTAGGCGAGCATCTGGTAGCTGCCGTAGGGTGAGTGGGCGCCATCGGGGAGTCCGCTCCCCTTGCCTCCGCAGCGGAAGTACTTGTACATCAGCCTCTGCGCCTGGAGATTGTCCCCGTCGAGGAGCGCATGTCGGATCTCCGGCAGGTGGCTCACCGCGTCGATGTCGTAGGCAGTACTGTCGACACTGCCGCTCCACATGGAGATCTCATTGAGGATCAGCCGCTCGCTCCGCACCTCACCACCGGTCATCAGCCCGAGCCGGCCGTTGCCGATCGGGAGCATGGCCTCGAAGGCCTTGGCTGGGCGATCGTAGCGGAGCTTCAGCGGGGTCTCCTCAGCGTGGAGAGGGAGCCAGAGGAGTGTCGCGAGGATCAGTAGGAGGTAATCTCTTAGTCTCATAAGGATGGGACTCAGAGGAGTGACTCGAAGTAGTCCAGTAACTCCTCCCTTCCCTCGCTCTTGAGCGAGGAGGTGACGAAGTAGGGCGGCAGCTCATCCCACTCCTCACGGAGCTTATCGAGGTAGGCATCTACGCTGCGGCGGGCAGCCGACTTGGAGAGCTTGTCTGCCTTCGTGAAGATGAGGGCAAAGGGTACATTATTCACTCCGAGGTGATTGATGAAGTCAAGGTCGATCCGGAGAGGTGCGTGGCGTATGTCGATCAGCACGAAGAGGCAGGACATCTGCCACCGATGGCTCACGTAGTCATCGATCATCCGCTCGAGCTGCTGCCGTATGGGCTTCGGCACCTTGGCGTAGCCGTAGCCGGGCAGGTCGACGATGTAGAAGCGGTCGTCGATGAGGAAGTGATTGATCAGCTGCGTCTTACCGGGCGTCTGGGACGTCTTGGCGAGATCCCTCCGCTGGGTCAGCATATTGATCAGGGAGGATTTCCCTACGTTGGATCGTCCGATGAGCGCCAGCTCCACACGATCATCATCGGGGCACTCCGCCACGCTGCGGCTGCTCTTGATGAATGTTGCCTCTTGTATGTCCACTTGTATATAGTCTGCTTAGCGTTGCTTGGGGGTAAAAAGGTCTGCCACGCCGGCGCTGAGCCTTTGGGCATTGCTGCGCACCGTGTGGAGGAAGTCAAAGATCGTCTTGTCTCGGTCCTTAGGCCTGCCGGAGCAGACGCTGAGGCTCCGTGGCACCGCCTCTATCCGGAGCTCGTGGGTCTCTTCCATCGCATCGCCGTCGATGTGGTAGATGACCGACTTGTCGGTCCGGATCGTGATCTGTCGACCGCGCAGCTGTCGGGTGTACTTGCTCTCTGTCAGGTCGCCACTGAAGAGCCGGTAGGCGATCATGCCTGCCTCAGCGGCCGGAAACTCCTCGATCGCCGTCACGTCCAGCATGCCATCCACCATCGACGCATCCGGGGCGATGAAGGCGTTGTTGCCATACTGCGATGCATTGGCCACCGAGACGATGTAGGCATGCACCTCACTCTCCTCACCGTCGATGGTGACCCTATAGTCCTCCGCATGGTACTGACCGAAGAGGTCCACCGTGTCAGCGATGTAGCTGATGAAGCCTCTTGTCTTGCTGGCAGAGAACTTCTCCGACACCGCCGCATCCAGCCCTATGCCGCAGGTGCAGAGGAAGGGCTTCCCATTGACCCGACCGGTGTCGATCCGCTGCACCTCATGGCGTAGCAGCACCTCGATCGCCGGCTCCAGCTCCATCGGGATATGGAGCTCACGAGCGAGACCATTTCCGCTCCCGTTGGGCAGGATCCCCATCACCATGTCGGTGCCGATGAGCGCACGACCCACCTCATTGACGGTCCCGTCGCCTCCCATCACCACGACGACATCAGCGTCTCCCGGGTCGAGAGCGCGGTGGTAGGCATCGTCCGGCTCCCGGGTGACGAAGCAGGTCACCTCGTGCCCCTGCTCCAGCAAGAGAGACACCGCCCTCGACGCCATCTCGATCGCATTGGCGTCGGGGCCGGAGACCGGATTGATGATCAGGAGGTACTTCATGGACGTCTCTCGTCGGAGATGATGCTGGTGGGCAGTGGGTGAGCCGTGATCCGGTCGTAGCTGCGGCGGCTGGCGATGATGTCTATAGCCGTGTAGATCGCGGAGCGGAAGGACTGCGGATTGGCGATCCCTCGGCCGGCAATGTCGTAGGCGGTGCCATGGTCGGGCGAAGTGCGGACGATCGGGAGCCCGGTGGTGACATTGACGCCCGTGTCCATCGCCAGGAGCTTGAAGGGGATCAGCCCCTGATCGTGATACATTGCGAGGATGCCGTCAAAGGTGCGGTAGCTGCCGCTCCCCCAGAGTCCGTCCGGAGCCACGGGGCCAAAGACCTGTATCCCTCTCTGCCACGCCTCCTCGATGGCGGGGGCGATCACCTCCGGCTCCTCACGCCCGATGAGACCATTCTCTCCCGCATGGGGATTGAGACCCATCACGACTATGCGGGGCTTGACGATGCCGAAGTCTCGTATCAGCGACTGCTCCAGCGTCACGATAGAGGACATCAGTTGCCCCCTCGTGATCAGCGAGGGGACCGCCGAGAGGGGCTCGTGGATCGTCGCCAGCGCCACATGCATCCCTGACGGCTCGGTAAAGAGCATCAGCGGGTGGCTCTCAGGGAAGTAGGAGGCGAAGAACTCCGTGTGCCCCGTAAAGGGAAACTCCGCCCCTGTCGTCGTATCCTTGTGTATCGGTGCGGTCACCACCCCATCCAGCCGCCCGGCGACCAGATCCTCAGCTGCATCTCTCAGCGCACGGGCAGCGAGCAGCCCGGCAGCCCGTGTGGGCTCACCGGGGGTGACGTGGAGGTCGATGCCGGTGGCGTCGGTCTCGATGATATTGATCTCTCCCTCGCGAGCCTCATCGGCGTGGTCGATGCGGTGAAGTCTCTCGGGTAGGTCGAGGGTAAAGCGCTTCCTGTAGTAATTGTAGATCGCTTCGGAGCCATACAGGACCGGCGTCATCAGGCGCAGCATCCGGCTGTCAGCGAGGCATCGGAGGATTACCTCGTAGCCGATGCCATTGAAGTCCCCGTGCGTCAGACCGACGCGCGGAGTGGTCTCGTGGAGCGCTTGCTCTTTCCTTTTCTTATCTTCCGGCTTACTCATTCTGTCGGTATCTCTTCTTCCACGCCATCCGGTGTGGGGGTGACGACAAGTTCGTCCATGGTATTGGGCATCTTATGTGTCCTGAAGTCTGCCCCTATCGGGCGGATCGTGTAGAGGCTTGCCTCCGCATTCAGCAGCATATTCCGCTGCTTCTCACCGGGTGCGTAGATGAAGACCTCACCGATGACCAGGTTTCGCCCACTCTTATCCAGCATTCCCTGCATCACGAAGGAGCCGCCCATCATATCATTCGTCATCTCCCAGAGCCCCCTCAGCTCGCCGCGGTAGTCCCCGAGGTAGGTCATACCGTGGTAGTAATTGAAGGGCGGAGCATCCCGCTTCGTCGTCGTCATCTGGCTGCCGGGGTACTTCCCGGTGATGATGCTCCCGAGGATCGAGTCGCGTAGCTCGGTGAAGTACTCCTCGGTGAAGGTATTGGGATTGCGGTAGGGGATGGAGTAGACGACGAGGTCGATCCGCTTGGACTGGTCCATATTCGATGCCCACACGAGTCCCCTCTGTGCCTTGGTGAAGTCCAGTCCCGTGGGCGGATTCATAGTCACGCCGACGGAGTCCTCGATGAGCTGACGGATGGGATTGGAGAAGGTCTGCTCCAGGTAGTCCTGCCGGCGCTTCAGCTCCTCGGTGTAGATCAGCTGGACCAGCTGATCCCCCCGGCTCTGCAGGAGGGTGTAGATGTCGTCGAGGTTTCGTCCCTTGGCGTGGATGATCAGCTGCCCGGAGGCGTAGTCATTGCGCGACAGCCCGACGGAGGGACCACTGTAGGTCTCCGGGTCGATGGAGACGTAGAGGATGTTGCGGACCCGGCGGACAAAGGAGACGAAGTTGGACGCCTCCACGAAAGAGATGTCCGTCATCGGCTCCGGCTGCGGCAGGATCGTCACCGGCTGCCCGAAGTAGAAGGTGATGCTGTCCCGGAGCGCCTGATTGTCTATGTTGCCGTCAGGGACGACGGCGATCAGGCTGAGGGCATTGCCGGTGGCGCTGGTGGTACTCCGCCGCTTCTTCCCATTGCAGGAGGCGAGGAGGAGTAGGGCTGAGAGCAGCGCCACGATATAGGTGAGAGATCTGCGTGTCATACTACATTTATATATGGAGGAGAAATGATTGCCACCTACAAATGTACCGAAAAGCCCCCACACCTCCGGCGGATTTCCAAGGGTAGCCGGGGTGCCGCATTTGAGCATTGGGGTAATCATATATAGGGGGCTTATTCGTGAGGCACCCGAAGGGTGCTCGCTCCATAGGCATCGGTCATCCGCGAAGCAGTGACCGATTTGCCGAGACCTGTCCCTACCCCATCGACCCCTTGCGGGTCGATGAGCAGAATTTCCCTTTTCCCGCGACCTCGCCAGGGTGTCGCACTATCAAGCCTCTCCGGGGAGTGCGACACCCTTGCGGGGTCGCGAGATCGCTTGCAATGCCTGATCCCCGGGTCGTCGGGGCTACGCCCCTCGACCCGGGGCTAAAAAGCGGGCACCCCTGTCGGGGTGCTTAGTTTACCACTCTTCACAATTTGTTCAATAGCTTCTGCATCGCTCCATGCGTCACCCATGGAGGGCGACCAGCGGGTATGGGACAGCACCTTCTCTTCACATAGGGACGATGGAATTTCTGGACTCGCATTAAGGCCGTCACCTCCGGCGGATTTCTTTTACCGGTATTAGTGATCTCTAATATCGGTATTAGTGACTCCTAATATCGGTATTAGATTTTCGTCAGAGGGAGGGGGAAAAAAGGGGCACAAAAAAAGCGGGACGACACACTGAGGTGCCGTCCCGCCGGGAGGGATGTTAGTCAGGGATCAGAGATCACTTATTCTGGATCTTCTGGTCGATCTCATTGTACTTATCGTTCATGCCGAGGTTGTAGTAGATGCCACGGAGAGCGACGAGGTACTGGGTGTCGTCAGGATTGAGCTCCACAGCCTTCTCGAAGTAAGGCAGAGCCTTCTCGAAGTAGACCTTAGCCTCATCGACCTTGGCCTTGTACTGGGCCTCGTCGGTGATCGAGTTGGCCTCAGACTGGATGTTGGCACCCTGATTGAAGTAGACGCGACCGAGACCGAGCATAGCCTCTGCGTACTGCGGATCGATAGAGAGCGCCTTCTGGAAGGACTCCTCAGCCTTTGCCATATCCTTGAAGCCCTGCTCGTAGACGTTGGCGAGGACGAAGTAGAGCTGCTTGTTGTCGGGGTTGGCGGCGATGGCCTTGTCGAGGTAAGCCTTGGCGTCCTCGTGACGACCCTGCTGGATGAGGATGTTGATCTTATTGAAGAGGTAGAAATTCTCCTCCGGGAAGAGGGTCACACCCTCGTCGAGCGTCTTCATAAAGCCCACGGTGTCACCTGCCTGCAGGTAGGACTGAGCGAGGAGCTGGTAGACGTCATTCTGACGGAAGGGGACGTCCTTGATCGCCTCGTAGGCGGCGATGGCGCCCTGCTTGTCGTCCTTATTGCACTGAGTGAGGGTGTAGGCGTTGAAGAACCCGATCTGCATCGACATAGAGTCCTGCTCAGCGGTGGGGGTCCCCTGGAAGAGGTCCATCTTCTTCACGTCCATAAACTTCTGGAAGTAGTCGTGAGCCTTGCAGACATCACCTCCGTCCATAGCGGCAGCACCTCCATTGACGAGGAAGCCGTAGTAGGTGGCGAGGGACTCAGAGATCTTCTTGTCGAAGTGCTGCTTTACCTTGCCCTTTGCGTCAGGGAGACGGTCGAGGGAGTCAGCCTTAGTGTAGTAGTCGGTCATATCAGCGACGGCCTTATAGAAGGCGTCCTGATTGATCTCCTTGCCGAGTGAGAGCTGGAGGTAGTCACGCTTCACCTGCTGCTCCTCGATGAGGCCGGCGACCCACCAGGTCTTGGCGTCGTTGGCGGTCTCGGGGTTCTCAAATGCGGGCTTGAGGAAGTTACGCGCCTCCTGTACATTGACGTCGTCCTTCTTGGCCATACGCTCTACCTGCTTGACGAGCTTCTCCTGACCGAAGGCGGCAGGGACAGCGATAAGGAGTGAGAGCGCTCCGATAAGTAGTTTGTTACTCATGGTTGTCTATTCTTTGCTATTAATTTATTCTCAAGGTTTACCACAACTCCCTCAGGGGCTACCCCGAGGAGTCGGTCCAAAGGTAATAAAATCTGCCTACATAGGCATATTCCTTGATCCTTCAGTACACTATTATGATGAGAATGGGGGTGGATCGTTTAATCCTCCTCACTCTCAGGGGTATCGTCCTCCAGCTCGTCGAGGGTGGTGGGGTCGGCATCCTCCTCACGCTCTCCGATGGAGGTGTCCTCCTGCTCCGCCTGGTCCTCATCGGCCGGTACGCGGCAGACATCGGCGATCTCGTCGTCCCTCTTGCTGAGGTTGATGAGGCGGATGCCCTGGGTATTTCGCCCGAGGATGGAGATGCCGGAGACGTGGACGCGGATCACGACACCGCTCTTATTGATGATCATGATGTCGTGGTCGTCGGTGACGGAGTGGACGGCGATGAGCTTGCCGGTCTTCTCGGTCGCCTTGAGGGTGATGATGCCCTTGCCACCACGGTTGGTGATGCGGTACTCCTCAAGGGGTGAGCGCTTGCCGTAGCCATTCTCCGACACGACGAGGATGGACTCCTCCTCGGGGTCCTTGATGCTGATGGCACCTACGACGCGGTCCTCAGGCGACTGCAGTCTCATGCCGCGCACACCGGATGAGGTGCGGCCCATGGGGCGGAGGAGACTCTCCGGGAAGCGGATCGCCCGACCCTCGCGGCTGGCGAGGAGGACGTCGTGCCGACCGTTGGTGAGCATGACGGAGACGACGCGGTCGGTCTCGTCCTTGAGACGGATGGCGATGATCCCCTTGGCGCGCGGACGGGAGAAGTCCCTGAGGCGTGCCTTGCGGATCATGCCCTGCTCGGTGACGAAATTGAGGTAATGGGTGTCGACGAAGTCTTGGTCGGAGGTGAGGTTCTTGATCCTCAGGATGGCGGTGATGCGGTTGTCGCTCTCGATATTGAGGATATTCTGGATCGCGCGCCCCTTGGAATTGCGTGCCGCCTCGGGGATCTCAAAGACGCGAAGCCAGTAGCAGCGACCCCGGTCGGTGAAGAAGAGGAGGTGGGCGTGATTGGACGCGCCGTAGACAAACTCGACGAAGTCCTCGTCCTTGGTCCCCGCACCCTTGGCACCGGTGCCACCGCGATTTTGCGAGCGGTACTCAGCCAGCGGCGTACGCTTGATGTAGCCGTAGTGCGAGATGGTGATGATCATGTCGTCATCGGGGTAGAAGTCCTCAGGATTCATATCCGGGGTGGCGTAGACGATCTCCGATCGGCGGTCATCGCCGTACTTGTCGACGATCTCGCGGCACTCGTCGATGAGGATCGAGTAGAGGAAGTCCTCGTCGGAGAGGATCCGCTCGTAGTACCGCACCTTCTCCGTCACTTCGTCATACTCCTGGCGGAGCTTATCCAGCTCGAGGCCGGTGAGCTGACCGAGACGCATCTCCACGATGGAGCGCGCCTGGATCTCGGAGAGGCTGAAGCGCTCCATGAGCGCCTGCATGGCGGCGGTCTGATTGGCCGATGCCTTGATCAGGTGGACCACCTCGTCGATATTGTCGGCAGCGATGATACGCCCCTCGAGGATGTGGAGCCGCTCCTTAGCCTTCCGTAGGTCAAATCGAGTACGGCGTATCACCACCTCGTGGCGGTGCTTGACGAATTCGCCGATCAGATCCTTGAGCGACAGCAGCCTCGGGCGACCATCGACGAGGGCAATATTATTGCAGGCAAAGGAGGACTGCAGGGCAGTCATCTTGTAGAGCTTATTGAGCACCACGCCGGCATTGGCATCCCGCTTCAGGTCGATGACGATGCGCATACCGGTCTTGGCGGAGCTCTCGTCCTGGATGTTGCTGATGCCCTCGATGCGCTTGATGGTGGCGAGGTCGGCGATTGCCTTGACGAGGTCTTTCTTCACCACTCCATAGGGGATCTCGGTGATGATGATCTGGTCGTGGTTGCCGGAGCTCTCGATCACCGCCTTGCCGCGGATGATGATGCTGCCACGCCCGGTCTCGTACGCCTCCCGGACCCCCTTGTAGCCGTAGATCACTCCACCGGTAGGGAAGTCGGGAGCCTTGACGTACTTCATAAGATCCTCCGTGGTGACGTCGCCACGCTTCTCGATGTAGGCGATGACGCCATTCATCACCTCGGTGAGGTTGTGGGGCGCCATATTTGTAGCCATGCCGACGGCGATACCGGCGGCACCATTGACGAGGAGATTGGGAATCCGTGTCGGGAGGACGGTGGGCTCATACTCGGAGTCGTCGTAATTGGGCGTCATGTCGACGGTCTCCTTCTTGATGTCTGCGAGCATCTCCATAGCGATCGGGGCGAGGCGAGCCTCGGTGTATCGCATCGCTGCGGGACCATCGCCATCGACGGAGCCGAAGTTGCCGTGGGGATCGACGAGGGTATTGCGCATACTCCAGTCCTGAGCCATGCGGACGAGAGCCATATAGATCGAGCTGTCGCCGTGGGGGTGATACTTACCCATGACGTCACCGACGATGCGGGCGCTCTTCTTGTAGGGCTTGTCGGGCGTATTGCCGAGCTCATTCATCCCGAAGAGGATCCTGCGGTGGACCGGCTTAAAGCCATCGCGCACGTCCGGTAGGGCGCGGCTGACGATGACCGACATCGCATAGTCGATGTAGGAGGTCTTCATCTCCTGCTCCAGGTCGACCTTGATTATCCTATTCTCAGAGTCTTTGAATTCTTCGTTCATCTGCTTAGTCTAAAGTCGGGGTGGTACCGCCCTCAGGCGGTCACTTGGCGTACCCCGTATATAATGGTCAAATATACCACTTTTTGCCCACACCTCTCACTGCTCTCCTCGCATCTGCCCACAATACCGAGGAAGCATTTTTTCATAGAAAGGGACAGATGGAGACAGAGAGACTTTGCCTCACCGGTAGGTCGTACCTTTGCGATCGCTTCTCACCACAGCCCCGATCGAGAGGGGGTGCAGGTGATCAGGCAGCCCTGCCTGCTCGCTGTGCCAGGCGGCGGAGCTGGTGCCCCAGCTCGGGGATCCAGAGGACGAGCGACGTGACGGCGATGATCAGGAGCCAGTCCTCGAGGCTCAGCCCGCCCTCGACGGTATTGAAGAAGCGCTGCAGCCCGGGGATCTCGATCAGGGCGATCTGCCCGAGGAGGATCACGCCGGCGATAGAGAGTAGCCCCCGGCAGCCCTTGAAGTGGAGCGCACTGCGACCGGTGGCGAAGGCGCGGGCGTTGAAGAGATTGAAGAACTGCAGCATCACAAATGTCGTGAAGAAGAGCGTCAGCTCGTAGGGCGTCAGTCCGTCCGTCGCTCCCGGTCGGGTGGTGACGAGGTCGCGTATGGCGGTCACGTCGGCGTGTTCGAGGTGGAAGAGTAGGGCGAGTAGGAAGAGGAAGAAGACCCCTCCCATAGCGATGATCGCCCTACCCATGCGCCGGGTGATGATGAAGGCGTCCCGGTCCCTCGGCCTCTCGCACATGACCGATGGGGAGGGGGGAAGCGAGGCGAGTGCCATGGCGGCAAAGGTGTCCATGATGAGATTGACCCAGAGCATCTGCGTCACCGTCAGCGGTGACTCGGTGCCGATCATCGCGCCCACGAGCACGATGAGGCAGGCGGATAGATTGACCGTGAGCTGGAAGAGGAGGAAGCGCTGGATATTCTGGTAGAGCGAGCGGCCCCACATCACCGCCTTGCCGATGCTGCTGAAGGAGTTGTCGATGATGGTGATGTCGGAGGCCTCCTTGGCGACCGAGGTACCGTCGCCCATCGAGAGCCCGACGTGGGCGGCCTTGAGCGCCGGGGCGTCGTTGGTCCCGTCTCCCGTCACCGCCACCACTTGGTCGAGTCGCTGGAGCGACTCCACGAGCCGCTTCTTGTCCATCGGTCGGGCGCGGGCGATCACCCTCAGCCCCGTCACCCGTTCGTCGACCTCCTCATCGGTGAGGGCAGCGAAGTCTTTCCCCGTGATGATGCTCTCCTCTCCGTCGTCCTCGCTCCAAAGACCGATCTGTCGCCCGATCTCGCGGGCGGTGGCGGGGGTGTCACCGGTGACGATCTTCACGTCGATGCCGGCACCGAGGCACTCCTCCACGGCGTCCTTGACATCCTCCCTCACCGGGTCGCTGATCGCCACGATGCCCTGGAAGGTGAGGCCCTCGAGGGTCACTCCCTCGCCCTGTAGCGGGATGGGGGCATCGAGGACCTTGTATGCGAAGCCGAGCGTCCGCATCGCCTGACTCTGGTAGTCGGTCAGCTGCTGGAGGATCTCCGCCTCTGTCACGCCGCTCTCCGTGCGGGAGCAGAGCCGGTAGACGATCTCGGGGGCGCCCTTGACATAGAGCACCACCTTGTCCCCCGGGAGAGCAGAGCGGACTAAGGTCGCCATATACTTCCGCTCGGTGGAGAAGGGTAGCTCATCGATCACCTCGGCCGACTTACGCAGCGTGCGGTAGTCGGTCCCGTGGTCGCGGAGCCAGAGGATCAGAGCACCCTCGGTCGGATTGCCGAGCACCTCCGGTCGCTCCGGATCGCTCTCATCGAGGTCAGCGGTAGAGTTGACCGCCAGTCCCTCCTTGATCCTACCTGACACCTCATCGCTACGGAGGGTCTGCTCAGCGCCGAGCCCGTAGAAGCGCGACTCGGCAACGCTCATCCGATTTTGCGTCAGCGTCCCGGTCTTGTCGGTGCAGATGACGGTAATGGCGCCCATGGTCTCGCTGGCGTGCATCTTGCGGACAAGGTTGCTCGTCTTGAGCATCCGGCGCATATTGTAGGCGAGGCTGAGCGTGACCGCCATCGGCAGCCCCTCCGGCACCGCCACGACGACGACGGTGACGGCGATCATCAGTGTCTCGAGGGTGTAGGAGAAGAGGAGCGTCAGGTCTGCACCGGGGAGCAGTTGATTGTGCAGGGCGATGGAGCCGGTCATCAGGATGGCGAAGTAGCCGGTGATGATGCCGGTATTGAGCGTCCAGTGCCAGCGTCCAAACTTTCGGCTCACGAGGAGGAAGAAGAGGGCCGTCGGTACCACCAGTAGCCACGAGATCGGCTCCCAGTCGAAGTATTTGATCATCCGTCCGGCGATGATCATCCCGGCGAGGATATAGCTCACCTTGGTGATCAGGAGGCTGAGTCCGTCGAGCTGCTTATTGAGCGGCGTCTTGACGCTGTCGTCGATCTGAGCGGCGACGTAGACTTTCCCATTCTCCGTCTCGTCCCCCACCGCGGTGACCCGGAAGACGCCGTGCCCGTCCATCACCTTCGTCCCTCGCAGTACCATATCGGTCGGGTAGGAGGCGCCGGGGTCAAAGTCCGCCTCGCGGGTGGACTTGAGCGACGGGACGCTCTCGCCATTAAGGGTCGACTCATCGACGTAGAGTGAGACCGCCTCTACCAGCCGCCCATCAGCCGGCACCTCGGAGCCGGTGTCGAGGAGGACGATGTCGCCGACGACGAGGTCCCTCTTGGGTATCATCGTCGTGGTGCCATTGCGGAGCACCTCCACCGGCTCGTCGTCGTTGACCTGATTGAGGATCGCAAACTCCTTGTCCGCCTGTCGCTCGAAGTAGAAGGCGATGCCGGTGGCGAGGAGGATGGCTATGAAGATCCCGATGGGCTCAAAGAAGACCGATGCCCCCGCCTCGGTGTCCAGCCCCCAGTACTCCCAGCAGGAGATCCCTATGGAGAGCGTACCGGCGATCAGCAGGATGATGATCAGCGGGTCGGTAAACTTCTCGAGGAATTGCTTCCAGACCGGCTCCTTGGCGGGCGGGGTGAGCACGTTGGCGCCATGCTTCGCCCGGCTGCGAAGTACCTCCGCATCCGTCAGTCCCGTCAGCTCTCGCTTCTTATCCATCTCTTCTCTACGGCATTGAGTGCGAAGGGGGACCACAGAGTCTGCTGTGTCCCCCCTTCTATGAGTCTATTATTTAATCAAAAGAGCGATCAGAGGTTGTCCTTCTCGATGTCCTTGAAGTAGCGGTAGGTGCCGACCGTCAGCTCATCGCATGCCTCCTCGTCGCAGACGATGATGCCGTGGGGGTGGAGCTGTAGGCAGGTGATCGTCCAGCGCTGGCTCACGGGACCCTCCACAGCCTCACGGATGGCACGTGCCTTATTGTGCCCATTGGCGAGGATCATCACCTCGCGGGCGTCCATCACGGTGCCTACGCCTACGGTGACAGCGGTCTTGGGGACCTTATTGAGGTCGTTGTCGAAGAAGCGCGAGTTGGCGATGATCGTGTCGGTGGTCAGGCTCTTGACGCGAGTACGTGAGGTGAGCGAGGAGCCGGGCTCATTGAAGGCAATGTGCCCATCGGGACCGATACCGCCCATGAAGAGGTCGATGCCGCCTACCTCCTTGATCTTAGCCTCGTACTGCTCGCACTCCGCCTTGATGTCCTCAGCGTTACCATTGAGGATGTGGGCGTTCTCGGGGAGGATGTCGATGTGGGAGAAGAAATTGGTCCACATGAAGGAGTAGTAGCTCTGCTCGTGATCCTTCGGTAGGCCGATGTACTCATCCATATTGAAGGTGATCACGTGGCGGAAGGACACCTCACCCGCCTTGTGGCGCCGGACAAGCTCGGCGTAGGTCCCGAGAGGGGTCCCACCGGTGGGGAGACCGAGGACGAAGGGGCGATCCTCCGTGGGGGCAAAGGCGCGGATGCGCTCGATGATGTGATTGGCGGCCCACTTGGACATGGCTGCCTTGTCCTGCTCTATAATTACTCTCATAGGTTATATAATGTGTGAATGAAAGGTTTACTTGGCTATCTCAGGGGTGCCGGAGAGGATCGCCTTCGCCATCGCCTCACCGAGACGGACACCCTCAGCCTCCTTGTCGTCGGCCATGGACATCAGCATCGTCACTGGGTCGGCGACAGTGGTCCACTTCATCCGCTCACCGAAGTCAGCGAGCTTGCCGGCGACGTTGGGATTCCATGAGCCGGTGCCGAAGTGACCGTAGAAGCGGGGAGACACCTTGCGCATCTCTAGCTTGGAGAGCAGCTCCTCGATCTTGGGGTAAAGACTGTTATTGTACGTCGGAGAGCCGATGATCACGCCGGAGTAGCGGAAGATGTCGCCGATGGCGTAGGAGACGTCCTGGCTGGCGAGGTTGTAGACCTTCACCGGCGTCACGCCTGCCCTCCCGGCGGCATGGGCGATCGTGTCGGCGAGCTCGCTCAGGTGACCATACATCGTCGCATAGACGAGTACCAGACCCGGCTCCGATCCGTAGGCAGCAAGCTGATCGTAGAGCCTCAGGATC
Organism: uncultured Porphyromonas sp.; assembly: GCF_900541275.1. GTDB lineage: Bacteria > Bacteroidota > Bacteroidia > Bacteroidales > Porphyromonadaceae > Porphyromonas_A. The sequence continues at coordinate 64,987 of NZ_UQJH01000007.1, forward strand.
TCCGGGATACGCTCCTGCCAGATGCTCCCGTGGACGGAGCAGATCTGCTTGATCGGGAGAGACTCCACCTTCTTCATCGCCTTCTGGACGAATGGTCCGTACATACCGACGATATTGGAGTAGTAGCGGGTGCACTCGTTCATCTGATGCTCCGTGTCGCTCCTCTGGTAGTCAAAGATCCCGCCGTCCACCGTGCCGTAGCTGCCGAAGGCGTCGGCACTGTAGAGGGTCTCCTCCAGAGGGTCGTAGGTAAACATCACCTCCGGCCAGTGGACCATCGGTGCGGTGATGAAGCGCAGCTCACGCGAGCCGATCGGCAGCGTCTCCTTCTCGCTCACCTCGAGGACATGCTCCACCTCACCGAAGTATCCCTCGAGCATCTTCTTGCTCTGACGATTGACGACAAGGGTTGCCTCCGGGTAGTGGCTCAGGATCAGTCCGAGGGATCCGGAGTGGTCCGGCTCCATATGATTGATGACGATGTAGTCGAGCTTCTCGCCCGCGAGAGCAGCCCTGATCTGTCTCAGGAAGCGATCGGTGTAGGTGATGTCGACGGTGTCGAGGAGGACGTTTTTCTCATCCTTGATCAGGTACGAGTTGTACGCCATCCCGTGGGGGATCGGCCAGAGGTTCTCGAAGAATCTTGTCTGGCGATCGTTGACGCCGAGGTAGTAGGTGGAGTTATTGACTTTTATGATGGGTTCCATAGCTTATCTTGTGAGTGTGGATACGAAACTTATACTATGCGACCATCCGCCGGTCGCTTGCAGGTGAGGCTGTACCAGATCGACCACAGACCGAGGAGGACGATCGGGATACTGAGCCACTGACCGATATTGAGTGCCTGGGAGACAGCTGCCAACGTCTCGGGACGGTGGAGGAGGTAGAGGATGCCGAAGAAGATCATGTGCAGCGACACACCGACCACCCAGAGGATCGGGGTGCGGTACTTCTTTCCCTTCAGCAGTAGGGCGACGATGAAGCCGATCGAGACCAGGACAGACGGGATGGCAAGCCACTTGGCTATGCCGATTCCGGTCATCGCCTCATCGGGTACCTGGTCATTCTTCAGATACTCGATGAAGAAGCGGAAGGTGAAGATCAGCACCATCGTGATGCCAAACATCAGTCCCACATGCTTCTGAGCATCCCTCCGCCAGTAGAGCCAGAGCATCAGCCCGAAGACGAGGAAGTAGAATGCCGCCTCGTAGATCTGCGTCGGGTGCGATGGCGCCGAGAATATCGGCTCCGCTCCCGCTCTCCACTCACCGATATTGGTGATGAAGCGGAAGGCCCATGGCACGTCCGTGGCATGGCCGTAGATCTCGTGATTGCAGAGGTTGCCGAGGCGGATCATCCCCGCCACCAGCCCCACGGGGACGCAGAGCCGGTCAAAGGTCCAGAGCATACTCCGATGGGTCACATGCCGAGAGTAGATGTAGATCGCGATCATGATGCCGAGGACGCCGCCATGGCTGGCAAGTCCGCCATGCCACACCTTCAGGATCTCGCTCGGATTGGCGAGGTAGTACTCCGGCTGATAGAAGAGGCAGTGCCCCAGTCGCGCACCGACGATCGTGCCGATGACGACGTAGTAGAAGAGCGCGGTCAGCCAGTCCTCCGGGAGCTTCTCCCGTCGCCACATCTTGCTGACAATGGCATAGCCGAAGACGATCAGCCCGAAGGCAAAGAGGATACTGTACCATCCGACGCGAAGACCCTTCCACTCCAGCAGGATCGGGTCCAGTGTCCAGGTGACGACATCAAGCATAGGTGTTATCTATATAAAATTGAGAGATGCATTTTCAAGCACGACAAAGATACCACTTTCGGAGTGTTTTCGTAAATGCTACCACGCCCTCCCGGTGGGTGACGCAGTAGAGCTCAAATGCATCCGTCCTGTCTAACGTATGGGATCCGGTATGCCCTGCCCCTCGCCCTTCGCTCATGTAGCCGGGGCGACGCATTTGAGTAGCACAGAAGTCCATCAACTCATTATGAAGGGTGGGGGACGAGGCACCCCGGCAGGGGTGCACGGTGTTTAGCCACGGGTCAAGGGGCGTAGC
>NZ_UQJH01000008.1 GCF_900541275.1 uncultured Porphyromonas sp.
GCTGAGCGCGGGGCAGTGGGTTCGTCGGCAAAGCAACTCAATGCCGACAGGGCGAAAAGAAGTAGCGAAAAAGCAACTCTCCTGTACATATTCATCTTACAAAAAAACTGTTTGGTAATCGTGACGAGCGTAAGCTCAGGTCTTAGTAGCTATTTAGACGGCGTGGACGAGGAAGTAATTCTTCTTGCCCTTCTGGATCAGCATATAGGAGCCCTCGACGAGGTCATCGGTGGTAGGCATGTACTGCGGGTCGCTGACCTTCTCCTTATTGATGCTGATACCACCGCTCTGGATCAGCTTGCGGAGCTCTCCATTGCTCTTGAAGAACCCACACTTGCTCACCAGCAGGTCAAGCAGTCCGGTCGTGCCATCAAGGTCGCTCTTGGAGACCTCCGCCATCGGCACGCCATCGAAGACCGAGAGGAACGTCTCCTCATCGATGCTGCTGAGCGTCTCCTTGGTGGCATTGCCAAAGAGGATTTCGCTCGCTCGCACCGCTGTGTCATAGTCCTCGCGAGAGTGGACCATCACGGTGATCTCCTCCGCCAGACGTCGCTGCAGGAGACGCTCATGGGGAGCCTTATCGTGCTCCATCTCCAGCGCCTCGATCTCCTCCTTAGTCAGGTCGGTGAAGATCCGGATGTACTTCTTGGCATCCTCGTCGGAGACGTTGAACCAGAACTGGTAGAACTTATACGGCGTGGTGTAGCGACGGTCGAGCCAGACGTTGCCGCTCTCCGACTTGCCAAACTTACCCCCGTCCGCCTTAGTGATCAGCGGGCAGGTGACTGCAAGGGCATCACTGACACCGAGGACGCGACGGATCAGCTCCACACCGGTGGTGATATTGCCCCACTGGTCGGAGCCACCGAGCTGGAGACGGACATTCTCCGTCTGATAGAGGTGCAGGTAGTCGTACCCCTGGAGGAGCTGGTAGGAGAATTCAGTAAAGGAGAGCCCCTCGATGGCATTTGCCTCGAGACGCTTCCTTACAGACTCCTTCGCCATCATATAATTGACCGTGATGTGCTTGCCGACATCGCGGATGAAGTCGAGGAAGCTGTAGTCCTTCATCCAGTCGTAGTTATTGACCAGCACCGCTGCATTCTCGGCATCGCTGTCAAAGTCAAGAAACCTCTCCAGCTGCTTCTTGATGCAGGCCTGATTGTGCCTCAGCGTCTCCTCATCGAGGAGGTTACGCTCCTTGGACTTACCCGAGGGGTCACCAATCATACCGGTAGCGCCACCGATGAGTGCGATGGGTCGGTGACCGGAGCGCTGCAGGTGTCGCAGCATCATGATGCCCACCAGGTGACCGATATGAAGTGAGTCTGCAGTAGGATCAATGCCTACGTAGCCGGAGACCATCCCCTTCTGGAGCGCCTCCTCTGTGCCGGGGATCATATCGTGGATCATCCCGCGCCACTCAAGCTCTTTGATAAAGTTCATAAGTCGTTATGTTCGTTCAATTTCTGCAAAGGTAGGCTTTTCGCACCAAAAAGAAAGGGCTCTCAGTCCAGTGGTGAAATCAAGCGGTAAGAGACTTCAGTATGACCAAAGGGCTTGATCATCTGGAAGGGCAACGGGTTATCAATGCAGGGCTCTCCATAGGCAGCGAGGAGATAGTCTGTCGCCCGCTTACCGGGTGTGATCGGCGTAGACTCGTCTGCAGCTCGTAGCAGACTAAACCCCCACCCCTTATAGAAGCCGACAAGCGAGGAGGTCGCCGGCACGAGGCAGGCACCTCGGTAGCCTCGCTCGATCAGCCTTGGCTCAAGTGTCTCTCGGTAGAGACGGGTCATCAGCCCCTCGCCCCGATGATCCTCCCGAGTGGTGAGGCTGTAGAGGTACGCCCAGCGTCCATCGGTGGGATCGACATAGTCCACCACCAGCGCCACTGCGACGAGAGATGCATCCTCCTCGCTTAGGAGGAAGGTGTGGTCCGGGTCGTAGAGATGGTCCATCGCCAGCTCATAGTAGGGCATCCCCTCCTCCCCAAAGGCATCGGAGAGAAGGTCGAGAATGGAGGCTCGGAGCGCATCATCGGAGGCGTCGTAGGGGCGCAGGCGGATCATAGGTTGAGGACCACGGTGTACTCCTCGAGGAGGATCTCTGGCTTGTAGGAGAGCTTAGCCTTCCGCAGACCCTCGAGCCCCATATCCTCCTCACGATTGATGTAGGTGTACTGCTCCGGGATCCGGCGGACAAACTCCCGATTGATCATCGTGAAAGCGCCATCGTAGGAGACGTCAGCTTTCTCGATATTGACGTCGAAGCAACGGCTGCTCTGAGGCATGCCGAGGGTAAAGGCGATCACCTTCCCCTCGACCCTCAGGAGCCCGCCCGTGAGACCGATCTCGCTCATATGCTCAAGGGCAAAGCGGATCATCCTCCGCTCGTCGGACATCCCCTCCGTGGTATCTGTCTCGCGGTACCACTCGTTCTCCACAGCCATGCACTCTTTCAGCGACTCCTCCGTGATCTCTTCGTAGATCCAGTCGGGATAGGTCCGCTCAAAGCGGTTACAGTGGTTGCGCTTGGACTGCAGCTTCTTGCCCGAGAGGGACGCCAGACTCTCCCGAAGGTAGATGTATTCGGAGAAGTCTCGATTATCAAGGGTGACCATCTGATCCGGATGGATCGCCTCCAGCGCCTGTACCCCCTCGGGTGTTGCCCCCATGATCGTCAGGTTTTTCTCATCCAGCCGTGCCTGGTCCTGCTCCATATCGAGCAGCACCTCGCGCAGGCGGGAGGCATCGGCACCGACAGGCATAAGGTAAGCGTGCCGCTTATTCTCCTCATTCCAGAAGCGGATCAAGAGAAATCCCTTATGGACCGCGATCTCGGTCCGGTAGATATGAGTCCAGCCGATGAGATTGGAGAAAGTATAGTCACAGGAAAAGTAGGGATTGACCTCGTAGAAGGACTCTAAGATCGGTCGATCCTCAAGGGTGACAGGGTGAAAGGGGATGGTATCAGTTGATGACATAAATGAGCTATTCTAATTTTTCAATCTCAACAAAGATACAAAAAAGGGTCCGACCGGTCCCTCCCCGGCAAGACCAATCCTAAAAAGGACCATCGTGCCAAAACCACCTGCGAGAACCTTAGTACTCCGACTCTGACGACAGATGGTCACAAAGAGGTGGATTTCAGTAGAAAACAAGCCGACATAGAGGACAAGTCAGACAGGTCACGAGTAAAGCCTCTATCTAATACCGATATTAGTGAAGACTAATACCGATATTAGACTCAACTATTACCGGTATTAGAGATGACTCATCAGGGAGAGGCTTTTCCCCTGCCCCTCCCTCGCCTCGGAAAGTCCACACCGGAAATAGTGCGCATTGCATATATTTAGTGTAGATTTGAGGAAACGTTGCTCCCGCAATAGAAATGGATACCCCGTACATCGTATAATCAGTACACCTATAGATGAATATCAGACGAACTCTACCCGCCCTACTCACGACCCTTATGTCTCTCAGTGCGACGGCGCAGTCTTTCCTCCAGAGCATAGCTGCCCCACGCGAAGCGCTCCGCCTGACAGACGGCTGGCGCTTCACGAGAGAGGATAGTCCAGACTTCGTCCGCCCCGACTACGACGACCGGAGCTGGCAGAGCGTCACGGTGCCACACGACTGGGCTATCTACGGACCATTTTCGCCCGAGAACGACCGCCAAAATGTCGCCATCACGCAGGACGGGCAGACGGAGGCTCTCGAGCATGCCGGTCGCACGGGAGGACTGCCCTTCGTCGGCGTGGGCTGGTACCGCTATGACTTTGACCTCTATCAGGATCCCGCCACGCTCGGAGACATCACCCTCTACATCGATGGGGCGATGAGCCACTCCGAGGTGTATGTCAATGGTCACCGCGCCGGAGGCTGGCCCTATGGGTACAGCTCGTACCACCTCGACATCACGCCCTATCTGGATGCCTCCAAGACAAGGCAGGTGATCGCCATCCGGCTCGACAACCCGACCGACTTCTCTCGCTGGTACCCGGGAGCGGGGCTCTACCGCAATGTGTACCTGATGGTGTCGCCCTCCAAGACCCGGATCGATGACTGGGGGACCTTCATCACCACTCCCTTTGTCTCCGAGGAGTACGCCCAGGTCAGGGTCCGCACCGAGCTGAAGGGCATCCCCACCGATAGCGACGCTCTGACGCTTCGCACCACCATTCTCTACAAGGGCGAGGCGATCGACAGCCGGGAGAACAGCGGAGCCGAGATCTTCGACAACGCCCTTGAACAAAACCTCCGCATCCCGCATCCCCACCTCTGGGACATCAAGCAGCCCAACCTCTACACCGCCAAGAGCGAGCTACTCTACAACGGCCACGTGATTGATGCCTACCGCACCACCTTCGGAGTGCGAACGATAGAGCTTCGTCCCGATGAGGGCTTTTTCCTCAATGGCAAGCCGGTGACCTTCAAGGGCGTCTGTCTCCACCACGACCTTGGTCCACTCGGAGCGGCGGTGAATAAGGTAGCCATCCGCAGACAGATCAAGCAGATGCAGGATATGGGTGTCAATGCGATCCGCACCTCACACAATATGCCCGCCCCGGAGCTGATCCAGCTGGCAGACGAGATGGGGATGCTGATCATGGCGGAGAGCTTCGACGAGTGGCGGATCCCTAAGGTGAAGAATGGGTACAGCACCCTCTTTGACGACTGGGCGGAGCGCGACCTCGTCAACCTCATCCGTCACTACAGAAACGCCCCCTCCATCGTGATGTGGTGCATCGGCAACGAGGTCTACGAGCAGGGCGCAGAGGGTGGCAATAAGGTCGCTCACTTCCTCCAGGAGATTGCTCACCGAGAGGACCCCACCCGCCCCGTCACCCAGGGGATGGACAATCCCAAGCCTGCCACAGCGAATAACTTTGCCGCCATTATGGATGTCGCAGGATTTAACTACCGCCCCTGGCACTACCCCGAGGCGTATGCCAAGCTCCCTCAGCGACTGATCCTCGGTACCGAGACCGCCTCCACGCTCTCGTCGAGGGGAGTCTACAAGTTCCCGGTCGAGCGTAAGTCGATGGCGATCTACCCCGATCATCAGGCGAGTAGCTACGACGTGGAGCACTGCGCCTGGAGCGAACTACCGGAGGACAACTTCATCCGGCACGATGACTTCCACTACAATATCGGTGAATTCATATGGACCGGTATCGACTACATCGGAGAGCCGACCCCGTACTACACCAATTGGCCCTCCCACACATCGCTCTTCGGAGCGGTGGACCTCGCCGGCATCCCTAAGGATCGCTTCTACCTCTACCGATCGCACTGGAATGCGGACAGCCCCACCATCCACATTTTGCCCCACTGGGACTGGCCTGATCGTGTGGGTGAGGTGACCCCGATCTTCGTCTACACCAGCTACCCCACGGCCGAGCTATTCATAAACGGCAAGAGCCAGGGACGGCGGACGAAGGACACCACCATCACGGTCGATAACAGCTCCGACAAGGATCTCTCGCGCCTACCTCGCTACCGCCTCATGTGGATGGACACGAAGTATGAGCCGGGCGAGGTGAGAGTCGTGGCGTACGACAAGGATGGCATGCCCCGGGAGGAGAAGCGTCTCTGCACCTCCGGCACGCCCTACACACTGCGGCTCACCCTCGAGGAGCCGGCAGAGGTCGTGCCGGCGGGGGATAGGGAGCACCTCGTCTACGTCCGTGTGTCCGTAGTCGACAAGCAGGGCAACCTCTGCGCTACCGCCACACCTGAGGTAACCTTTGAGGTCAGTGGTGCAGGGCGTTACGTTGCCAGCGCCAATGGCGATGCCACCTGCATTGTCCCCTTCCAGAGCAAGACGATGCCCGCCTTCAGCGGTCAGCTGACCACTATCGTCGCACCATCAGGCACGCTGGGGACCATCACCCTCACCGCATCAGCACCGGGACTCCACACCGCCACACTCACGATCCCAACGAAGTAAGCCACTGAGGGAGCGATGCCGATCGTGAGATTGAGCCCTATTGACCATGGTCCCTGCAGAGGAATTGGCTAAGTTTGCATCACGAATGGAAAAGGATCACAACTCATCACCCGATACCCCGCTCTCGGAGCGGGGTAAGACTCGTGCAGACCTCTGCTTGGAGGAGATCATCCGGAGTCGCTCCTCGAGTCCGCGGACTAAGGAGCGGACGGAGCGATCCGCAGGGACTGCCGTCCGCTCGACAGGCAAGAGAGGCAGAGCGTTTCTTGCCCGCCTCTGGAGCCGACTGAGAGCCTTTCTCCGTCCCTTATCCAGGCCGGTCGTTACCCACTACTACCTTCCCCTCCTTGCGATGACCCTCTTGGCGACACTGCTCATCAGCCTTACGCCGCCGAGGGAGTCCCACGCCACAGCTCCGGAGACCGGGTCCTACAGCATCGTCCCGGGAGAGCGTCCCTACCGCTACATGGGGAGCTTCAGGAGGGACTTCGATGACCTCAATCCCATACAACTTGAGGCCGCTCAGAGCCTCGGGATCACTCCTGCGAAGTGCCGTGAGGACCTCCTCCGGATCGACCGCCTCGTCCCACTCAAGGAGACACCGGGGCTTAAGCTGGACAGCCTGACTCACTCCGTGCCACTGATGGTGCCTGAGGCAGTGCGTCTGGCTCAGGAGATCGGGGCCGCCTTTCGGTACCAGCTGGAGGCGGATGGGCAGCCACTCTACCGACTGATCGTCACCAGCGTCACGAGGACAGAGGAGGATATGAGCGAGCTGAGACAGCGAAATGGGAATGCCTCACCCAACAGCACCCACTGCTACGGGACCACACTCGACATCTCCTGGCAGCGCTTTGACAAGATCGACCCTGAGGACCCGAGAACGATAGAGCCTGAGGAACTGAAGCACCTGCTGGCAAGGGTACTGAGAGCTTTCCACGAGGATGGACGCTGCTACATCAAGCACGAGCGCAAGCAAGCCTGCTTCCACATCACGATTAAGGAAAAGGAGATCTGACACCATTTGTGTACCTTTGACCCCAATCAAGGAAACGACTCACACAATATCAATTGTAGCATTATGATTTCACTGAAAAAAACTCTCGCTACCGCTCTCGTAGCTCTGGGACTATGCGTCGCCGGTCAGACGGAGGCCAAGGCTCAGAATGTCTTCGAGACCGGGACCAACATCGCCAGCGTAGGACTGGGGGCCAGCCTCCATACCAACGCTGCTGGTAAGCAGACAGGATCTATGACGATCAACCTCGCCGCCGATCACTGCCTCAATGGGCACATCTGGGACGACAACAGCGCCTTTACCCTCGGTGGTCAGGCGGTGATCAATATGTACAGCGGTGGCACGGACTACTTCCTCGGACCACGCGCCGGACTGCACTATCACTTCATCCCCGCACTGGACACCTACTGCTTTGTCGCCCTCGGCTTCAGAGGCGACCACAGCAACGAGAGCAAGGCATCGTCCTTTGGCTTCGGCTACAATACCGGTATCGGACTGCGCTATATGGTAGCTCCCAGCTGGGGCCTCTTCGTAGAGGCAGGATACGGGATGAGTGTCCTCAACATCGGTGCCTCCTTCTCTTTCTGATAAGGGAGTCAATCGTAGATTTTAGCATAAAAAGGTCAGGAGCATGTCCCGCCGGACTTCGCTCCTGACCTTTAGTAAGAAGATATTCTTCGCCAATCTCTCGCTACCTTTGCAGTGAGAGAAATAGGTAACGCTATGGAAGTAATCAACAGTCAGGAGCAGCTGAGGGAAGCTCTCAGCCGAGTACGGCAGGAGCATAAGGGAGAGACGATCGGTCTCGTCCCCACGATGGGCGGACTGCACGAGGGACACTTTAGCCTCATACGTCGCTGCGTCAGGGAGTGCGGCTGCACGGTAGTGAGTGTTTTCCTCAATCCGACCCAATTCAATAACCCCACCGACCTCGCCACCTACCCTCACGATATGGAGGAGGATCTGAGGGCTCTGGAGTCACTCGGGGTAGACTTCGCCTTTACCCCCACCCCCGAGGAGATGTACGCTGAGGGAGAGCAGGCGCCCGACCTACCCCTCGGACAGGTGGCAGAAGTGATGGAGGGTGCTTACCGCCCGGGACACTTCCGGGGAGTGGTCTGGATCGTAGGGAAGCTCTTCAGGCTCGTGCAGCCGGATAAGGCATACTTTGGCCTCAAGGACTTCCAGCAGATAGCGGTGATCAAGCGGATGATCGAGCTCTCAGACGATATGGACCCGGAGATCATCTCTTGCGACACCGTCCGCGAGCCGGACGGACTTGCTATGAGCAGCCGAAACAATAGGCTCTCTCCCGAGGAGCGACAGGCAGCACCGATGATCTACCGGGCACTGACCGAGGGAGTGAGGGCGCAGAGGGAGGGAAGCTCCGTCAGCGAGGTGCATGACCTCGTGGTCCGTCAGATCGAGGCATCGCCTCTGCTCCGAGTGGAGTACTTCAGCATCGTCGACCAGGACACGCTGGGAGAGATCAGCGACTGGAGCGAGACGGAGCATGCCGTCGGCGCCATCACTGTCTACGACGGAGAGGTGAGGCTGATCGACCATATAGACTTCTTCTGATCCGCCGCCCGTGAGACGACACCTCCTACTGATCCTCCTTAGTCTCCTCACCCTGCAAGGCACACTGGCAGGGGAGACGGATACCATTGCTCCTCGCTCCAAGTACGAGATGCGCGCCGTCTGGCTCTCCACCATTTGGGGGCTGGACTGGCCCCGCTCTTCGTCGGAGGAGGCGCAGAAGAGGGAGCTGGATGAGCAGCTGGATCTGCTGCGGGCGAATGGAATCAATACCATTTTCCTCCAAGTCCGAGGCCGGGGGGACGTGATCTACCCCTCGGCGATAGAGCCGATGCACCCGCGCTTCTATGGTAAGCGGTACGACCCGCTTGCCTATGCCGTGGAGGCGTGCCACAAGAGGGGGATGACGATCCACGCTTGGATCACCACACTACCACTGGAGGACCGGAGCTACAGACGAAGGCTCAGAGGGGTCACCCCCTTCTATGACAAGCACAAGGGGCACACCAAGCGGCATAGGGGAAAGGACTTCATGGACCCGGCAGACAGCCTCACAGGTATCCACCTCGCCTCTCTCGCTCGCGAAATAGCGGAGAGATACCCTGTGGAGGGGATCCAGCTCGACTACATCCGCTACCCCGACTTCCCCGCACGCTTTCCCGATGACCGGGATTACCGGCAGGCTCACACACTGCTCCCTAAGGCGGAGTGGCGGCGAAATAACATCACTGCCATCGTCAGGCGGATCCACGATGCTCTCCAGGAGACAGACAGCACCGTGCTACTCAGTGCAGCGACCATAGGAGCGTACGACCAGATCTCCGGAGTCTCCCACATCGGCTGGACGGCGAGGGGAGACGTCTATCAGGATCCTGTGGCGTGGGAGCGGGCGGGAGCCATTGATTTCATCGCCACCATGACTTACAGCCGGGGATCCACCTTCGGACCCATACTCAAGGACTGGAGGGACAAGCTCAGTATCCCGGTCGTCATCGGTCTCGGAGCCTTCCGCACACTACGAGAGGAGGGAGGCTGGCCCGCACAGCAGGTGATCGATCAGGTTGCCGAGGTGCAGAGCGACAGCCTTATCGCAGGAGTGGCACTCTTCCGAGCCCGGCAGCTCACCGAGCGAAGCCACGGGCTGAGGGATCAGCTGGTAGCGCAGTGCTTTCGTCAGCCGGTCCTCCCGCACGCTCCGATAGTAAGTGCCGACAGCACGCTGCTCTACCCACGAGACCTCACGATCACCACCCAGGGGGACAGCGCCAAGCTCACCTGGTGCGGTGCCAATCGCGACCACCCCTGCCTCTATGCGATCTACCTATCGACCGACTCCCTACCCGACACCACGACAGGTCGGGACCTCGTCGCAGTGACGACAGAGCAGTCGGCGACGATCACGCTACCGAGGAGTCAGGATGGAGAGCGCTTCGTCACCCTTGAGATCAGCTGCTACGACCTCCACACCGGCCTCGAAGCCTACATCCCCGGTGGGGCAGCTATCTACCAACGCAAGGAGGAGTAAAAAAACGCCCGTCACGCCAAAAGGCCAAAAGGGGAAGGCACTTGGAGCAACCAACTAAAAGTACTACCTTTGCAGTCGCAAATGTCACCCGGACGTACGGGGTGATTATGCGTCATTATTCACACTCATTTTCATTGTTACTAGATTATGTATCTGGATACAGCTAAGAAGAAGGAAATCTTCGGTGAGTATGGTACGTCAGACCAGGACACCGGCTCAGCAGAGAGCCAGATCGCTCTCTTTACGTACCGCATCTCTCACCTCACGGAGCACCTCAAGAAGCACCCGCAGGACTTCAATACCTCTCGCTCTATGAAGCTCCTCATCGGTAAGCGCCGCCACCTGCTCGACTATCTGATGCGCAACGACATTGATCGCTACCGCGCCATCATCGAGAAACTACACATCCGCAGATAATCATTGTCACCCAAGAGAGGGTGTCCGGGGTCAATAATCAACGAAAGTAAGGTCAAAACCCCACAAAGCTTGCAAGAAGTAAAAAACTTTCTTACCTTTGCAGAGCAATAGCACGAAAGTTTTTGGTCCGTTCGTCTAACGGTTAGGACGCAAGATTCTCATTCTTGAAATAAGGGTTCGATTCCCCTACGGACTACTATTCATCCCGACTTCTTGCAGGGACACACTCTCCTAAGGGTGCAGATAGAATAATCCAATCATGGCAAATCATAAGTCAGCACTTAAGAGAATCAGACAAGCCAGCGCTCGTCGCACGCGCAATCGCTACTATGGTAAGACGATGCGTAATGCAGTTCGCGACTTCCGTGCCCTCGACGATGCAGCCAAGGCAGAGGAGACTCTCCCGAAGGTCACATCACTGATCGATCGTATGGCCGGCAAGGGTCACATCCACAAGAATAAGGCTGCCAACCTGAAGCACTCCCTCGCAGAGAAGGTTAATAGCCTCAAGGGTCAGCAGGCTAACGCCTAAGAAGCCGAAGTCATCGCCCTCGAAACGATCTCGGCCCAAGCTATTTGGTCCGTTCGTCTATCGGTTAGGACGCAAGATTTTCATTCTTGAAAGATGAGTTCGACTCTCATACGGACTACATAGTATACGAGAGCTGTCAGTCACCTAGACTGACAGCTCTTTTTTTGCTCCACATCACCGGACTTCCGGAGACCGACTGAGCAAAATCCCGGACAGAAGAGAGCACGTGCGTGCCGCACAGCAAGCCCAGGGAAATGAGAGCCGTCGCCCGAGTGGCTCTCGCTGATCTCTAATACCGATATTAGTCGCGACTAATATCGGTATTAGAGATCACTATTATCGGTATTAGTTTGGCATCATCCTTGATCTCCTTTTTCCGAGATAACTTCGAGGAGACAATTGGTCATATCTGGGCAATTTGGTACTTTTACCCCTAAGTATAAACGATACTCTTATCCGATCACTTATGAAATTTACAGTAGGCAGTCAGCAGCTCAGCAGCAGACTATCGATCATCAGCCGCGTGATCCCCTCCTCCGGCAAGACCGGTGGCACGTCAGCCATCATCAACGACATACTCTTTGAGATCAAGGGAGGCATCATCCGTATGACCGGGACAGACGGCGAGACGCGCCTCACCCTGTCGCTCCGCACTCAGTCGCACGAGGGCGAGGACTACACCATCTGCATCCGACCGGAGCATCTCCTGCTCCCACTCAAGGAGCTTCCCGCTCAGGACCTCACCTTCGACATCGATACAGACAATCAGCACATCAACGTCCGGTACAATAACGGCCACTTCGACTTCGTCGGACAGGACGCCACGAATTACCCCGAGGTAGAGGCGCTGGACGATCAGTCGACTGTCCTGGATCTGCCCACGAGTGTATTCAGCAGGGGACTGACCTACACCGACTATGCGGTATCGGTGGAGGACACCCGGCCCCTCTTAGGCGGAGTGCACATTGACATCAATAAGGAGCAGATCGCATTCTCTGCCACCGACGGCTATATGATGGCGCTGTACAAAAATCGCTCTGTGCAGCTCACGGACGCTCTCGAGAGCAAGTCCTTCACGCTGCCGGGCAAGCCGGTATCGCTGATCAAGCTCCTCTTCACTCACCGAGGCAACGACTCCGCACCGGAGGCGGAGGGGACCGATAGTGAGACAGAGATCTCCTCGCCGACGCTTGAGGATACGATCCGGGTGACCGTGTATGTCAATTACGCCACCTTTGAGCGCGAGGATATGCGCCTCCAGTGTCGCCTGCTCGATGGCAAGTACCCAAATTGCGAGAGCGTCATCCCTCAGGACAATGACAAGAGCATCATCGCCGACCGATCGCAGCTGCTGGCTGCATTTAGGCGCGTCTCGATTTTTGCTAATGACGCCACCAAGCTGATCAATTTAGTCCTGACGCCCAATCAGCTGCAACTGGATGCAAAAGACCTCGGCTACTCGACCTCTGCACAAGAGACACTGCCGGTCAACTACAGCGGCACGGAGAAGTTTGAGATCGCCTTCAGCGCCATCCACCTGATCAAGATCCTCAATATACTCCCCGGAAATGAAGTGGAGCTTCTGCTTGGAGATCGCGCTCACGCCGCCATCATCACGCCACAGGAGCGGGATGAGGAGGAGACGATTATTGCCGTAGATATGCCTCTGCTGATATGAGCGAGCTTGATACCCTTCCGCAGCTTCGACTGGAGCGCCCGCTTGTATTTTTCGATCTCGAGACGACCGGGACGGACCCGGCGAGGGATCGGATCGTAGAGATCGCCCTCGTCAAGGTGATGCCTGACGGGAGCAAGGAGACCTTCTCCTCTCGTGTCAATCCTCAGTGCCACATACCTGAGTCGACGACGGCAGTCCACGGCATCAGTGATGCGGATGTGGCTGAGGCACCCACCTTTGCTGATATAGCGAAGCGTGTGGCCGGCTTCATCGAGGGGTGCGACCTTGCGGGATACAATTGCAACCGCTTCGATATGCCGATGCTGAGCGAGGAGTTTTATCGTGCTGATGTACCGGTCGACCTGCACAGCCGGAAGGTGGTCGACGTGCAGGTGATCTACCACAAGCGCGAGGCGAGGACGCTCTCCGCGGCCCATGAGTTTTACTGCGGATGCACCTTTGACGGAGCACACGGAGCGCTGGCTGACACCGAGGCGACCTACAATGTCCTGCGCGGTCAGCTTGCCAAGTACGATGACCTCCCCAATGATGTCGATCGTCTGGACGAGTACACCACGCAGCGCCGTGTGGTGGACTTCGCCGGGCGATTCATCTACAACGATAAGGACGAGGTGGTATTTAACTTCGGAAAGTACAAGGGACAACGGGTCTCCGATGTACTCACCAGAGAGCCCGGCTACTTCGGCTGGATGATGAATGGCGACTTCCCAGGGGACACGAAGTTTCAGCTCCAGAAGATCAAGAAAGCCATCGACCTGAATAGCGAAAAGCCCGACCATGCCTAACCTAAGCGGTAAGCACATTGTCCTCGGGGTCACCGGGAGCATCGCAGCCTACAAGGCTGCTCCACTGATCCGACTCCTCGTCAAGGCAGGCGCTGAGGTGCAGGTGGTGATGACGGCAGCGGCGAGGGAATTCATCACCCCGCTCACCCTCTCCACCCTCTCCGGTCGACCGGTGCTGTGCGACTTCTTTGACCACAGCGACGGCACGTGGCACAGCCATGTGGAGCTGGGGCTCTGGGCAGACCTCTTCATAGTCGCCCCGGCCACCGCCTCCACGATGGCCAAGATGGCGTATGGCATAGCTGACAATCTCCTCGTCACCTGCTACCTCGCCACACGAGGACGGGTCTACATCGCTCCGGCAATGGACCTCGATATGTACCGCCACCCATCGACCATCGCCTCCGCTGACCGCCTCAGAGAGATGGGGGCGACGATACTCGAGGCGGAGGAGGGAGAGCTGGCGAGCCACCTCATAGGCAAGGGTCGACTGCCCGAGCCGGAGGAGATCGTCCGCAGGATAGAGGAGGACATGGCCGAGGCAACGATACTTGCCGGGAAGCGGCTACTGATCACCTCGGGACCAACGTACGAGCGGATTGATCCAGTCCGCTTCATCGGCAATTACTCCTCCGGACGTATGGGCAAGGCACTCGCCGAGCAGGCGATCCGGATGGGTGCAGAGGTCACCCTGGTGACCGGGCCCGCCCAGGTCCTCCCGACTCCCCACGAGAGACTGCGGGTGATCCGGGTCGAGAGTGCGGATGAGATGCTGGAGGCCTGCCGCTCAGTGACCTCGTACCAGATAGCCATCTTCTGTGCTGCCGTGGCAGACTACAAGGTGGCTCATCCCGAGGAGCAGAAGGTAAAGAGGGAGAGTCGACCCTCGATGACGATCGAGCTGGTCTCCAATCCCGACATCGCCGCACTTATGGGCAAGGAAAAGGACAAGGAGCAGATACACATAGGCTTTGCCTTGGAGACCCACCTTGATCTCGAGCAGGTGAAGGACAAGATGGAGCGGAAGAATTTTGACCTCATCGCCGCCAATACCCTTGAGGACGAGGGAGCAGGATTTGGCACCGACACCAATCGAGTGACACTACTCAGTAGGGACGGCTCTATCGAGCGCTCTCTGCCACTGATGGAGAAGGAGCAGGTAGCACTCGAGATCCTCCACACCCTTCCACAGCTCAGCTAATCGGAGCCACTACCCACTTCTCCTTATGCAGATCTTCGCGCGCCCTATTGCCCTCCTCGCCACACTCCTGCTGAGCGCGGTGGTGGTGCCGCTCTCGGCTCAGCAGTTGGTCACCTCACACGTAGAGGTCGACGCCTCTGCGCTGGGATCTACAGCCGCCAAGGACGCTGAGGGACTGAGTGAGCGGGTACGGCGATTTGCCGACGGCTTCAGCCCCGACGTTCGGCTCAGCATGACCCCCAAGGAGCCTGTCTCGGTATCAATCTACATTCGGCTCACTGCCGGGTCGGGACAGCACTTCACGGGAGACCTCACGCTCACCGCCTACAGACCGATCTACGGGAGTGAGCGGCAGAGTCCGCTCTTCGTGGTGATGGAGCGCGAGATACCCATCTCCACAAGCGAGGCGGGGACCTACTTTCCCCTACCCGGTTCGATCCCGGAGAGCATCCTCGGGCGTCGACTCTACTACTACCTGACGATGTCGATGCTGCTCTACTATGACTCCTTTGACACCCTCGGCGGTCAGCCTTTCCTCGATCATCTGCAGCAGAGGTCAGAGCAGCTCGGTGACGTCTGGCGGGAGAGTGGCGACCTCCGCTCGGCTCCCCTCAGCCCGGATCGGCTACTCCCCGAGCTGCGCACCGGTGAGGGCACTCGCGGGCGAGAGCTCTACTGCCTGTACCACAGAGAGGTGCTGGATGAGCCGATGGAGTCGAGGAGCAGAGAGAGCCTGACCTACTGGCTCAAGGAGATGAATAAGCTCCGTCTCTCGATGCAGGCGCCCCGCCTGATCCAGATGATCAGCGAGACTAAGTCGGGAGAGCTGCAGCAGTGGAGCAAAGACCCAGAGGTGAGGAGTCTATTAGAGGAGCTTATCCCCTGGGTCAGAGAATAGAAGGAGTATATGATCACACACTTGCACATCAAGGATTTTATCCTCATAGACCACCTCGAGTGGGACCTCCGAGGGGGCTTTACCTCGATCACCGGTGAGACCGGTGCCGGTAAGTCCATCATCATCGGAGCCATCGAGCTCCTCCTCGGAGGTCGAGCAGACATCCGCAAGATGCTCCGCTCCGGTGCCTCAAAGGCGGTGGTCGAGGCCTCCTTTTGCTTAGAGGAGCGGGTTGGCCTGAAGCCTATTTTTGAGAAAAACGATCTCGACTACAGCTCCACCTGCATCCTACGGCGCGAAGTGCTCAAGAGCGGGAAAAGCCGAGCGTTTGTCAATGACACACCGGTATCAGCTGGCTTACTCAAGGAGATCGGGGATCACTTGGTCGACATCCACTCACAGCACCACAATAGGCTCATCGGGGATCCGGACTTCCAGCGCTCCGTGATAGACACCCTCTCGGACAATCAGGGGGAGCGAGAGGCTTACGCCGAGAAGTACGCACTCTACCGGAGACTGTCCGCTCAGCTCACGTTGGAGCAGGAGCGGGTGCGCAAGCAGCGAGAGGAAGAGGACTACATCTCCTTCCAGTACAAGCAGCTGAGCGATGCCCACATAACATCGGGCGAGGAGGCAGAGGTTCGTGAGCGTCTCACGATGGCGGAGCATGCCACAGAGATCTCCCAACTGATGCAGGAGCTGGCAGGGCTTGACGGCTATGGTCGCGAGGAGGAGGTCTCGGTGCTGTCGAGACTGCACACCCTCGCCCACGACTGTAAGGGCTTTGCCGATACCTTTGCCCCCGCAGGGGGATACGGGGAGCGGCTGGAGGCGGTCTACATCGAGCTTGCCGACATCAGTAGCGATGCGTCTCGTCAGCTGGACGAGATAGAGATCGACCCACAGGAGGTCGCCCGGCTCCAGGATCGGATGAACCTCCTGCAGTCTCTGATGTACAAGCACAACGTATCGGATGGGGACGAATTGATCCAGCTCCGTGACCAGTATAAGGAGCAGCTGGACTCCATCACCTCGGCGGACGATCGCATAGAGGAGCTACGCCGAGAGGTGGAGCGAGCTCGCCACGATGCAGCGGAGCTGGCACAGCAGCTGACGAAGAGCCGAGAGCGAGGGATCAAGTCCTTCGTCCCCTCCCTTATGGAGGCGATCGATGAGCTCGGCATAGCGGGTGCCTCCTTCAAGGTCAGTCTCACCAAGACCAAGGATCTGAGCCCCACCGGTGAGGATGAGATCCAATTCCTCATAGCGACCAATAAGCAGACGACTCTCCAGCCGATCGATGAGATCGCCTCCGGCGGAGAGATCTCCAGGATCATGCTTGCTCTCAAGGCGATCATCGCTGAGCGGCAGATCCTCCCGACGATAATCTTCGACGAGATAGACACCGGGGTCAGCGGTCGGGCCGCCGAGCAACTCGGGCGGATCATGAGGCGACTCAGCCGGCACCTCCAGGTGCTCTCTATCACTCACCTGCCACAGATCGCCGCACAGGCGGACCATCAGGTGGTGGTCGAGAAGGAGGAGGGCCAAGACACCTACAACACCTCACTCCGACCCGTCGAGGGCGAGGAGCGAGTCGCAGCAATCGCTGCAATGCTGAGCGGTGCCGCTCAGACTGAGGCAGCTCTTGACAACGCCAGAGAGCTGCTGACACACACCGAAGACTAATCCCAAACCAATCACTTATACAAACCAATCATGTCTAAAAAAGCTATTTCTACAGAGAAGGCACCGGCAGCCATCGGTCCCTACTCACAGGCGATCTGCACCGGTGATCTGCTCTTCATCTCAGGCCAGCTGGGCCTCAACCCCGAGACCGGCAAGCTCGCCGGTGACACTGTCGAGGAGCAGTGCAGACAGTCCTTTGCTAATATCAAGGCGATCCTCGCCGAGGCCGGTATGACGATGGACAACGTCGTCAAGTGCATCGTCTACCTGACCAATATGGGAGACTTTGCCTCCGTGAATAAGATCTATGCGGAGCAATTTTCTGCTCCCTTCCCGGCACGATGCGCCTTCGCCGTTAGCGCCCTCCCGGCAGGTGGCGTGATCGAGATCGAGGTGACTGCAGCCAAGTAAGGCGATCACATTAGTACAAAAAAGGCGGGTACTGATCCTATTCCGGATCAGTGCCCGCTTTTTTTGCTAAGAGCGAAAGCGAGACCACACATCAAAATTGTATGATGCGCTGACTGTGAAAATCTCAGGCAAAAGGACCACGCAAAGGGGCGCGATTGTGTACCTTTGTGGCTCAAAGAGCAAAAGTCATGACTGAAAATCATACCCAAGATCAATCCTCAGTCCGCCGTCAGGTGCTTTCAGTGATTGTCCTCTTCGGCATCATCAGCATGCTGGGAGACGTCGTCCACGAGTCCGCTCGCAGTGTCAATGGTCAGTACCTCAGTCTCCTCGGCGTGTCGGCGGCTCAGGTGGGGCTGGTATTCGGTCTGGGCGAATTCATCGGCTACGCGCTCCGTCTCATCTCCGGTGTCATCCTCGACAAGAGTGGCAAGTACTGGCTCTTCCTCTTCCTCGGCTACGGGGTCCACTTCGTGATACCACTGATGGGCTGCACCACCAGCTGGGGCGTACTCATCGTCCTGATCCTGACAGAGCGGATCGGGAAGGCCTTCCGCAGCCCGGCCAAGGACACGCTCCTCTCCGGGATATCCGAGCGGCAGGTGGGACTGGGCTTCGCATTTGGGCTGCAGGAGGCACTGGATCAGCTCGGCGCCTTTCTCGGTCCACTGATCTTCACCGCAGTCTTTTACTACGCTGGTCAGAGTGGCGTGGGGGAGTTTCAGCTCGGGTACAAGCTACTGGCGATCCCTTTCGTTGTGCTGATGCTCTTCCTCGTATACGTCTGGCGACGGGTGTCACGCTTAGAGCGTGAGCATGGCGCTGTCGCTCCGGTGGGGGAGCCGGGGAGGCTGAGCCGGATGTTCTGGATCTACTCCGCCTTCACTTTCTTCACCGCCTTTGGTCTGCTCAATTTTGGGATCATCGGCTATCACCTCAAGGTGCAGTCCGTTATGTCCGACACGATGATCACGATGCTCTACGCTGGCGCCATGGGTGTCGATGCCCTGGTGGCGCTGCTCATCGGGCGAATGTACGACCGACTGAAGGAGCGGACCGGCTCCAAGACGGGGGGCATCCTCGTCCTCCTCATCGTGCCACTCCTCACCCTGCTGCTGCCTATCCTCACCCTCAGCACCTCAGTCCCGGTGGTCATCTCCGGGATGGTGGTCCTGGGAGTGATCCTCGGCGCTCACGAGACCGTGATGCGCTCAGCGATAGCCGACCTGACGCCCTACAAGAAGCGCGGACTCGGCTTCGGGCTCTTCAATACCTTCTACGGGCTGGCACTGCTTGCCGGATCAGCTCTCAGCGGGCTGCTCTACGACAAGGGGCTGACAATGGTCATCATCATCCTCACCGCTGTATCGGAGGGGATTGCCCTCGTCTTCTATGGAGTTATGTATCGTAAGGTAAGAGCAACAGCAGCGTGAGACCACTATTCCTCATAGGACTCCCCGGAGTGGGCAAGAGCACCATCGGCAGGATCGTTGCCGAGAGGCTCGAGCTGACATTTGTCGATACGGACCTCTTCGTCGAGAGTCGGTACCACGCCACCATCTCATCGATGATCGCTTGCTGCGGGATCGACAAGTTCCGCAAGAGAGAGCGAGTGGCTCTGCTGGAGCTGCTACAGGAGGAGGACACCCTCATCGCCACTGGTGGAGGGCTACCTATATGGGAGGACAATATGGACCGCATGCTCGCCCATGGGCTGGTAGTCTACCTCCGATCACCGCTGGACCTACTCGCCGAGAGGCTCTACAGCGTCCGAGCGACCCGGCCGGCAGTGGCAGAGAAGACGCGGAGCGAGGTGCGCGACTACCTCGAGATGGTGTCGGAGAAAAGGGAGCCCTACTACTCTCGAGCACAGGTGGTGGTGCCGATTGGTCACCTGAGGAGTGCGGAGGAGGAGCGCGAGGCTGCGGAGCAGGTGATAGAGGCGATCCGACAGCATATGGAGAAGGAGGATGTCTGAGATGGAGAGAAGAGAAAGCCTCAGGGCACTCCTCAGCGGCTCTGATCTCATCACGCCCGAGGAGGTGACCGAGTACATCCCGATGATGGTGCGCACGATATGGCACCAGGGTACCCCCTTTGACCTCCATACTCCGATCCGAAGAGGACTGCGGCACTCCTCACCCATCGGTCGCTCCCCGGCCGGCTGTGCACCCGTGGCGCTGGCTCAGCTACTCACGCAAGTAGCGGTAGACCGCGGCTCCCGAAATCCTCTCTTCCGCTCCCTCGAGCGGGTCTCCGCCCTCGATCCCCGGGTCACCTCCACCGCCTCCGAGCGGGAGATGGCAGGCCGATTTCTCTCGGAGATAGGCACCGCCCTCTCGACGATCTACACGACCGACTTTGGTCTCACCTGGCCGTGGCGTATCCGCCTTCTCCTCACTCGGATGGGCTTTCATCAGGCGAGGCTCCACTGGTGGGGGCTGAGAGAGATGATCGAGCGGAGCCTTCGAGAGGGACTGCCGGTGATCCTCACTGCCGGGCGGGAGGACCTCACCTTCCACACTTGGATCGTGGATGGACTGCTCCGCACGGAGGATGCACTCTATCTCCACTGCAACTACGGCTGGGGTGGTCGGGCCAATGGGTACTACCGCTATGGGCGATACGACGTATCCCGAGGACCGATCTTCCGCAGCCCCGAGGAGCAGAGGCTACCCCGCACCTCCTCAGGACGATACCACCTCCTCCCCTCCGTCATCACCCTATGAGACAGAAAGATAACACTCTATACCGAGCTGAAGCACTGACACTGGGGACGTTTTTCTGCCTCTACGTGGCGCAGTCGATCCCCTCGAGCTTCCTCTCCACAGCACTGCAGGTGATGATGCGGGAGCAGCAGTTCTCCCTCTCCTCCATCGGGCTCCTCCAGCTGGTCAAGCTCCCGTGGATCCTGAAGTTCCTCTGGGCACCCTTGGTGGACCGGCACTGTCTGACGGTGCGGGACTACAAGCGCTGCATCATCGTCTCGGAGGTGATCTACGCCGGGCTCCTCTGCGCCATAGGTCTGCTGCAGGTAAGTAGCGACATCTACCTGATCCTCGGGCTGATCATTCTAGCGCTGATCGCCTCCGGGACACAGGACATCGCCACCGACTCCCTCGCAGCGCTGAGCTACGGAGGGCGCGACAAGAGTCTCGTCAATACGATGCAGTCCTCAGGAAGCTTTGCCGGCACACTGGTCGGTAGCGGGCTGCTCTTGGTCGTCCTACACCGCTACGGCTGGCAGGTAGTCCTGCTCTGCCTGGCACTCTTCGTGCTGCTGGCGCTAGTACCCTTAGGGCTGGAGCGGCAGATCTCTTTTGAGAAAAAAGATCCCAAGCGACGTGCCGGGATCGGTGACTTCGCCCTCTTCTTTTCCCGGAAGGGGATCTGGCGCCAAGTGCTCTTCCTCCTACTCTTCTACTCGGGCCTGATGGCGATACTGCCTATGCTACGTCCGTGGCTGGTGGACCAGGGGTTTGATATGGGCTCCATAGGCATCCTGAGCGGTCTGCTCGGCACCGGTACCGCCTTTGTCAGCTCCCTCGCCTCGGGCTTCGTCGTCCGTCGCATCGGGATCTATCGGGCGCGGAAGTACTTCGCCACACTGATCTTAGTCGCCACACTCTACTTCCTCACGCTGACGCAGGTCGAGGTCAGCACGCTCCTCGTAAGCATCGGTGTGATGCTCTTGTGGGCGGCTTACGGGAGTGCAACGGTCGTCGTCTATGTCTCCTCCATGGAGACCCTGCGTGCGGGCCGCGAGGGGACAGACTTCACGGTGCAGATCGTCATCACCCACCTCTGCGGCATGGGGATGGCTATCCTCGGTGGCGTGGTGGCAGACCATACCGGCTACAGTGGACTCTTTGCCCTTGCGGTACTGCTGGCGCTCATCTCACTTATCTATATACACCTTGTCTTTAAGAATGAAAAATAGCGATACCCTCCTCGAGAAGTACAATCAACCTGTCCCCCGCTACACCAGCTACCCGCCTGCCAATTTCTTCCACAGCATAGAGCCGAAGGACTTCCTCGCTGCCGTAGAGGCATCCAATAGTGCCTCGGACAACCACGTCTCCTTCTACATCCACATCCCCTTCTGCCGCCAGCTCTGCCACTTCTGCGCCTGCAATTCCTACCCGATGGCTCGCCCGGATCGCATAGAGGCTTATGTGGAGGCGCTCCATAGAGAGATCGACCTGATCGCCAGACACCTCACCCCGGGACGCAAGATCTCACAGATCCACTATGGCGGCGGCAGTCCCACTGCCATACCGGTCCACTACCTCCGCGAGCTCAATGAGCACCTCCTCTCCCTCATGGAGACGATCGACCGACCGGAGATTGCGATCGAGTGCCATCCCGGCTACCTCGATGAGCATGCATGGGCAGAGCTGATTGACTGCCGCTTCAGTCGCTACAGCCTCGGGGTGCAGGACTTTGACGAGGAGGTGCTCCGGATCGTCCATCGTGAGCCCCCACTCCTCCCCGTAAGCGAGATCGTGTCGATGCTACACGATGCGGGGGCGACGGTCAATATGGATCTCCTCTTCGGTCTGCCGCACCAGACGGTAGAGAGCTTTGCGAGGTCAGTCCGGATGGCGGCAGAGATCCATCCGGAGCGGATAGTCACCTTTAGCTATGGTCACGTGCCATGGGTGCATAAGCGGCAGCTGATCTTAGAGCGGGCAGGGCTCCCGGAGCCGGAAGAGAAGCAGGCTATGTACCGCCGTGCTGCCGACATACTCCACGGTGAGGGCTACAGATCCATCGGGATGGATCACTTTGTCCTCCCGTCTGACGAGCTCAGCATAGCGCTTGATGAGGGACGACTGAGACGAAATTTCCAAGGGTACTGCACCCTCAGGACCACGGCGCAGGTCTACGCTCTCGGCGTCACCGGCATCAGCCAGCTCGGCACCGCCTATGCGCAAAACGGGCGAGACATCACCGAGTACATCGACACCCTCAGTGCCGGGAGACTCTACACCGAGAGAGGCTACCTGCTCTCCCCGAGGGAGCAGATCGTCCGTGAGGTGATCGAGACGCTGATGTGTAACTACCGCCTCCGGTGGAGCGAAGTGGCTGAGCGGCTCGGCATAACTGCAGAGGAGACTATGCAGGCAGTGGTGTACGACCGGGACAAGCTACACGAGATGGCGGCTGACGGGCTGATAAATCTGACCCCGGAGGGTATCGAGCTGCCTATCGGCTCTCCCTACGTACGCTACGTGGCCGCCTCACTCGATCCCCTGATGCAGCAGACGGATAAGCGCTTCTCCAAGCCGGTGTGAGCCGGCACTCTCCCTCGTGGCACCGGTGGTGTTTTTTACATAACTTTGCTCTTAGACACAACCACGCTTACCAGCACAAAACTTATGTCAGAGTACTACATACTGAACGGATCTGAGCAACAAGGACCATACACCATCGACCAACTCAGGGGGAGAGTGACCCCACAGACCTATGTGTGGAGAGAGGGACTTGCCGACTGGGTCCAGGCGATCAACCTCCCTGAGCTCTCAGGACTACTTGTCCCTGAGGGGGCTGTACCTCCACCCACACAAGGGCAGACTATGACCACTAAGCCCAAGGACTATCTCGTGGAGTCGATCCTGGTGACCATCTTCTGCTGTATGGTCTTCGGGATCCTGGGGATCGTCTACTCCGCGCAGGCCAATAGTGCCTTCTCGAGCGGAAACGTCGCCGCAGCCAACGAATTTTCCGCTAAGGCGAAGCAGTGGGTCACTTACGGCTTCTGGAGCGGCATTGCCGTAGCTGGGATCTACCTATTCCTTATGATGATTGGTGTCGCCTCAGGCATATCCCTAAGCTGAGATGCGCCCCCGCATCAGGTATCTCCTCATAGTACTGGCACTTGTGGTGGCAGCTGTCGGCTACAAGTGCCTCGACCCATCCGTGGCACCGATCTTCCCGAGGTGTCCCTTTCGGCTACTAACGGGGTACCTCTGCCCAGGCTGTGGGTCCCAACGGGCGATCCACCATCTGCTCAATCTCGACCTCGCCGGAGCCTGGCAAATGAACCCCCTCTTCGTCATCGCCCTACCCTACCTCGCTCTCGTACTGCTCCTCCAGCCACTCGCACACCGCTCCCCTCGCTGCGCCAGACTTAGGGACCTCCTCGTGGGCTACCGCGCATCGGTCTTGATCTTGGTGGTGATCCTGCTCTTCTGGATTGGTCGCAATATAGTGGCGTAGCCATCAGGATTGACACAAAAGCTCCTCCCGTCCATTTTCGACAAGCTTTTGTGACAAAGAAAAAGACTAATTAACGGCGAAAATTTGGTTCAATCACCGATATATTAGAACTTTGTGATGCTAAATGTTTCACCAAACCAAAATAGCAAGATTATGAAAGTCAAGAATATTCTCATCGCCGCAGCGGCACTCGTAGGTCTCACCCTCTTCGCATCTTCGTGCAAGGAGGATGACGGAAATATCCCCGAGAATGCCTCCTCCATTGCCAACACCAAGTGGGTGGCAGAGGTCAAGGACAATAAGACCGACATCGACCCCGTGGCGTGGATCCTCACCTTTGATGGCAACAACCGCTTTACCCTCACGAGCAAGGCGGGCAGTCTGGGTGCCGTGAGTCACTCCGGCACCTACATCTACAAGCACCCCAAGGTAACCCTCAGCCTCGACAAGGCTTGGGACGCACAGCCGACAGTACTCTCTTTTGACCTCACCAGGACCTCAGAGGAGACGCTCACAGGCTACCTTTTCACCAAGAAGGTTAAGGTCATCTTTACAAAGGAGAAGAAATAACCTCCTCCCCAAAAGCCGAAGAGAGCACCGCAGACGACCATCTACGGTGCTCTCTTCGCACATCAAGCAAAAGCCGGATTATTGCTCTCTATCAATGGAACGAGTCGTCTATGGTCTATTTGCCCCATCTGACGAAGCATTATAACCAATTGAATTTGAAAACACTTAATGCCATTCGACCTTGATATTTTTGAACTGGATCTCATCAATAGAGAAGCCCACTTGAGGTGTCAATATTAGCACCTGAGCTTCCTGTAACTTCTCAGGACTTAGATCGTCAAAGGTGACTGATGCCTTGACGACTATGCCTTTATAGATATCAAGGAAAGACTCCTCTCCCCCAACTTCACCTTTGGAACAAACGTAACGATTTCCATATAGGTCTATTATAGTATGAGGAGGGTAAGATGTCCCCATAGAGACACTTGCTTTCTTCGCTGATGTCACTATCTGGAATTGAGCTGTAACAGTTCCACTCTCGACATCACCAGCTAGGGACAAAAGGCGATACTCCACCCCACTTTTACCAACCTGTGATACAGTTGGTTTTCCATAATCCACAGCCTTCCGCAGACGATTGTTTTGCTGATCAAGCTGATCAAGTCGTAGCGAGAGGGTGGAAAGCTGAGCTGAGAGATCTGCAATGGTCTTCTCAAGGTCAGTGACACGACTTTCAAGTGTCGTCTGCCCAATTGCACTGCTGCAGATGACTAGAAAACTCAGTAGAAGCACAAGTCTCTTCATATCTTTACTATTCTTAGGTGTGAATGATAATGGCAAGCAATATTACCTAAAATATCTGTTTCTACTCCATCTGTCGAGTAACGTCATAAGATGTGCTGAATATATCTAATCTAATGACGCAGAGCCACCACTATTTATGTCAGGGCTGACGCATTTGAGCGTTACAGAAGCCACTCAACTCACTGTGAAGAGTGGTGAACGATGCACCCCGACAGGGGTGCTCGCTCCATAGGCATCGGTCATCCGCGAAGCGGTGACCGATGTACAGAGCCCCAGCCTACCACCTCGACCCCTTGTGGGTCGCCGAGCAGACATCTCCAATGCCGGCGACCCGCAAGGGGTCGAGGGATGATGTGTACGCTTATACATCGGTCATCGGCACTTCGTGCCTCGACCGATGCCTATGGAGCGTGCATCCTTCGGATGCGGGAGAGTCTCCTATGTAGCGGTCTTCACATACGCTCCTGTCCGATGACCCTAAGGAGGTCGTCAGGGCGAGCACCCCGATAGGCGTGCTCGCCTTTTACCTGGGGGAGACCTTGAGCAAATCCAAATGCGTCACCCCTGCTATTTATGTCACCACGCAGACACAATTAAAACATATGTGGTATGTTTGAGACAGAAATAAATGAGCAATCACACAAATATGAGTGAAAAGAAAACCATCAAGCTGGTGGCGAGAGCCACCTCAGAGACCGACTGCCGCACGGAGATCAAGGTGCGGAAGTTCACCTTCCTCACCGATGAGCCGACCAACGAAGGCGGCACCGATAAGGCTGCCAATCCGGTCGAGGTGCTCCTTGGCGCCCTCGCCGGCTGCGTCAATGTCGTCGCACACCGAGCTGCTGAGCGCATCGGCATCGACCTCAGGAGTCTTCGCCTGACGGTCATCGGTGAGCTGGAGCCTGAGCTAGGACCGGCTATCCGGAGGATCGACATCCGTATGGAGGCAGACCTCGAGGCCGATGCCGACCAGAAGCGCCGCTGGCTGGATATGACCGAAGCCCACTGCCCCATCGCCCAGACACTCATCCGGGGCACCGAGGTTCACCTCGACCTGATCAAGAAGCAGAGGGACATCTGCTGCTGAGAGAGCCCCATTTTGCCCTCCGATACCATCCATATCCCCCTCCGAACTAATATCGGTATTAGCGGAGACTAATATCGGTATTAGAGAAAACTGATACCGATATTAGACGAATCTAATACCGATAAAGAAAATTCGTCTGGCCTCCCCCTGCCATGCTCTCGAAGCGGAACGGGGGTGTGGGCGATTATTGGTACCTTTGGTCTTGGAAAAATAGAACTCATTGCTATATATGACTCACACGGTAAAAGGGTCCGCTCACAAGGAGCAGGACATGGAGCCCGAAGTGGTGCTCGACTTTAGTACCCTCAAGTGGCAGGGAGCGCGTCTGGAGCCGATCAGGGAGCATTTGGTCAATCACATCGACCTCATCTCTAAGTCACCCGGCGACAGCAGCACCCGCATCGCCCGGCTACTCTCCCGACGGCTGGAGATCGACGAGGACGAGCTACTCATCACCGATGGCGGTGATGGGGCCGTACGACTGATCGCCGATGCACACCGAGGAGCTTGCTCGCTGATCCTCCCTCCCACAGGGATGGAGTTTCGGCAGGCACTGCACCACGCCGGCCATGAGGTAAGGGAAGCCCCGGAGGGGACCCAGCTGGCAGACTTAGTCACAGAGGGTGTCGACTTCGTCTGGATCTCCGTGCCGAGTAACCCGGACGGCAAGGTCTATCGTCACAGAGACCTCCTCGCGCTCCTCAAGAAGCATCCCGACACGACGATCATCGTCGACCTCTCTATGCGGAAGTATGTCCTCGAGGAGACGCTGAAGGTGTCAGACATCCAGAAGTACCCCAATCTCGTGGTGCTCTCCTCCTTCTCCCGCGCCTACAACCTCGCCGGGCTCTGCGTCGGTTACATCTGCGCCCGGCCCGACTTCATCAATGGTCTCAGGGAGGACTACGTCCCTACCGGGATCAGCTCGCTCGCGCTGGAGGCAGTCCACTACGTGCTGGTGCACCCCGCATCCTTCACGATCCCCATCCGTAAGTGGCTGAGGGACGCACGACTGCTCGCCAAGGAGATCGACAAGATCGAGGGCTTCGAGAGCAGGCTCAGTGATGCTCCATTCTTCATAGTAGAGTGCAGCAGTCCCGCTCAGCAGGTGGCGGAGTACCTGCTCAAGGAGCACCACATCCTCGTCGGTACAGCAGCCAAGGGGATCGACATCCATGGCAACGAGCTACGCATCGCCCCCCTCCCCCATCAGGCGGAGAATGACGCCCTCATCGAGGGGCTCAGAGGCTGGGCTGAGGCAGACCACGCGACGCTCTGAGACGACGAGACTGACCATATCATGAGTGTACACCCCGACCGTAAGGCGAGAGACCTTAGGTGGACAGGAGTGTACACTCTTTTTTAGCTTTACACCCCATACCACAGAGACCATGAGACACCCAGCGATCACTTTCACCCTCCTTCTCCTCATCCTATCGAGCTGTCACCTGGGAGGGGGCAAGTCCTCCGACTACCCTGCCCTGCTCCCGATGCCCGAGGAGGTGGTCTGGCAGGATGGTGGCGTGGTGCCACTCACCAAGGGGCACACGATCGTCCTCCCCTCGGCGGACGAGCGAAACCGCATCCTCGTTGAAGGACTCAATGCGGATCTCAGCAAGGCAGGCCTGCCCACTCTGGAGCTCACACCGGAGTACACTTACGGCTCGGTCGTCTGCACGATTGACGCCAAGGAGCTGACCACCCCCGGGGCCTACACCCTCTCTGTCAAGCGTGGCGGTATCCGGATCACTGCTGCCGACGAGGACGGGATAGGCTACGCCATCCAGACTCTTCGGCAGCTGATCCTGCCGACAGGGATCGCGATGGTGGAGATCAAGGACAAGCCTCGGCTCGAGTATCGCGGACTGATGCTGGACGAGAGCCGCCACTTCTTCGGTGTGGAGGAGGTGAAAAAGTTGCTCGATGAGATGCAGCGGTACAAGCTCAATCGCCTCCACTGGCACCTCACCGATGCCGGCGGCTGGCGCTTGGAGATCAAGAGCCGCCCACTCCTCACTGAGCGAACCGCCTATCGCACCGAGAGCGACTGGGTGAAGTGGTGGATAGAGGGCGACCGGCGCTATGCAAAGGAGGGGACGCCCGGTGCCTACGGAGGATACTACACCCAGGAGCAGGCACGGGAGATCGTCGCCTACGCTGCCGCCCGAGGGATCACGGTGATCCCGGAGATCGAGATGCCGGGCCACAGCGAGGAGGTGCTGCATGCCTACCCGGTGCTGAGCTGCAGCGGTAGAGCTCGGCGAGGGGAGAGTGACTTCTGTATC
The DNA here is from genome assembly GCF_900541275.1 of uncultured Porphyromonas sp. GTDB lineage: Bacteria > Bacteroidota > Bacteroidia > Bacteroidales > Porphyromonadaceae > Porphyromonas_A. The sequence continues at coordinate 28,584 of NZ_UQJH01000008.1, forward strand.
GGCAACCCGATGAGCTACCAGTTTCTCCGCGACGTGCTGAGCGAGGTGTACGACATCTTTCCCTCCGCCTACATCCACCTTGGCGGGGACGAGGCGGGCAAGCAGGCATGGAAGAGCTGCCCCAAGTGTCGGGAGGTGATGCGCCGTGCGAAGCTCAAGGACGTGGATGAGCTGCAGAGCTACTTCATCCACCGTATGGGCGAGATGATTGAGAAGGACGGTCGACACTTCATCGGCTGGGACGAGATCCTCGAGGGAGGCTTGGCTCCCGGAGCGATCGTCATGTCGTGGAGAGGCATGGAGGGTGGTCTCCGGGCCGCCCGCAGCGGGCATCAGGTGATCATGACCCCCAGCCCACAGTGCTACCTCGACTATTATCAGGAGGACCCTCTCTCCGTGGACTACGAGAGCAACGAGGGCTACTGCGACCTCGCCCAGACCTACGCCCTCGACCCGGTGCCGGAGGAGCTTACCCCTGAGGAGCGTGCCCTGATACACGGGGTGCAGGGAAATATGTGGACGGAGTATGTCAAGACGAATGAAGCTCTTGAGTACAAGATCTTCCCCCGCCTCCTCGCCATCGCCGAGATCGGCTGGACACCGCAGGAGAAGCGATCGTGGGAGGACTTCCGCATACGGATCAATCGGCACATCCCCATGCTCCACGAGCGGGACATACAGGCATATGATCTGACCAATGGGCTTCGGCCCGAGACCGAGGTCGACCAGGATGCCGGTCTCACCCGCATCCGCTGGACCACAGAGCTGGACCCCTGCGAGATGAGGTACCGAGTCGATGGCAAGGTGCCCGAGATGAGTGACCCGCAGATCCGGGAGGACCAGACGATCGAGGTGCGTGACAGCGCTGACATCGTCGTCCGGCAGTTCCGCAACGGCGAGCCGGTAGGCGATCCCGTCACGCTCCGGGTGGACCACCACCGCGCCATAGGCAAGCCGATCCGGTGGGAGACGCCCGTGGAGGGCAAGTACAGCGGGGGAGGATTTGAGACCGTCCTGACGGACGGCTACCGCGGGTCAGTCTCCTTTGGCGACGGACGCTGGTACGGCAACATCGTCACCCCATCCAATATCGGCATACTCGACATGGGCGAGAAGATGCTGATCGATAAGGTCACCACCCGCTGCATGCACAATACCATCCCGGGGATCTACGCCCCCGAGTGGGTGGAGCTCTCCGTCAGCAGCGATGGCGAGGAGTGGACGGTGGTGGATCGCATCGAGTCCTCGCTCGACCCTGCGGATAGGAAGCTCCACTTCGAGACCTTCACATTCTACCCTCATACCACCTGCCGGTACCTCCGGATCCAGTATGAGGAGGCGCAGCGGGGGCAATTCCTCTTTACTGATGAGCTGGTGGTCTGGTAAGAGAAGCGCGTAAAGCGAGTACCTTAGGACTTGAGACTACCAACTTTTTCCCCTAAATTTGCCTACAAATAAAACTACAAAACTTATATACAAAATCAATCAACACATGAGTAACCACTTTCTTACCCTCCTCTCCGGAGTGATGAGTCTCGCCGCTGTGGCAATACTCCCCGGTAGAGCGCAGGATGCACAGCAGCAGACCCCACCGCTGCCGATCGACAAGGATGTGCGGATGGGCAAGCTCGACAACGGGCTCACATACATCATCCGTCACAACGAGAAGCCCAAGGATAGAGCGCACTTCTACATCTCTCAGCGCGTCGGCAGCGTCCTCGAGGAGGACACCCAGCGCGGTCTCGCTCACTTCCTTGAGCACATGGCCTTCCAGGGTAGCAAGAACTTCCCCGGCAAGGGCATGATCGACTATCTGGAGAAGAATGGTGTAAAATTTGGTTCCAACCTCAATGCCTATACCGCCATCGACGAGACGGTCTACCAGATCATGAACGCCCCTACGACGAATCAGAACTTCGTCGACTCCTGCCTCCTGATTCTCCACGACTGGAGTGGCTACCTCGACCTCACCGATGAGGAGATCGACAACGAGCGCGGTGTGATCCAGGAGGAGTGGCGCACGAGAGACAACGGCTCCATGCGTGCCCTCCAGCAGTTGCTCGTCTCAGCCTTCCCCGAGGGACACCGCTACGGCAATCGTCTACCGATCGGCACGATGGACGTCGTGATGCACTTCCCCTACGATGCCCTCCGCAAGTATTATCACAAGTGGTACCGCCCCGACCTCCAGGCAATCATCGTCGTCGGAGACATCGATGTGGACCACGTAGAGGCGCAGATCAAGAAGACCTTCTCCTCCATCCCTATGCCGGAGAATCCCGCTGAGCGCGTCTACTTCGACGTACCGGATAATCCCCAGCCAAAGGCGGCTGTGATCACCAATCCCGAGGTCACCGGCACCCAGATCTCTATCGCACAGACCTACGATGCGATGCCTAAGGAGCTCAAGGCTACCGCCGTCGGCTTCCTCAATAACTTTATGTCCAACGTCATCAGCAAGCTCTTCGCCAACCGCTTTGATGAGATCCTCGAGCAGCCCAATGCACCCTTCCTTCACGCCTCTGTCGGCATCGGATCCTTCATCGTCGCCCAGACGGAGGACGCCTTCCAAGCCGATGTGGTCGCCGAGGAGGGCAAGTACGCCCGTGCCCTCGAGGCTCTGACCGCCGAGCTGGCTCGCGCCCGCAAGTACGGCTTCACCGAGGGAGAGTACAGCCGTGTGATCAAGAAAGTCCTCGCCGACTTCGACAACGGGGTCAAGGAGAAAAAGAATAGGACCAACGAGGACTACGCCATCGAGTACTCCGCCTACTTCACCCGCGGCAGCTACATCCCCGGCATCGAGACCGAGGCTATGCTCGCCCAGCAGATGGCCCAGATGATCAACGTCCAGGCGATCAATCAGCAGCTGGCACAGATGATCCCCGAGCAGGCGGGGAAGAATTTCTTCATCTCCATCATGGCGGTGCAGAAGGACGGCCTCACCTACCCGACCCCCGAGGAGCTGCTCGCGGAGTTTGACAAGGGGATGAAGCAGGAGGTGGAGCCCTACAAGGAGACCGTCTCCTCCGAGAGCCTGATGGAGCAGCTGCCCCAGCCCGGTGCTGTCGTAGCCACGAAGGCTGACCAGGCATTCAAGTCCACCAAGTGGGAGCTCTCCAATGGCATCAGCGTCTACCTCCTCCCGACCGACTATGCTGACAATGAGATCAACATCCGTGCCGTCAGCCCCGGCGGTCTCGTCCGCGAGGATCCGAAGGACATCAACGTCCGCGCCACCAATGACTTTGCCGAAGTAGGTGGCTACAGCGGCCACACGCCCAATGAGATCGAGAAGATCCTCACAGGGCGCAAGGTCTCCGTCTCTGCATCCATCGGTCGCACCAGCGAGACGATCTCCGGCTACGCTGCCAAGAGCGACGCTGAGCAGCTCTTCCAGGCGATCCACCTCATGACCACTGACCTCCGTAAGGATACCGCGCTCTTCAGCGCTGCCCGCGACCGTCAGGTAGCGATGCTGGAGGCGGCCATGAGCAACCCCACCAAGACCATTCTCCGCGACTCTCTCCCCTCTATGATCTACGGTGGCAATCCTGAGGCACTTCCCCTCACCATTGACCAGATCAAGGCGCTCGACTACGACAAGATCCTAGAGACCTACAAGAGCCGCTTCTCCGATATGGGCGACTTCACCTTCTTCATCGTCGGTGACTTCGAGCTCGACTCCATCAAGCCTCTCGTAGAGCGCTACATCGCCACCCTGCCCAATACCGCCCGCGGTGAGACCTGGCAGCGTGAGCTCGCCCTCCCGATGGCTAAGAAGTCAAGCGACCACCACTTCACCTACGAGGTGAGTACGCCCTCTGTCTTTGTCATCGACATGCTGATCAAGGACAACGCCACCTACGACCTCAAGAACATCCTCATGGCCGAGATCCTCAGCTCGATCCTCGACCAGCAGTACCTCGTCTCCATCCGTGAGGAGGAGGGCGGTACCTACGGCGTCTCCGCCATGGGCTCCGAGGACGAGTTCCCCACCCCCACCTCACAGATGATGATCGTCTTCCAGACCAATAAGGAGCAGGCCGAGCACCTCAATCAGAGAGTCAAGGACGAGATGAAGGAGATGGTCGAGAAGGGGCTGAATAAGGAGTTCTTCGAGAAGGCTGTCCTCAATATGAAGAAGCAATTTGACGAGAACCAGCACAAGAACGGCTACTGGATGAACCAGCTGGAGATGCAGGTACTCCGTGACCGGAATACCAATGACAAGCTACTCGAGACACTCGACAGCATCACCATCGAGGATGTCCGCCAGTACCTCAAGGGTCTCATGACCGACAATACCTACCTCGAGATGATCGCCATCGGCGAGCCCGCAGCCAAGGAGGCTGCCGCTAAGCCCGCTGCCTGATCGCGCGAGGAGACACACCCCTAATCAATCACTGAGCCGCAGTGGAGCACCCGCCCCGCTGCGGCTCTCTTTTTTCCCTCTTTTCCCGCTCAATCCTATTGGACTTATAGGTCAAATAATGGACACATAAGGGTATAAGGCAGTATTTGGCTAAGTCGTATTTGGAGGTGGAGGGAGAGGGACGTGCATGATTTCACAACCTTACCCCCGTCAGGTCGCACCCCATCTTGAGGTATTTCAGTCACAGGTAGAGCAACGCTAAGGCTAAAGCACATCGCCTCATTAGCGTCAACTACAAAGCAGGTAACACAGACTTCTTCCTCTACCGAGTCGCCCTTCACTTCTCCTGAATCCCTCCCCTCAACAAAGGTACTCTCTCACCCCCCCTCCCAGCACATCAAAATGCGAATTAGCCAAAATGCGAATTAGCCAATTATTTCCAGCAGCGTGAAAGTTCCTAGGTTCAACTTCGAAGTGCAACACTAGAGGAAAAAGTTTGGCGAGAGTCCCCCGCCCCCATCCCCCCTTTGGGGGTGGAGGGGGACTCTCGCGTCGACCAGACTCACCTCTTCGATCCCCCCAAATGAAAAGAGGAGACCGAAGTCTCCTCAAAATGAGTTACTTTTACATTATCCCAAATATTTCTATTTATGTATAAGCAACTCACTTCATCACAAAGGTACGTAATTTAGAATGGACTTAAGGAGAACGTGCCACTCCGTATGATTGCACGTCTGATCGGAGTTAGTCCTTCTACCGTCAGCCGAGAGATAAAGAGAAACTCCTCGAAAACAGGAGTATTCATCTCTGCCATAGTCGATGATGATTATGGCACGGTCGTCATAATTTCGGGCACATCAAAATCCTATACCTGCACCGGCAACGAGATAGACATGGTCGTTGGTGGGTGAGACTATTGCTTGAACAAAGAGTGGTATCGAGAATTTACCAGATATTCCAAAACTCTTCGATGCTTTCAGCGATACATCGGTTATTGCGGCCTTGCCGTTATAGTAGCCTTTCCATGGTGTAAAGCCAATTGATGGCGTCAACGTCACTTCGGCCGGGCAAGCGATGTCGTATGACGCATTGATGTAAGTTGAACAGCAACGCTTGTCGCTGTCCGTACGCATATCGGCTCCGGCAAACCATGTTGACCAACTGAGAGTAAGAGGCAGTTTAGTGCTGAAGTTGTAAGCAACAGTCGCCTCAAAGTGATGGCCTCCATCTATGGGATTGTCTGTTGGACCTTGCTTGTAGTAACCATAAGGATTATGCAATCCGCCCCACCAATAATCTGTCAATGTGGCTGATAATCCACCAATGGAGTAAGATAGATTAATGTCCAGTTCTTGAACGTCGCGGTCAGCATTATTTGTCAGACTCTGACTACACCATGCCGACAGGGACAATCCTTTGTACGACAAGCCAAGACTAGGCTGCACCGAAAAGCCGGAGTTCTGGTCCATTCCACGCCATACGTAGTTATTTACCAAGTCAATGTTGCCATTCACGGTTACTTTGTCTTGTGCGGAAGCGGCTGACGATAAGGTCATGACCGCTCCCAAAATAGATGCGAAAATAATTTTTATCTTCATCATTTTTGTGAAATCAAGATTGGTTTAAGTTTATCAAGAGCTACATTCAGTTTCAATACATTTACCTTTGCAGGACCGAATAGGCCAAGCAACGGACGTTCAATGGATTTCTCAACCAATGTTGCAACTTGCTTTTCATCGAGATGCCTTGCGGCAGCTACTCGTTTCACCTGCACCCGAGCTGACTGCGGAGTGATGTCGGGGTCGAGTCCCGAACCGCTCGCCGTCACCATTTCAGCCGGCACGTCCTTGCGCTCAAGGTATGGATGATGTATCAGGAAAGAGTCTATACGTGTCTCCACGTCGACAAGATATTCGGGATTCGTAGGTCCCTTGTTGCTGCCACACGAGTTGGCAGCATCATATCCATCGCCTGCACACGAGGGTCGTCCCCAAAAATATATGTCTTTGGTGAAGTACTGCCCTACGTTGGCTACACCTACCACTTTGCCATCCACTTCCACAACTTCGGCATTACCATTTCCCGGACCTGCCACTTTGCCAAAAATCCATAATACCATTACATAACCGAGGTACAGGAACATGCACAATACCATCGTTAGCCTGAAAGCTACTATAAAATTTTTCATATCTGTATTTCAATTAAAAGAATAAACCTACGATTAAATCAATCAGTTTGATACCCACAAATGGAGCAATGATACCTCCCACTCCGAATATCAGCAGATTGCGTCGGAGCAAAGCGCTTGCCCCTATCGGCTTGTACTTCACGCCACGCAATGCCAAGGGGATGAGCAGCGGGATGATGATGGCGTTGAAGATGACGGCCGAGAGAATGGCACTCTCGGGAGAATGAAGATTCATGACGTTCAGAGCTGCAAGTTCTGGTATGGATACCATGAAGAGGGCAGGCACAATGGCAAAGTATTTCGCCACATCGTTGGCGATGGAGAAGGTGGTGAGTGTGCCACGTGTCATGAGCAATTGCTTGCCAATCTCAACGATCTCAATGAGCTTTGTCGGGTCGTTGTCAAGATCTACCATATTACTAGCCTCCTTGGCCGCTTGAGTACCGCTGTTCATGGCCACACCCACGTCGGCCTGTGCCAATGCTGGAGCATCGTTGGTGCCGTCGCCCATCATGGCAACGAGTTTGCCGTTCTTCTGCTCTGCTTTAATATAGTTCATTTTGTCTTCTGGCTTAGCCTCGGCAATGAAATCATCCACTCCAGCTTTCTCTGCGATATATTTGGCAGTCAGTGGATTGTCACCAGTCACCATAACTGTCTTCACACCCATCTTATGCAGACGCTCAAAACGCTCACGGATTCCTTGTTTAATTATGTCCTGTAGTTCGATGACTCCAACAACTTTTTTGTTGACAGTCACAACAAGAGGTGTACCGCCATTGCCACTTATGGATGTCACGAGACAAGAGATATGCTCGGGAAAGGTGTAGCCGGCATCCTCGGTAATATGACGCATGGTTTCGAAGGCTCCCTTGCGAATCTCTGTGCTGTCCTTCAACACGATGCCCGACGACTTCGTCTCGGCAGTAAACTTTATCATGTGGGCACCCTCGGTGTGCAATGCCCTCATCCTGAATCCGTCGTTTCGTCCAAGCTCTACTATTGACTTTCCCTCGGGAGTATCGTCGGCAATTGAGGAAAGGAGGCATGCCTGTTCAAATTCGGCCTTATCCACCCCTTCGGCAGGATAGAACGCAGTGGCCTTACGGTTGCCAATGGTGATGGTTCCTGTCTTGTCAAGCAACAGCGTATCCACGTCACCCGCTGTCTCCACAGCCTTACCGCTTTTAGTGATGACATTGGCACGCAGCGCACGATCCATACCGGCAATACCGATGGCAGAAAGTAGGCCGCCGATGGTTGTTGGTATCAGGCAAACGAATAATGAGAGGAACGAGGCTATGGTGATCACTGTACCCGTATAGTCGGCAAAGGGCTTTAAAGTGACGCAGACTATCAAGAACACCAATGTGAACACTGCCAACAGAATGGTAAGTGCAATCTCGTTAGGGGTCTTCTGACGTGATGCACCCTCCACGAGGGCTATCATCTTGTCGAGGAAACTCTCGCCAGGTTGCGTAGTGACAACCACACGGATATGGTCGCTAAGCACTTTTGTACCACCAGTGACACTGCTCTTATCGCCACCGGCTTCGCGGATGACTGGGGCAGACTCACCTGTGATAGCACTCTCGTCGATGGAGGCAAGTCCCTCAACAATCTCACCATCGGCAGGAATAACATCGCCGGCATCGCACACAAACTCGTCGCCCTTCTTCAGAGAAGAACTGCTGACGGTTTTGATATTACCGTTCACATACAGCTTTGCTGGCGTCTCCTCGCGCGTCTTGCGTAGGCTGTCAGCCTGAGCCTTACCACGTGCTTCGGCTATGGCCTCGGCAAAGTTGGCAAACAGCAGGGTGACGAAGAGGATAAGCAAAACCCATGCGTTGTAGGCAAACGAGCCTTGCTCGCTGCTAAACGCCGAATAGATGGTCACGGGCAGCATAACGGCAGTGCAAATCTCCACCGTGAACATAATGGGGTTCTTTATCATCTGCCTCGGGTCGAGCTTCACAAACGACTGTTTGATGCTCGCTATAACAAGTTCTTTTTCAAATAGATTGTTCATAACTTACAATGTTAAGTGTTCGGCGATTGTACTTAGTGCATGTACGGGGAAGAACGACAAGGCTGCCACGATGAAGATGACGGCAAAGGTCATCACACCGAATGTAACGGTATCAGTTTTCAGCGTTCCTGCACTTTCGGGAATATATTTTTTCTTAGCAAGAATACCAGCTATTGCCACCTGACCTACGATGGGCACAAAACGTCCAAGGATAAGCACTATGCCACACGAATAGTTCCAGAACCAGGTGTTGTCACCCAAGCCCTCAAAGCCGGAACCATTATTGGCGGCCGACGATGTGTATTCGTAAAGCATCTCGCTCAGTCCGTGATAGCCGGGATTGTTGAGCCATCCGCCCTCACTTGCAACGAACTCAGGAGCATGAACGAAGAGGTATGCCGCCAATGCAGTGCCGACGAGAATAATAAACGGATGGAGCAAAGCTACCATCGAGGCTATCTTCATCTCGCGTGCCTCCACCTTATGCCCTAAGAATTCAGGAGTTCGTCCCACCATCAGTCCACTGATGAACACTGCAATGATAAGGAAGGTAAAATAGTTCATCCAGCCAACACCAACACCGCCAAACCAAGTGTTTATCTGCATATTCAGCATCTCTATCATTCCCGACAATGGCATGGTGGAGTCGTGCATTGAGTTGACCGAGCCATTGGAGGTGACAGTGGTAGTGACACTCCACAATGCACCAGCGGCCGAACCTATGCGCACTTCCTTGCCTTCCATAGCTCCTCCATTCTGTGCAATCCCCATGGCACCTATCCGTGGATTGCCGTTCATCTCCTGATACATGTTGATGCCCACACCCACAAGATAGGCAAAGAGCATCACTCCAAAGATGCTATAGCCCAACTTGCAGCGTTTCAGATAGAAGCCGAATGCAAAAGCCAATGCCATCGGGATAATCAGGATACTACAACACTCTACTATATTTGTAAGGTAAGTGGGGTTCTCAAGCGGATGCGATGAATTCACGCCGAAATAACCGCCACCATTCGTTCCAAGTTGTTTGATGGACACGATGGCTGCCGTAGGGCCTTGCGACACCTCCTGTTTCTGACCTTCAAGGGTGGTCAGCTCCATCTTTCCGTCGAAGCCCATGGGTGTACCTTCCACTATCAGAATCATACCTACAACTAAAGACAATGGCAATAAGATGCGGGTAGTGCTCAACACCAGATAACGCCAGAAGTTACCAATAGTCTGCGTTGTTTTTGCCGCCAAACCCTTCATGATACCAGCCATTGCTGCCATACCTGTAGCGGCTGTGATGAATTGGAAGAGCATGATGACAAAGAGTTGCGTGAAATAAGTCAGACCGCTCTCACCGCTGTAGTGCTGCAGGTTGCAGTTAACCATAAACGAGATACAGGTATTGAAAGCCTGGTGGCATGTCTGTCCGATGTTGCCGTCGGGGTTGAGAGGCAATACTCCTTGTGCTACCAAGAGCACCATACCCCACACAAACCAGAAGAGGTTCACCACAAGCAGTGCACGGAGAAACTTCTTCCAGTCCATCTCCTCGTCGGGATTCACACCGCTCAACTTATACATAAGGCGTTCCACCGGCTTCATGAAGTCGAGGTACGTTCGTTCGCCTTTATACACTCGGGCAATATACTTGCCAAGTGGCCAGGCGAGTCCCACCATAAGGACAATCTGTAGGATTACTCCCAAAACTTCCGTATTCATACGTCATTTAGAATTTTTCGGGCTTGATGAGTACGTACATTAGGTACGCAAAAACCACCAAGCTGATGATAAATAATGTTGTGTACATAATCTCTACCTCCTTTTTAGATTTTCTCGAACCAGTCGATACATTTGAAGAATAGCCAGAAGCAGCCTATGCCGCTCAACAAGCAAATTGCGAAACCGATTGTAAACAAATCCATTTTCTTTCTGTTTTTAAAAGTTACACATAAATGTTTTTAAAAGTGCGAATTCTCGCCCTGGCAAAGCTCGAGTAAACTCGACTTTGTTCATATGGCTTAACGAAATCGTTGTCACCTTATGTATCGCAATGGATGTGCCAAATATGTTTTTAATCATATATTATGCTGTGTATCAATATCATACAAAGATAAAGATTGAAAATGTAGCAAATAAAAACCCTTCCAAAATGAAATAAACACATTCACTTTGGAAGGGCGGGAATGACAGTGTGGAGCATTTATACGGTTATCCCATATTCTTCAATCTTACGATAGAGAGTGGTAAGTCCGATTTTGAGCAGTCGAGCCGTTTCTGTCTTGTTGCCGTGAGTATGGTGGAGAACCTTGATGATGTGGTTGCGCTCCACACTCTTCAGGTCAAAGGAATCATTGGCTACAGCGGATGTACTGCCCGAAAGCATGTCTATAGGCAGGTCATGATTAGTGATTTCGCTTTCGCATACGATGATGGCATGCTCTACGGAATTCATCATTTCTCGCACATTACCTGGCCATGGATAAGACAAGAACAATTTCTTTGCTTCGGAAGACAGCACAGGGGGTGGGCAACCAATTTGCTTGGCATAACGCTCAATGAAATGCTGGGCAAGCGGCAGTATGTCCTCCTTGCGCAGGCGCAATGGTGGAAGTTCTATGCGAAACACGGAAAGACGGAAATAAAGATCTTCGCGGAATCGCCCATTGGCTATTTCTTCTTTCAGATTGCGGTTGGTGGCTGAAAGGATGCGCACATCTACGTGGGTAGTCTTTGTGTCGCCAACTTTCACAAATTCTCCAGTCTCAAGCACACGCAGTAGCTTCGACTGCAACTCAAGCGCCATTTCACCAATCTCATCGAGAAACACCGTACCATGATTGACTTCCTCCAATAATCCTTTCTTATCCTTCACAGCACCAGTGAATGCCCCAGCCTTATAGCCGAAAAGCTCACTTTCCAGCAATTCACGGCTAAATGCCGAGCAGTTAAGAGCAAGAAATGCCTCACTGCTTCGCTGGCTTGCATTGTGGATAGCTTGGGCAAAGACTTCCTTGCCAGTACCGGTCTCACCGTTGATGAGCACGGTAACATCTGTTGTAGCCACCTTTTGGGCTTGTCGGAGGACGTCAGAGATTGCAGTTGATTTTCCTACAATAGTGTCAAACGTATGCGATTTTGCCGTTGTGGCACTTGGCTTCTTTTTCTTATTTTCTGACGCAATGACATCTATTGCACGGCTCACGATAGGGATAATCTTGCGGTTGTCATCACCCTTGACAATATAGTCAAAAGCCCCATTCTTGATGGCCTGCACGCCGTCGGGAATGTTGCCGTTGGCGGTGAGGAGAATTATCTTGGCTTCAGGAGCCAACAATTGCAGTTCCTGCACCATATCCACGCCGTTGCCATCAGGCAGGAACACGTCGCAGAGCACCACCTGCACTTCATTGTTCTTTAAGGTATATATAGCCGTGGCACGGTCTTTTGCTTTTAGTACCTCATAACCTTCCAGTTCCAGCATGCGTGAGAGGAGCATACGGATGGTTGGTTCATCGTCAATAATAAGTATCTTGTTCATAGTTTTTTATATATCTTTTTACACTGGCAAGGAAACGACAAACTTGCTGCCCTTACCCAATTCACTTTCAACTGTAAGTGTGCCATTATGCGCCTCGACAAAGTCGCGCGAGATGGAAAGTCCCAGTCCGCTGCCCTGTATCTTGATACCAGGTACACGGAAATACCGCTCGAAGATGCTATCATGATAACGAGGGTCTATGCCTCGTCCGAAATCCTGTACATACAGCATTACGTGGTGCTCGTCCTGTTGCAAGGCTCCTATAGTCACCCGGTCATTTTCCGAAGAATATCGTATAGCATTACTCAGCAGATTGGTCAGTACCCATGCTATTTTCTCGCTATCGACATAGAGCTTGTTTATCTTTTCCTTTGGGTAATCCACCTCTATGTTGATATGGAACTTGTCTGCTTGTACTTGGTTGGCCTTTATGGCATAATCAATCAGCTCTATTGGCCTTGTGATATGAGGTTTGAGCTGCAATACTCCGCTTTCTACTTGTGTCATGTTGAGCAATTCGCCCGTGATTCTGAGCAGCCGTTCTCCATTCTCACGGATGCTGTCCGACAATTCTTTTTGCTCTTGGTTGAGACCGCCCACACGATTGTTGGCAAGCAGTTGCTCGCTCATCAGAATGGCTGATATCGGGGTTTTCAATTCATGGGATATCGTTGAGATGAATGTTGTCTTTGCCACATCTAGTTTGTGAAACTCGGTGATGTTTTTCAGCATAATCACTGTACCGCTTTCTTTTATGCTTCCCTCGTGGTCTGTCATTCTTACAGGCAGATATTTCACCTGGAAATAACTCTCTTTGTTGTCGGCATAGATTTTCAGTGGCTCTGTCTTTTTCTCGTCGGTCTCATGTACCTTATGTCTGTCCATCCCTACCAGTAGTCGGCGCAGCAGGTCGTTGCGCATGGCTGTTTCCTGTGCTGACTTTCCCACGACATCCTCACGTCGGAGATTGAGAATGCTGAGTGCCTCATTGTTGATGAAATAGAGTGTCAGTTTATGGTCTAAGCAGACGATAGGTTCGTCGATAGAGTCGATGATGGTCTCTATGTACTGTTTTGACACCTTCAGTTTCGAAAGCGATGAGTTGTGGTAATCACGCAGACGGCATGCCATTTGGTTGAAATTGGTGGATAACTGCTCCATGGCCTCACCACCATGGAGGTGCAACTGAGTATCGTAGTTGTGGTTGGCAATCTCGTTGATGCTTTTGGTCAGTTCCTGGAAAGGGCGGGTGATATACTCCGGCAATTTCAGAAGCATCCATACTCCCACGGCGATGCTCAATCCGCCAAACAGCAACAACAGAGTCAAGGCTCTCGTCAGACCATAGTCTGCCACAGGAGAAGTAGGTTCTGTGGCTGTGAGTATCTGCAGGCTGATGACGGAAAGCACCACCAAACCGATGATGAGCGACACTAGAATACCCACCGAGAGTGTAAGTTTTTCTTTTGCAGTCATATCCTTTTAATTTTTTATGCGAAAATAATTAAATCTACGCCCATTTCTTTCAATTCAGACAACAATTTCCGATAACTTCCTGCACGCATCAGCAAGCGGGGAAAGGAGAATGATGGTTGTCCCATACAAAGCAGTGTGGCATGCTGCTGTCGGCAGAACTCTGATATACTCTGCGGAATGTTGTCGGAAACCACCTTATGTACTTGTCCTCCAAGCTGGATAGTCAGTTCCAGATGGCTCATCAGATGACGTTGTGAGTCCAAAGGAATGAGGTCGTTGTTCTCGCCACGTGTCTGAACATATAGTGCCAATAGGTCAGCGTCAAAACTGTCCGCCATTCGTGCAGCCTTGCGGATGATATGCTGCTGTGTTTCGCTATTGCTGCTTACACATACCACAATCCTTGACATCCCTTTAGTCCTATATGTTCGTGGCAGTACCTCTTCCTCTACTTTTTTCCCTACTCGAAAGGCTACTTCCCTTAGTGCCAGTTCTCGCAGTTGCAGGATATTCCCTGCTTGAAAGAAATGGTCAAGGGCTGTTTGTATCTTGTCCTTGGCATATATTTTCCCGGATTTCAGACGTTCCAGAAGCTCTTCGGCCGTAAGATCAATGTTCACCACTTCGTCGGCTTCTTGCAACACTCGGTCTGGAATGCGTTCCTTCACATCGATGCCTACCATCTCCTTTATCTCATCTTTCAGACTCTCTATATGTTGTATGTTTACCGCAGAGAGCACGTTGATACCGGCATCAAGCAGTTCCATCACATCTTGCCATCGCTTGGCATTGCGTTGTCCCTCCACGTTGGAGTGTGCCAACTCATCAACAATTACAATCTCAGGATGAATCTGAAGGATAGCGTCTAAATCCATCTCTTCAATCTCCTTGCCTTTGTAGAACACCCGCTTGCGGGGAATCACGGGCAGTCCTTTCAGTGCCCTCACCGTGTCTGCCCGACCATGTGTCTCCACATAGCCTATCTGTACATCTGTGCCGCACCGTAGCATCTCTCGTGCATCCTGAAGCATGCGTAAGGTCTTGCCCACTCCGGCAATCATTCCGATGTATATCTTGAACCGTCCCCGATGTGACCGTCGTATCAGGTCAAGAAATTGCTGTATATTTTCTTCCATATATATAACGTTTATTATAATACATTTATTGCCCTTAGGGGCAACCATATTTCTCTATGGCCAACTGCCACTCCACGTCGATTTGTAGAATATGAGAAGGAAACCGAAAATTTCAAGTCTGCCTATGAGCATCAGTGATGAGAGTATCCATTTGGCGGCATCGGGCAATGCTGCCCATGAGAAGGCAGGACCGAAGCTGCCTAACCCAGGTCCTACATTACCCATTGCAGAAATCACGGTACTCATGGCTTCTGTAAGTCCTACTCCGAATGCCATCAGCAGTGTCCAGCCGATAAAGGCAACTGACATATAGGCGGCGAAGAATACAAGAACCATTGTCACCAGCTTATTGTCAAACATACTACCAGCTCTTATAGGCAATACGGCACGCGGATGCAGTATCTGACGGAACTGGTTGCGTATGCAAAGGGCGACTATTACCATTCTGAGATTTTTAATACCTCCACTGGTTGACCCTGTGCATCCACCCGACAGCATCGCAAAAATCAGCAGCATCCATGTAAATGACGGCCACAGGTTGTAGTCGTCAGTGGCAAAGCCACACGAGGTGTGACAAGTAGCCACTTGGGACAGGGATTTGCGGAATGCTTCCTCCACGCCATAGCCGTTGTTCAGGATGAGTGCCATCGAGATAATCAGGGTAAGCAGACCTGCGGAGGAGGCGAACCATCTGAGTTCCACGTTTTGCCATAGTTGTTTCCAACTTCCCCTTAAGGCAACAATATAGAGCGAGAAATTGATGGCAGAAAGCAACATGAACAACGACACCACGTATTCTATATACGGAGAATGCCAATAGGCAATGCTTTCCTGTTTGGTAGAGAAGCCTCCTGTGGCTATGGTGGCCATGGAATGACACACGGCATCAAATAAGCTCATGCCCCCAACCTTCAAGAGTGCGCTCTCGATGACAGTCAACAAGATATAAACCAAGAATATATACCGTGCCATGACACGTGTCTTGGGACAAATCTTGTTGTGAGTCACTCCCGTTGCCTCAGAGAGATAGAGCATCTGACTGCTGACACCGAACTCAGGCAAGAGAACTATGGAAAAGCAGACAATCCCCAAGCCGCCTATCCATTGCGTCAGACTTCTCCAGAATAATATGCCATAAGGCATGCTCTCGATGTTGTCCAATATGGTGGCTCCTGTGGTGGTGAAACCTGACATTGTCTCAAAGAAAGCGTCGGTAATATTCGGGATGTAGCCGCCCAACAGGTAGGGGAACATTCCGAAAACCGTGAAAAACACCCAGGAAAGAGCCACCACGATATAGGCTTCATAGCGTGAGGGAAGCAGACTTCTTTTTCCGACCATAGACTAACAGCATGATGCTTGCCGCCAGACATACAGAACACGAAACGGCGAAGGCTATCAAATCTCTCCCGCCATACATCAGGGACACGCAGAAGCATGCTAGCAGCAGCATCGATTCGAATGCCAAGAGCAAACCTATCAGATAGACAATAAACCGATAGCTGAGTTCCTTTTCCATATTGGGACTCACCCCGTATTGCTTTATATCCATAAATGTCACTTATTATACTTACATCACTATATACAAATGGAGTACCAAAGAACTAAGGATGGCAACAAACAGCAGATAATCAGAAAGATATGACTTTACTAAATAAACAACATCCTTGTAATACCCTTTCATTTTGAAAAGGTTGCTTTCCATTCTAACAAAGCGAAATCTTTATTTTTTGCAAACAACTGTTATCTCTTTTTCATACACATTTACGGTGCTAATAACTCTCTACAACTCGCCTACAAAGTTGCACATAATTATTTGAACTACAGCAATGTACAAGTACTCTAAACAGACTCTCTACGTACTCTTGGCTACAATTATTTTTTGCGAGAAAAAAGTGTAGCCAGATTGTAGCCATTGGAGCGTATTTTGGGCGTTTCGGCTATCTCTGTAACTACTCTGAAGAGGTAGAGGACTATAAAACAAAAGTATCGTAACTCGTTGGAATTACGATACTTATACTTTTCAGTAGTGCTCTCTGGCGGTGCTGTCAGAGTACTTAAAGCGGAGAGGGAGGGATTCGAACCCCCGGAAGCTCGCACTTCAACGGTTTTCAAGACCGCCGCAATCGACCACTCTGCCACCTCTCCAGTATGTCTCCCTTGCCCCCGCAAACGTGGCGCAAAGGTACTAAATATTATCTATCCGGCAAGAAGATTTGCCGGCTGTCAGCCTAAGTAGCTCCTGAGATTGGTCTTATCGCAGTCAGTGCGGAGCTGACGAATGGCCTTCTCCCGGATCTGGCGTACTCGCTCCCGGCTAAGGTCGATGGCCGCCCCGATCTCATCCAAGCTCATCTCCGGCTGCCCTCCGAGGCCGAAGGTGTGCACCAGCACAAAGCGCTCACGCTCATTGAGGCAATTCATCGCCACACTGATCTCATCGGAGAGGGACTCGTCGATGAGCCGATGATCGACCTCGGGGGCCTCGTCATCAGTCATCACATCGAGGAGGGTATTGGTCTCCCCCTCCTCAAAGGTCTTGTCCACACTGATCTCTCCCTTGTCGATCTGGATGATGTCGATCACCTTATCAAGGTCCATATCCAGCTCGTCAGCGAGCTCCTCAGGGGAGGGCTGACGCTGGTAGATCTGCTCAAATCGATCGCGGGCATTCTTCAGCTTGGTGACATTGCCTACTTGGTTTTGGGGTAAGCGAACGATACGCCCCTGGTCCCCGAGGGCCTTGAGGATGCTCTGGCGGATCCACCAGACAGCATAGGTAATGAACTTGAATCCCCTCGACCCATCAAAGCCCTGTGCGGCGCGGATCATACCCAAGTTTCCCTCGTTGATCAGGTCAATGAGAGGCAAGCCAAGATCCTGGTATTGCTTAGCCACACTGATGACGAAGCGAAGGTTTGCTCGGACTAGCTTATCCACAGCCTCGTGAGAGTGCTCATCGTGGCGCTGAATCCGCATTGCGAGCTCAGCCTCCTCGTCGGCAGTGATCATTTCCTCCTTAGCCACCTCCTTCATGTAACGATTCATGACCGCATCGTCACGGCTGGTTATGGACTTTTCTATCTTAAGCTGTCTCATTATTGACTCATTCTCCCAGTGTTATCTACATCTCTCCACGCACTAAGTCTCGACAAATAGCGAGCCAAAGCTCTTGTGCTGACATATTTTCTCCCCATCCTAAGCCTTGAGGCAGGCTCTCCAGAGTCCGTCCCCGAAAGGTTGGCAATGGTGCAGAAAGACTTCAACCCAAGTAGGTCTTAAGGTGAGTTTCCTCACTGGCCTCTCGGAGGTGCCGGAGGCCTTTTTCCTTGATCTGTCGAGCGCGCTCACGTGAGACATTGAGCCTCATACCGATCTCCTCGAGGGTCATCTCTGTCTGACCGGCAAGTCCGAAGAACATCTTCAGCACCTCAGCCTCCCTATCAGGGATCATGGTGAGGGCGCTCTCGATCTCTGTCGCCAGTGACTCATGCATCAGCGAGTGGTCGGCTACAGGAGAGTCATCATCCGGCAGCACGTCCAGTAGACTGCTTGTCTCGCCCTGCTCAAAGGGGGCATCCACGCTGACATCGCGACTATCCAGCTCCAACACCTCCCGGACCTTATCCTCATCCATACCGGTGGCGGCAGCCAGCTCTGAGACGGATGGCTTACGCTGATTATCTGCCTCAAAGGCATTACGCGCCTTGATCACCTTGGATAGGTTACCGACCTGATTCTGAGGGATGCGTACCATCCTTGACTGCTCGGCAAGAGCCGAGAGGATGCTCTGGCGGATCCACCAGACGGCGTAGGAGATGAATTTGAAGCCCTTAGTCTCATCAAACTTCTCGGCAGCCTTGATGAGACCAATATTGCCCTCATTGATGAGGTCCGGCAGCTCCATCCCTTGATTTTGGTACTGCTTAGCGACAGAGACGACAAAGCGAAGGTTAGCCCTCACCAGCTTATCCAGTGCACGACTCCCCTCTCGCCCACCTCGATGAATAAGCTGGGCCAACTGCACCTCCTCGTCCGGGGTGATCAACTTCTCCCGACCGATTTCAGTAAGGTACCGCTCCAAAGAATCCGAGTTGCGGTTAGTGATAGACTTTTGGATCTTAAGCTGTCTCATGCGTAAGTAGTAGTGTGAAAGCACGCCAAGGCTTTGCCATTGGTAACGGCAAAGATACCAATTGTTTTAATTCTCAAATAAGCCCAAATAGCCCTCTTCAGAGAAGCGCCCTCAGGACCAGCCCTCGAACTAAAACCGGTATTAGTACACACTAATATCGGTATTAGCGATGACTAATATCGGTATTAGAAATGAGCGAGTAAAGCTAAAATAATTGGTGAACTTTCCTAAGAATAGGTACATTTGTAGACTGCTTCAGAAACAAGTAATAGAAAGAAATAAGAATCATGATGAAAAAGAATGTACTCGTAGCAGCCCTCGGGCTCCTGCTCATCGGCAGTTGTATGACCTCCTGCAAGCCCAAGAAGAGCGCTTACCGCTCTATGTATGAGAAAGCGAAGCAGCGTGAGGTGGCCCAGCAGAGCACCTATCCTCAGGAGGAGCCGATCGTCGTAGCCGACAACTCGGACGTCCGGGAGGAGAAGCTCTCCGTCCCCGAGGGCGAGAGTGCCCCCAATGGCATCCGCACCTTCAGCGTCTGCATCGGCAGCTTCAAGAACATCACCAACGCCCGCTCACTCCGCGAGCGTATGATCAGTGAGGGATATGGCGAGGCGATCCTGGCTCAGAACGAGTCTGGTATGTACCGTGTCCTCGTCACCGGTCACGACACCAAGGAGGCCGCTGTCCGCTCGCGTGATGCAATTATGCAGAAGTACGCGCCCGCCTTCAGCGACGCCTGGATCGTCCGTCGCGCATACTGATCTGCTGCTTCAGTAGAGTAGGACCACAGCAATAGCGGGGAAGCGTCGTAGGACCGACCTGAGACGCTTCCCCGCTGCGCTTACTCATCACCCATCTACTCACACCCATACAGTCACCAACGTAATAGAGATATGACCAATTCACTCAGAGCGACAGCCCGTATGTCGCTGACTCTATCAGCTCTCTGTGCCACCCTGATGCTCGGCAGCACTCCCCTGCGAGCGGAGGTGGCAGAGACCTCGTCGTCCGACAGCGAGGTCCAGGCAGAGAAGTTTATCGTCACCGGTGTGGTAAAGGATGCCACCGGTGAGACACTGCCCGGTGTCGGGATCCACATCAAGGGACAGGAGGGAGCCTTTGGCACCAATGGAGAGGGAAAGTTTGAGATCAATATCAAGTCCCGGACTGCCACCCTGGTCTTCTCCTACATCAGCTTCAAGACCCAGGAAGTGAAGGTCAAGGCGGGGGATAACATCACCGTGGTGATGAAGGAAGACTCCGAGCTCCTCGAGGAGGTGGTGGTGACCGGATTTCAGACAAAGAGCAAGAATAGCTTCACCGGCTCCTCCACCACGATCGATAAGGAGAAGATGATGGCCATGGGGACCCAGAGCATCATGCAGGGCATCGAGGCCTTCGTCCCCGGTGTCGTCTCGATAGACAACTCCCTGATGGGCTCCAACCCCAATGCGAAGCCGGAGCTGAATATCCGCGGGCGCGCCACCTTTGAGGGCAAGGCCAATATGCCTGTCTTCGTGGTTGACGGGTCGATCGTCACCTCGGACTTCGTCTTCGATATGGATATGAATGACATCCAGTCCGTCACCGTCCTCCGGGACGCCTCCGCCACCGCACTCTACGGAGCCAAGGGCTCTGCCGGTGTCGTCGTCATCACGACACGCCCGATGGAGGGCGGTAAGCTCAAGCTGAGGTACAATGGGACCATCCGGAGCTCCATACCGGACCTCTCCGACTACCACCTGCTGGACGCGGAGCAGAAGCTGGAGTATGAGCGCCTTGCCGGGGTCTTCTCCGACGACAATCCCGAGGAGCGGTACAAGAAGGAGTTGGAGTATGCCGCCATCCGCGAGCAGATCGCCCGCGGGGTAAATACCGACTGGATGGCCAAGCCACTTCGCGTCGGGCTGTCTCAGAACCATAACATCAATATCGACGGAGGCGACAACTACGCCCGCTACAGCCTCGGACTGCGGTACGGCAAGGATCAGGGAGTCATGCGCGGCTCCGGTCGTGATCGCCTCAATACGACCTTCAAGCTCTCCTACAGCAAGGACGAGCTCTTCTTCATCTCCAACCTCGCTCGCGTGAGCTTCGTCAATGGCCAGGACTCTCCCTACGGAGACTTCAAGAGCTTCGTCGACGCCAATCCCTACGACAGCCCCTACGACAAGGACGGCAACCTCCGCCATCTGCTGACTCACAAGCTGATCAACCCGCTCTACGAGGCGACGGCTGGCAACGTCAGCCGGTCAAGCGACTTTGACTTCTTCGACACCCTCACTTTCCGTATGTGGCTGGCAGACTTCCGGATCGATGCCGACGCCACTCTCCAGAGAGGGAAGTCGGAGCGGATCAACTTCGTCTCCCCTCGCTCCGGTAAGGAGCTCGAGAAGGCTAAGCTAAGTCAGCGAGGAAGCCTCTCGGAGACCTTCTCCAAGTCGAGCGACTTCTCTGGCAAGCTAATGCTGTCATACAATAAAAATGTCCTCGAGGACCTCTTCCTCAGCGCCATGGCGGGGAGCAACATCGAGTATCGCACCTACCAGATGTCACGCTACAGCTCTGTCGGGTACTACTCAGACAAGCTGCCCAACCCCGGCTTCTCCTCCGGCTACCCTGCCGGTGGTCGTCCGGTGAGTGAGGATAGGATCATCGCCGGAGTGGGCTTCTTTGCCAATCTCAATGCGATCTATAAGGAGAAGTACTTCCTCGACTTCATCTACCGTTACGAGGGGTCCTCTCTCTTCGGGAAAAACTCCCGCTTCGCCCCCTTCTGGAGTGCCGGTATCGGATGGAACATCCACAAGGAGCCTTTTATGAAGGACCTGAATGTCAATCTCCTCAAGCTCCGATTCAGCACCGGTTACCTGGGCAATGTCTCCTTCTCCCCCTATCAGGCATTGACCACCTACCGCTACGGCGAGGACCTCACGTATGTCAAGGGTGCCGGCGCCGTGCCGATCACGATCGGGAACCCTGATCTGCGCTGGGAGCGGACTCAGAATAATAACATCGGTCTCGACCTCAATGTCCTCGACAACCGATGGGACCTCTCGCTCGACCTCTACCTCAAGATCACCGACAACCTCCTCCTCGATGTCACCAAGGCGCCCTCTGTCGGTGTCGCAACCGCTAAGGAAAACGTCGGAGAGATCGAGAATAAGGGTATCGAGCTCAGCACGCGGATCGTGCCGGTGAGGACCAAGGACTGGAACTGGACCGTCGCCATGACCTACTCCTATAATAAGAATAGGATCCGCAAGATCAGCGATGCCCTCAAGGCACAGAATGAGAAGAGCCTCTCAGATAAGAACAGCCGCATGCCTCTACCGATCTACGTGGAGGGTGAGTCTCTCACGACGCTGAAGGTCGTCCCCTCTGCCGGTATCGACCCGGCGACAGGTCGGGAGATCTATATCAAGCGTGACGGGAGCTACACCTTTGACTACGACCCGAGTGATAAGGTCACCTTTGGCGACACGAGCCCTCTCGCTACCGGTATGGTCAGCTCTTACCTCACCTACAAGGGCTTTACCCTCACCACCGGTCTGCGCTACCAGCTCGGCGCCATGGACTACAACCTGACGCTCGCAAGCCGTGTCGAGGGAGCTGACCCGAGGAAAAATGCCGACCAGCGAGTCTTCTCCGACCGCTGGACTCAGCCTGGAAATCATGCTTCCTACAAGAACATCGCCGATGCCTCCGTGCCGATGCAGACGAGCCGCTTCGTGGCAGTCAATAACTTCCTCGACCTGAGCTCTGTCTCGCTGGCGTACGACTTCAAGCCGATAGACCTGAAGTACTTTAGTCTGAAGAATATGAGGCTCGAGCTACTTGCCAACGACCTCTACCACTTCTCCACCATCCGTAGGGAGCGAGGGCTCTCCTACCCTTACGCGCGATCCATCGAGATGACCATCCGCTTTACACTCTGAAATCATGACTACACAGAATATCCTATCTAAGGCGCTGGCGACGATGCTCGCCCTCGTGCCGGTGACACTCCTGACGACCAGCTGCGATAAATTCCTCGACATACAGCCCAAGGGCACGATGCCCAAGGAGGTGCTCTTCCGGGATGAGCAGGGATTTAAGGATGCGCTCTACGGCATCTACGCCTCCATGGCGGATGCGTCTCTCTATGGGGGCAACCTCACCTATGGCTTTGTCGACAAGCTGGGGCAGATGTTTATGTACAATAATACCGAGAATGAGGATACCTATATCCTCCGGTATGATTACATGAATCTGAAGGTACGTCCGACGATCGACCAGATCTGGACCAATCAGTACGCAGTGATCTCGTATGTCAATGAGCTGATCGATGCCTATGAGACTACGGATCTCAAGGGGAGCACCCTCGATATGATCGGGGGCGAAGCGTATGCACTGCGGGCATTCCTCCACTTTGACCTGCTCCGTCTCTATACAGCCGACTATGCTCAGCGTGCGGGACAGAGTGGCATCCCCTATGCCTACAAGGCCGACCTGCAGAATAAGCAGCTCTACTCCATCAAGGACAGCTATAAGAATATCCTTGCCGACCTCGACAAGGCAGAGAAGCTCCTTGCCTCGGATGTCAGCCTCTACCTGCCGATGGGCACCTCCGTCGATGTCTACTTAGACGAGCGGTATGCGCACCTCAATAAGTACGCCGTCTCGGCACTCAAGGCGCGTATCTATTACACGATGGGAGACCTCACGGAGGCAGCCGCCTACGCCCGCAAGGTCATTGATGCCACCGCCACCACTGCCGATGCACCGGAGGGGACGATGAAGCTCAGGCTGGCCGAGAAGGGCGACTTCGAGAGAGTGAAGCGCTATCCGGCTCAGGGAGAGCTGCTCTTCGGTCTCTATGCGCCTCGTATAGCGAAGACCGTCTACGAGACCTTCCTCCAGAATACCACCTCCGGCAGCTTCACCGAGGCGAGGACGGACCTCAAGGAGCTCTACGAGACGGACAAGTTTACCGCCACCAGCGTAGACCTGCGGTATGGGCTTTACTACAAGGAGCTCTCCGGTGGACTCACTGCATTTACCCGCCTGCTGTCCAATGAGGCTGAGCTGAATAAGGGAGACTTTGAGGGTCTGACCCTGATCCGCCTGCCGGAAATGTACTACATACTCTCCGAGTGTCTCTACGACAGCGACCGCACCCAGTCTCTTGAGCTGCTCAATGCCGTCCGCAAGAGCCGCGGCCTCGCCGAGATCGATCCGGCTAAGGTGGACACCAAGGAGAAGTACATCAGCGAGATGATGCGAGAGCGGATGCGCGAGATGCCGGGCGAGGGACAGATCTTCTTTGCCTACAAGCACTACAACCTGCCGATCCTCGACCGTAGAGGCAAGGAGTCCATCCCGGCCTCTAATGAGATCTACATCCTCCCGTGGCCGGAGAAGGAGAGAGAATTTGGCTTCACCGCTGAGACCAATAAGAAATGAGACAAAAGGATTATCTTATGAGAAGCGCCATACGACTGCTCGCCCCACTCGCCCTCCTCGGGCTGCTTGGCACGAGCTGCAATAGGATCACATACGAGGGGGACTTCACCCCCGATGGTCAGTACATCGGCTCCTCAGCCATTTACTTTGACCACAAGCAACAGGCTGACACGCTGCAAGCTTATTCCTTCGGACCACTTCCTGCAGAGGTGGAGACGCATATAGTCAAGATTCCTCTACGCATCGTCGGTGATATCCCCACCAAGGACCTTACCTATCACGTCGAGGCAGACCCTGAGGCATCTACCGCCCGGTCAGGGGCACACTATACGCCCATAGAGACGTCCTACCACTTCCGCTCCGGTGCGGTGACTGATACACTCCGAGTCGAGCTACTCCGAAGTGGCATATCACCGGAGGAGTCAGAGGCTCTACGACTTGTGCTGAGACTCAAGTCCAGTGAGGATCTGAAGATCGCCTTTGAGTCAGACAACCTCCAGGTGATCACCTTCGACAACTATGTTGCGGAGCCCTACTGGTGGGTCTACTACACCTATTATTTTGGTCCCTACCACCGTCTTAAGTACCTCAAGCTGCTGGAGTACTACGACAGCGACCCGGCAGTACTGGAGGCAGCACTCAGTGATCCAAAAAAGAGCGTCAAGCTTTTTGTCAATTTCAAGAAGGTGTATGATTACTTCAAGGCCCACCCCGAGCTGGAGGTGCCACTACCGGACCTTGATCCATCTACATCCATTAGCTTCGAGGAGTAATTAATTATGACACACACTATATATAGGATCTCCCGGATTATCCTGCCGGGACTACTGACCTGCTCGCTGCTCACCTCGTGCTTCAAGGACCACTCGACCGACCCGGAGCAGCCTGTCACCGAGATCACAACCTCTGAGCAACTCAAGGAGGTCTACACTGCCGATGAGGGGCGACTGCTGGAGATACCGGCACCCAAGCTGACACTCAATGGTCCATCCAAGGATGTCAAGTACTCTTGGGAGGTGGGCTATGAGGAGGTATCGACGGAGCCAACGCTCAAGTATCACTGCTCCAAGGCGGGTCTCTATCCGGTGCGCCTCCTGATCTCCAATGGCGAGACAACTCTCGTCCAGCGATCCACGATCAACGTACAGTACCGCTTCCGCCAGGGGCTCTACCTCCTCGGTGAGGAGAGCGATGCTGCCACGATCGGCTTTGTGGAGCCCTCGCAGCCCGACAAGGAAGTGGACTACGATGTGCTGACGCTCAATAATCCTGCCGGCACGTTTGTAGGGACACCCCACGATCTCGCCTTTGTGACCAATGTCACTTATGGCTATAAGGGCTTCCTACTCGCCTGTGGCAGCAACCTCTATATGATCGAGCCTGATCAGATGGAGCTTGCCACGACTCTGCCCCTAAAGTCGGAGATCACCACCCTACAGGGTACATGGGCGGACTCCAAGGGACAATTTTTCTACAACGGCAGGTTCGGAGACTTCAATATCAGTACACAAGATGCTTTCAACAGCGACCTTAAGTCAATCGCGTCGAAGCTGGGCATCGCACGGGAGAAGCTCAGCCTGGCTCCTATGACCGCCTCTTGGCTCACCGACAAGGATGACCCGAAGAAGATCGACGGCTATCTCGCCTACGATAACGGAGCTGAGAAGATCGTGGCGAAATACAAGGAGGCGCTGACCAAGTACAGTGTCTGGTTCCCCGACGAGACAAAGGGCTACAGCCTGACCCACATGGTCCTTACCGGGGACCGGCTACGGGTGACACTCTTCCTCAAGAGCAAGAGCGACGAGACGATCAAGCATCTGCTGATCAATCCGGGTACTCACAATGTAGCAAAGGCTAAGCGAGTCCGAGAGGAGGTCCTCCTCTCCAAGGAGGTGCCTGCTGAGGCTCACCTCGATGCCTCTTCTGTGATGACCTCTGCCCCGACGCGGAACTTAGTCTTCTACAGCGGTGCTGACGGCAGCGGCATCTATGCCTACAACACCATGTCGCAGGGCAACTTCCCCACCACCCCCCTCATCTCACTCAGCAAGGACGAGGTGGTAGTCGATATGGTGGTGGACAAGGATGACCACTTCCTCTACATTGCCCTGAATAGTCGGTCGGGCTCCACCTCGAGCATCCGGCAGATAGACCTGACTAAGGACAGCTACCCCGTTGTACGCGAGTGGAAGGACCTTCGCCTCCCCATCACTGCCATCGCACTCCGCGAGGATTACCCGATCAATAACTAATACAAGACTGCAAAGGAACAGACATGCACTCAACCCCTAAGATCCCAGTGGAGCGATGGATGCGGAGACTACTACTGCTCACGCTCCTACCGATGCTGGGACTGGCACCCATCCACGAGTCTTACGCCAAGACAAGCAAGGATAAGTATAGTCAGCTCTTCAGAGACAAGAAGGTCGAGACCGTCAAGGGTGGCCTCGTCACCCTCCACAAAGTGGAAGACAAGCTCTACATGGAGCTGCCCATCTCGGAGATCGGGCGGGATATGCTCCTCGGAGCTACGCTCTCCAGTGTCTCTGACGGATCGATCCTCACGATAGGCGACCGCAGCGAGGAGCCCCTGCTGATGCGCTTCGAGCTGCAAGACAGCACCGTGGTGGTCAAGAAAAATAACACGATCGTCTACTCCAAGGAGGCAGACGAGCCGATGAAGCAGGCGCTCGCCCTCAGCTACCGCGACCCCTCCGTAGCGGCCTACTCCGTCCTCGCCTTCACACCGGACAGCAGCGCAGTGGTCTTCGACGCCACCTCTCTGATGGCGCGCGAGAGCACACTCGTGCGGGTGATCCCGAAGGAGTCCGGCGACCTCAAGCTGAGCGCCTCACCGGTCTCCTCCCTCTCCTTCATCAAGGGCATGAAGTCCTATGAGGACAATGCTCAGGTGCGTGTGGAGCTTAACTACAAGCTCTCCGCCACCTTCCTCGGCATGGTCTCCGTGGCGAGCGATGTGCCGACGACGGTCGAGGCGACCTTTACCCTGCTCCGACTGCCGGAGGAGACGATGCCGATACGCATCGCCGACACCCGCGTCGGGACCTTCACCACCGGGCGGCTTAATTTCTCCACTCTCAAGGACAAGACCGACAACATCTACATCGCCCACCGACAGCGGCTCGAGCCGGCAGACTCCGCCACCTACGCCTCCGGTGGACTCTCCAAGCCCAAGGAGCCGATCGTCCTCTATCTCGATCCCGCATTCCCCGAGGAGTGGAAGCAGCCGATCCGAGACGGTATCCTGGCGTGGAATACATCCTTTGAGAAGATCGGATTTAAGGACGCCATCGAGGTAAGGGACTTCCCCGACCCCTCTACCGGCTTTGATCCGGACAATCTCAAGTACTCCTGCATCCGCTACATCCCCAATCAGGGAGAGAATGCCTACGCCCCCTCGTGGGTCGACCCGAGGACGGGAGAGATCATCAGCTCGACACTCTTCATCTTCAATAACATCGAGCAGCTCTTCTACAAGTGGTACTTCACCCAGAGTGCCCTTGTAGACCCCTCGATCCGCAACTTCCCTCTCCCTAAGGAGAAGCGGGATGCGATGCTCACCTTCTCCGTCAAGCACGAGATGGGGCACATCCTCGGTCTGTCGCACAATATGATCGCCACGGCGGCTGTCCCGACCGACTCCCTCAGGAGCGCCTCCTACGTACAAGCTCACGGTGTCACCCCGAGCATCATGGACTATGTCCGGCTCAATTATGTGGCACAGCCGGGGGACAATGTCCCAATGACCCTCCCCGAGATCGGTCCTTACGATGATTATGTGGTCGAGTGGCTCTACCGCTACTTCCCCCTCTTCTCACAGGACATCTACGCTCAGGCAGAGGTGCTGGAGAAGTTTGTCTCCTCCAAGGCAAATGACCCGATCTACCGCTACCTCCCGGAGCAGACCAATGTCTACGATCCGCGGGTTATCTCGGGCGACCTGGGAGACGACCCGATCAAGAGCAGCGACTATGGGATGAAAAATCTCGCCCGCATCTCTCACGACTTCCCCAAGTGGATCACCGATGACGAGGACACCCGCAAGAAGGATAAGCTGGACCTCGCCATCTCACAGACCTTCCACTCCCTCGTGAAGAACGTGATGCACCAGATCGGTGGCATCTACGTCAATCCCTCGATCCCCGACGCGGAGCACCCCATCTACACCGTGCTCCCCCGCGAGACTCAGAGAGCCTCACTCAAGTGGGTGGTGGACCAGATCAAGGACTTTGACAAGTATGCCAATCGAGAGCTTGAGTGCAGGAGTCAGATCCGCATCAGCTACTACGATCAGCTCTACGAGTTTCTGATCAATGACCTCTACAACACCCGTATGCGCGTCCTCACGGCCGAGCACCTCGTCCCCGGCAGCTACTCTCAGCAGGAGTACTTCGAGGACCTGACGAAGGAGGTCTTTGCCTCGCTCACCGAGCATCGCGACCCCACCCGAGCAGAGATCCTTCTGCAGAGAGGGTTCATCAACCTCGGTCGGGCGGTAGTCACCGACACCAAGGTCCCCACCGTGATGGTCCCCACAGCACTCAAGGGGTACCGCTCCGAGGTCTCCTTCGGTGACCCGACCCGAAGCCCCTACCCTCAGATCCGGCTGGAGGACATCGACCGGTCGAGCATCTACTTCTTCGCCGCACTCGAGAGACTGCGTCCCGAGCTGGAGAAAGCGGAGAAGTGGGCCAAGAGCCCCGAGGCCAAGGCCCACTACAGCGTGCTGCTCTTCAAGACCAATAAAGCACTGAAAGGAGAGTAACCCATGAGACGACATCATCCCATCCTAATACTACTCCTCATCCTCACCGGCGTGCTGAGCAGTCCCACGGCCGAGGCGCAGATCCTCCGATCAAAGCGCGCTGTGGCTCGTGAGCGACAGGAGCAGCGTATGCGGGAGCAGACCAAGTCCCCCTACGAGCGCTTCTTCACGACGGACACCACCTCGATGAGGTCTGCTCAGGGACCCTTCTTATCCCTTCACCTCAAGGAGAAGCAGCTCTATATGGAGCTCCCGAGTGAGTCCTTCGGTGAGGAGATGCTGATCGCAGCCACGGTATCGGACATCTCCAACCCCCAGCTCGGACTCCCCGGCTTCAAGAATAGCGGACCTATCCCGATCCGCTTCATCCAGAAAGACAGTGTCGTCGTCATGGAGGTGGTAAATAATGACCTCCTCTATGACCCGACCGACAAGTCGGCCCTGGTCAAGAATATCCAGAAGAGCTACACCAACGTGTCGCTGCACAAGTTCCCCATCACGGGACTCAGCAGCGACGGCAAGTCTGTCCTCTTCGATGTCACCGACTTCTTCCTCAATGAGCAGCGCTTCTTCGACGCACTGGTCTCCGAGGTGGGCTCTTACCGACTCTCCAGCAGCCCGCGACCCGACCTCTCGAGCTTCACCTCCGTGAAGTCCTTTGAGACCAATGCCACCGTAGGCGTCGAGCGCACCTCCTACGTGACGCTCACCAATAGCAGGGGCAAGGGACTGGAGGACTACCCGACCACATACAGCGTCACCTACTCCCTCCTCCGCCTGCCGGCCGTGCCGATGACACCGAGACTGAGTGACACGAGGGTCAATTTCTTCCTCACGGAGAAGGACATCCTCCGGAGCGACAATCACCAGATCGAGACGGTCAATTTCATCCGCCGCTGGCGGCTCGAGCCGGTCGATATGGAGGCCCTTAAGAGGGGCGAACTGACCGAGGTCAAGAAGCCCATCGTCTACTATGTCGATGACAACTTCCCCGAGCGCTGGAGAGCCGGGATCAAGGCCGGTGTGCTGAGGTGGAATAAGGCCTTTGAGCGCATCGGACTCAAGGACGTCGTGCAGGTGAGAGACTTCCCCAAGGACGACCCGGAGTTTGACCCCGACAACCTGAAGTACTCCTGCATCCGCTACGTCCCGGTCGGCATCGAGAATGCCATGGGTCCCTCCTGGTACGATCCCCGCACGGGCGAGATCATCAATGCCTCCGTCATGGTCTACAGCAATGTGATCAAGACGCTCAACAACTGGCGCTTCGTCCAGACGGCACAGCTCGACCCCGCAGTCCGTAGCAAGGTACTCTCCGACTCCCTCCTCACCGAATCGCTGGAGTATGTGATCGCCCACGAAGTGGGTCACACCCTCGGCCTGATGCACAATATGGCCGCCTCAGCCGCCTACTCCGTCGACTCGCTTCGGTCGCCCTCCTTTACCCATAAGTACGGCACCACACCCAGTATTATGGACTATGCGCGATGGAATTATGTGGCCCAACGGGAGGACAAAGGGGTCTCCCTCGACCCGCCCTACCTTGGTGCCTTTGACTACTACGCCATCGAGTGGGGGTATAAGGTCTTCCCGGAGCTGGAGGACAATTTCTTTGCCGAGAGCAAGGAGCTCCAGAAGTATGTCTCCCGCCATGAGGGCAATCCGATCTACCGCTATGGCGTGCAACAAGTGGAGAGCCGCCTCGACCCGACCGCCATCGAGGAGGACCTGAGTGACGACCCGATACGTGCCGGTGAGCTGGGGATGCGCAACCTCATGTACATCACCGAGCACCTCGATGAGTGGATCACCGACGACCCGGGAGCTGAGCACCGGGGTGAGCTCTACGAGCAGATCCTGGCGCAGGCCTACGGATACTACCACAATATCTTTATGATGATCCCCGGCATCATCCTCCGGCAGACGAGCGAGTCCTCCGGGATACCGAGGCATCAGGTGCTCCCCAAGGAGCGGCAGCGCGAGGCAGCCCTTTGGCTCATAGAGCATGCGGAGGACTTCCGCAAGCTCGGGCTTGAGAAGCTGGTGGGACACATCCCCTACGCCTCCCTCCGCCCCTTTGACCTCGTGCAGCAGGATCTCCTCAAGATGACGATGCTCAATACCGGTAAGCTCGCCATCTCCTATTACTTCGACTCCGACTCCTACTCCCCTATGGAGTATCTGGAGGATGTCTATAGCCATATCTTTGGCCCGACTCTACGTGGCGCCTCGCACCTCAGCGAGACAGAGATCGCCCTGCAGGAGGCCTTTGTCCGCTACCTCAATGCCTCGCTTCAGTATGGGCTGCAGAATGTCTACCCCGTCGGGCTTAAGTCTGACGCCCTCAGCCTGAGCTATAAGGCTGACAAGACCGTCTGCAATCACGCCGGAGAGGAGAATGGGCTGCTTGGCTTCGGCAACGGCAGCGGCTTCCCGGAGCACCTCTGGGCGCAGACCGTCAATATGACCAGCGACTACACTCTGAGCTACGCTCTGAAGGTACGAGACCTGCTCAAGCGGACCATCCCTCGGACTAGGGATGCCAACCTCCGCGCTCACTACCGACTCCTCCTCGGCCGGCTTGACAAGTCCCTCGACAAGTGATGAGGAAAGAGCAGGTAAATGGCTAACTTTGCTGAGAACCTTAGTAACCAATTAGAAACAAACCATTATGAGAGCAAATGAGATCAGTAGCGGCCTCTGCCGCCTCGGAAGATACATCGGTGATGAGTCCATGGAGGGAGGCTGCAAGGCCCTCGTCCTGATGGGCGCCCTCGGCGGGGCCGCCATCACCTCCATCGCCTTTGTCGTCGGAGGTCTGCTTAGCGATAAGGACTAAGTAGATCTCTGTCTAGAGGTTGTCCCTACATGAGGGCAGCGACCGATCCACAGCGATCCGTCGCTGCCCTCTGACGTATATCGATGATAGAGGGGCAGCACCACCTCTCGATGGTAGGGCACCTATGACTACCTGCTGGATCCATTCGCTAACTTGATCAATAATCGCTACTTTTGTACACACCAAATACGAACAATAACTTTAGACACTATCATTATCATGAAAAAGAATGTACTCGTAGCAGCTCTCGGGCTCCTGCTCGTAGGTAGCTGCATGACCTCCTGCAAGCCCAAGAAGAGCGCTTACCGCTCAATGTATGAGAAGGCTAAGCAGCATGAGGTGGCCCAGCAGAGCACCTATCCTCAGGAGGAGCCGATCGTCGTAGCCGACAACTCGGACGTCCGGGAGGAGAAGCTCTCCGTCCCCGAGGGCGAGAGTGCCCCCAATGGCATCCGCACCTTCAGCGTCTGCATCGGCAGCTTCAAGAACATCACCAACGCCCGCTCACTCCGCGAGCGTATGATCAGTGAGGGATATGGCGAGGCGATCCTGGCTCAGAACGAGTCTGGTATGTACCGTGTCCTCGTCACCGGTCACGACACCAAGGAGGCCGCTGTCCGCTCGCGTGATGCAATTATGCAGAAGTACGCGCCCGCCTTCAGCGATGCCTGGATCGTCCGTCGCGCATACTGACGCCACTAAGCCCAACTTCTGATCCGTAGGAGTATAGGGTTTACCAACGGCTAAAATCAATTGACACGCGGGAGAGTACCCATCTTGACAATGGGCGCTCTCCCGCTTTTTCTTTCTCTCATGACCGATAGGTACCTCTGTCAATAGGGTCCTGTGGTTCACTTAACCTCTGTTCACTCCCCAAGTAATGACCCTTGCAGCTCTAAAGTAGGTGCGTGATGTGACTCTGCGTATTCTCTTCCCTATATCTCTGAGATGGGCTATCGGCAAGTAACACATAGATAAAAAATCAGATCAATAGTCTTATTCCTCCGCTATCACATTAGGGATGACGGAGTATATCATACCTACAAACAGAGAAGAGGGCCGGCTCGTACGATTGTACGGGCCGGCCCTCTCCTTTGTATCAGCTCGAGCGATCAGGCTTTCCGCTCACGGAGACCCTTCGCCATCCGCTTCATGGCCTCCTCGATAATGGAGCGGGGCTCGCCGACATTGAGTCGCATGAAGTAGTCTCCGCCGGTGCCAAACATCCGACCGTCATTCATGAAGACGCCACACTTCCGGATCAGGAAGTCGACCAGCTCATCCGGGTCATTAAAGCCGGCATCGGTGAAGTCCAGGAAGATAAGGAAGGAAGCCTCGGGGCGGATCATCTTCACACCAGGCATCTCCCGCCGGAGGTAGTCCTGTACGAAGTCGACATTCGCAGCGATGTAGTCCATACAGTCGCGTGACCACTCATCCCCCTGCTCATAGGCGGTGGCAATGGCGTCATAGGTCCAGCAAGAGGCTGCCTCCAGTCCACACTGCAGCATGTAGGCAAAAGCCTTCTCCCGCAGCTCCTTATTCGGGATGTAGAAGTGTGAGCCGATCACGCCGGGCATATTGAAGACCTTAGATGGGGCCATCAGCGACATGGTGATCTCGCG
This sequence comes from uncultured Porphyromonas sp., assembly GCF_900541275.1. Taxonomy (GTDB): domain Bacteria; phylum Bacteroidota; class Bacteroidia; order Bacteroidales; family Porphyromonadaceae; genus Porphyromonas_A. Next base: position 62,156 of record NZ_UQJH01000008.1, read on the forward strand.
TGCCTCCTCGGAGATGGAGGGGAAGGGATGGTGCTGCACGCCCCTGTAGCTCAGGTCAGCATGGATCTCATCGCTCATGATGAGCACTCCATGCTCGTGAGCCATATGCGCCACGCGGCGTAGCTCCTCATCACTCCATACCCGACCACCTGGATTATGCGGGTGGCAGAAGAGCAACATCTTGGACTCCGAGAGAGCCTCATCAAGTCGGTCCCAGTCGATGTAGAAGCGCTCATCACGGACGAGCAGGGGCGCCTCGACTAACTTGCGGTTGCTGCCGCGGATGACGTTGGCAAAGGGATAGTAGACCGGGGGAAGGATCGTGATCCCATCACCCTCGTGCGAGAAGCACTGGATCAGCTTGTAGTAGCCGGACACCACACCCGGTGTATAGGAGATCTCCTCCTTTTCGGGGCGAAAGCCGTAGCGCTTCTCAAACCAATTCTGAATCGCCTCAAAATAGCGATCCGGAGGGCAGGTATACCCCAGTACCGGATGCTCAAGACGCTTACGGACAGCATCGCCCACGAAGGAGGGCGTTGCGAAGTCCATATCAGCGATCCAGAGAGGAAGGATATCCTCGTAGTCGCTCTCGAAGTGACCATAGCCGTCATACTTCATACAGCTGGTCCCCCTACGGTCGATGACCTTGTCAAAGTCGTACTTTGCCATAATGCAAGATTAAAGTGTTATGTATTCTGTTAAGTCACTCCCAAAGGTACAAATTGTTCTGCTTTCTCTATGCACCCATAGGACCCAACTGCTGAAAATACCCTGACGACCCTCCCCGAGAGAAGTCACATAGCGCCAGCATGGACCCATTTACCTGAGTAGGTGAGCGGAAGAAAGTCCGGATCGGGAGGGGTGAAAGTCACACGTACCACGACGATCAGTGTCGGCAGAGGAGCTTTTCCGTCCTGCAGTTTAGCGATAAAAGGTCTCACCTCCCCACCCTCCTTCCGATAGATCTGCTGCCCATCAAGGGTGAAGAGCTCCAGCGTCGCCAATTCCCCATACAGTGGCAGGAGCGCCATCATCTGCTCATAGGAGAGACGTGGGTCGTCCGGCCAAGTGCCCGCTGATCCGTTCTCCGTTGACGAACTATTGGGACGTCCCGGAGTACCTCCACGGGAGGCATCAGAGGCACGACGCCAAGCGCTCTTCTTCGTCCCGTCAGCGTGTGGAGAGACGCGCTCAAGTGAGTGGCGAGTCCGGTCAGCAGCAGTGTCGCCCAGCCATTGACGGCGATAGACGACCTGATCTATGGTGGTACGATCCGCTCGAGCCACGAGACTGATCTCGCTGTAGGTGGAACTAATGGAGGGAAAGTCTATCCGCTCCACAAGCGTGGAGGGGTCGCAGAGGGGGTAGAGACGCTCCAGGGCGGGCGGATAAGGGGTCAGCACGGCATAGCTCTTCGCTGGCAGTGTGTAGGGCGAGACCACAAAGGGCCATGCAGAGTAGGAGCCATCAGGACTGTTTCGGAAGCTCATATAGACCCCCTCCAGCTCGATCGGATGAGTGGAGGTGTTGTAGAGCTCGATGTACTTCTCCCCGACACTCTCGGGGGAGAGCATCAGCTCGCTCACCACCAGCGCACCCATTGCGAGCGTATCGTAGGGTCTCATAAGTGATGGGGCGCCCGGTGTACCGCCCATCGGGGCTGTGGAGTAGCGCCACTGCGGCGGATCCGACTCGACGCGCTCTATGGAGCGTCCCTCTCGCTGCAGTCCCGGCTCACGGAGTTGATCATCCACCACCACTCGGTCGATGGATTGCCCATCCCGCCCCTCCAGGCTGAGGACAAAGGAGCCGCTCATCGAGGGGAAGTGATCCATCGGCAGCGTGTGGGCACTCTCCTGCGGTAGCTTGTACTGTGAGGAGTGGAGGACCACATAGCCTCCTGGAGGCAGCGTCACCGGAGGCAGGTCGTACGCGGTGGTCCGGCAGCGGAGGATCACCCGCCCGAGATCCACAGGAGCGGTACCCCTATTGGCGATCTCCACATAGGGGACCCTCGCCAGAGGACCCACCGTCGGAGGATCGATCATGATCTCTGAGATGATCAGCCCGCTTCTGTCCTCTGCCGATGGACGCTCAATGGAGGTCTGCCACTCACCCACAGGGCCATCCAGCGTCTCCATGCCGGAGATCCTGACCTCCATGGGACCACTGCCGGAGGGCGAGGAGACCGGCAGGATCACTTCTCGCAGCGTCTCGCCATAGGCGACCCGAGTCTCCCTCCCTCCGACCAGAGCCACCGCTCGGGAGAGGTCTACCGGTTGACTCAGGTAGAGGACAAGGGTACCATCACCCCTCCGGACAGACCGCAGGAGACGTATCTGCCCAAGGCTCCGATAGGGGGAGTGAAAGGTCGGCTCGGTCCAGAAGGTCGAGCTCATCCGTCCGGAGGTGAATTTCACCCTGAGCGAGAGCACTCCATGCGGTCGGCCGTCAAGCTGCACCGCAACATCGGCATGCCGAACGCCTCCCTCCGGCGAGAGCATACTCAGCGTCATCTGCCGTTCGCCATCATAGACTACCCTCAGAGCCACACTTCTCCACACCTCGTCCGGAGATATCAGCGGATGGCGCAGCAGCACCTCCTCCTTCCCTGTTCCATTCGCAGGAGAGAGTGTGCGGACAAGCCGCACCTCCAGCCCCTTAGGATCCGGACAGAGTGTATAGGTCTCAAGCCCCGTCTCGGTATGCATGCTGAAGAGATCCAGAGCAAAAGTATTGTACCTCGATGGTCGCCGGTCGTAGTGGCACTCCATCGTCCACGCCACCGGTACTCCGCTCCTCAGCTCATAGGACCGGTGGATCTCCGCCTCCTCGCCTCCCTGAGCAAGCGGAGTAAGCGTGAGCCGACCATTCTCAAGAGAGAATAGGTCTATGTCACCACCCCAGCCTTCCTGAGCGAACCCCAAAGAGAGGAAAGTCAGGAGAGCAAGCCCCGCCAGCACGTAGCGCCTAAGTCTATCCCACCTCACACTTCTACGATACGGAAAGAGCTACCGACCGGCATCTAGATGCTGATCGATAGCTCTTTTTTTCGTGTACAGTAAACTTTATATCAGAAGGAACGACGCTCCTTGATACGAGCACTCTTGCCGCGACGATTGCGGAGGTAGTACAGCTTGGCACGGCGGACGTGACCCACGCGATGTACCTCGATGCTGTCGATGAAGGGAGAGTTCATCGGGAAGATACGCTCTACACCGATGCCATTGGAGATCTTACGCACGGTGAAGCGCTTATTGGCGCCCTCACCAGAGATGCGGATCACGTCACCCTTGAAGACCTGGATACGCGTCTTGTCACCCTCGGTAATGCGATAGTTGACGGAGATCGTATCACCGCTCTTGAATGCGGGAAGCTCCCTCTCGGTAGCAAACTCCTGCTCGACTGCCTTAATTAAGTCCATGTCAGAAAATGTAGCTTTATGAATTAGTCAAATCACTAAACGCAGCATTCGTGAGCCACATATATCTCTCACCAGAGGCTACGCAAAGCGGTGCAAAGGTACGTCCTTTTTGTCGTATTCCCTAATCCTCACCTGCCTATCCCCTCCCTCGCATCTGCCGGCTAATTCGCATTTTGATGTGCTGGGAGGGGGAGGAAAATAGAGATTACCTTTG
>NZ_UQJH01000009.1 GCF_900541275.1 uncultured Porphyromonas sp.
ACAAAGGTAATCTCTTTTTACTCCCCCACCCAGCACATCAAAATGCGAATTAGCCAGATGGACCGATGAGGCTGGCTTTTGTGATTGGGCGGAATTAGGGCTAAATTTGTGGTCCCATTATACTGAGTATCCTGTGCCGTGTACCATCGACCTTAGACGAGGATGACGCCAAGCGACACACATATATATTGAGAGAAAAAGAATGATCGTATCGTACAACTTGCTCAAGAAGTATGTCGACCATGACCTCACTGCTGAGGAGGTCAGCGACATCCTGACATCAACCGGTCTGGAGTCAGACGGCGTGGAGACGCGTGAGTCGATCCGTGGCGGACTGCGCGGTCTCGTCATCGGGAAGGTCCTCACCTGTGTCCCGCACCCCAACTCTGACCACCTCCACATCACCACGGTGGATCTCGGTAGCAAGTACAGCCCGGACGGACCTCTGCAGATCGTCTGCGGGGCGCCCAACGTCGCTGCCGGACAGACCGTCGTGGTAGCCACCATAGGCTGCACACTCTACGATGGCGAGGAGTCCTTTACGATCAAGAAGGGCCGTATGCGCGGGGAGGACTCCTTCGGTATGATCTGCGCAGAGGACGAGATCGGGCTCGGCAGCGCCCACGACGGGATTATGGTACTGCCGGACGACATCCCCGCCGGGACCGAGGCGGCAGACTACTTCGGCGTACACTCTGATCAGGTGATCACGATCGACATCACACCCAATCGCGTCGACGGCACCTCCCTCTATGGTGTCGCCCGCGACCTCTACGCTTACCTCCGGTCGCGCGGACTCAGGACAGCACTCCATAAGCCCGAGGTGAGTGAGATAAAGGGAGAGGGACACCCCGTGAGTCTCCATATCGACGCTCCGGAGGCTGCCCCGCGCTATGCGGGAGTGGTAGTTCGCGGTCTGAAGGTCGGACCATCACCCAAGTGGCTTCGCGAGGCGCTTGAGACGATGGGCGTCCACCCGGTAAATAACGTTGTCGATGCTGCCAACTATGTCCTTATGGAGATCGGACAGCCGCTTCACACCTTTGACCTCGATAAGGTCAAGGGGGGCGAGGTACATGTCCGGCTCGCTAAGGCGGGGGAGAAGCTCACCGCACTGGACGGCAAGGAGTACGAGCTGACGGAGAGAGATCTGGTGATCGCAGACGCCGCCGACCCGATCTGCATCGCCGGCGTGATCGGCGGGAAGGACTCCGGCATCACCGAGGAGACGACCAATATGTTCCTCGAGTGTGCCACCTTCCACCCCACCTACGTCCGCAAGACAGCTCGTCGGCATGGGCTCAATACAGATGCCTCCTTCCGCTACGAGAGAGGGCTGGACCCCAATGAGATCCCCTACGCCCTCCGGCGTGCCGTCGACCTGATCACCGAGGTGGCAGGGGGCGAGGTGGCGAGTGCCATCTACGACGAGTACCCCAGTCCCGTGGGACCTTATACGATCGACCTCTCCTGGAAGCGCCTCTATGGTCTGATCGGCTTCGAGATCGACAAGGCTCAGGTGCGCAATATCCTCGAGTCGCTCCTGATCACCATTACCCGTGAGGACGAGGAGGGGATCCACGTGGAGGTACCCCGTTACCGATACGATGTGACACACGATGTGGACCTGATCGAGGAGATCCTCCGCATCTACGGGTACAATACCTACCAGGCCCCGGACCAGCGACTGACGCTGACGATGGGCGCTCCCTCCTACCAGGATCAGAGCGTCCGCTACCAGCAGGTGATCAGCGAGCAATTAGTGGGAGCGGGATTCTTCGAGATCCTCAATAACTCCCTCTCCAAGGAGTCCTACTACAGCGACGAGAAGAGCTCCGAGCAAGCGGTGAGGGTGATCAATCCCCTCTCTGCCGACCTCTCCACGCTTCGTCAGACATTGGTTCACGGCGGACTGGAGTCGATCGAGCGAAATCTCAATCGCAAGGCAACAAATATCCGCTTCTTCGAGTTTGGCAACACCTACACCCGCGTCGACGAGAAGGAAGAAAACCCGCTACGAGGCTTCCACGAGAGCTTCCGTCTCGGACTCTGGATGACCGGGGACACCGATACCGGCAACTGGATCACCCCCGAGCGGGAGATCTCGGTCTATGAGCTCAAGGGAGTCCTCGAGCAGATTCTGGTCCGTATGGGCGTTAATGCCGGAGAGATCAGCAGCGAGCAGAGGGAGGACGATCCACTCTTCGAGAAGTGCCAGGTACTCTCACTCAAGGGCGGGGAGGTCTTCGCCCGCTGGGGACTCCTCGACCGGGAGATGCTGACGACGATGCACGACATCGACGTGCCGGTCTACTTCGCTGAGATCAAGTGGGACGTCCTGCTCCACCGCGTCCTCGGTCGGCTGACCAAGGCGACGAGCATCCCCCGCTTCCCCTCCGTCAAGCGCGACTTCGCCCTCCTCGTCGACAAGAGTGTCACCTTTGAGACCATCAAGCAGGCCGCTGAGAAGGCTGAGCCCAAGCTACTGAGGAGCGTCGAGCTCTTCGACGTCTACGAGGATAAGACCCTGCCCGAGGGCAAGCGGTCGTACGCCGTCACCTTTGAGCTCCTCGACCCGGACAAGACGCTGAGCGATAAGGCGATCGAGAAGACAATGCAGAAAATTTTCAATCAAATCGAGCACGCTACCGGAGCGACTCTCCGATAAAACGGTCGACCGAGACTATAGTTACTGACAATAATCATGGGAAGAGCATTTGAGTACAGAAAAGCGCGTAAGATGAAGCGCTGGGGCAATATGGCCCGTACATTTACGAAGCTGGGCAAGGAGATCACCGTGGCGGTCCGCGACGGAGGTCCCGACCCGGACACCAACCCCCGCCTGCGCGTACTCATCCAGACCTCCAAGAAGGAGAATATGCCCAAGGAGAATGTCCAGCGCGCCATCAAGAAAGCGACGGACAAGGATCAGGCAAATTATGAGACCGTCACGTACGAGGGCTATGCTCCGCATGGCATCGCCATATTCGTGGAGACCATGACCGACAATACGACCCGCACGGTGGCCAATCTCAGGAGCTACTTCACCAAGTACGGTGGGAGCCTCGGTGTGAATGGTAGCGTAGAGTTCCTCTTTGACCACAAGGTAGTCTTCACTGTCACTCCCAAGGAGGAGGGCAAGGAGTACGACCCCGAGGAGCTACTCCTGGAGCTCATCGACGCCGGTGCGGAGGATGTCTCCAGGTCGGACGACGGCTACACGGTGACGGGAGACTTTGCCGTCAATGGCACCCTGCAGACAGCACTCGAGGGGATGGACTTCGAGATCCAGTCGGCAGACTTCATCCGCGACCCCAAGATGACGAAGGAGATCACTCCCGAGGAGCGCGAGGAGGTCAATACTCTGATCGACAAGATCGAGGACGACGATGATGTACAGAACGTCTTCTCCGACATGGCTGAGGACGACAGCGACGACGAGGAGTAAGTAAGGACGATACCGACGGCATTATGAGCGAGGAGGAGATGGACAGAGAGACAGAGGATCGGACGGAGGAGAAAAAGCGGACGATGAGCACAGGACGCGCTGTCAGGATCACGCTGCTAAACCTGCTGGCCATGGTCGTCGTGGGGGCGCTTATCATCGTAGGAGCTCTCTATCTCCTCGATGTCTACACCCACCATGGCGAGGCGGCCAAGGTGCCGGATCTCTCCGGCATGACCCTGACGGAGGCGCAGACGGCGGTGCGGTCCATGGACCTGGACCTCGAGATCGTCGACTCTATCTATACGGAGGGGATGGCACCCGGTGTGATCCTGAAGACCTCTCCCGGTCCGGGATCGATCATCAAGAAGCACCGCACGATCTTCCTGACCACCAATACCACGACCGTGGAGCAGGTGGTGATGCCTGCTGTCTACGACACCTCGAGACGCCGTGCTCAAGCTGCCCTCAGGTCGGCAGGCTTTGTCGATGTGACGATCAAGATGGTCCCCGGGAGATACAATGATCTCGCGGTGGAGGTGTCCGATCGTCAGACCGGTCAAGTGATCCAGCCGGGCACTAAGCTACCATTCAATACCCCTCTCGTCCTCTCGATCACCTCGACCTCCTCTCTTGACAGCCTCTACGATGCCGACACCACAGCTGTGGACCGCGAGGTCGCGGAGGCACTCCAGAGGATCGGACAGGCTGAGGAGCCCGATGGGGAGGATCTGCCGGAGCTCTGAGCTGATAGAGGTCCAGTCACACCAGCATACGCCTTACAGTAAATGACCGAAAGAGACCTACCGACCGAGCCGGAGCCGGTAGACGAGGAGGATGAGGAGGTTGACCAGCTCTACGAGCACTACGCCATCACAGCAGATCAGGGGCAGGAGCCTCTGAGGGTCGACCGCTTTCTCGTCAATATGATGCCTAAGATCTCCCGCAGTCGCATCCAGCGGGCAGCCTCTTCCGGCTTCATCTTCGTCAACGGCGAGCCGGTAAAGTCCAATTATAAGGTCAAGCCTCTCGACCGCGTCTCTATGCGGCTTGAGCGTCCACCGATGACCCTCGAGATCACGCCCCAGGAGATGCCTCTCGAGATCGTCTACGAGGATGACTGGCTCTTGGTGGTCAATAAGCCGGCGGGACTGGTGGTCCACCCAGGGCACGGCAACTGGGACGGGACGCTCCTCAATGGCCTCGCCTGGTACCTGCGGAATGACCCCGACTTTGATGTCAATGATCCGGCGATAGGGCTGGTCCACCGTATCGACAAGGATACCAGCGGACTCCTAGTGATCGCCAAGACCGCGGAGGTGAAGAGTGCACTCGGGAAGCAATTCTTTGACCACTCCACCCGGCGCGAGTATGTGGCGGTGATCTGGGGACATATGGACCCGGCGGAGGGCGTGCTGAGGAGCAACATTGCTCGCGACCCTCGTGACCGGACGAGGATGGCACCCTTTCCCTACGAGGGCGAAGTGGGTAAGACGGCCGTGACCCACTACAGCACGGAGGAGTACCTCGGCTACCTCAGCCAGGTACGCTGCCGCCTCGAGACGGGACGCACGCACCAGATCCGTGTCCACCTCTCCCACGAGGGGCACCCGCTCTTCAATGACGCCGTCTACGGTGGGGATCAGATCCTCCGCGGTAATCGCTTCGCCAGCTACAAGAAATTTGTGGAGAATGCCTTCGCCATCTGCCCAAGGCAGGCACTGCATGCGCAGACGCTGGGCTTCTTTCATCCCATACTTAAGCGACAGATGGACTTCTCGAGTACGCTACCGCCCGACATGACCGCCCTCATCGAGAAGTGGCGGAAGTACGTCGACGACGGCAATGTAGAGAACCTCTGATCACATCTCATTATGGATCAAGAAAAACTAAAGATTGCGCTCATCGCCGGCGGCTACAGTGGCGAGTATACCGTCTCCCTGTCGAGCCAGGAGGGGCTGATGAAGTTTCTCTCCGACAGCCCTTACGAGATCTACCCGGTACTGATACGGCGTGATCACTGGACAGTCCTCGGACTCGAGGACACACCTGAGATCGACAAGGGAGACTTCTCCTTTGTCCACCCCGAGACAGGTCGCAAGGTTCGCTTCGACTTCGCCTACATCACCATCCACGGCACACCGGGCGAGGACGGGCACCTGACCGGCTACCTCGACATGCTGCAGATCCCCTACTCCTGCTGCCCGACGCTGATCGGTGCGCTCACCTTCGACAAGTACGTCTGCGCCCGCTACCTCTCCACCTTTGGGATCAAGATCGCCCCGGCTGTCCGGCTCACCAAGTACGACCGAATCGACATCGATGACCTGCTCCGAGAGCCGGGGCTTCCCTGCTTCGTGAAGCCCAATAACGGAGGCTCCAGCATCGCTACGACGCACGTCACCGAGCGAGAGCAGCTGCAACCGGCGATAGATAAGGCACTCGCCGAGAGTGGCGATGTGATGATCCAGTCCCTCATCACCGGCACCGAGATCACCTGTGGCGCCTACGAGGACGCCGAGGGGATCCACATCCTGCCGATCACCGAGGTGGTGCCCAAGAGCGAGTTCTTCGACTACGATGCCAAGTACAATGGCGCCGTGGACGAGATCACGCCGGCCCGCATCCCTGAGGAGACGACAGCGCGTGTCAAGGAGCTGACCCACCAGATCTACCGCCACCTACGGGCCGCCGGCATCATCCGGGTGGACTACTTCATCGAGAGCGACGGCACTCCCGTGCTGCTGGAGGTCAATACCACACCCGGGATGACAGCTACCAGCTTCATCCCCCAGCAGATCCGTGCCGCCGGTCTCGTGCCGGGGAAGGTCCTCGAGGGGATCATCGACTTCCTCTACCACCGGTCACGCCGGTAGAGGAGGCTCTTCCGCCAAGTCATCCGGGGCTGCGTCTCACATGAGACGTAGCCTTTTTTTTGGCTATTCCTCTCAGCCGATAGTCCTATCTCTTCCTCCCGGTCAAATAGAGTCTGGAGAGGGAGTCTTCTCAGAAAATAAGCGACAGAAAAGTCTTCCGATACTCCTCTCTTTTACTTATCTTTGTGGGAGTAGTTTTTAGAAACCCTATTCTTAACGATACATACAATCATATGCTAGCATACGTTTTTCCAGGCCAAGGATCCCAGCACATAGGCATGGGCATGGCCATGTATGATAATAATCCTGAGGCGATGCGCCTCTTTGATCGTGCGGATGAGATCCTCGGCTTCGGTCTGAGTAAGATCATCTTTGACGGCACGGAGGAGGAGCTGAAGCAGACCGCTGTCACTCAGCCTGCCGTCTTCGTCCACTCCTACATCTCCGCAGCTGTCCTCGGCTCTGAGGAGAAGCCCGACATGGTGGCCGGTCACTCTCTGGGAGAGTTTACCGCCCTCGCTGTCGCCGGGGCGCTCTCCTTTGAGGACGCTGTCCGACTCGTACATATGCGTGCCGTGGCTATGCAGAAGGCCTGCGCTGAGGCTCCATCGACGATGGCGGCTATCATCGGTCTTCCGGACGCCGAGGTGGAGGAGATCTGCGCCAATATCCTGGACAAGCTGGTCATACCTGCCAATTACAATAGCCCCGGGCAGGTGGTCATCAGCGGCTCCATCGATGGAGTCAATCAAGCCATCGAGGAGGCGAAGAAGGCCGGAGCCAAGCGAGCCATTGCTCTGAAGGTGAGTGGTGCATTCCACAGCCCACTGATGGAGCCGGCTCGTCAGGAGCTTGAGCAGGCGATCCACCAGACGCACATCCAGACCCCCCGCTGCCCGATCTACCAAAATGTGGACGCCAAGCCACACACCGACCCCAAGGAGATCGAGAGCAACTTAGTCAAGCAGCTCACCGCCCCTGTACTCTGGTCTCAGACGGTACAGCGCATGATCGCTGACGGAGCGGATCGCTTCATCGAGTTTGGCCCGGGTAACACCCTGCAGGGGCTTATCCGCCGCATCGACCGAAGCGTCACGGTAGAGGGACGAGAGGGCTGATTTCTCACTCCGCACCCGTGTCAGAGAGTACCGGTCATCGGTCCCACGAGGGGGATGCCCTCCATCGCGTAGAGCTAAGGACGTCTTACCTCATAGAGCGCTACCAAGCGCTTCGGCAGGAGGTGGAGCTGCTTAGAGACCAGAATGGTCAGCTCCGTAGTCTATTAGCCAAGGAGACGACAAGAGCCGACGGACTGGAGCAGAAGCTCGCCCTCAGGGCGCCCATCGCAGCCGATGACCCGGATGTACGCAAGTCTGCAGCGGGCCTCTACGCAGAGATCGATGATCTCGTGGAGACCGTGGACGATGTACTTCGCCTCTTAGAGACCCACGTCAAGTAATTCCGACTGACACCGTACTCACTACCTACCACCCAACGCTCCACAGCCGTCATGCCTGACAGATCCCCGGATATGCAGGCAGAGACGCCTGTACCCACTCTCACCCGCGTGATCAACCTCCGCGTGGGGGAGGTACCTATGGCCGTCACCATTCCCCGTGAGGAGGAGGCGGAGGCCACCCTGAGAGCAGCCGCCAAGGAGCTCAATCACCTCCTTGACGAGTACAGGTCCCAGTACGACCTCACGACCATCGAGGCACTCACCTACGCTGCCATCCACCTCGGTCGCGACAAGTACCGCCTACTGCAGCAGCAAGAGCACGCCGACTACGAGGGACGACTCGCCAAGCTCTCAAGGGACCTTGATCAGGCACTTGATGGTCTGAGTACACAGACCTCCCCCAGAGACAACACTTAGATAAAGACATACCACTATATGAGTCCCATAATAATTGCGATCATCGTCGCCATAGTCCTACTGGCATCGGGCTGGATTCTGCTCAATAAGCAGAACGAGCGCCATGCTCAGAGGCTCTATGAAAACGAGATCGCCAAAGCCAAAGAGGCTCGGCAGGAGTACCTCGACCAGGCCAAGGTCACTCGAGACGAGTACATGGCCAAGGCGAGAGAGGATGCCGAGATGCTCCAGAGAGACAAGCTCCTGAAGATCAAGGAAGAATTCCTAAAGCGCAGGGCCGAGCTCGCAGACGAAGTACAGGCTCGTCAAGCCTCACTCCAGTCCATCGAGGACAAGCTCAAGAAGCGCGAGGAGCAGCTCACCAAGCTCCAGGACGACATGTCCCGCCGCTCACAGGCGATAGAGGAGGAGGGAGTCAACCTCAAGAAGCAGATCGACTTCAATAAGGCCAAGGAGGCCGAGCTCGAGGCGCTACGTCTCCGCCAGCTTGAGCAGCTCGAGGAGACCAGCGGTCTTACCAAGGAGCAAGCCAAGGCGCAACTGATGGAGCACCTCAAGAGCGAGGTCAAGTCCAGCGCCGCCATCATGACCAATGAGATCATCGATGATGCGAAGCTCAAGGCAAATGCCGAGGCGCGCAAGATCGTCATCAAGACCATCCAGCGCATCGCCACCGAGACCGCTATCGAGAATGCGGTCACCGTCTTTCACATCGACAACGATGACATCAAGGGGCGCATCATCGGTCGTGAGGGACGCAACATCCGCGCCCTCGAGGCTGCCACCGGTGTCGAGATTATCGTCGATGACACCCCTGAGGCGATCCTGCTCTCCTGCTTTGACCCCGTCCGCCGAGAGCTGGCACGCCTGTCCCTCCACGAGCTGGTGCAGGACGGACGCATCCACCCCGCCCGCATCGAGGAGGTGGTCGAGAAGACTGAGAAGCAGCTCGAGGAGGAGATCATGGAGACCGGCGAGCGAACCGTGATCGACCTCGGCATCCACGGCATGCACCCCGAGCTGATCCGCCTCGTCGGCAAGATGAAATACCGCTCCAGCTATGGGCAAAACCTCCTCCAGCACAGCCGCGAGACCGCCAACCTCTGTGCCGTCATGGCCTCGGAGCTCGGACTGGACGCCAAGAAGGCGCGCCGTGCCGGACTCCTCCACGACATCGGAAAGGTGGCAGACGAGGAGCCGCAGATGCCTCACGCCCTCCTCGGCATGAAGCTCTGCGAGAAGTACAAGGAGAAGCCGGACATCTGCAATGCCGTCGGCTCCCACCACGATGAGATCGAGATGAGCACCCTCATCGCCCCCATCATCCAGGTCTGCGATGCCATCAGTGGCGCACGACCCGGAGCACGGCGCGAGATAGCAGAGGCCTACATCAAGCGACTTAAGGCACTTGAGGACCTCGCCCTCTCCTACCCCGGAGTGATCAAGACCTACGCTATCCAGGCAGGTCGCGAGCTCCGCGTCGTCGTCGGGGCCGACAAGGTCGACGATGCCGGCACCGTCGAGCTCTCCAATGCGATCGCTGAGCGAGTGCAGGATGAGCTCACCTACCCCGGGCAGGTCAAGATCACCGTCATCCGGGAGCGACGCGTCGTCTCCTACGCCAAGTAATCCGGCACCACCCCAAAAAAGAGGGTGCGCCATCCGTATGGGATGGCGCACCCTCTTTTTTTTTTGAAGCTACAGAAGACCGCAGCACAATAGCTATAGTCGATAGGGGGCTCGGGGAGGGGGGGACGTACCTGATCTTTACAGCTATGATAAACGCCCCCTACCGAGGTGCCGCTCCGCCTCCCATCTCCAATCGAGGTCGGATGGTGCACCCCAGGGGGGGGGGACCTTTTGGGGAGGGGTCGTTCTCGCGTAAGTCTAATACCGATATTAGTGTCGCCTAATACCGATATTAGTGATCACTAATATCGGTATTAGGATTTCCCCACTTATATCGTCTCTTCAGAGAGCCGGCTTGCCTCGTCGTCGTCTCACCGCCAGAGCCTGTCCCGAGGGGCGCAAATGGGGCCATCTAATAGATGGTACACCGGCAGGCGTAAGGATGGCCGATGCATAGGGAGCGTGCATCCCCGTCGGGGTGCCGTCGCTCGTGTCCGACCTCTCGGATCAACTGATGATCAGCGAGAGGGTACCAAAAAGAAGGGTGTACCCATCACGAGCACACTCTCCTTGATTATATCAATATCCTGTGTCTAAGAGGATATTGGTATACACATATATGAAGCTTAGTTTACTGATGTACTCGCATCAGAATAGCGATTATTCGATAGTATTGTTCTGGATACAGCGGACCGGATTGGAGAAGTTGCCGTTCCAGTACTCAATGAATGCATTCTGGTACTCAAGGGTAGCGCGGAAGGCATTCATACCATCAGAGCTGAAGTTTGCCCAGTATGCAGTCTTGACCCCCTCGCTGACGATGCTGAAGGCTGCGTCAGTACTCATGGCACGGAAGCCGGCGAAGGGAAACCAGCAGCTCACCTTATCGTCGTTGTAGAAGAAGACCCCGTTATTGATCATACCATCCTTAGCGGCAGCATCCAGCCCCTCACTGGGCAGGTAGTCCTCGGTACCATTGGCATAGATACGGGCCTGAGAGAGGTAGCGATTGAGCCTGAAGAGCTCTGCATAGCTTGGTACCCTCCACCCTTCGGGGCAGGGGTCGTTATAGCTTTTGCTTGTCGGCATCTGCATCACATTGGTCGCCATACCTACATAGTACGACCAGTTCCAAGCATCGTTAAGCCTACTCGCATTTGAGGTTTGGGCGGGGAAGGTACCGTACATTCCCCAGGAGAAGTAGCCGTCATTAGCCTCAGGGACATTACGCCCAGCAAAGTAATACCGTGTCTTATTATTCCCATAGCTATTAATTTGTGCCGGGTCTACGGACCAACGGAAGTACTCGACCTTATTACGTCCGTAGGTGGATGTCGGTACAGTGGTACTCCCCCCCCACTCAGAGGGTGACTTGTCAAAAGATCGCCCGTAGGCATAGATCACCGGCTCATCTCCCGGCTGGGCTATCGGGACAGCGCAAGCATAGAGCAGGTCGCGAGGCGGGAGCTCCTGATTATACCGGTCCGTCTTGATGACATAGCGATTCCAATTGCGTGACCCTCCGACGAAGCGTGAGACCTTGAGGTTGCGGTCCATCCAGATCTCCTTGCCTATCCGGACATACCCCCCCTGATAGACCATAATGCGCTTGAAGAACTGGTCCCCGATGATATCGACATATCCCTCGCGCGCAGGATAGAGCCCACCGATCTCTTCCCCCTGATTATTTGGCGGGAGAGTGACGGTGAAGGTACTATTGTAGGACCCCTTGTCAAAGGTCGGCTGTGTAATAGTGATCCAGTCGTGCGAGGCCTTGACCTCCCACTTCATCGTCGAGCTAACATCGATGGAGTAGGTCTGAGACTGCCTCTGATAGAGACTGCTCTCGATGACTCTCGTGGATCGCTCCATGAAGGGCTTCTTAGGCTCGCTATCGGGATAGGTGATCCGATAGTCCAGCCCCAGACCGGAGACCACTCGGATGGTGACAGACCTGGTGGGGTAGTCCCTATGGTAGGGCGACAACTTCAGCTCAATGTATCCCTCCCTGTAGAAGGAGCCCTCTGTCAAGCCATCCGCCACGATCGTCAGCGAGGAGGGTCCCATATATATGGGGCGACCTAAGTCATTATCCACATACGAAGGCTTCGTATCCAGTGTGATATGGATCCACTTGTCCTCCTCGGGGAGATCGGGGTCGAGGAGATCGACACCCTTGGAGTCATAGATCTTGTTGATGTACCAATAGGTGTCCGGGAAAGTGGTGGCGATGGTGGAGTAGAAGACCTCTCTCTGTGCGCCATTGCTGACATGGAGCGAGGGATCAGCATCAAGGTTATCGAAGTACCCATCATCCGGCTGCTGTGAGACCGGTATCTCCGTATAGAGATTGGGCCGACCTACCACAATCACACAGATGATCGCTTTCCTGACGGGAGATCTTTTCCCTACACCCTCCATATTCGCATAGTCAGGCAGTGCTGTACGTGTAATATTAAGTCCATTGGGCAGACCGCTGTTTCCGTCCTTACTCACCTCCACTGTCAGCCAATCCTCATAGAGAGGATCCGACACTGCCGGATCGACATAGACTACTCTTGTCTGTATCTCAGGATTAGGGGCGTTTGTCTTGAGAAGAAAGGGATCAGTCCGACCGTCCTTCACCAATTGCAGATCTCGATCCTCCATGGCGAGGTAGTACTGACCGTCAAACTTGACATACCGGTAGTCCCCCACATCCTTAGAGATAAAGTTGTCGGCGTCCTGAGCATACTCCAGCACGAGGTTGGTAGCCTTATTGGCCTTAGCCTCCTCGACCTTGTAGTACCCTTCACCCCTCACCTCCTTGATATTAATAGTGTACAGACTATTGCGGGATATAAGTTGCTCGCCTCTGTAGTCAGCAGGGTCTATCCGGAAGTAGCCCCAGTCCGTCTTTCCCTTGAAGAGGTGGAGGATCAAGTAGATCGACTGGTCGTTGGCGGGGTTAGTGTCCTCTGAGTCACTGGTCCTGTCGTAGCTGAAGTACTCGAGGGTAAAGAGATGTGCCACGCTGCTGTCATTACTCAGTGAGCCCTGTACCCCATTATACCTCTTCCCGGAGTCGGGAGTAAGACTCTTGCCGGTGACATCGTCTCTGTGCGGTGATAGATAGCAGCTCTTGGCGCCATTGTAGAGCTGCGCTGAGGCGATCGTGAACCGCTTGTCACTCATTACCACCTCTATCTGTGAGACTAACCTCTGGAGTCTCATAGCCACTCGCTCAGTGGCGGATATGGTTACGCTCTTTGCCTCACCATACATAATAAATGGGGCCCAGAGCTCATCCTCACTCTTTGAGATGGTCACCACCATGTCACTCAGAGCCTGCCTCGTGGTCACCGTTCCTAAGTCAGCCTCGAGAGAGGCGGTGGGATTGGCCACAGCATAGAAGTCGTAGGCCCCCTCGCTGAGGTCCAGCCGTGTGGAGAAGAGACCGGAGATGACAGGTGAGCTACTATAGTCGAGAACCACCCTGGTGAGTGGAGCTGCCGGGTCGGTCGAGGGAGCATAGAAGAGGTAGATCTTCTTCACCGTAGCCTCATTCTCGAAGTCCCCCCCCTCGACAGACTTGAGTGAAGGTGTACCCCCTACCCGAGACTTGCCAAATCGGGGTACGGAAAAGTCGATCTGCACCTTGGTGCTCTGGTGAGAGGCGACAAGCTCCTCGGCCGTCTCTCTCTGCTGAGTGCATGCTACAGCAAGGAGCAGCATCACCAGCGTCCCCAAGCAACGACTCGAGCGGGACCATATATCACTGGATATCATACTTCTCATAGTCCTTCTTTACTTCCTTTGTCATTCTCCAAGCTTCACACAGCGTACCGAGGCACTCTCAGCGGCATTTTGTATGCCCATCTGCACTCTGGATGGCGTCACGATCATGGTATAGCTAGCCTGCAGCATATTATCTGCATCACCAGGCTGGAGTGGATCCTTCTCAGCTTGCTTGTAGTACCCTATAGCCCCCGAGAGGTCAGTAGAGTTCCACGCAAGCAGACGAGCCCCGGCTGCCGGCAGAAAGAAGGGTGTTGCCTGGCGATCGTCACGATGCTGGCTGTCGGGGATCCAGGTCCTCCAGCCACTATTCTTGACACCCATATCCCCATAGGTGTAGGTGAGTTCGGAGTGGCTATCCCAGGGGAACGCATTGGGGGCACCATACTGACCGCCTCCGAAGTCGCTCATCGTAGCGACGAGATTACTCATATCCTGCTGCGTGGGGAGACCCCATCCCGGTGGGCAGGGATTGAGCGTGTATCCTACCTGCAGAGGTTCCAGATTGTATTGAGCTGTAGCTTTGTTCCAGTCGAAGGAGTAATTCTGGTAATTTCCGGTATAGCTCCCGAACCAAAAGAGCTGGTACACTGTATACTTTAGCTCTCTAGAGCGATAGTAGAATAGTTCGGGATGACTCTCAAAGAAGTTTCCCGCATAGTAGCCGGACTGTGGCGCACCGCAGGGGAAGAGCCCGTCGTCTCCATAGTCTCCTCCGGCATTACGACTGGACGGTGTCGGCGCGAGGTAGTGGTTACTCTTACCATAGGCCCCATGGACCGAGGTGGGCAAACCGACCGGATTGGCGTAGGGGTAGAGCATCGGGTAGCCCTTATTCTCAGGGTCGAACTCCTCGGAGAAGAGGTAGCCGGTCTTGAGGTTACGATCGAGCCACCTCTTACCATTGATCTCCACGTAGCCTCCCTGATAGACATCTATTCGATCCCCCCCAAGTTCGAGGACGGGAGATCCCTGACTATCCACAGCGTTCCCCTTATAGATGATTGAGAGCGTAGCCGCTCTCGCCTCCGGATAGACGAAAGCCTTCATGGTCTTATCATAGTGGGGTGTGGTCTCATTGGGCTGGATCGTCACTTTCAGCCTATTGGTGTACTTTTCCGCCCCGTAGCCCTCAGTCGCCGGATAGCTGAATGAGATTGGATCGGCCTTGATCCACGAGGAGGCTCCCGCCGGAGTCACCACGGCACTCCAGGAGCAGTTACTGGTGACATCGACATAGAAGACCGACGGCTCTTTGCTTTGCATATCGGTCTCCATCACATAGCGATCACGCTTCATATCTCCGGGATAGTCCTCCGGGTAGGTGATCTTGTAGTCAAAGCTGAAGTCCTGCGTCACGTAGATCGTGTTGAAGAAGTAATTATAGAAGCCGGTCTGGATCACTACCTTGGCAGCACGAGGCATAGCCTTAGCCATCTTCTTGGTCTTGATGACAACGTCACCCGCACCGATGGTAGAGACCAAGTACGCCTCATCTTTGGAGGCAAAGGCTTCGTCAAAGTCCCACTTCTTGCCATTGGGGAGAGTGACCGACTCGATGAACTCGTACTCGTCTTTAACGTCACCACTAAGGACCGGCTCCCCTTCAGCATTCTTTTCACGGACGGACACGTACCCCTTCCCCGGGACGTAGAAAAGGACGTCCCTGACAGACCATGACTGTCGCTCGATGGGGAGCATAACGTGGGACCTAAACTCCTCCGCCTCACCGCTGTCCGAGAAGAAGTCAGTCGGGCTCACAGACATATTGAGTGCATCGGAGTAGTAGATCTGATCAGCCCTCTGTCGCACGTCGATACGGAGCTTCAGGTCATCGGTATGGATCCCCTCCGCCCGGACAAAGGCGTACGCATCGCGTTGCTCATTACTATTATTCTGGAAGCAGCCGACATTTAGCCGATAGCGCCGAGATCCACCGGCACCGATGACGTCCGTACCCCCCCCGTCCGGAGAGAGGGACATCGTCGACCAAGTGGCTTCTTCGAAGCGAGGGTGCTCCGGGTCCCGAGCATTCTTCCTGTCCACAGGAGGGATCAGCACCAGAGAGGGGACATTGGTCTCTATGGTGGTGGAGCGCTGCTGCTGGATGGCATCGTACTCGAAGAATACCCGACCTGCGGAGATGTAGTAGTTGTCGAAGAATACCACCTCTCTACTATTGGTCATATCCCAGTCGGCGACCGTGAAGACTACAATCTTATTTGCGGTATTGGCCACAGCCTCCTCGAGGGTATTGTAGCCGACACCGATCACCTTGACGACATTGAGCCGGTAGTGGCGACCATGCTGAAGGGACTGGACGCCGTCCTTGACATTGAGGGCGACACGATAGTAGGAGCTGACACCATGATACCGTCCCCTGAAGATCACGTACGCCTCCTTGGTCGGGTCGTTCTCTACCCGCTTTGGGTAGCTGTAGACCCTCTGCCCAGTGGAGAGCTTACCGCTATTTGCCGGGGCGGAGGTGTAGCCGGTAACTGAAGTGGGATCATCCTGCTGCAGGTAGCCTTTGGTCTCTCCATTGTAGAGATACCACTCGTCCTCCAGCTCAAATCCATCCTCAGCTCTTGCGGTGGAGATAATGTCGACAGCAAAGGCGCTTCGCTGCAGCTCAGCCCGGATATTGGTGTATGTCTGGACATTTTCCGCACTCACCTCACCATACATCAGGAGGGGTGTCGAGGGAAGACCCGTGCCGGAGCTGACGAGGCGACTCCTGAGCTGGACAAGCGTCGTGGGGCGGAAGGTGGCAGGTAATTTCTTATTGGCAATCACCGCAATCCTATAGCTTACCCCCGCTGTCAGTGCGATAGGGTACTGATACTCCGTGTCGCTCACTTTCTTCAGGCCATTGCTCTGATTTATCTGTACCGGTGACCCGATGATGGTGCCATCCGGCTTGGCGAGGATGTAGTAGAGTGAGTCGACCTTCTTCTCTTCATCCGTCTCTCCAGAGGGGGCATCCGGTGCGGCACGCAAAAGCAACTGACTCTCTGCTAGGTGAATATTGATCATCACCGTGACCTCGCGACCCTGCGCCAACTCATCGCCCTCCATACGGGGGTCTCGGCAGCCTCCCAGTGTGAGGAGAGAGAGTAGGAGTAGGACAAGGGTATATATCTTATTCATAGCGAACTCATTCACTTGTTTATCACTTCACTCCTTGATGCATCGGATGACGACACCGGAGCCGTAGCTGATGGGCTTATTCTGATCCCACAACCATTTCCCATCATCGTACCAAGACAAAAAGAGGGCATTGCAGTAGTTATCTGTCGCCCCATTGGACGTCCCGTAGTAGGAGGTATTCTCTACGTCATCGTCTATGGTCCACTGGCGAATACTGAGGGTACCGCGCTCGCTTCTCCTCGGAGAGATCGGGAAGTAGATGTCGCGCGCCGTAGAGGTGGCTATGTCCGCGCCCTTGATCCAGACACCATGGCTCACCCGCAGACGAGAGAAGCCATCGGCATTTCTATCCTTCGGGAAGATCCTCCCATACTCCTCCAGCTTCGGGATGCGATACCCCTCAGGGCAGGGATCCACCCCCTTCCTCTTGGTCCCATCGGCATTGGTCCAGGAGGGACGAGGGACAGTGGAGTCAAAGAAGTAGAACCAGCTATTGACCACATCGGGAGTATCGCCCTCATCGGTCTCATCAGAAGCGATGAAGAGTCCATGCTGGTCATCTCTCGAGTAGTGCCCATTGATCTGCTCGGTCCCCAAGTCGGCCCACTTAAGCGGACCATCGGGTCGATAGTAGGGATCGATCTTCCACTCAGTGATAGGGATAGAGCGCTTGATGGTGCCGTAGACAAGGTCTACGCCGAGCAGGTGGTATCCGTCCGGAGTGCGGCCATACTGGTAGTAGAAGCCATTGCGCTCCACTCGCTCACGATTGGTGATCTCAGAGTTGGTAAACCACGCCCCTCTATTCGACGCGCTCTTGATCGCCCCGAGGTTGCGGTCGAGGATGATAAGATTGGCACCATTCTCGGTCACCCTTACAGGCTTGTAATTACCCTGCTCCACCCAGATGTAGGCGCTCTCTCCGGTGCCGTCATAGAGTTTCACCTCAGCATAGCGGATCAGATCGGTGTCGTTGGTACTGTCGACGGTAATCTTGACGCTCCCCGTGCCGTTTTTCTCCGCCTTGACCCAGCCGGTATTGTCTGCGGTAGTCGAGTAATTGGTCACCACGGTGGCACCCCACTGCCTACCGAAGCTCTCCACCGGGATCTCCACCGAGCCCCCCTCTCCTATGAAGCAGACATAGCGTCTCTTAGGCCGGATCAGCTTCCTTGCCCGCTGGTGTACCACCACTCGCACAGGGTGGTCATAGTTCTGTGGAGTAAAGGTGATCACCGCCTCCCGCTCCTCATCGTGAGGCTTACCATCGGCACTATACCAAGTCTCGTTGGCGCTCGTGGCTCGGAAGGTGAAGAGGACCGGCGTGCCATCCATAGCCACATGACCACTCTCCGCCCCGGCAGGAGGGATCACCTCGAGCCAGTCGGGGTCACCCTCTACACTCCAGGTAAAGGATCCACTCTCAAAGTTATTGAGCAGCTGCACGGTATTTGAGGAGCCCTCCTCGTAATTGAGCTCGACGACATCCTTGGAGCTATTGAAGAGAGGGTCCGTGTACTCAACATTCTGCATCGACGGTAGCCACGGCTGCAGGTGAATATCGAGCAGTGGCTTGACGCGCTGGTCAGTAATATTGAGCCGGACCTTGTAGTGCAGACTACGGAAGATGGAGTATATGTCAATGTCATTGAGATCTACCGTGGCCGCATTGATGTGGTCAAGTATCTCACTGCGGATCTCATTAACGTCCCCTGCATCGAGGTAGTAGGTGTTGCTCAGCTCCGTACCGGTAGCACCTGTGGTGTAGTAGACCTTGAGTGCGGCGTAGTCGGTACCACCTCTCGCAAGCAGATGCTCGGGGAGGTAGTAGGTGCCGGAGGTATATAGTGCCTCCTCCGCCCCTTTATTGTAGTCACTGATGGAGACATTGACCCGCCCCGAGGACCAAGTGCCGGTCGTTGCGTCGTAGGCCTTACCCGAGAAGAAGAGAGGATACTGATTGGGTATATTGATCAGCTCGAAGCCGGTCACCTTGACATTAGGCTTCGCCGTAGACTCAGGGGAGTCCTTCTTGCGATAGATTGCGAGGGTGAGCTTGGAGATGTTCCTCACTAGTGTCGCCTTGACCACCTCAGGGGCATCCTTGGTCCCATTACCCTGAAGAGACTTCCTCGATACCACACCGACGGAGATCAGTGGCTTACTGGTCCCAATGGTAGTGATCTCCGACTTTGCGAAGGGGATCGGCTCGAAGTCTCGGAAGCGGATGGCATTGTCGAGACCACCCTGCAGGATGCTCTGATCCCTCTGCGGCATCGACTCCTCATTGGCAAAGAGGTAGAAGTCATATCGAGTAGAGACCGACCGTAGCTCGATCGGGTCGGAGAGAGCTGCGGTGCTGATGTTCGCAGGAGGAGTCAGGCTCCCATTATTCCAGGTCAGTAACTGATTGTAGACCACCTCGCCACCCGGATACTTGGCGATGACGAGACGGACTGTCTTGATCGTCGTCTCCTGATCACCGGGGATATTGATGGAGCGCAGGCTCATCGCCATATATCCGGTGGCCATCATCGGCTCGTCGTTGCTCCGTGACTTGCTGCACCCCGACAGGAGTGCCACCAGTAGGAGTGCGATGAGGGAGATCAGCACCGGACGACGTGCCGTCGTCGCAACTATTCTGTGACTAAAGTCTGTAACCATCTCACTTACTCTGCAGATACGTCCTGCTCCCGGATCAGCCAGCCATTGATGTAGATCGAGAAGGACTGGAAGTCCACATCGGATGCGGGACCCGAGGTGGTGAAGACAAAGCTGACCACATACTCATCCTGCCGGTCCATGTACTCCTGGAGTGGCATACTGCCGTACTCGCTCAGCTTCAGGAATTGGATCAGCTCCTTGAGCTTGACGTTGATCAGCTTCTTCCCACTCTTCTTATCGGTGACGATGAGCCGCTCATCGCTATTCTCCGACAAGCGCCCGGTACGTAGCTCACAGGTGAGTCCGACGGCCTGCTTATCCTCAGCTATGGAGAGTCGACCTCGCTCGCTGAGGTAGGGACGATACGTGATGGCATCACCGGGGACGATCCTATTATCTCCGTCCAAGAGCCCATTGGCAGAGGCGATCGTCACCTCGTACCTATTTGGGTCGAGATCCACGCCCGCGCCCGTGGTGACTAATTGCACGCGGAAGGTATTGGTATCCTTGACGAGAGGGATCACGACCCGCTCTCCGGGCACCCCCTTCACCTCCAGTCGCCGGACGATCCCGTGCCAGAGGTGGTCGAGCGCCTTGTCGGAGATGCCGGCACTGCTCTTGATGGCCAGCCTCATCTGTGCAAGATCCCTAATGTTGCTGAGGGCATAAGAGCTGTCAGTGAGACCCGCCCAGGCGACAAGGGTGTACTTACCCGGCTGGAGCTGCAGCGGGTGGCTGAAGTCCTGAGCAAAGGGATTCCCCTCCACTCTCAGGGGCGTAGCGACCGCCCTACCCTGATCATCAAAGATAAAGAGGTCGACAGAGGGCACCTGAGAGGCGAAGGCATCGGCAAACTTAAGATTGTAGTCGTACCTATAGCTCACCTCTAAGAGACAGGGCTCGAGATCGCTGTAGATCATCCTATCACAGCCTGTCAGTCCCAGTGACACAATTGCCAGCAGGCAGATCATTAGGTGATGTATACTCTTCATATTATCATGCAGGCAGAGGCAGTCCCTCCCTTACTTCTCTCAGTGAATAATTAGATTTCCTATTGGTCCCCGGAGACAGGATCAACCGTCTCCGGGGTGACATCATCAGCTCTTGGATCACTTAGATGTCATAAAAGTCTCCCGCTTGGGATCAGAGATCGTAGCCACTCTCGCGGACAAGCCACGGCAGCAGCTCGACAGACATAGCGATGAAGAGTGTCTCGGGGTCATCATTCTCATCACCGGGCTCCACTACCTCAGGATCACCAAAGTTCTTGATAGAGTTGATGGTGAGCTTGTAGATGTTGTTACGCACCAAGCCATAGCGACCATACTGCATAGGAGCAGCCTGCTGCTCGTTGGTGAAGTGACGGATAGGCATATGGTAGTAATTTACTCCACCAACATAGAGGCTGATACCGCTCGCCTCGTCCTTAAATGCCTTGCCCTTGCCAATCTTAGCATTGAGAGCATCAACACCGGTGGCAGAACCATCTGCAAACGCAGCGACTGCAGCCGCGAAGCCGGTGGGCATACCATTATCCGCGTCACTCGTGTTGGCAGACTTAGTGACACGCTTCGTGAAGTCGTCCACCGTATAGGCTACACCCTTGTAGACAACGTAGCTTGTCACCTCAGCACCATTGATCGTGGGAGTCACCTTGACCTTAAAGACAACGAGGGTGGTGCCACGAAGCTTCTGAGCATCGGGAGCCATCGTATTCTCTGCCACATAGTGCCCCTTATCATCATCATAGCCGGCCTCATAGAAAGTCGGCAGAGTCGACAGACCTGCGAGGTATTCGAAGTTATTGGTATCGATGGTGGTGGTAGCAGCATCAAAGTTCGGGTCCTTAGCGTAAGAGTCGACACGTTCAGACGCGGCTGTCTCAGCCTCCAGCTCGGCAGCAGCGCTACCTACACTATTAGCCTTGATCTTCTGATCCATCACACGCATCGGGAAGTACTTCAGGTTGGTCACATCGAGCTGCCAGCCCAAGAGCTTCAGCTTGGCACCGGCGATAGAGCCGGAAGCATTATCATTGGTGATCGTAGGATTGACAAAGACCTTGGCGACGGCTCTCTCTACCTGCACGGAGACCTTCTCGGCAGCAGCCTCCTCAGCCTTCTCCTTGGTATCGAAGAGCTTGTCTCCTGTGATATTCACGATACCCTTGGCATTGCTCATCATGATGCCATTGGCGGTGATCACCTTGGCCTCATCATAGTTAGAGAATCTCTTGAGGTCCTCTATGCTGGCGCCCTTATTGATTCGTCCCTTCACCTCCTCGGTGGGGTTGAAGAAGACAACGACGTCGTAGCTGTCAGTATTAGCGATCTTGGGGACCTTGACCGCCTTGGTCACCAGCTTGTAGCCGGTAGAGGTGGTGGCGACGTCAGTTCCGGTAAACTTGCCGGTAGTCGCACCATCGTGAGTCGCATTAAGATCGATACGAGCGGCGCAAGTACCGGCCTTGTAGAAGCCTACCAGCACTGATGATACCTTATTCTCAGCGACGGTGCCGTCATAGGTCTCACCCTGGTGTTTATCGCCAACATTAGCCCTGGAGCTATTGGCGGTAGGCAGGGAGATGGAGAGCACAGCATAGCTGCTCTCCCCTGCCTGGGGGACCTCAGGTCCCTGGTTACTCTTGTTGCAGGCAGTCATGCCCACCATAAGGGTGGCGCAGAGCAGTGCAACGGCAGTGAAGTTCTTTCTCATACTACTTGTGTAATTGTGAAAATGGAAAAGATTTATGAAATGATACAATTTAGTCTTGGTTTTGTCTCTCCTTCTGGTCCTCGATCACCTTATCGAGCTCCTCGAGGTTGTGCTTGGCGAGCTGATCGCCCCTCTGGGTCGCCTGCTCGAGGTAGCGCCTGGCCGTCTCGAGGTTGCCGGACCTGGCGTAGGCGACACCCATATTATTCCATACCCGAGCGTCCCCGCTGATCTTCTGCATCCGGTGGATGGCGGCCTCGTAGTTCCCTCCCTCGATGTCGGCAGCGGAGGCGTTGTTGACCGCTATGGGCTGATCCGGGTAGATGCGCGTTGCTATGTCAAAGACCTCCTTGAAGTAAGGGCTGTCCGGTGCATAGGTCTGAGCAACGAGGTACATCTCATTGAGTGAAAGGAGCTTGGGATCCCTCTTGATCACCTCCTTGGCCTCCTCCACGTCAAAGGCACGCACCTCATAGGCGATGCGGTAGACGGTACGCCTCACCCTGGGATAGATCTCCTGGAGCATCTGCGTGTAGGTCGCTCCCCGAGAGAGCTGGCGGAGCCGAGCGTCCCGTGCGTCATAGTCGATGCCACTATCGATGATCCGCAGCACCTGATCCCGGTCAGCGAGGTAGGAGTCCGCCACTAAGTCGCGGACGCCCCTCCAGTCCTCACCGCCTCCTACGATACGCACACGGGACCGATCCAGACCATGTCGCTGGATGAGATAGTCAGCAAAGTTGTGGGCACGTCGCTCGGAGAGAGCTTGATTGTAGCTCTGATTACCCTCCGGAGAGGCCCAGCCGGTGAATTGCAGGTTCGTCAGCGTGAGGTCCTTATTTCCCATAAGGTCACCGAGGATCTTATCGGCCTCATCGAGGATGAGGGCGTTATTGCCGAGCCCTCTGACGATGTCGTGCTTGGCGACGACGAAATTGAGTTGCGCGGTGTGCTCCTCAGCTCTCGCCTTGACCGGCTCAGCCTCCGGGACGATATAGGTGAGCTTATAGTCGGGCTTGTAGGGCTCCTTGACGAGACGGTCGATGATGGT
Organism: uncultured Porphyromonas sp.; assembly: GCF_900541275.1. Classification (GTDB taxonomy): domain Bacteria; phylum Bacteroidota; class Bacteroidia; order Bacteroidales; family Porphyromonadaceae; genus Porphyromonas_A. The sequence continues at coordinate 23,184 of NZ_UQJH01000009.1, forward strand.
CCTCGTGAGGGTCTCCTTGTCGCAGTACGCACACCCGGTCAGGGCAGAGATCAGCCTCAGCTGCCCCTTACGCATCCACGACTGGAGAGGTACTACCTGAGAGTAATTGATGGAGAGGGGCCGACCATTGTCCCGCATATCCTCATAGTAGGGGTGCTTATCGTAGGGGACCGGGTGCCGGAAGTCCTTTGTCCGCTTCAGCACCTTATAGCGGGTCTTGCCGGAGAGGACGATCTGCGGCAGCCGGACCTTCTCCGTCCCGCTCTCGTCTGTAAGGATCGGGGTGAGGACAAGTAGGTCATTGGGTCTCAGCTCCACCTCATCGAGATGGAGGTCAAAGGAGACCACCATCTTCCCATCCGTGACACCGGACTCAGCGCGAGTGATATCAAGTACCTCCTGAGCCATCGCAGTCTGTGCGAGGAGCAAGAGGAGTGTGGTCGTGATATAGAGTAGTCTGCGTTTCATGATCTATCAATTAAGGAAGTAAACGAGTGAGAGCGTGGCGCGCGTGAGGCCCCAGTAATTGTAAAATCCCTCGCCAAACTTATTGCCACAGGCAGCACAGGGGTAGCGCTCGTACCAGATCCGCGCATATCCGCCCCCGAGGGAAGCCTCGAGATTGAGCTTACTCGACAGCACCCACTGATACCCATAGCTGAGACCGGCTCCGTAGAAGTAGCCTTGGTACCGCTCCTCCTTGAGCTTCTTGAGCCGTCCGATCGGGATATTGATCCCACCTATATTGTACTGACCGCCGTGGAGATGAAGTCCCACGAAGTGACCATTCATAGGCTCACAGATCCAGTAGCGGTACTCCGGCTGGACGAGCCAGTGCTTGAGGGTCGTCGCCTCGTCAAACTTCCAAAGGCTCATCCCGCCACCGAGGTCGATCGTGGAGTGACGCCCCACCCTCAGCTCGAGCCCAAGATTGGGACTTGTGGCAGCTAAGTAGGGGAGATTGGTCTTGAGGGCTACCCTCTGAGCATCCGCCCTGCTACCGATCAAGAGAGCAGTGAGGACCCCGAGGAGAGTCGCAAGTCGATACACGTGGATTATTCTCATCTTTTTTACTAACTCGCATAGATCATCCGACCACCTTGTACAGCCTCAAGTAGAGAAGCGGGTACCTGGTGTCGCTGATGACAATTATCCTAACCTTGATCACAACAGATATTTCCGAGAAACACCCTTACGGCAGGAGAGTTACCTTACGGAAGTAGGGAGTAATTCAAGTTGAATCAAAAAAGCAGAGATCTGTTTAATCATTCATCCATTAGGATAGAAAAAAAAATCTACATTAATGGAAGAAGACACTAATATATCTCTCCGCGACCCACAGGTCGCATATTTATCTCACTTTCACAAACAACCGAGTAGCTCCAGCAAGGAACACAACTTTTTATGTAACCCTAAAACCTTGTCCCCATCGGGGATTGCGTTAAGTGAAGAACCCCAAATACCGATGGAAAAATCCATAAATTCCATCAGGGCCTATTTTTTGACAAAATGGATATATGAGCCGCAACTTATTAGTAACACGTATATACAAATCAAGCATCACCGAGGCTGGTAACCACCGGGACGCAGTCGATACATATATATATATGCGTCCCATGAAGGGGGTCGCCTGCTGCCGGTAGAGAGGCTACTGGTGCGCCTCCCGGTGGGGGCTGCGTAGTGCCCCTCACAGGGCTCCTCTCCCGGGACCATGGGGCTTATTCCATATGAGAAGAGGGTGCGCCATCCGTATGGGATGGCGCACCCTCTTCTTTTATTGCCCTCAGGGGCCATCAGCATGAGGCGGCCGGGGCTCCTTATCTATCCACTTTTGGTTGCGGCATGCCCCTTTTTCCTCCCATAGAGAGGGGTGCATCTAATATCGGTATTAGGAAATTCTTTTATCGGTATTAGGGATTTCTTTTACCGATATTAGGCGCGACTAATATCGGTAAAAGAATTTCCCATAAGGAAGAGGGGGCAGTCACGCAGGGTCCCTCCGCCGGTGCCCATGGCGGTACTGGTAGTAGTAGCCGATGGAGGCGATCGTGAAGTAGAGCGCCGTCAGCACCCACATAGCCCTACACTGTATCAGGATGTCGTAGAGGGAGGCACCGGTACCCAGCAGGGCAATATACCCCTGCACCGCATGCGTACTTGGGACCAAGTAGGCGAGAGCCTTCCAGAAGGCGGGGATATTCTGCCACGGCCACACCACGCCGGTGAGGAAGAAGAAGACCAGCGACAGCGGGACGATGTAGATCAGCACCACCTCACGTCTCTTGAAGAGGAAGGAGAGACCGATCGACATAAAGACCACCGACAGCAGGTAGGGGATGATAAAGATCAGCATCCTCAGCGGGTCCGTCAGGATAGGGATCCGCAGGCAGTACGGCACGATGCAGAGCACCCAGATGCTGAGGAGCAGGTAGAGGACAAAGTAGATGATGCTCTTATTAATCACCATCCGCATCGGCCCATGGATCGTCGACGGGATGAGGTAGTGCGTGTCATTGCTCTCCCTTGCTGTAGCCGCCAGCATACATATCCCCATGATCAGCGTCTGCTGGAGGATCAGGATCAGTATCGGTGGCATCAGGAAGGTACCGATGCCGCCCACGGGATTGTAGTACCCCTTCCCGTCCTGATAGACCGGGCGCACCTCTATGTCGGTCAGCGCCTTGGTCGACTTCCCGGCACGCTCCGCATGGATCTCCCCACCCATCTGGAGGGCATTATTATTGAGCGCCACCATATAGTTCTTGTAGTACAGCAGCACATTCCCGAGGCTCATCAGCTCCACATGGACTTGGTCCTCGCCCCTATAGAGATCGGCCTGGAAGTCCCTCGGGATCCGCGCATAGCCATAGGCATCCCGATCCATGATCATCTCCTCAGCCATCTCGATCGTCGGGACGACAGCCACCACATCCACCTCCTGCGAGGCATCCACCCGTCGTATGTACTCGCGAGAGAGGGCGCTATTGTCCTCATCGACCATGACCAGCTTTGCCTCCTCGACCACCTCGGTATTGTAGAAGGCTGCGTAGAGGAAGGGGTAGACGATCGGGACGAAAAAGAAGAAGAGCAGCACACCGGCGTCCCCCTTGATCGCATTGATTTCCGTTCGCCAGATCGCCTTGGTATCGGTATGGAGGAGGGAGAGTCTCCGCCGCCACTTATTATCGGACATAAGACACTTCTAAGAGCTCACGCTTGAGGTTGCGTCTGCAGAGCAGCGGCAGGAGGACAAAGGCTGCCAGCCCCAGGTAGTAGGGGATGCTCAGCGCGAGGGGAAAACCATTGAGCGACTGATCGGTGTAGATCATATAGTAATACCTCATCGGGAAGAGGTAAGAGAGGGTGACGAAGGGAGAGTACATCGCATCGAGAGGGAAGGAGTAGCCGACAATAGAGAAGGTCAGCACGCCGAAGAGACTCGCGAGACTCACTCCGAGTCTCAGGATCGGGACGAGGGTGATGAAGAAAACGCCCAGCGCCTCAGCCGCAAGGATCAGTAGCAAGAGCGCAAGCAACATAGGTCCCCAGCCATTGGCGAGGGGGAAGCCACAGAAGGTGTAGAGCATCCCGAGACAGGCTGACCCAATCACCAGCCAGATGAGCGTATGGACAGCCAGCTTCCCGGCAAGGGCGATATGCATGCTACCACCGGCGGTCTCCAGCCACTCCTGGGCAGACTCAGCCTTGATCTCCACACCGACAGCGTAGGCAGTCACCTGCATGATCAGCAGCTGTATGATCCCGAGGATGAGGATATTACTGAGGTAGACAGAGTAATTGAGCCATTTATTCCCCTTGATCTGATCCTTGACGACGATCGGCATCACATTGGCCATGATCTCCGTCTCCGTCTTGCCCATCAGGGTCCCCATCTGGAGCCCCACGGCCCCATTAGCCATCTCGCTGATCATGCGGAGGTTCTTATAGCTCAGGTTTCCGCCGATGATGGAGTGGTAATTGAGGTAATAATTGATGGTGGGCTGCTTGCCGGAGGAGACTTTCTCGGTGAATCCTCGGGGGATGACGAGGATGCCAAAAGCCTCATTTTGCTGCATCAGCTCACGTGCCTCGGTGAAGTTTGCCGTCCTCAGCACCACGTGGCTCTCGGAGAAGCTGTCAAGATTGTCCACCAGCCGCCGCGTATTGGACGTATTATCCAGATCCACGACAGCGATCGGCAGATCGCCCGGCAGCCCCTCACCCATAAGGGTAAGGAGGAAGACAGCAAAGAACATCGGCACCACGATCATCCCTGCAAAGTAGATCGAGTGGGTGGAGACCAGCCTCCACTCACGCTGCATCACTCTGAGGAAAGGAGAGGATGTACTCACGAGACGATGTTTCACTTTAGGTGAGACCTATCGATAACGACACTCATCCCCGGCTCCAGATCCTCTATGTCATCGATGAGCTCCGCCTTTACCTCAAAGGTGCGGAAGTCTATCTGCCCCGTAGGCTTCTTCGCCTTGCGGACAGAGTAGATCCCCATATCCTTGAGATGAACCACCCTGAGGGTGCACTCCTTACCCCCAAGTGCGGGGATCGTCCCCCGGAGCGTAGTGCCTCTATGGATGCCCGGCAGACGATCCTCGCTGAGAGCAAAGACCACATAGCACGAGGTGGGATCTGCCACATTCATCACGGGAGACCCGGTGCCGACCAGCTCACCCACGTGGGGGACAATATCGGTGACGCGACCATCGAGGGGCGATGTGAGCGCCCCCTCCTGTACGTAGAGATCCACCTCCTTGAGCATCGCATCCATATTGCTTACCAGCCCCTGGGTGGCACCTGTGCGATCGGAGAGGACCCCCTTGCGGGAGAGCTCGTAGCGGTTCTTAGCCGCAGCCTCCGCAGCCTCAGCAGACTTTACGAGCGCCCGCGCCTGATCATACTTCTGTGCCGACACGACACCCTCCTTGTAGAGATTCTCCACACGACGGAAGCTGGACTGAGCCACCTCGAGGGTCACCTTGGCACTCTGCCACATCTGATGGGCGGCCTCCTGCACCTCTGCGGGGCTGCCGCCGGAGAGGGAGCGATTGAGCGCCTGGGCCGAGGCACGCATAGCCTCCGCCTGCTCCCGCTTGGCGTAGACCTCAGGCGAGTAGATGCGCACTAAGGTATCGCCCTTACGGACCATCTGCCCCTCCTCCACGAGATACTCCGAGATACGACCCGGCACCTTACCGGAGATGCGGATCTCATCCACCTCCACATGCCCGATCACCTCCGACTCCCGGGGGGAGAAAAAGACAAATCCGGCAAGTGCCACCAGAGCAATAACGATGAGGGTGGTGACGATGGTGACCACCATTTTATGTCTCAGCTCCTTTGAGAGGGAGCTCTTCTCTTCTGTCTGTACCATTATCCTAAATACTATTATTTGACAAAGCGTGCCGTGGGGACGTAGTGCCTGATCTTGCTCTCACTGGACTTCAGTGCGATGGCAGCGTCGATATATCGGTCGTAAGCAGCGGACCAGGAGGTCTGAGCCTCCGTCAGTCCGAGGAGTGGGATCACCCCCTCCTTGTACCCCAGCTGAGCCCGCCGGAGGGTCTCATCGGCACTGCTGAGGTTGAGCCGGGCAGCGGAGAGCTGCTTGTACGCCTCCTGATTGGTCAGGAGGAGCTGATGGATCTGGAGATTGATCTTCTCCCTCGCATCCGTCAGTTGTCTCTGCTTGATCTCCCGCTCAACGGCGGCACCCTTCCGCTTCGTTATCCCCGTATAGATGTCCGTGAGGGGGATCTGCAGACCGAGTGCCACATGCCAGCTGCCACCATACTCATCTTGCATCCCGGCAAAGAGATTGGGGTTAATGGTGGTATAGCCACCGAGGAGGACCAGCTTGGGGAGGGCGTCCGCCAGCTCCACCCGCTCCTTGGCCGCAAAGATCTTATCCGCCGTCTCGAGCGCCCGTACCTCAGGTCGTGCCGCAATGCCGGAGGCGATCTCCTGATCAGAGAGGAGGATAGGCGTCTGTGAGACCTCATCACGGGCCCCATCGATCGTCACCTCGTCCGCCAGACGGTAGTGGCTCTCCAGCTCGATGCCACACTTCTGGGCAAGCAGCATCTTGGAGAGGGAGAGACCATTCTCCACCTTGAGCCGCAACTGATTGGCATCGCTCTGCTTGACCCGTATGGAGAGCGCATCTGCCTCAGTGGCCACTCCTTCCTTGACCGCCAGGTCCACATTCTCCACCGCTTCGTCAAGGAGAGAGGTGAGCTTCGTCGCCAGCTCCAGCTTACCCGAGAGAGAGACCACCTGCCAGTAAGTCTCCTCCACACTCAGCTCCAGCTCTCGCTCCTTCGTCTCCACCATGATACCGGCAAGGTCGACCGCCGAGGAGGCCATCTTATAGCCATTAAAGATCTTACCCCCCATAAAGATCGGCTGCACAAAGGAGACCGTCCCCACTCTCGTATTACCGAGGTCGATGGCGGTCTTATCCTTGATCCTCTCCGGCAGGTACTGCCCCAGCCCGAGAAGCGCATGGTCCCAGTCGATCGGCTGGAGAGGCTCCTCTATATGGGAGTAGACCCCACCGAGGGAGACCTTGGGGAAGAAGTTGACCCCCACCTCACCTTTCTTTGCCTTGGCTGCATCGACCTTCAGCTCCTCAGCCTTCAGCAATTCGTTACTCTCGGTCGCCATACGGATACAGTCCTCCAGCGAGTAGACCGGCTCCTGAGCAAGAAGGGCAGGAGTCGCCAGCATCGTCAGGACAAGGACCTCGAGGACACGCTTCAGATTTCTCATATCAATACTCATCATCTCTGGTAAATGATCCACCCCGCCAATTGTCAGCAAATCGGGGAACGGATACGGAACTCAGATGCACATCTGTGCAAAAGGTTAAATCAAGATCCGAAATTTTCTCCCCACTCCTACCCGGTCACCCGGGGTCGCCCAATTAGGATCTCACTCCGGGACACAAGACGCCATACAATAGTCGGGGAGCCTGCGACCGATGCATCGGCCACAGGCTCCCCGCTATTAGGACTTAGTTAGTTGCCGATCAGGCGCCGTGGAACTCGTAGGTCTCGCCGATGTGGAGGGCGATGAGCGTGAAGAGGCGCTCCGTCAGCTCATCCGTCACCTCGAGGGCGCGGGTCAGCATACCATCGGAGAACCTCTGCAGCAGGTCCTGTGCAGCCAGCGGGCGATCCTTGTAGATGGCGAGGTACTCCTGCTCCATCTCCTTCTGTCGCTGTGCGATCTCCTCCTCGAGCTGAGCATATGTCTCCTGGATCACCGGGGCGTAGCGATTGTAGTCGGTCATGCCGAGGATCTGGACGTGGCGGAACTTCCAGTACGCCGACTTATTGCACGACTCACCACCGCCGATGCGGTACGCCTCGGGGTAAGACTTGATCCCCTCGTAGAGCGGGAGGAAGATGCCGAGCGCTGCCATTCCCTCACACATATAGTCGATCTGACCGATCTCCTTGGGGAGGCCGGGGCGACGCTGCAGGATGTGGGTCTGTGTGGTGCGGAAGATCGAGATTGGGCGCCACGGCTCCTTGGGGTTGCAGTGGAGGTAGGGATCGTGCTCCGTGTCGTTGTAGTGCGAGCGGAAGCCCTTCTTGATGTCGCAGAGGGTGAGCTTCTTATCCGACTTAAGGAAGACAGGGAAGTCGTTCTTCGTCACGTCCTGCTTCTTAGAGGGGGTGTACATCTGCTGCAGGTACCATACGCGCGGGTAGCTGTAGGTGGTGTCGAGCTTCTCATCCCGGGCATAGGCCTCGTGGAAGTCGAAGTCGCCCTCATAGAGATGGTGCTCCTTGGCGAAGTCGATCAGGTCCTCGGAGGCGAGGTAATTGGCCTTATCCTTGGGGTCGTAGTCGCGGAAGCGGCTCTGGTTGCCGGAGACGAAGTACTTGTCCTCGGGGATGCGGGTGGCGAGCCAGCGGTGACCGGAGGCGGTCTCGAGGTACCACATCTCGTGCTCGTCGATGAAGCTGATGCCGAAGCCCTCAGCGATGCCGTGCTTCTCGATCAGTGAGCCGAGACGCTCTACGCCCTCACGCGCTGTGGTGATGTAGGGGAGGACGATATTGAAGACCGAATTCTCCGCCAGACCATCCTCCACGAGCGGGTCGTACTGCAGCACTTTCTCGCTACTGAAGATACTCTCCGTGGCGCTCATGCCGACGCCCTCGCGATTGAAGCCGGCACTTCCCCACTCGCCGTGCAGGTGGTAGGGGGAGAGGGCGGAGTAGCCGATGCGACGCTTGGGGAGCTTGCAGCGGAAGGGGGTCTCCTTGGCGATAAACTCCTCCGGGCCATTCTCCGTGGTCTCAAAGATCTCCAGATTCTTTGCCACCATGGCGTCCCAGTCCTCGGAGCGGGCGGCGATCATCGATCCGTCCTCCATCAGCTCCTTGCCGACGATGATGGTGGTGCACTCGGAGGGATAGCGCTTGGTTTGTTTTTTCATGAGATAAGTATATGGTTTTTGTGTAAAAATGATTGATGTCACTTGGCGCGAAGACCGCCCTGCGATCTCGCAACCCAACAAATGTAGGGAAAAAGGCGTGGCTCACCCACCTTTTTCCCTTAATCTTTCTGAAAGCCTATTCTCAGAAGGGCATGTAGGGCGCGAGGCGGAGGGAGTCGTCGCGGGTGAAGTCTCCGGTGGCCATCAGGTGCGACCAGTCGAGGGGCTGCTCCTCCTCTAAGAGCCTGCGGAGGGTGCGCTTGTGGCGCCACGAGAGATAGGGGTGGTAGCTGATGCTGTCTATGGTGAGGGTGAGGGTCCTGACCGCTGTCCCTACCGTGAAGTAGGGGTGGATGGCATCGTATCGCTCCCGGTCCATGCCGTAGACCTCCTGGAGCTGCTCCACCACGTAGTACCCGCCGAGGAGGTCGCGGTACTTGACGATGCGGCGGGCAAAGGAGCTACCGATGCCGGGGACGCGCTTGAGGAGCGTCGTGTCAGCGCTATTGAGGTCAATGGTGGCGCCGGGCTTGAGCTTGGGGAGGTACGCCTCTGCCCGCTTGGACTCGGGCGGAGGACCGGGATAGCGGTCGGTGCGAATGGGAGCGTGGGTACTCTCGCTCTCCCCTTTCGCCTCAGGTGCAGTGGGAGTAGCGGGAGGCAGTGTGTCGACCACCGGCTGCAGTGGTGGGATGGTGTCCGGCATCTCGGTCATACCGGGGAGTCCCTTCGCCGTCACGCCGGAGTAGAGCACGTAGGAGAGGATCAGGACGACGAGGAGGATGAGGACCACCCGGTCGCTCTTATTAAATCGGAGCCACATCGCCACCCTGCTCGCTTACGATCCGACCATCACTCAGGAGGAGCGACCGATCAGCGATCTCCGCCGTCTCCCGGTCGTGCGTCACGACGATGAAGGAGAGTCCCTCCTCCTCGCGCAGCCGGAGGAAGAGCTCGAGGAGCTCACGCTTGCGGACGCTGTCGAGGGCGCCGGTAGGCTCATCCGCCAGCACGATCTCGGGGTGATTGATGATCGCGCGCGCCACGGCGACCCGCTGCTTCTCTCCTCCCGACAGCTCCGCCGGGCGGTGGTCTAGCCGATCACCGAGGGAGAGACGGCGAAGGAGCTCACCTGCCTCAGCCATCGCCTCGCGACGGCTCTTACCGCTGATCATCGCTGGGATGGCGACATTCTCCACAGCGGTAAACTCGGGCATCAGCTGGTGAGACTGGAAGACGAAGCCGAGGTGACGATTACGGAAGGCGGCACGCCGGTCCCCCGAGAGGGCTGAGAGCCGCTCGCCCCCGATGATCACCTCCCCCCGATCAGGGGCATCGAGTGTGCCGATCACCTGCAGGAGCGTCGTCTTGCCCGCCCCGCTGGCACCTACGATGGCGAGGATCTCTCCCCGATGGAGCTCGAGGCTGATGCCCCGCAGGATCTCCAGCCGACCGAAACTCTTGTAGATATCCCGCACCTCCATCAGGGGTGCATCAGTTGGTGTGCTGCTCATGACTCAGGGTGTAATAGGTGATCAAGCGCCACGTAGGCGCAGTAGCCCCCCACCATCGGTGGCATATAGGAGATGGTGCCGGGGGTGGACTTCTTATTCTGCTCCCCCTCCGTCAGGACGATGGCCTCCTCCACTGGTATCTCAGTCGAGAAGACTACGGGGAAGTCAAGCTTGACCCTGAGGTGGCGCAGCCGCTTGCGGATCATCTTGGCGAGCGGGTCATTGAAGCTCTTATCCATGCGTGCCACCCGGATCTTCGTCGGGTCGGTCTTGGCACCCGCCCCCATAGCACTGACGAAGGGGATCCCGTGCTGCTGCATATAAGCGATGGCGAAGACCTTGGGCGCCAGCGTGTCGATGGCATCGATGACGAAGTCGTATGGGGCTGCCGAGAGCACCTCCTCCATACGCTCATCCCGCAGATACTCAGCGATCACCTCCAGCCGCAGGGCAGGATTGATCGAGAGAAGGCGGTCGTGCCAGAGGGTGGCCTTGGACTGACCGATCACCGGCTGCGTGGCGATGATCTGGCGATTGATATTGGACGGGGTCACCACGTCGGCATCGACGATAGTCATCTGCCCCACTCCACCCCGGGCGACCATCTCGGCAGCAAAGCCCCCGACGCCCCCGAGCCCAAGCACCAGCACGTGCGCTCTCGAGAGTCGCTCGCAGCCCTTCGCCCCGACCAGCAACCTCAGCCGGTCAAATGTATGATCCTCTTCTTTCATAGGTCTCAAAGGTAGCGATTTTCCACCGCTTCATAGGGCGTAGGTCTGCTTTTATTCGGAACTTTGCGACAGATGACTATCACACTAGATGGAATAGAAATGGACACAAAGACAAGAGAAAGAGTAGAGCGGATCCGGATCATGGAGGAGCGCCTCGACCGCTGCGTCGAGACAACAGCCCGACTCTCCGCCGCCTGCAAGCAGTGGAGAGAGGCCCTTGAGGACTCTCGCATCCTCGAGGAGTACTACCAGGGTGGCGACTGGATGGAGGACTACGAGGCGGACGAGAGGGGCGAGCTCCCTGATGATCTCATCCGTGGCGTCCTCTCCGAGGATGCGGTGTACGACTACATCAGCGACCGGCAGGAGCTGGCTAAGGAGCTCCTCCGCACCGCACTTGCCGCGCTGGAGTCCTAGCCTCCCCTCGGACCGGGATCAGAAGTAGTGCTCCTCTCGCACCATCTCCACCGCCCGGCGGATGGAGCGGAGGCCGAAGTCTGCCGGCACGATCTCGCGTGTCGGGACGATGAGCAGCCTGGCGACGTCGTCTCCCGCCTGATCCACATAGGGCACGAGGGACTCCACCTTGAGGTGGTAAAAGAGGTCCAGCGTGTGGAGCGTCATCCCGGAGTAGAGGTAGAGATTGGGGAGAGAGAAGAGGTACTTCGGTGGTCTGTGGATCCCTCCACGGAGGCCGCCAAAGGCATCGATGCCGGTCTCCTCCCGCAGCTCACGCGCCATCGCCTCCTCACCGGTCTCATCCATATCGACAAAGCCTCCCGGCAGATCGTAGGTACCGATGGCAGGCTCCTTGCCGCGCACGGCGACGAGCATATTGTCCATCAGGTCGGTGATGAAGCAGGCACAGGCAGCTTGCGCATTGGCGTAGTACTCAAAGCCGCAGTCCTCGCACTTCTTCGCCTTGGCATTGACGACCGTGAAGTGAGGGCTGCCACACTTGGGACAGTGGGCAAAGAGCTCCAGAGGATGCTCAGCGGCAGCCCCTGCAGGAGTGGTGATTACATTTTTCTTCTCCATAATAACTTTTATATGACTCGCTTGGTAGGTTGTATCAATTGAGGATCAGCAGCACCAGGTCCAGCAGTATCTCATCCGGATCGCCCTGGTCGCTGTACATCCCCTTACTCCTGGCGTCCGAGTGGCGCAGGGCGTGAATGATCTCGACGACGCGGCGGGCGGGATAATTCCGCAGCCCGAGCATGATGTCCTTGACGAAAAAGGAAGAGCTGATACCGAGGTAGCCCATCACGCTCTGCTCTGTACGTGGCTGAGGGGCATAATAGGCGGTGAGCAGGTCGGCAAAGTAGCAGAAGAGCGTCGGGATGATCATCTGCACCGGCACCCGCTTGCTGTCCTCCGAGAGTGAGCGGGCGATGATGAGCGACTGCCGCCGGTCCTTACGGGCGAGGGCGCGCTTGAGGTCAAAGGCGGTGTACTCCTTATTGAGCCCCGTGTAGGTGAGCACCTGCTCGGGAGTGACCTGAGCGCGCACCTCTGAGGGAAGGGCGAGTGCCAGCTTCGCCAGCTCGCTATCCAGTCGGGTGACGTCGGTCCCGATATGCTCCGCCACCACCTGCACCGCCTCCGGCGTGAGGGTCAGCCCGTGCTCGAGGGCGAGGGGACGTATGTAGCCACTGATCTGGTAGTCCCGGATCTCGGGCGACTCCACGTAGAGCCCCACCGACTTCGTCAGGCTCTTGATCACGCTGAGGGTGCGGGCGGGCTTCTTCCCGCCCTTGAAGCAGAGCACCACAATGGACGAGGGGACCGGGTGATCAACGAGGTTGCCCAGCACCTCCATGAGCGATCCTCCTCCACCCTGCATCATCGCCTGCGCCTCCCGGACCACCGTGAGGGTGTACTTCGCCATCATCGGTGCGCGCCGTGCTGCAGTGAGGAGCTGAGAGGGCGTCGCCGTGGTGCCGTAGAGGAGGGTGTAATTGAAGTCCTTCGCCTCCTCCGGCATATAGGTGGCCTCGATTTTTTTCTCTATCTTGTCGATGAAGTACTCCTCCTCTCCTGTAAGCAGGTAGATGCGGTACGGCTCCTTGGTGGAGTCGATCGCGGCGAGGACACTCTGTGGCTCTTTAGTGTAGGGCATGGCGGTAGTGATGACTTCTGAGACAAATATACCCTTTATGACGGAAAGTAGAGCGAGCGAGCGACCAATGGTCTACGACCCCCTCCGGCGGAAGGAGGTGGCGCTGACCCCCGAGGAGGGAGTCAGGCAGGGGATCGTGCGCCACCTGATCGACAAGCTGGGCTATCCGCACGAGCTGATGGGCAATGAAGTGGCGCTGCGCGTAGGGAAGCTCTCCCGTCGCTGCGACACACTCGTCATCGCCCCTGACCGGTCGCCGCTGATGATCATCGAGTACAAGGCGCCCTCCATCCGCCTCTCAGATGCGGTGCTGGAGCAGATTTACAGGTACAACTCAGTCCTCCGGGTCCCCGTGCTGGTGATCACCAATGGGCGAGAGATCTACGCCTACCTCGTCGGCTACGACGGCGAGGAGACCCGCCTCCTCGCCCGCCTCCCCTCCTACCCCGAGCTCCTCACCCTCACGAGGAGAGACTGTCCCTGACATAGGCTCTTGTAAAAAAAGTATCTTTGGGGCACAAAATAAGTCTGTCATCATCACCATGTACGCCATGAAAAGACAACTTGCCCTAAGCCTACTCCTCCTCATACTTTCCCTCCCGGCAATCGCCCAAGATCATACGATAGCCGGCAAGGTGGTGGATGAGACGGGAGCGGGTATCTCCTTCGCCACCATCGCCCATTGCAACCCCTCCGACAGCACCGTCATAGACGGGCTGGTTGCAGACGAGATGGGGCGCTTCACGCTGGACGGGGTGAGCCTGCCTGCCCTCCTACGCATCTCCTCGCTGGGATACCAAGCCTCCTACAGATGCGTGGAGAGTACCACATCGACACTTGTGATCCCACTGGTCGCTGATCCGTCCCTCCTTGACGATCTCATGGTGATCGGTGAGCGGAAGAGCCTCAGCCCCACCTCCGGCGGCTTACGCATGTCTGTGGAGGGGACAATCCTCGCGACTAAAGCCTCCATGAAAGACCTGCTCCTCACGCTCCCCGGCATAGTGGACGATAATGGCAGCCTCCGGTCTCTCGTGTCAGGAAGCGTGACGTACTACATCAATGGGAGAAAAGTACGTCGCATGGAGGAAGTCAGGCAGCTGGACCCTAAGCGAGTAAAGTCCGTCTCCCTGATCACCAATCCCGGAGTGAAGTATCCCGGCACAACGGGCGCGGTCGTCGAGATACAGAGTAATGAGCGTCTCCAAGGGCTCTCCTCCACACTCGGTGCAAGCTACACGCGCAACCACCTCAACTCCCACCGAGAGTGGTGCAACCTCGCCTACCAAAATGACCGGGTGAGTCTCTTCGGCAACTTGGAATACAATAGATTTGGCAGAGCTGCTCGTCAGGACATGACCTATACCCAATGGGCACCTCCGCGAGAGGATATGAGAACCCTCCTCCTCAGCAAAACCTATATGAACACCCTGTCGATGGGGACCGGCATCTCGTACCGACCAAGTAAGAGATGGGAAGTGACGCTTGACGGCAGTCGGGACAGCTACCATATGCAAGACCTCGGTGATGCATCGTATGAGATCTCGGAGTCCGGCACGCGGCGTCTCACAAGCAGCTCACACTCCTCTCTATCCCAGAGAGGATCTCAGAGCCAGGTCACTCTGACCGGGAGATACACCCTATCGGAGCGGCTCAGGGTAGACCTCTCAGCCGACTACCTCGACACTCGGGCGGATCGCCAGCAGTCTGTCGATGAGAGCACCCCCGGCGAGACCTCTCGCCGGGTCACCACCACCAATGGCAGCAGGTATCGACTGCTGGCAGGTATCGGTCAGGTCCACTATAGTCTCGGTGAGCACGGCAACCTACTGGTGGGGGACGAGGTCAATCTCATCCATCTCTCCGCGACCACCACCGGACTCCCCCGTATGACAGACAAGGAGGCCGGATACGACGAGACAGTGAATGCCCTCTATGCAGAGTATACCCATTCCCTCGACAAGGTCTCACTAAGTGGGGGACTGCGATACGAGTACCAGCGTACAGAGATGTCAGAGACCGGCGAGGTCGCAAGCTATGGAAATATACTTCCCTACTTCGCCCTCTCCTTCTCCTCCGGGATATGGTCTCACAATCTCAGCATCCGATCCGTTGCTCTGAGACCCTCCCTCGGACAGCTCAGTAACAGCACCTACTACCTCAATAAGTACAATAGTCAGGTAGGCAACCCCGACCTCAAGAGACAGCTCAAGACCACACTGCAGTACGTCGCGTCTGTCAGGAGTTTCTACGTGAGCGGAAAGCTGACCCGCACCAAGGATCCGATCTTCGTCACCTACAGGACCGATCCGACTGACCGACATCGATTCATTAACTCGTGGGACAACTTTGAGGGGGACTACTGGAGCGGCTCCCTCTTAGCCAACTTCAATCACAGATACGGAGTCTACAACCCGAATATCTCGCTCGGACTCTTCGGCAGCTCAGCCGCAGTAAGGGTCGGAGATGAAGTGAAGCGACTGAGCAGACCACAGCCATACCTCCACCTGGGCAACAGCCTGATTCTCGACCACGTGGATATGAGCTTGGACTATACCTATGTCGGCAAGGGCTACTCCGGTATATTCCTTGTGGAGCCGGTGCACTACATAGACCTCAGCATCCACGGCTCCCTGCCGAGTAAGGGACTTGACCTGACGCTCAAGTGGCACGACCCACTGCGGAAGCACATCAGCAGGTACGCCACGCAGATAGGGGACATAGGGTTCGCACAGGTGGAGGATCAAGACCTATCGTACATCAGTGCGACGATCACATGGCGCTTTAGCTCCAAGGAAAACAAGCAGCACCGGTCGACCGTCAAGTCCTCCGAGCGCAATCGGCTCTGAGACAGCCTGCGGGAAGCGACAAGTCTAATATCGGTATTAGCGAGAGGTATACTAAGGTAAAAAGGGACTGATGGCAATGGGATCGACTGTAGAGAGGGCATAAAGAGCGAGTCATTTGGGAAGCAAAAGTTTTCTGACCTACTTTCGTTTCCTTCCTTCTCACACCACCGTACGTGCCGTCTGGCATTCGGCGGTTTAATTCTTTTTCAAAGAGTGTCTAATCATATTCGATTAGTTTTATCTTCCGTCTCTCTTAATTGCCGCTTCCGATGCATGCGTGCTTAGCTCTTTGTGGTCGCTAGCATTGACATTTTGACCGTTGCCACCCGTCAGCAATAACATCGGAACATACATTCTTGATTAACGTCTGTCCTTCGTCTTATCCTGCTCGAGAACTGCTACTTCGACCTCTGCTGACTCCTCGACATTCGTTGTTACTATCCTCAATGGACTGCCGAGACCTCACGGGATAAGCCTTACATCTTTCATCGTTTATCTGCCTAATTGACGCGTCAAGGTTACGGTTGCCTTTTGGATCTTAACTGTCTTTGGACAGCTTGTCCGCTTGATACACTTTTGTATTAGGTTTCTGTTCGTCAGGCCACGAGTTCGCTATTGCTTCTTCTCTCACAAGGGTCACCCCTTGAGAATTGCAAGTCGCTATGGAGTTCGTTGGCAACTACACCCCGAGTGGACTTTCACCACAGATGTATGACATGCCCATCATACAAAAAAAGGACACCCCGGGTCTGCGCCGAAGTGCCCCGAAGGAAGATAGTCCTAGGTACGAGTTACCTAAAGCGGTATCGTATTCCGAGCTGGATCTGCCATGGATTACCGGAGTAAAAGGGCATACCAGCATTGGGTCTAACCTGATACTGATAAGCCTTAGTGACAGGGTCAAAACCCTTGATATTATAGAGGGCGACAGTGCTCCCCAGTCTCTTATCCACTCCCCAGGCTTTATTGAGAAGGTTAGTTACATTGAATAGATCAAGCGACAGCTCTATGTGGTGGTCTCTGTAGACCTTGAAGTCCTTGGTGAGGCGGAGGTCAAGCGTTCCATAGAATCCCTGCTCCCCTCCATTGCGCTCGGCGACCTTACCGAAGCTACTCTTGAGATACTTCTTGAACCCTGGATCTACTTCGGGATTATTGAGGATCTCAGTGAGGCCATCTGCGATCTCATTGGGGGTGCTTGGGGCGTCGGGATCAAAGACATAGGCGAGGTCGTTGCTGTCGACAAAGTCTCCATTGACATTACCATTGACCGTCATAGAGTATCTCTGCCCGGCGATCCCGCTAAAGCGCATACCTACAGACACTCCCCAGATAGAAGGTAAGGCTCCATAGGCGACGACCTTATGGCGGAAGTGATTATTGGAGTAATTCATCCGCGAGAGATCGCGAGGATCATCCACTACCTGGTAATACAGGGTGGCAGAGTTGGCGACATTTCCGTTGTATGAGGTGTTGTCCCGTGTATCGCCGAGGGTGTAGCTGACATTGAGTACACCATCTCTGTAGTAGTGCCAGACAGCATCAAGGACTAGTGCATACTGATTGACCCGTCCCTCACTGATGAGTTCGAGGACACGACCAACCCTGGGGCTGAGTCGTCCCTCTCTCCAGTCAGGTCGTCCACCTTTGATCGTCTCAGCAGGAACAAAAACTCCTCTACCGGCCTCCTGAGAGAGGGTAAAGAAGGGCTTCTCCACCATGTTGCGATCAACGTAGAAGTAGTTATTCCTCGTCCAAGAGCCGTAAAGGGTCGCTGTGACCTTGAGCGCATTGGAGAAGAAGTGGGAGTAGGAGAGATTGGCTTTGATGACATAGGGGACACGCACATGGGGGCTATTCATATTAATCGTAGAGACCATCGGTAGTTCCCGACCAGGAGCTGTGGAGGGATCCTGACGATAACCCTTGAAGTCGGGCACCGGCAGATCCTGCCTGATATCTACAGCACCAACTTTGGTTCCATCATTGAGAAGATTATTAATCATAGAGTAGTTATTGATGGCTGAGCCGAAGAGCCCCGTCCCGAAACGCAAGAAGTCGGTGCCTCTCTCTCCGATATCCCATGTGAGCTGCATACGAGGCTGCAGGAGGAGACTGCGGACGCCTCTGTCAGTATCGAGCCCAAGCTCCTGCTTGATGAGAGGGTTGTGGGCAGGCTTATTGAAGTAAAAAGTGCCTTCACCTCTCAGGCCTCCCATCAGGGTGAGTCCCCCTCCTATCTGTGCTGTCACTTGACCGTAGATAGCAGCAAAAAGTATTCCCTGTCGCACTGTAGGATCGTCCACCAGGGGGACCTCTCGAGCAAAACGGTAGGGCTTTATGTCTCTAAAGTCGTCCAGACCAGAAAAGTAGAAAACACCGTTTTGCTCACTCGTAATGAGGGAGGACATATGGGTGTACATTAGGTCGACTCCTGCAAGGTACTGCATAGGTCCACGATCAATATAGAAATTGTCGACCAACTGAAGAACATCATCGCTGAACTTCTCTGGTAAGTACCGCTGTCCTCCGATCTGGAACCCCTTGCGGACCTCCTTGCCATCTACGGTGGAGACGACATTCTCAACTATAGCTCTAGGTATATTCTCTCTCGGGAGCTCCTCCCCCGGAGTGCCATGGTCCAAGACGTGGAGGTACTGAAGCTTCAGGTCGTTGGTCATCGAGGCCCCGACTTTGCTCCGGAGCTGGACCATAAGGTTATTGTCCATCGATAAGTGGCTCCCGTAGACCTCTAGGAGGTTGATATTGTATCCTCGATCACCGACTCCTCGACGATTGAAGTCACGGACGAAATTATCTCTTACCGTGAGGAGATTGTCCTCATTGATCTGAAAGTCAAGTCGTGCGAATAGGGCATCAGAGTGACGAATCTTGTCGAAGGAGCCAAACTGAGCTCCCTCGCCGACCCCATACTTGGTCCGGGCAATATCGAGAAATGCATCTAGCGTCTCCTGCGAGACACTATACCGGCGCTCCTCGTCAACACTGTGAATATCTGCAATCCTAAGGGGTCTGGCATCCCGTTGATGATCCCAGGCGAAGAAGAAGTGCAGCCGGTCACGGATGATCGGACCTCCTACTGACCCACCATACTGATAGATAGAATACTCACTCGTACGATCATTGCCCGAGGCATCGAAGGGACTTGCTAGCACATTGTGACGTATGAAAGTGAATGCGCTTGCTCGCAGATCATTTGTCCCAGACTCTGTCACGGTACTGACGGTACCTCCTCCTGATCGCCCAAAGGTAACGTCATAGCGATTAGTGACGATCTCAAATTCACGGATCGCCTCCATAGAGATGGAGTAAGGTCCCCTATTGGTTGTACCTGAGGAATAGGTGCTCTTGGAAGTCATACCATCGACTGTGTAATTGGTAGAGCTCTGGAGCTGCCCTGCGAGGCTGCTTCCGCTCGTCAGGGGCGAGAGCTCCATCAGTCCGGTAAAATTTCGCCCCTCGACCGGCAGCAGAGCGATGTCTCCAGTGGAGATGGATGTGGCAGCCCCTACATTGGGAAGTTCGTTCTTGAGCGAATTGGCAACCACGGTGATCCCATCCAGGTTGACAGAGTGACTGCCAAAGTGGAAGTCCACACTCAATGCATTCCCTTGATTGAGGGTATACCCATTCTTGAACAGGTCTTTATACCCCACATAGGATACGGAGACTACGTAGGGACCCCCAAGGGGGACCTCCCTGAAAAGATATCTCCCGTCTGCTCCGGTCGCCGTGGTCTGCCGAAATCCGGTAGACTCATTCCGAAGCCTGACGATAGCACCCGGGAGTGCCAGATCCTCCTCATCATACACCATCCCACTGATAGTAGCAAGGGTAGTCTGTGCCCTCAATGTGTGGAGACACACGCTGAGCAAGAGTACTGAAGTCAATAGGAGCAAAAGCTCCCTGAGCCTGAGATTTGCTTGTAGAGTCATCTTACTTGTCATTTTCTTTACGGACTTTATCCATTTCGAGGACAAAAATAGACGATGCGTATGACGATTTGTTTACGAACTAATCTCAAAACACATAAGAATTGTCACAGAGAGAGGCAAATACAAAATTAGTATAGGAGTATCCGTATCGTCACAGATTTGTAGGCAGATCGTCAAAGTGTATTGGCACCTTTGCAATACGTAAATATGGTCTAATCATTTCAAACTCTAAACAATGTCACACCAAAGATCAATCCTAGCGGTAACAGTAACACTCCTATCACTCGCTTCCATCACAATGCGGGGTCAGAACGTAAGCGGTTTCGTCTATGAGGATAGGAATATCAATGCCCTCAGGGACAGCAGCGAAAGGGGTCTATCCGGCATCCCGGTATCCAACGGCAGAGAGGTGGTACTCACCTCCTCAGATGGCGCCTATAACCTGCCAATGGGTCCATCAGGTGTCGTCTTCGTGATCAAGCCGAAGGGGTATCGCTTTCTCGCAGACGGAGAGGGACAGTCTAAGTCCTACTACGTCCACAGCGAGAAGGGCTCATCGAAGAAGCTGAAGTATACGGGGATTAAGCCGACCGGTCCACTGCCTCGGTCAGTAGACTTCGGTCTCATCGCTGATCCCACTGAGGAGAATAGCTTCAGTGTACTCCTCTTCGGGGACACACAGGTCTCCAATGAGAAGGAAGTCGAGTATTTGCAGAGAAGTGTGATCGATGAGCTTGAGGGCACCAGGTCGGCAGCCTTTGGGATCACCCTAGGAGATCTGGTCAATAATGTCCTCGACCTCCTCCCAGACTATAAGGGCGCCATAGACAGGATTGGTCTTCCTTGGTATCACGTGATAGGAAATCATGACCACAATCAGGACGTTGCGGACGACAGTCTAGCCTCGGAGACCTTCCGTGCGGTACTAGGACCTGAGAACTATGCCGTAAACTATGGCAAGGTGCATCTCTTAGTCCTAGACGATATCCTCTTCCCGGACCCAAAAGGGGAGTCACAATATTGGGGTGGATACAGAGAGGACCAGCTAACCTTCATCAAGAACGATCTCAAACATGTACCTCACGATCGTCTTGTGATCATCGCCCAGCATATCCCACTTTTTAATGAGTCGGGAGACTCATTCAACACTCGGGACCGGAGTCAGCTCTTTGAGCTATTGAGGCCCTTCGAGAACGTCCTCCTTCTCTCTGCTCACACCCACTATCAGATGCACCACTTCTTTGGTCCCGAAGAGGGCTGGTATGGTGTCAAGCCTCTCCATGAGTATAATGTCGGCACCGTCTGTGGCGATTGGTGGTCAGGTGACTTCCATGCAGATCCTAAGTGTCCTGACGGCACTATGCGGGACGGGACCCCAAGGGGCTTCGCTTATATTGATGTCAATGGGACAGACTACAAGCTTAGATATGAGGTGCAGGGTGCTGATCCTAGTATGGGGATGAGACTATACAATACGAGGGTCGTAGACGCGGACGACGGGAGAGGCATACTGACGGCAAATATTTTCATGGGACGTGTGGGTGACATCGTGGAGTACTCGATTGATGGAGGTGAATGGAGACCTATGACCAAGGTGCTGCTGCCTGACCCATCTTACGCTCAAATGGTGATGGAGTACGATGAGGAGCGAGATACACTTAAGGACGGTCGGCGACCCAATAATCCTATTATCTGCTCACATATCTGGAGTGCAGGGCTTCCTCGCAAGACCACTCCCGGTGAGCATATCATCAAGGTCCGCACGATAGACTCTTATGGTCGTGAGTATATGTCGGAGACCACTTTTCGATCTATAAAGCGCTGACCTTTGACACCAAAACTTAAGGCAGAGAGATTGTCTTGCGACGATCTCTCTGCCTTAGCAACTGTAAGAATATAGGGGGAATCAGTCCTCAGCCATATAGGCAGCCTCGTGGAAGATCTCAGCAACCGTCGGATGGGGGAAGATCTGATGGCGGAGCTCATCGAGCGTCAT
The DNA here is from genome assembly GCF_900541275.1 of uncultured Porphyromonas sp. GTDB lineage: Bacteria > Bacteroidota > Bacteroidia > Bacteroidales > Porphyromonadaceae > Porphyromonas_A. Next base: position 44,819 of record NZ_UQJH01000009.1, read on the forward strand.
GCCCTCAGTGATCGCCAGACCGCCGATGGCGATGATCTCAGAGGCGGGGTCACCATAGATCTGCACCCCGAGGACCTTCTTCGTCTCGGCATGGTAGAGGATCTTGAAGAGTCCGGTGGCGCGCTCATTCTCTACGATGAAGCGTCCGGCAAAGGTCATCGGGATCTTGAGAGCCTTGTAGTCGGTGCCAGCCTTCTGCAGCTCATCCTCGCTGGCTCCCACGCTCGCAAACTCGGGGCTGGTGTAGATGACTGAGGGGATGGAGTCGTAGCGAGCCTCCTCATCGGCACCATCGACGATATTGCGGATGGCCACCTCGCCCTCGTAGTAACCCACATGGGCGAGCATGATGCCACCGACGCAGTCACCTGCAGCGTAGACGTGCTTGTGAGAGGTGCGCATGTGACTGTCGACCTTGATGGCACGCCGGTTCATCTCGATGTCGAGCGTCTCCAGCCCCAGCCCCTCGGTGATGGGTCGGCGACCGGTGGAGAGGAGGATGCGCTCTGCCTCGAGGACCTCTCGCTGACCCTCGTAGGTCTCTATGGTGACGGCTCCAGTATGGAGGGAGACCACCTTAGCCTGGAGGTAAAACTTTACCCCGGCCTTCTCGTACTCCTGCTGGAGGAGCGAGGAGACCTCAGAGTCCATCGGGCCGAGGATCTTGGGGATCATCTCCACGACCGTCACATCGACGCCCATGGCGGAGTAGAAGCCTGCAAACTCCATCCCGATGACTCCGCCGCCGATGATGAGGATCGACTTGGGGAGCTCGGGGGCGCTGAGTGCCTCGGTGGAGGTCCAGTACTCGGTCTCTGCGATGCCATCGATGGGCGGGATGCTCACCTCACTACCAGTGGCGAGGAGGACGTCGGTGGCGGTGTACTCGGTGTCGTTGCAGCGGATACGGATCTTGCCGTCATCGGTCTCTCCGTCGAGGACTGCGAGACCATCGATGATCTCGACGCCGGACTTGAGGAGCTTCTGCTTGACGCCGGCGACCAGCTTGCGGACGATCTTCTTCTTGCGGGTCATGATCTTGCCGTAGTCGGCGGTGACGTCACCATCAACGGTGATGCCGTACTTATCAGCATTGCTGATCTTCTCAAGGAGGTGGGCGGAGTGGAGCATAGCCTTGGTGGGGATGCAGCCCTCATTAAGGCAGACGCCGCCGAGGTGATTGCCTTTCTCGAAGAGGACCACCTTCTTCCCCTTCCCGGCAGCATACTCTGCTGCATTGTATCCGGCGGGACCACCGCCGATGACTGCGATATCGTAGGTCATGGTATTTTTTTAGAAATAGTTGGATATGGTCTTGTCATTACATACACCGGCAAGTTACCCATTTTCCGCGTAATGGGGTACAAAAAAAGGAGACGTACTCCACGAGCGGGGTACGTCTCCATTGACTTTATATATAGAAGTGACCTTACTTGGTCTCCTCCTCGGCGGGGGTCTCGACCTTGGCCTCCTCTACGGGAGCAGCCTCAGCGGTCTCCTCGCTCTTCTTGCGACGAGAGCGACGGGTCTTCTTAGCGGTCTTCTCCTCCGTTGCCTTGGTCTTGCCCTTCTGAGTGTAGACCTCATTGAAGTCCACGAGCTCGATGAAGCAGGTCATGGTGTCATCACCACGACGACGACCCAGCTTGATGATGCGGGTGTAGCCACCGGGACGGTCAGCCACCTTGGGTGCGATCACCGTGAAGAGCTCAGTGACAGCCTCCTTATTCTGGAGGTCACGGAATGCCATACGGCGATTATTGAGGTTGTCCTCCTTACCGCGGGTGATCATCGGCTCTACGTGCATACGGAGTACCTTGGCCTTAGCGAGGGTGGTGACAATCCTCTTCTCCATGATCAGCGAGGCAGCCATATTGGAGAGCAAAGCCTTGCGGTGACTGCTGGTGCGGGAGAGATGATTGAATTTCTTATTATGTCTCATTATGCTACTTAGTCTTTATCAAGTTTGTATTTGGCGACATCCATATCGAAGGTGAGCTTGAGCTCATCGAGGAGTGCGTAGACCTCATTGAGAGACTTCTTGCCGAAGTTTCGGATCTTAAGCAGCTCACTCTCCGAGAAGGCGACCAGGTCCCCCAGCGTATCGATGCCGGCAGCACGAAGACAATTGAGCGCTCTGACGGACAGCATATCCTCAGAGAGCTTTGTCTTCAGGAGCTGACGGAGACGCATGGTGGCCTCGTCGAAGGTATCGCTACCCTCCTCGGTCTCCAGATCGTACTCGATCGTCTCATCGTGGAAAAGTCGGAGATGAGAGATCAGGACATCAGCCGCATCCACGAGCGCCTGCTTGGGCGTCACCGAGCCATCGGTGTCGATGTCAAGGATCAGGCGGTCGTAGTCAGTCTTCTGACCCACACGGGTATTCTCGACGCTCATCTTGACATTGAGGATCGGGGTGTAGATCGCATCGATGGCGATACGCTCCGGGTCATCAAAGGACTCGGCAATATCGTCAGAGGAGACCCATCCGCGACCCTTGTCAATGAAGAGCGTGAGGTCAAAGGAGGCTGACTTGTCGAGGTGGCAGATGACCTGCGACTTATTGATCACCTCGAAATTGGATAGCGGGGCGATATCGCCTGCTGTCAATTGCTTCTTATCCTTTCCACTGACCTTGATCGTCACCTGCTCATCGTCCTCACCCTGGATGGTCTGCTTGAAGCGGACCTTCTTGAGATTAAGAATGATATTTGTCACATCCTCAACAACTCCCGGCACGGTGGCAAACTCATGAGCCACGCCGGAGATCTTGATGGAATTGATGGCAAAGCCCACGGGCGAGGAGAGGAGAATACGACGCAGAGCATTGCCAATGGTAAGACCGTATCCGGGCTCCAATGGCTTGAAGTCTGCTCTCCCATGTGTGGGTGTCGACTCCGTGAAGACCAGCTTGTCTGGTTTTTGGAATACTAGTAAAGCCATATCACTGCTATTAAATGACTCGAAAGTCGGAAAGGATCAATTATTACTTAGAGTACAGCTCGATGATAGACTGCTCTACGATATTCTCAGGAATATCAGCGCGCTCGGGCACGTGGAGGAAGGTACCTGCCTGTGCCGCACCATCCCAGGCGAGCCAGGAGTACTGGTTGTGACCCAGACTCTGTACCGCCTCGCGGATGATCTCAAGATTCTTGTCTCTCTCACGTATGCCGACGACCTGGCCGGGCTGTACGGAGTAGGAGGGGATGTCGACCACCTTGCCGTCTACGACGATGTGACGGTGGTTGACGAGCTGACGAGCTGCAGCACGAGACTTAGCGAGACCAAGACGGAATACTACATTGTCGAGACGCTGCTCCAGCAACTGGAGGAGGATCTCGCCACGTACACCGGGCATACTGGACGCCTTCTTGTAGTAGTTGCGGAACTGACGCTCCAGCACTCCATAGGTGTACTTTGCCTTCTGTTTCTCGCGCAGCTGATTACCATACTCGGATGCCCTACGGCGACGGGAGTTTCCGTGCTCTCCGGGAGGTGTTGTCTTCTTGCTCTTGACATTGCCAAAGACAGGCTCGCCAAACTTGCGATTGACCTTAGCTTTAGGACCTGTATATCTTGCCATGACTTATCTATAACTATTGTGTGTGGATTATATGAGATCGATCGGTGGGATCCTCCAAGGGACCGGTACAGTGCTGCGCGTCGTCCCTGTATCTATCACTCCGCCAGAGTGGCAGAGGCACCAGCTTACCGGAGGGTAAGGTGCGCGACTCCTACAGGGGCATTTCTCTTATCTACACTATGCCGTCACTTATCTATGAGGGATACCTGAGACGATGACACGTGGTCATTGATCGCTCTCAGATCTCATCATCAGGGTTTACGACGCTTGGGAGGACGGCAGCCATTGTGAGGCATAGGCGTCACGTCGATGATCTCCATCACCTCGATACCGGCGTTATTGATCGTGCGGATGGCACTCTCGCGACCGTTACCGGGACCCTGTACGTAGACCGTCACCTTGCGGAGACCGGCATCGTGAGCCTTCTTGGAAGCATCCTCGGCAGCCATCTGAGCGGCGTAGGGGGTGTTCTTCTTAGAGCTCCTGAAGCCCATCTTACCGGCAGAGGACTGGCTGATAGCCTGACCCTGATTATTGGTGAGGGTGATAATGATGTTGTTGAAAGAAGAGTGGATGTGAGCCTGACCGATGGCATCGACCTGGACCTTTCTCTTCTTGGCTGTTTGATTCTTTGCCATAAACTATAGATGACCGTGTTACTTGGTCGCCTTCTTCTTATTAGCGACCGTCTTCCTGCGTCCCTTGCGGGTACGAGCATTGTTCTTGGTCTTCTGTCCACGTACGGGAAGACCATTACGGTGTCTGATACCGCGGTATGACCCGATATCCATGAGGCGCTTGATGTCCATCTGCTGCATACTGCGGAGGTCTCCCTCGACCTTGTAATTAGCAGTGATGTACTCACGGATAGCGGCAGCCTGATCGTCTGTCCAGTCCTGGACCTTGGTCTCACGCGGCACCTCCGTCTTGTCGAGGATGGTGCGAGCTGCGCTGCGGCCAATGCCATAGATGTAGGTCAGTGCGATCTGTCCCTGCTTGTCTTGCGGTAAGTCTACACCTACTATTCTTATAGCCATATATTATAAAAACGTAAATGATTGGATGTGTCTTAGTAGACTAAGATACCATCTGCTCAAGATACTCGTCCTTATAATCCACGGGGACCACACTCTCTCGAGTGCGTCTCCGAGGGATTACTTCTGACGCATCTTAAACTTAGGGTTCTTCTTGTTGATGACGTAGAGGCGTCCCTTGCGACGTACAAACTTGCAGTCGTCGTCACGCTTCTTGATAGAAACTTTGACTTTCATCTCTTTCTCTGCTATAGTCTCAGGCGGCAACCCTTGTCCCCGCCAATGATTAGTGTTGGTAATAGTTCGATGCCCGGACTGACCCTCTCGAGGTCCACTCCAAGCCTCCGGAGCTACATATAGGTCAAAATCGCCTACTCACAATAAGAGACTTACTTGTACCGGTAGACGATACGACCCTTGGTGAGATCATAGGGGGACATCTCCACCTTCACACGATCGCCGGGGAGGATGCGGATGTAGTGCAGGCGCATTTTGCCGGAAATGTGTGCAGTGAGCTCGTGCCCATTGTCCAGCTCTACCTTAAACATAGCGTTGGACAGAGCCTCTACGATGACACCATCTTGCTCTATTGCTGGTTCTTTTGCCATTATGCTTTCTCCTTGATGTATTATAAAATGTATCTCTCAATGATAAGAAATCCTCTCGACTCCTGCAAGTCCTCAGCTCAGAAGGTCTCCCTACCGATCACCTCGTAGATGTAGTCGAAGCTGCTCATCAGCTTGGCTCGTCCGTCGACCACCGCCATGCAGTGCTCGAAGTGAGCGGCCGGCTTACGGTCCTTAGTGCGGACCGTCCAGCCGTCATTGCTGATAAAGACATTCTTACTACCGAGGGTAATCATGGGCTCGATGCAGATGCAGAGTCCCTCCTCGATCATGGGACCGGTCCCACGGTGCCCATAGTTGGGCACATTGGGATCCTCATGCATGCCACGACCGATGCCGTGGCCGACAAACTCCCGGACCACACCGTAAAACTTCGCCTCGCAGTGCTTCTGCACCGCCTCGCCGATGTCTCCGATGTGCTTGCCCACCTCTACCTGATCGATGCCGAGGTAGAGTGCCTCCTTGGTCGTATTGAGCAGATCAGCCACCTTGGGGTCAATCTCTCCGACGGGGAAGGTGAAGGCGCTATCGCCGATGAAGCCGCCAAGCTCCGTGCAGAGGTCCACCGTGATGATGTCGCCCTCCTTGAGGATAGCGTCGGGGCTGGGGATGCCGTGTACGACGATCTCATTGACCGAGACACAGATGCTTCCCGGGAAGCCCTCATATCCGAGACAAGCCGGGTAGCCACCATGACTGATGATAAAGTCGTGCGCCACCTTATCCAGGTCCGCCGTGCTGACGCCCGGTCGGATGTGCTTAGCCACCTCCGCGAGGGTGCGGCTATTGAGCTGATTGGCGAGATAGAGCTTATCGATCTCCTCGCGCGTCTTGAGGATAATGTGATTGCGTCGAATCATCAGTGTCAGTCGTTAGTGGATTCTATCTCTCTTGAGATCAGTGGTACATATTGCCGTTACGGCCCTTGATATGAGTGCCCTCAAGGAGTCCGTCATAGTGGTGCTGTAGGAGCATACCCTCCACCTGCTGCAGTGTGTCGAGGACCACACCGACCATAATGATCAGAGAGGTGCCGCCGAAGAACTGCGAGAACTGTGCGTCGATACCCATCAGGCGAGCAAAGGCGGGGAGGATGGCCACGATGGCGAGGAAGATGGCACCGGGGAGGGTGATCTTGCTCATCACGTCATCGATGTACTCCTTGGTCGCCTTACCGGGCTTGATACCGGGGATAAACCCATTTGACCGCTTGAGGTCGTCAGAGATCTGACCGGGGTTGATCGTCACTGCGGTATAGAAGTAGGTGAAGACGATGATCAGGAGAGCAAAGATGAAATTGTACCAGAAGCCGGAGCCCTGCATAAACTGCTGCCAGAAGGGCGAGATATTATTCCCGTAGCCGATGAAGGTAAGCGGGATAAACATGATCGCCTGAGCGAAGATGATCGGCATCACGTTGGCGGCATTGATCTTCAGCGGGATATACTGACGAGCGCCACCATACATACGGTTGCCGACGGTCCTCTTGGCATACTGCACCGGGATACGGCGGGTCCCCTGCACCAGCAGGATAGCACCGATGATCACGATCAGGAGGAGTAGGAGCTCGAGGATAAAGACGAAGAGACCTCCGGTGACATTGAAGCGAAGTACAAACTCGCTCACGATGGCAGAGGGGAATCGTGCGAGGATACCCACGAGGATGATAAAGGAGACACCATTACCTACACCACGCTCCGTGATGCGCTCACCGAGCCAGAGGGTCATCATCGAGCCGGCAGCCATGTAGACCGTACTCCGGAAGTAAAACCAGAAGGTCGAAGGCATAGCTACACCGACGGTGGCGAGCTGATTACGCAGGTTGATCAGGTAGACCGGGCCCTGGATCAGCAGGATGATGATGGTAAGGTATCTCGTCCACTGTCCCAGCTTACGCCGACCACTCTCACCCTCGCGCTGCATCTTCTGGATGCTGGGCACTACCATCGCCATAAGCTGGACGACGATAGAGGCAGAGATGTACGGCATGATACCGAGTCCAAAGACAGATGCATTGCTAAACGCACCACCTGAGAACATGTCCAACAGTGCCATCAGTCCGCCGCGTGTCTGATCATGCAGCGCCGTAAGCGTCGACGGATCAATACCGGGGAGGACGATGGTAGTGCCAAGACGATAGAGGACGATGAGCCACAGTGTCGTCAGGATACGCTGGCGCAGGTCATCAATCTTCCAGATGTTTCTTATCGTCTCTACAAACTTCATGGGATAAGTGTCTTAGGGTGAAATGTGAGGAGCAAAAGATCAGGACAGCACCTCAGCCACACCGCCGGCCTTCTCGATGGCCTCCTTGGCAGTAGCTGAGAATGCATGTGCGCGGATGGTAAGCTTCTGGCTCAGCTCACCATTGGCAAGGATCTTGACGGGGGCGGTGGCGGACTTCTTGATGAGACCGGCAGCCTTGAGCTCCTCCGGAGTGATCTCTGTGAGACCCTTCTGCTCAGCGAGCTGGGCGAGGTCACTCAGACTGATGATGGTATACTCGCGACGGTTGGGAGAGTTGAAGCCGACCTTCGGCAGACGACGCTGCAGAGGATTCTGACCACCCTCGAAGCCAAACTTCTTAGAGTAGCCTGAGCGGCTCTTGGCACCCTTCGTACCACGGGTAGAGGTATTTCCAAGACCGGATCCGGTACCACGGCCTACGCGCTTGCGAGCCTTAGTGGCTCCGTCAGCCGGTTTTAGGGATGATAAATCCATGACTTATGTTGTAATACTTATATATCGATTAAAAGACGTGTCGCTATCGTGGAGAGCTCCGCCCTACTCCTTATGTCCCCCGGCGTCCCGCTGTGGGGAGCATCTGTGAGGGAGAGAGTAAAGGGGTCCTCTCCGCGTAGAGCTACCGGATCACTCCTCCACCACCTCGATGAGGTGACGGACGATGCGAAGATTGCCCCTATTGACGGGCGTATCCTCGACGTCGATGATGCGATTGAGCTTACGGAGGCCCAGAGCATTAAGAGCGTCCTTCTGCGCCTTGGTAGTGCGGATGCGACTACGTGTTTGCTTGATTTTCATCGTCTTATTATTCCTTAGTAATAATCGTACTCGAGAGACTTCTCGCTCTCAGATCAGCCCTTGAATACCTTCTCGACGGAGATACCACGGGTACGGGCGATGTCCAGGGGGCTGCTCAGCTTGGAGAGGGCGAGGATGGTGGCCTTGACGACGTTGTGGGCATTGGATGAGCCGTTGCTCTTGCAGAGGACGTCGGTCACTCCGACCATGTCGAGTACGGCACGCATAGCACCACCGGCAACCACTCCGGTACCCTCAGATGCAGGGCGGAGGAGCACCTCAGCACCGGCAAAGCGGGCACTCACCTCGTGAGGGATGGTCCCCTTGAAGACCGGCACCTGGATGAGGTTTTTCTTAGCAGCATCGGTACCCTTGGTGATAGCGGTGGAGGTGTCGTTGGAGCGGCCGAGACCGTAGCCGATGACACCCTTACCATCACCTACCACGACGATGGCAGCGAGGGAGAACGTCCGTCCACCCTTGGTGACCTTGGAGACCCTATTGATGGCTACGAGACGATTCTCGAGCTCTATATTATTAGTAGAGGTTACTCTCTTCATATCTTTATGCAATAGTTCGTGTGATCGATATCTCAAAAGACAAGCCCTGCCTCGCGAGCGGCATCAGCCAGCTCCTTGACACGACCATGGTAGAGGTAACCATTACGGTCGAAGACGACAGTCTTGACACCGGCATCCATAGCCTTCTTGGCGACGTCGCTACCGACTTGCTTAGCGATCTCTCCCTTGGGCGCCTTCTCGGCGATCTTGAGGGAGCTGCTGGCAGCAAGAGTCTTACCGGTAGTATCGTCGATCACCTGAGCATATATCTGGCGATTACTGCGGAATACCGACAGGCGCGGTCTCTCGGTCGTGCCGGAGATGTGCTTGCGGACGCGCTTCTTGATCTTGAGTCTTCTTTCTCTTTTAGTAATCATACTTCTCTCTCTTCACTTGATGTTTTGACTTAGGCGCATGCATTACTTAGAAGCAGCGGCTGCCTTACCCGACTTGCGACGGATGGTCTCACCGACAAACTTGATACCCTTACCCTTGTAAGGCTCCGGCTTACGGAAGGAGCGGATCTTGGCGCACACCTGACCAAGCAGCTGCTTGTCACAGCTGGAAAGGATGACCAGAGGAGCCTTATTGCGCTCCATCTTAGCCTCCACCTGGATCTCAGGAGCGAGCATCAGATAGATGGGGTGAGAGTAGCCGAGAGAGAGCGTGAGGAGCTGACCCTGTGCCTCAGCACGGAAGCCGACTCCGATGAGCTCCATAGTCCTGGTGTAGCCCTCGGATACACCGACGACCATATTGTGGATCAGCGAGCGTACGAGTCCGTGCTGAGCACGCTCCTCGATGCTGTCCGTAGCGCGGGTGACATGCACCTCACCATCCTTCACCTCTACGGTGAGACGGGAGTCATAGTCCTGGGTCAGGGTACCCTTGGGTCCCTTTACGGTGACGACGTTGTCCTTGATAGATACCTCTACTCCGGCCGGGATGGCTATGGGAAGCTTTCCGATTCTTGACATGATGTATATCTTCTTCTTAGAGTTAGGTATTAGTAGACGTAGCAGATCACCTCACCTCCGATGTGGAGATCAGCTGCATCCTTATTGGTCATCACCCCCTTGGAGGTGGATAGTATGGCGATGCCGAGACCATTGAGGACTCGGGGGAGGTCGTTCGCACCGACATAGCGGCGGAGACCCGGGCGAGAGACGCGACGTAGCGACTTGATGGCCGGAGCCTTGGTCGCCATATCGTACTTAAGGGCGATCTTGATCGTGCCCTGATGCTTTGGATCCTCGTCGTCAAACATGTAATTAAGGATATAACCCTTCTCAAAGAGGATCTTGGTCATCTCCTTCTTCATGTTGCTGGCAGGGATTTCCACCACGCGGTGGCGTGCAGAGATTGCATTGCGCAATCTTGTCAGATAGTCTGCAATTGGATCTGTCATAAGTAACTCATTAAATTGATCCACTCGTGTCCTGAGTTAGTGGGGATCACAAGCGGACAATATTTAACAATAGAGCACCGGATATGCCCGTCAACAGCCGTCCCACAGGGGATAGATGGAGTAGGCGTTACCCGACCTCGTATAGCCTTTTCACTCTGAAAAGTAGGCAAAGATACACAAAATCACCGACATAGTACAATCCCCACCCTCTTTTCTCAGAGAGAAATCATGGGGAAAGCATACGCTGCACCGCCGGGCAAGTCTCCCTAAGGCGCTCATGAGACCTCTCCTACCGGCCTCGCTATGGGCGAAATCTAATACCGATATTAGAGATCTCTAATACCGATATTAGGCGCGACTAATATCGGTATTAGGGAAGCTCCTGATCGACCCGCCTGGCCTGCCCTACCCGGCCGACCCTTCCTGACCTGCCCGACTCGTATGACCTGTCCGCCCCCAAAAAACAAGAAAAGGGCCCCCACAGTCGTAGTGACTGAGGGGGCCCTCTGGGTCTTTATGGTGCAGACCGGATCTTCCCTACAGGGAGGGGATCACCAGCTGGACTTCTTGACACCGGGGATGAGTCCCTTGGAAACGGCTAATTCGCATTTTGATGTGCTGGGTGGGTGAGGGTGTTGAAAGGGGGATT
>NZ_UQJH01000010.1 GCF_900541275.1 uncultured Porphyromonas sp.
GTACGCAGGGAGAGTAGGTAGCCGCCGTCTTTTTGAGAGGAGAGATCAGACACACTCGTGTCCGGTCTCTCCTCTCTTTTTTTGCTCTGCGGTAGGCCTCAGTCGCCTAGTCGGATCAGTTTGTAGGTGTAGGATGTATGGCGCTGTTCCGCGTGAGCCCATGCTTAATGAGGGCGGCATAATGTGCCGCGCGCCGAAGCCGACCGTTAGCTCCTGGTGGTATTCTAAGTACTCTTTGGGGGAACTTTTTGTATGAGAGCTGCTGACCGTATAGTACAGCGTAATGCTCTCCAATTTCTCTCTGAGCGCCGACAGCCCCCTCCACACCTCATTTTCAACTCATCTTCAAATCTATGGATTGATTAAAATAAAATTAGAACCGTCTGATAACCAGATTTGTGATCACTCGCCTTAATGAGTGAGCATCTGAAATAGAGCGCAGAAAGTAAACTCTGCAACACGTTTTTCCCTATATTACTTATAATAATTATAAGTAGCCTTATTTATCCAGTCTTGATTAAATATATATGGGCATCGCTGGTATTTTATTCGATTTGTCGAGGAAATAGTTGGTGGAGATAAAATAATTAGTAGATTTGCGATGAGACTGATCGAGCTTTTGATAAGAATCGACAAAGTCCGTCACAAGCAATCACTACATAAGCCGCCAGCTGTTATGAGAATGAAAGAATGTTACGCACGACGCATCTCGCTAATGCTTCTGTTTATGCTACCGCTGTTGGGGCTTATAGGTCCCCTTTCTGCGCAGCAATACAGAGCTTTGACGCTACGTAGTGACGAGGTGTCTCTTTCTTTCAGCTCAGGAGACGGGTATGGTTTTAGTGTTTTGTCTCCTACTACCTCTGCCTCTTCAGAGGTTGATAGGACTCTCCCGTGGAGTCTGCAGTTACCGGATGGTGAGCTCTCTGACAGCCAAGTAGAGTATGTAGGTGGTCGTCAGGTGCGTGACGACCTCGTCGAGCTGACCTGGCGAGTGAGACAGGATGTCGGTACCTCTACTGTTACAGTGGAGATCTCTAACGTGGATGGTGATCCACTCCCCGAGTGGAGCCTTCGTATCACCGGCCCGATCGTCCGACAAGTAGACCAGATTACCTTTCCGAGGTTCAAGGTTCCCCGTGAGGATAGTATGGAGTTGATTATGCCCGTGGGGTATGGCATCTCGAAGACGATCGAGTTGGGGACTGAGGCCTGTCTCCCTTATCCATCCGGAAGTGGGACGATGCAATTTCTTATGGCATCCTCCTCGAGCGGAACCGCTTTTATCTCAACACGTGACACGGAGGGACACTTCAAGCACTTCAGGAGTGTTGCAGATGAGCAGTCAGTATCGATGTACGTTACTGTCCCTGTCTCAGAGGACTGGAGGCGTAATGATGATCTGCGATTACCATGGTCAAGTGTTATTGGCTATCGCAAGTCCGGGTGGGAGAGTACGGTAATTGACTGGTATCGACCCTTTACTTATCAGACAGAGTGGGGGGCAAAGACAGTCACTGAGCGCCAGATCCCGCGCTGGCTGATGGAGAATGACCTTTGGATCCAGAAGCAGAAGGAAGATAGCTATAGTGAATTGCTTCGTGCTATGGCGCTGTATGGTAATAACGTCGGCGTACACTGGTATCACTGGCATCATTACCCATTTGATACGCGATACCCTGACTATTTCCCTCCGAAGCCTCTGATCAAGGAAAAATTTCGTGAGCTATCCCATATGGGCGCTCACGTAGTACCCTATATTAATGGGCGTCTCTGGGATCCACTGTCGGAGGCTTTCCGCACCTATCATGGTGATAAGGCGCTCTGTGTGAAGAAGGACGGGTCCTTCTACGAAGAAGTGTATCGCTCTAAGGTCCCTCATAATGTGGCTTGTCCATCCTCTGAGATCTGGCAGAGAGTTCAGGGTGATGTGATCGATAGCATCAGTAAGAGACTCTCTACATCAGGAGTGTATATAGATCAAGTGGCTTGTGCGGCACCTGATCTCTGCTATAATCCCGACCATAACCACTCTCTCGGTGGTGGCAACTGGTGGGCTAAGGGGTATCGTGATATGTATCAGGCTGCTCGTGCGAGGTCTATAAACGATGGACAGATCCTTGCGACAGAGGAGTGTGCTGAGTGTTACATCGACCTTTTTGACCTGATGCTCATAGTGAATACCGACAGGCGTGGAGATAATAAGCCTATTCCTCTCTTCCCCATAGTCTACTCTGATAGAGCTCTCTACACAGGATTTTGCTATATCGCATCGCCCATTAATAATGGATCCTTCAAGTTTATCACTGCCAAGAGTCTCCTCTGGGGAAGTCAGCTTGGCTGGATACAGCCGGGAAGGATTGTGGCTGCAGATGCACAGCGGGAAGCCCTTTTCCTGAAGCGTATGCAGCAATTCCGTGCCAAGGTCAGGTCGATCCTCGTCGGCGGGCAGCTTCTCTGTGAGTGGTTTCCCGGCGAAGTCCCCCTGATGGATGTCCCCGGTCATGGTCAGTATCCAGCTGTATTGGGTGCTAAGTGGCGCTCCGCCGAGGGGAAGCCTTATCTGCTACTTGTCAATTGGGATGATCAGTCTCACAAGCTGACGCTACCCACCGGGAAGAGGATAACCCTCGCTCCACTCTCCGCCCGGGTAGATGAAGTCCCCTGTCAGGAAAAATGAAATAATCGATCAACTCATACTATATCTACCTTATGAAACCCTTATCTATCCACGTCTATTCTCTGCTGCTCCTGCTTGCGGTGGCGGGATGCAGTAAGTCAGCTGACTCGCAGCCTGAAAATGTAATCATGCCGGAGAATCTCTCCATCACACAGTCGATGGAGACCGGTAGGGTGATACTCTCCTGGAGTGATCCCAATGGCTCGGTTGATGGCTTTGAGGTCAGCTACAAGCCTGTCGGCACGGAGCAGTATGTGGCACTTGCTAAGCTGCCCGCCGATGCTCGCTCTTACGTGGTGGATCAGGAGATAGCTCCTGATGCATCGTACTACTTTGCTGTCGCTGCTCTGCGCGGTGATAGTCGCTCATATCCTGCCACCTCGCTCTACAAGGTGATCAAGGCAGATGCAATCAAGGGCGTCAGGATCTTACGTACCTATGCCTCCCATGCCGGGGTAGGGGTAGAGTATGAGCCTGCCAATCTGTTTGTAGGGGAGCGCAAAAACTTCGGGCTGATAGTCACACGTACTCCTGAGGAGTCAGCTGAGCCTATACTGGATATCCCTGCTCCTGCTGACTTGAGAGGTAAGTCGGGCTGTATGCAGATGATACCCATCACTCGCCTACCTAAGGATGCGACAGAGATTTATGTCAGAGCCTACGCTCTCGGTGATAAGTCTCGGTACGTAAGTGAGCCGTCTAAGGTTGTTCTCCCGGAGCAACCTGCAGCCATCAAGCTGGACTGGAAAGAGATCACCCCTGACGGACTTAAGGGCAAGGTGGAGGTGTATAGCACTACCTCTACTCTCAATGGACGACCCTTCAATGCCTGGTATGCTGTAGGTAATCCGGAGAAGAGCCGCATCAAGCGCAATGACCCCAGTACCAATACCTCGCTGACGGAGCAGGCCAAGCAGCTCTCAAAGGCTCTTGTCCTTGTGAATGGCTCCTACTTCTACATGAATACTACGCTCGGTATTTATGGACACAATGGGCTGAAGGGTGTCAATCATCCCCTTCGCGGTTCCTTGAGGACCAAGCATCCGGAGTACAACGTCATGTACCATGCGATGAGAGGATTCTTTGGCGTGACGAAGGAGGGAGACGCCAGGGTCTACTGGGGAGGATCAGAGGCCGGCGAGCCACACCTCTATGAGCACCCGATGCCTATCCTCCTGGGAGAGGCAAGATACGACTCTTATCTTCCTGAAATTGTAGGCAAGCCTGTAGAGTGGGTCCCCTACTATGGACTGTCCGGTGGACCGGTAGTACTTAAGGATGGGAGAGTGCCTGTAGACTTCACACCATTCCGTGAGGGTGATGAGTACTACTTGGCCAATTTTGAGCTTATGCCCTACGATATTTTCGGATCAGATATTCGTCCGGATAGGACAGCGGTAGGCATACGAGAGGATGGTCGCATTGTCCTCTTCGTCTGCGATGGACGTATTCCTGAGAGCAAGGGAGCTGACTTAGTGGAGCTCGCTCAGATCATGAAGGGACTGGGATGTAAGGATGCCCTCAACCTCGATGGCGGAGGCTCTACCAACATGTGGGTCAGTGGCGAGATCGTTAATCATAAGGACATAGTAGCTGCAACCGGTGACACCCGTGCGATCAAGTCGATCATCGGATTTTTTGAGAAATAACTCGGCTGCCATTTGTTGTCTCTGATATGAAACAGAAGATCACTTTAGTACTTATCCTCCTTCTCCTTCCTCTTATCCCTGCCTGCGGAAATGGCTCTGAGGAGACGGATGAAGCGATTGCTCCCCTAATCGGGCTGTGTGATCGTCTTTTCCCGGAAAGGAGCGGAGCCTTTCAGTTCGTGCTTGATAGAGACACCACTTCATTGGACTCTCCGTCTCGGTACAGCGTTGTTGCCGAGAGAGGTAAGGTGACTATCAAGGGAAGTGATCCCCTTGCCCTCTCTGTGGGTCTCAATAGGTACCTCAGCGAGTACTGTCATACCTATGTAAGCCCGTACACTTATGATAAGGTGGAGCTGCCCGGTCGTCTCCCCGATACCAAGGGACCCCTTGAGGGATCGGCTGTTGTACCGGAGCGGTTCTTCCTCAACTACTGCACCTTCGGCTACAGCATGCCTTACTGGAAGTGGGCTGACTGGGAGCGCCTAATCGACTGGATGGCTCTTCAGGGTGTCACCATGCCTCTGGCTATTACTGGTCAGGAGAAGGTGTGGCTTGACGTCTGGACGGAGCTCGGTCTCGATCCGGAGTCCGTGAAGAGCTACTTCACCGGTCCGGCCCATCTCCCCTGGCATCGTATGAATAATATCGATCGATGGGAAGGTCCGCTACCTGACTCCTGGCTTGATGAGCAGGTGGAGCTACAGAAGAAGATCCTCGAGCGTGAGCGGTCCTTTGGGATGACACCTGTCTTGCCGGCATTTGCTGGTCATGTCCCCCAGGAGCTTGCCCAGCACTACCCCGATGCAGAGGTGCTCCGGCTTGGTAAGTGGGGCGGATTTGAGGAGAAGTACGGGACTTACTACCTCTCACCGGCTTCGCCACTATTCCGCAAGATCCAGACCCTCTATCTGGAGAGGCAGACTGAGCTCTTCGGCACCGATCATATCTATGGCATAGATGCGTTTAATGAGGTGGACTCTCCCGACTGGTCACCGGAGTTCCTTGCCGAAGTCTCACGGGCAATCCACACCTCACTAACCGATGTCGATAGTGAGGCCAAGTGGCTCATGATGACTTGGCTTTTTTATTACGATAAGGAGCACTGGACTCCTGAGCGGATACGGGCATTCTTAGAGGCAGTCCCCCAGGGGAGCATCTACCTGCTGGACTATTACTGCGATAAGGCTGAGGTCTGGAGGGAGACGGAGGCTTTCTATGGCCAGCCATACTTGTGGTGCTACCTCGGTAACTTTGGCGGCAACAGCTGGCTCTGTGGTAATATGCGTGATGTGCAGGAGAAACTAACTGCTGCGCAGGCCACACCCTCATCAGCACCTATGGGTATAGGCTGTACTCTGGAGGGTCTGGATGCCAATCCGATCATGTATGAGTATGTGCTCTCTCAAGCATGGACGAGCGCACCTACAGCGGATGAGTGGATCAGAATCTGGGCGGATAAGCGCGGTAATAACCCTGCGAATAATTACGTGTACGAGGCTTGGAAGATCCTCGAGAGCTCAGTCTACCGCGACTTCAGCAGAGGAGGTCAGGCGGTGCTGATCCACGCACGTCCCTGTCTGCATGGCTATCAGGGCTGGTGCACAGTGCCCGACTATGAGTATGACAACGATGATCTGCTACGAGCGTGGCAGCTGCTCTTGCAGGGCTACACCTTTGCCGAGACTCACCACAGGGAGCTTACCTATGATCTCGTAAATGTTGGTCGCCAACTCTTGGGGAATCGGTTTATGGAGCTCAGAGATGCCCTTACTAAGGCATACGAGGATAAGGATCTCGACCGAGTATCAGCTGTAGGACAGCAGATGGAGGAGCTTATGGACGACTACGCCGCGCTCCTCACGTATGAGCCCTACTTTACGCTCGGTAAGTGGCTCCGAGATGCGAGAGACTATGGCTCTCACAGTGAGGCAGAGGCTGACTACTACGAGCGAAATGCACGCAGCATCCTCACTGTATGGGGGCAGCCGGGGCGTCAGCTCACAGACTATGCCAATAGAGCCTACGCCGGTCTGGTCACAGACTATTATGCTCCCCGATGGAAGCGATTTATCGAGTCAGTGGAGAGCTCTCTCAGGGAGGGTGTCCCGCTTGACGAGGAGCAGTTTAGGGCAGAGATGATCGCCTTTGAGGATCAGTGGAGACACTCTACGGGGGAGATCGCAGAGGTCAGGCCATCTATGCCCATAGATCGTTATGTGTCACTTCTTATAAGTAAATACTTTCCCTCCGATGAGTCCCGATAGGGGATCATCCGGAGCTCAAATTATCAATAGGCTTATGAATTACTTACCACTACTATTTCTGCCAAGGGTCGGTATGGGCGAGCTGTTAGTTATCTTAGTCGTTGTCCTGATCCTCTTCGGCGCAAAGAGGATTCCGGAGCTGATGCACTCCTTCGGGAAGGGGATCAAGAGCTTCAAGGATGGGCTCAATGAGGATCTGACGGACCCCAAGGACGATGACTCATCCAAGGAGGAGAAGTGAGGAGCCCGATTTCTGGGATAATGCAGAGGTCCTGAGAGGCGTACTTATCAGGGTGTTTATCTACTTCCTGGTCGCTTTTTCAGTTGCCTTTGTCCTTGTCCCCAGGATATTTGACTCAGTGATCCTTGGCCCCTGTAGGGCGGACTTTGTTACCTATCGCTGTATTGAGCGGCTCAGTCCCGTGGAGAGTTTCGAGACCGGTAGCTTCCCGATAGAGCTTGTCAATATCAGGCTAGGGACGCAGTTCTTCCTCCATATCAGGGTTGCCATTGCCATTGCTCTGATCGTCCTCGTACCTCCTGTCTTGATAGAGGTCTGGTATTTTGTACGTCCCGGACTCTATCGAGGAGAGGCCATTGCCCTGAGGCATGTCCTCTTGGGGATGCCGATCCTATTTTACCTGGGTGTCTTAGTGGGTTACTTCTTGGTATTTCCACTGACATTGCACTTTCTTGTGTTTTACAATCTGAGTGACCTCATTGCTAATCAATTGTCTTTGGAGTCCTATATGAGCAACTTCTTTACCCTCATCTCAGCGATGGGCATCATCTTCCTGCTCCCTCTGGTGGTGAAGTTGCTGGCTACTATAGGTGTCCTCAATGTCGACACTCTCAAGCGAGGTAGGCAGTACGCTGTAGTTGTCCTGCTTATCCTTGCTGCCGTCATCACCCCCAGTGGCGATCCACTCACGATGACGGTCGTTTTTGTCCCGCTCTATCTGCTCTACGAGCTGTCTCTCCTGATGGTTAGGGTGGAGAAACCCGGAGTCGCAAAGACGATCCCCTCTGACTGATAGACTTAATGGCACAACTGCTGATAAAATCAAATCAATCACTATATATGAACTATCGAAAGCTTACTCTCTGCCTCCTTCTGGCATTTCTTGCACACCTCCCGCTTATGTCGCAGACAGCCATAATTGCCCATCGTGGGCTATGGAATGTCCGTGGAAGTGCCCAAAACTCTATCGAGTCACTCCATCGAGCCTACGACATCAGGGGCATCTATGGCTTAGAGATCGATGTGCAGCTGACGAAGGACAGCGTCCTTATACTCTCACATGACCCTGATATCGGTGGCTATCGTATCGACAAGACAGACTGGTCTCAGCTCAGAGATAACGTACGTCTCCGCAGCAAGGAGCAGATCCCTACGCTGGATGAGTTCCTGGAGGCCTTGAGCTCGTACCCCGACCTAAAGCTTTTCTTAGAGCTCAAGACTCAGGAAGACCCAGGCTCAGAGCGCTATCTCGCAGATCAAGCTCTTGCTATGGTCAAGGCGCACGGGCTACTGGAGCGGACAGCCTTTATCTCCTTCAGTATCGAGATCTGTAAGCAGCTCGTCAAGTCCTCTCCCGAGTCACTCGTCATGCACCTGAGAGCTGACTATAGTCCCAAGGAGCTGTATGCTATGGGGATGAGGGGAGTAGACTACAATTACTCCGTCTTCTGGAAGCATCCGGAGTGGTTTGATGAGGCCCGATCGCTCGGCATGTCCATAGGCGCTTGGACGGTCAATGAGCCTGCCACGATGCAGTACTTCATCATTCCCAGAGGGTTTGACTTCATGACGACAGACAACGTCATACCCGCTATGGATGTCTTCGACCTCCTGAAGATAGTCCCGAGAGACATCAGCAAGCCGATCAAGTAAGGTCGATTATAACTATTCCCAACAAAGCCCAATAGATAATTATGGAAGATAAGAGTAGAAGAAACTTCCTTAAGAAGAGCGCAGCCATAGGCGCTGCAGCCCTCTCCTCCACGCTACTCTCCAGAGCAGAGTCCATCACGGATGTGTACGGAGAGCCCCTCACCACAGAGTCCCGACTCCGGACGGCTCCTGTCGGTAATGCACTACCGATCACAGGGACCTTCCTTGATGAGATCACCCATGATATCCCCTGCCAAAACTGGGGCGAGGAGGAGTGGGATCGGGACTTCGGGTATATGCGTGCTATCGGCATAGATACTGTCATAATGATCCGCTGCGGGTATCGTAAGTTTATCACTTATCCGTCGCCCTACCTGATCAGCAAGGGCTGCTATCGCCCCGGGCGAGACCTGCTCGACCTCTTCCTGCGGCTGGCACAAAAGCATGGTATGAAGTTTTACCTCGGTCTCTACGACTCGGGAGTCTACTGGGATACCGGTGATATGTCTCACGAGATCGAGGATAATAAGTATGTCATCGATGAGGTGTGGGAGCGCTACGGTAAGCGGTATAGCAGCTTTGGCGGATGGTATATCAGTGGGGAGATCAGTCGTGCTACCAAGGGGGCCATTGGTGCCTTCCACGCGATGGGCAAGCAGTGCAAGGATGTGTCGGGAGGACTCCCCACCTTCATCTCTCCCTGGATAGATGGGAAGAAGGCTGTGATGGCCTCCGGCAGTGCGCTGACCAAGGCTGATGCTGTCTCCGTGCAGCAGCATGAGAAGGAGTGGGACGAGATCTTCTCCGGGATTCATGATGTGGTGGATGCCGTAGCCTTCCAGGATGGCCAGATCGACTACGATGAGCTGGATGCGTTCTTTGAGGTGAATAAGAGGCTCGCCGACAAGTACGGTATGCAGTGCTGGACCAATGCTGAGACCTTTGATAGAGACATGCCGATACGCTTTTTCCCGATTAATTTTGAGAAACTTCGTCTCAAGCTCGAGGCTGCTAAGCGTGCCGGGTACGATAAGGCGATCACCTTTGAGTTCTCCCACTTCCTCTCGCCTCAGTCTGCTTACCTGCAGGCAGGTCATCTATACGACAGATACCGTGAGTACTTTGGCATAAGATGAGGACCATCTCTCTCCATAGTTTCGTCCGGGCTTTCCTTGTCGCACTGTCCTGCCTACTGATGGGTCAGACCCTCTCAGGTCAGGAGAGAGCGTACGATGTGGTCGTTGTGGGTGGTGGTGTCGCCGGTACCGCGGCAGCACTACAGTCGGCCCGCATGGGATGCTCTACCTTGCTCCTCTCTGAGTGTGAGTGGCTCGGCGGGATGCTCACCTCGGCCGGAGT
Source organism: uncultured Porphyromonas sp. (assembly GCF_900541275.1). GTDB lineage: Bacteria > Bacteroidota > Bacteroidia > Bacteroidales > Porphyromonadaceae > Porphyromonas_A. The sequence goes on from NZ_UQJH01000010.1 coordinate 9,850, forward strand.
GAGTGCCGTGGATGGTAATTACCGGCTGCAGAGTGGCATCTACGGCGAGTTTCGTCGTGCCTTGGTCGATCACTATGGAGACGACAAGGCGCTGGCGACCGGCTGGGTGAGTCGGACACTCTTTGAGCCTTCTGTAGGGAATGCGATCCTACTACGTATGGTCCGCCGGGAGTCTCACTTGACGCTCTACCCCTCGACCACAGTCTCCTCTATAGTGACAGCCCCCGGAGAGGGGTATCGTCTGCGGATAAGTAGGCCGGAGGGCTCAGAGCAGGTGCTGGCGCGTCGACTGATCGATGCGACAGAGCTTGGTGACATCGCGGGAGAGCTGGGAGTGCCGTACGATGTGGGTATGGAGTCAAGGGCTATCTCAGGGGAGGATGTCGCTCCGGAGGAGTCTAATCACATCATACAGGATCTCACCTATGTAGCCATACTCAAGGAGTACGATCACCCCATACCGCTCCACCGACCGGAGGGCTATGACCCGAGGGAGTTTGCTTGCTCTTGCAAGACGGATCTCTGTCATACCCCTGTCAATCCGAACCGCACCCTCTGGTCGCCGGAGGATATGCTCCGGTATGGCAAGTTGCCCAATGGTAAGTATATGATCAATTGGCCGATAGAGGGCAATGATTACTACGCCAATGTGATAGAGTCATCCGAGGAGGAGCGTCAGGAGGCTTATCAGCAAGCTAAGGAGAAGACCAAGCGCTTCCTCTACTTCATACATAATGAGCTGGGCTTTGATCACCTCGGTATTGCGGATGATGAGTACCCCACTGCAGATGGCTGGCCCTTTATCCCCTACCACAGAGAGTCACGGCGGATCAGGGGGATAGTCCGCTTTGATCTCAATCATCTGGAGCACCCATACGATCAGCCACTCCCTCTCTATCGTACCTCTGTGGCGGTGGGAGACTATCCGGTGGATCATCACCACGAGGCCTATACCGGTGAGGAGGCGTTACCCGACCTCCACTTCCATCCGGTACCCTCCTTTGCTGTCCCGCTGGGCGTAGTGATCCCTCAGGATCAGGGAGACCTCCTCGTCGCGGAGAAGTCTATCTCCGTGTCTAATGTCGTCAATGGTACTACTCGGCTCCAGCCGGTGGTCATGCAGCTGGGACAGGCCGCCGGTCTGCTTGCCGCACTCTCCGTCAGGGATGAGATCTCTGCGGCAGAGGTCTCTGTGAGAGCTGTACAGCGTGAGCTGCTGAGGCGAGGTGGGTATCTGATGCCCTTCCTTGATGTCCCTCAGGGCGACCCTCTCTTCCTCCCCCTACAGCGCATAGGCGTCACCGGGATCCTGAGGGGTGAGGGCAAGACTATTAATTGGTCCAATGAGACGTGGATGCGTGTCGATGCTCCGCTCCACTACGGGGAGATCTTCTGCCTGGAGGAGTACTACCCCGATGCGGTGGAGCAGATCCGCCGGTGGAGAGGAGCCGATCAAGAGGAGGTATCGGTATCCCAGGCACTCCGGCTGATGAGCCTGCTCTCCCAGAGAGAGGTGACAGAGGCTGAGCTCCCGGGGCAAGACCTAGGAGGGACGATCTCGAGGGGAGACTTTATCCTCCTCCTGGATCGCATACTCAATCCCTTTAGTCAAGAAGTGGATCTCTACGGAAATAAGGTGTGCCGACCTGGTGGCTCACTAATACCGGTAAAAGAAAAGTCTAATATCGGTATTAGTGATCTCTAATATCGGTATTAGATCAAGCCCTTGTCCGCTGTAAAGAATCGATGTGATAATCACGGCATTATAATCAAGAAATAAAGACATGAATAGGTATCTGCTTCCGATCCTGCTGCTCCTCCTCGGAGCACAGTCGCTTTACGCTCAGCGCGAGCTACCTCCCTTTGAGCCCTTTGTCCACTATACTATGAGGGAGTCGATGTTTGAGGAGGCTCCCACCCATAATGGTGCGATCATCTTCCTCGGCAATAGCATCACTGATCACTGGCAGTGGCACGAGTACTTTACGCCACCCACCGGTGTCGCGATCCTCAATAGAGGTATCGGGGGTGACATCACAGCCGGAGTGCTCCACCGTATGCCTGAGATCATCCGGCATCAGCCATCCAAGCTCTTCCTGATGATTGGTATCAACGACCTCATCGGCTCTAAGCCCAATGCTCAGATCATTGCTAACATCGAGCATATCCTGAGTATCCTGAAGAGTCAGTGCCCCGACACGAAGATCTACCTCGAGAGTATACTTCCGATCAATCGGGAGATCTTCAAGACTGACACGCCCTCAGTAAGCACCGATAATATCCGTCAGGTCAATGCCGAGCTCTCAGCCCTGGCTAAGAGGATGGACTGTACTTACCTGGATATTTTCTCTCTCCTGATAGACCCGGAGACAGATATGCTGTGCGCCTCCTATACCCGTGACGGCATCCATCTGACTGCTCAGGGCTATCGTCTATGGATCAATGAGATAACCCCCTTGGTGGAGAAGTAAGGCAACAAGATGGAGAAGAAAGAGACCAACTACGGCTACCTGCTCTTCCTGGCGATAATTGCTGCTCTCGGAGGCTTCCTCTTTGGCTACGATACGGCAGTTATCTCGGGGACCATCCCTCTCGTGGTGGGGCAGTATGGCTTAGATACCATGTCGCAGGGCTGGTACGTGGGCTGCGCTTTGGTAGGATCGATTATCGGGGTGCTATGCGCCGGGATCCTGAGTGATGGGATAGGGCGCAAGTGGAGTATGCTGCTCTCTGCGGTCCTCTTCACTACCTCTGCGGTAGGCTGTGCAGTCTGCCACTCATTTGATCAGCTGGTAGTCTATCGTATCATAGGAGGGATGGGGATCGGCGTCGTGTCGATCGTCTCGCCACTCTATATCTCTGAGATCTCTATCCCTAAGTATCGCGGACGGATGGTGGCACTCTACCAGCTTGCTGTCACCATTGGTTTCCTCGGAGCATACCTCATCAATTTTGCACTCCTCCGATGGTCCTCCTCTGAGCCGAATCTCTCCGGAGACTGGATGCAACTCATCTTCTCCGCAGAGGTATGGCGTGGGATGCTGGGCATGGAGACGATCCCTGCTCTGCTCTTCCTTGTGGCTATACTATTTATCCCCGAGAGTCCCCGATGGCTCATCCTGAGACATAAGGACGACCAGGCAAGGGCGATCCTACGCACTATGCATAGGGACCCTGAGGTGGTCGAGAGTCAGATGAGTGAGACGAGAGCAGCTATCGCAGCAACATCCGCTGAGCAGAGCTCTCTCCGGCTCCTGAGGGAACCGGCTGTCCTCCGCCCGGTCTTGATCGGGGTGGCGATCGCTATGCTCGGACAATTTATGGGAGTCAATGCTGTGCTCTACTATGGTCCCTCTATCTTTGAGGGTGCCGGGCTGGCAGCGCAGGACTCTCTATGGTATCAGGTGTGGATCGGTATAGTCAATGTACTTACCACCATGCTGGCGATCTTCCTCATCGATAAGGTGGGGCGGAAGACTCTGGTCTACTATGGCGTGTCAGGTATGATCGTGTCGCTGGTGCTGATAGGGCTATACTTCCTGTATGGTGAGACGATCGGCATCTCGTCCACCTGGTTGCTGGTCTTCTTCCTGGCATACATATTCTTCTGCGCGGGGTCTATCAGCGCGGTGATCTTTGTCTTCCTCTCAGAGATGTATCCGACCCGCATCCGAGGTCTGGCGATGTCCTTGGCGGGTCTCTCGCTATGGATCGGGACCTACCTGATTGGTCAGCTTACGCCCTGGATGCTGGAGACGCTGACGCCGTCGGGGACCTTTTTCCTCTTTGCACTCATGTGCCTGCCCTACCTCTATATCGTATGGAGGCTGATGCCGGAGACTACCGGTAAGAGTCTGGAGGAGATCGAGCGCTTCTGGTTCCGCTCTACTCCATCTCGATGATGACTTAGTCGCCATGAGCTCCACCTCGTACATACTCCGACTCCTCCTCTCCTGCGCTGCCCTCGTAGGAGGTCTCTCCGCCTATTCTCAAGAGGAGGACTACACCCTGATCCCCATGCCTCAGCATGTGGAGTCTCTATCCGAGGGGTATTATGAGTGGTCCGATGGAGTGAGGCTGTCGCTGCCCGAGACTCTTAGTGATCTCTTGCCTATTGCCAGAGAGTTGGTCGGTGAGATCAAGGAGGCGGGGGAGGTCTCGGGTCTGAGCGTCTCGTGTGAGGAGTCGACGGATCGCTCGATGATCCACTTCGAGTATGATCCGGGGATGACGCCGGACGGGTACACACTCAGGATAACTCCTGACGCAGGTGTCCTCCTCCGCTATAAGGAGATCGAGGGAGCGCGCTACGCCCTACAGACGCTTAGGCAGCTGATCACTCCGAGAGGGCTTCCCTCACTGGAGATCGAGGATCGACCGCGGCTTCCCTACAGGGGACTGATGCTGGACGTGTCACGCCACTATATGCCCCTCCCCTTTATCCTCCGACTTCTCGATGAGATGGCTCGGTATAAGCTCAATAAGCTCCACTGGCATCTCACGGATGGTGGTGGATGGCGCCTGGAGATCAAGAGCATCCCTGAGCTGGTAGGCAAGACTGCTTACCGTAGCGAGCCTCACTTTATGACCTGGTGGGACTCCGGTGACAGACGGCATATTCCCTCTGACTCTATCGGCGGCTATGGTGGGTACTACACGCAGGAGGAGGTCCGCGAAGTGGTCCGCTTCGCTCAGGAGAGAGGCATAGAGGTGATCCCTGAGATCGAGATGCCGAGCCACAGCAGTGAGGTGCTCTATGCCCTTCCGCAGCTCTCTTGTAGTGGTAGTCCGGCAAGGTACGAGAGAGATCTCTGTCTCGGTAATCCTGAGACCTACACCTTTATACACCGGGTCCTGGATGAGGTGATGGATCTCTTCCCCTCTCAGTATATCCATATAGGGGGCGATGAGGCAGACAAGAGAGGATGGGAGACCTGCTCACGATGCAAGGCTCTGTGTGACAGGGAGGGGCTGGAGAGTACAGACGCCCTGCAGGGTTACTTCATGACCTCCATCTCAGAGTACGTCACCTCCAGGGGACGCACAGCCATAGGCTGGGATGATGTCCTCGGTGGAGGAGCACCTCACGAGATGACTATTATGTCCTGGCGTGGTGAGGAGGGAGGCATCACGGCAGCCAAGTCCGGTCACGATGCCATAATGTGTCCTGTGGGGATCCTGTATCTGGACTACTATCAGTCGGATAGACGCTATGAGCCGGAGGCCAATGGCTGGACCACTACCTTTATGAGGACTTACGGGTATGATCCTATACCCCCCTCACTCACATCGGATGAGAAGAGGCACATCGTAGGTGTACAGGGAAATCTTTGGACGGAGTATGTGCCTACACCGGAGCATGCAGAGTATATGATCTTTCCTCGCCTCCTGTCTCTCGCCGAGATAGGCTGGACTGAGGTGTCGCGGAAGGATCCGGAGTGCTTTAAGTGGCGTCTCAATCGCGAGGTGGAGAGACTGCGGGGTAGGGGCGTCAATAGCTATAGTCCCTCCTCCATCTTGGATGAGAGTATGACTGTCGACAATGCTCATCGGAGGATACTGGTAACACTGGAGAGTGAGCGACGTCCCCTCGAGGTACATTATACACTGGACGGGACGATCCCGACACTCTCCTCGCCGAGATACAGCCTCGGTGACACCATCGTGGTGAGCGACTCTGCACGGATCATGGCGGCGCACTTCGTGGCCGGCAGGATAGATGGTCGGGTGACGGAGGTGGATGCTGACTATCACTTGGGGGTGGGTAAGAGACTTACCTGGCTGACCCCCACCAGCAGGGAGTATGCCTCTGTGGGTCTTGAGACGGCGCTGCTGGACGGCGTGCGGGGGACGGCAAACTTCTCTGATGGTAAGTGGCTGGGGACTCGTGCCTCTCGCGACAATGTGGCGCTTATCGATCTCGGAGTGGTGCAGCCCATACACAAGGTATCGACCCGATGCATGCAGCAGGCGGGTCCCGGTCTCTATATGCCTCGCTGGGTCGAGGTCTCTCTCTCCGAGGACGGACAGACCTTTACCTCCTGTGGCAGGATCTTATCTGCCACCTCCCCCGACGATCGGAGGCAACGCATAGAGACATTCACTACCAGGACAGATCGTAAGGCGCGCTACATCAAGGTGCACTATCATATGCCTACGGACGATAAATACCTGATGACGGATGAGATCGTGATCTGGTAAGAGTTGATAATGAGATTAATAATAATAGTTTTATAGATTCACAAACCCTAATAAGTCAAAACCGCAGATTATGAAGATCCCAACTGCCTCTATCTGCTGGAGATTGGCCCTTGTGGTTGGAGTGCTAATGATGGCACTACAAGTCACAGCGCAGGGGCAACAACTCCAAGTCACCGGTCAAGTGACTGACAATACCGGACTGCCTCTTACCGGCGTCATGGTAAAGGTCAAGAATACCGGTAACGGCACTGCAACCGATCAGGAAGGTCGGTACTCTATCCGTGCTGCCAAGACCGATGTGCTAGTCTTTAGCTTCATCGGTATGGTACCGCAGGAGATAACCGTCGGAAGTAAGACGGTGATCAACGTCAAGCTACTGGACAATGTAGAGCAGCTCAGTGAGCTGGTCGTCGTCGGCTATGGTACTCAGAAGAAGGAGCACCTTACCGGTGCCGTCTCTACGATCTCCAAGTCCGACCTCACTAAGGTCCCGACAAGTAATGTCTCTCAGCTGCTCGTCGGAAGAGCTCCCGGTCTCTCCGGTGTCCAGTCCGGAGGTGCACCAGGAGCTGATGGCACAGAGATCCTGCTCCGTGGCCTCAATACCTATAACGGTAGCTCCTCTCCGCTGATCTTAGTCGATGGTGTGGAGAGAAGGATGAATGAGGTCAATCCTCAGGATATCGAGAGCATCTCCGTGCTTAGGGACGCAGCTGCGGCTGCAGTCTATGGTATGCGTGCAGGTAATGGTGTCATCCTCATCACCACCAAGCGTGGTGCTGAGGGACGACACAATATCAGCTACTCCGGCTCTTACTCTTGGTCACGCCCGACGACTCTTCCTGAGTTTGTCAACGGTCTGGAGTATATGCAGTGGTACAATAAAGCGCTCGAGCTGGATGGCAAGGCTCCCAAGTTCACTGAGGAAGAGATGGCCCTGGTCACCAATGGTGATCCTACCGATGGGTATGAGAATACCGACTGGATCGCTCCTGCACTAAAGGCCACCTCTATGCAGAAGCACACCGTGTCTCTGACGGGAGGCTCCGAGCGCATCAAGTACTACACCAGTGGTGAATTCATGAATCAGAATGGTATCCTCAACACCAACCACTATAGTCAGTACGGTATACGTGCCAATATTGATGCTGTTCCGGTAAAGAATATCACAGTGTCCATCAATCTCGCAGGTAGATACCGCAATAACTTCATCGATGGTATCCTCTCCTGGGGCAATCAGGAGGCGGGCAACGTCTGGGGCTTACTCATGTACGCGAGGCCATTTGTTCCCCGAGAGTATGACGGCCATCCCACGGCTCCTGCTCGACTTCCGATCAATCCCTACTACAGTATCGGGAACTCCGGATCTGCAGAGAATAAAAATTATGCCTTCGAGGGTTCTGGTAAGATCCGCTGGGACATCCCTTACGTAGAGGGTCTCAATGTCTCGATGTTTGCCTCTTGGGATTATAAGGCACTTAATGGCAAGAGCTTTAATTACGCATATGAGGTGATGTGGTACGACTTCGGGAAAAAAGCGTATACCCTTAGAGACGCTACGAATCTGCAGAAGGACGGTAGCCTCTATATGAGCAACACTCAGAATATCGGCTATACCCTCCGACCCGCTATCGAGTACAGCAATACGTTTGATAAGCACCATATTGGTGCCCTCTTCCTCTACGAGCTTAATGGTCTCTACACCAGTAATTTCCAGGCCCGTCGTCGGAGCTACGACCTCTTCGATATCAGAGAGCTAGATTTCGGTAAGATCATTCCCGAGGCAGGTGAGCGCTGGCCTGGAAACGGAGGAAAGAGTGGCAGTATTGCCAATGCCGGGTACGTGGGGCGTGTCAATTATGCCTATGACAAGAAGTACCTCGCAGAGTTTTCATTCCGCTACGATGGGACCTATCTCTTTGCTAAGGACTACCGCTGGGGCTTCTTCCCCTCCGGCTCCCTCGCTTGGGTGATGTCTGAGGAGAGTTTCATCAAGGACCGCACCGATATCGTCGATATGCTTAAGCTTCGTGGAAGTATCGGTCAGCTGGGACGTAATACGGTGGCTCCCTATCTCTTCCTCAAGAGCTACAGTCTCCAGAATAAGAATGTAGCCTTCGGTAAGGACCCGCAGGCACAGAACACCTTGGTCACCTCCTCTGCCGGTATGCCTATCCCCGACCTGACCTGGGAGAAGACGCGGACCTACAACCTCGGCCTTGACCTTACTCTCTGGAGGGGACTCCTGGGTCTTGAGATGGATGTCTTCTATAAGTATACCTATGATATTCTCCAGCCTCTCGGGGGTAATTATCCACCCTCTCTGGGAGGAAACTATCCCACGATCGAGAACTCAGGTACCTTTGACAACCGAGGCTTCGAGCTGGTGCTCTCACATCGCAATACCGTAGGAGATCTGCACTACAATCTCAGTAGTACCATTTCGTACACTCACAACCGCATCCTCAAGAGAGCAGAGCCGGACAATATCCTACCCTGGCAGAGTCAGATAGGGCGCTCGGTAGGTCGAGTGCTTGGACTCAAGGCAGTGGGTCTCTTCCAGACACAGGAGGAGATTGACAACGCACCCAGACATCCCAGCAAGGTCCGGCTGGGAGATATAAGGTACGAGGATATCAATGGTGATGGACGTATCACTGTCGATGATAAGGTGGAGATAGCCTCCTCCAGATTCCCGGAGCTGGTCTATGCAATCAACGGCTCACTCGACTGGAGAGGGATAGACTTCTCTGTAATGTTTCAGGGAGCGGCTCTCTATAGTCAGATGCTTCAGGGTGCCTGGAATAATGGCGTCGAGGATATGACCCCTCTGACGAAACCCTTCTATGGCGGAGGAGATACCCCGCCAAGGTATCTTGTAGAGGGAAGCTGGAGGCCCGATAACACAGGCGGGAAATATCCTCGTCTCTCTATCGTGGGAAATATCAATAACGCTTGGACCTCAGACTACTGGCTGATCAATGGATCCTATCTGAGGCTCAAGAATGTTACCCTTGGCTACACGCTCCCGGAGACACTGACGAGAAAGATGAGTCTGCAGAGCCTCCGAGTCTATGTGGCCGGAGTCAATCTCCTCACCTTCTCCGGCTTTAAGTACGTAGACCCCGAGGCACCCAGTGTCCTCCAGGCCTACTATCCTCAGCAGAAAACAGTCAGCCTGGGACTTGATGTCTCCTTCTGATGAAATCATTTACTAAGAAATACTCAAGGATATGAGACAGATAATAGCTAAGATAGCGGTACTCTGCTTCTCGCTGGGCGCGCTGTCGGCTGCGATGACGGGGTGTAGCGATCCTCTGGAGATAGACCCCAATGATCGGTATAGTGAGCGTACCGCATATGCCAATATGAAGAATCTTGACCTCCACGTCAAGAGTTTCTACGGAGTACTGATGTCACCGCACACGGCTGAGATCAGGAGCAATGGGCGCATGAGTGAGCTCTACACGGATCTGATGAAGCCCACCTTCTATAATCAGACTTTCTCCGAGAATGATAAGATCTTCTATCAACCTCAGAGCTATACACAAGCCTTTGTCCTCGACAACTGGGCTGATATGTATAGTCGGATCAAGAGGATCAACGAATTCCTTGTCGACTGCAATAAGGGTAAGCTCTCTGAGCTTCCCCAAGATGAGGTGGCCATCCGCATAGCTGAGGCACGATTCTGGAGAGCATTTGCTTATCAGGAGTTGATCCAGCGATATGGAGGTGTTGTCCTCCGGATCAGCGAGGAGAAGGTCGATGATCAAAATGACCGCTCTAAGGCCCGCTCATCAGAGAAGGAGTGCTGGGACTTTGTCCTTAGTGAGTACGCCAAGGCAGCGGAGAAGCTACCCGAGGAGTGGCCTGCACTGGACCTGGGTCGAGTTACTAAGGGTGCCGCATGGGCACTCATGTCCCGCGCGGCTCTCTACGCCGGCAGGTGGCAGGAAGCGCTGGATGCGGTGTCTCAGGTAGAGCGCTTGGGTAAGTATGCTCTTCTGGACGACTACAGCAAGGTCTTTACCACGGAGCACAATAAGGAGCTCATCCTTGCCGCCTACTTCGATAAGCCGAGCCTGCAGCACAATTTTGATAATTATTACGGAGCGTCTGCCGACTTCCTCGGTCATGAGACCGGCGTGGTGGCTACCCCGACGGAGGAGTTTGCCGGGAGCTACGAGATCAAGGTGGGCGATGTGTGGAAGCCCTTCAGCTGGGACGAGGTGAGGTCTACCGGGATTGACCCCTGGAAGGATCGAGACCCTCGCTTCTATGCCACTATTCTCTATAATGGAGCCCCATGGAAGCGCCTTGTCGATGTTGCCAATAAGCGATGGGAGCCACGCAATCTAGAGCTTTTTGTAGGTGGTGTAGATGGCTTCCATGAGTATGATACTGCCGATAATACTCGAAGCACGACCACCGGGTATGTGGTGCGCAAGTATCTTCAGTATGACCCCGAGTCAGATCTCGTAAATATCAAGAGTGATCAGTACTGGATCGAGATGCGATTTGCAGAGGTATTGCTCATCAAGTCTGAGGCTCTGGCGCGACTGGGGAAGTACACCGAGGCCTACCAGGAGCTCAATAAGCTGCGCACCACTCGTGCGTCGGTACAGCTGCCGGCGCTTGCTCTCAAGGCCTCCTGGGAGGAGTACCTGGGTGACTTGCAGCTGGAGCGCATCAGGGAGCTTGGTCTGGAGGGACACCGCTTCTGGGACCTCCGTCGATGGGGTATCGCTCAGAGGGTTATGGATGGCATGCAGCGCCATGGAGTCAAGATCACCAAGAGTGACGACCACTTCGTGTACCAGTATATTGCCGTGGATCCTCAACCGCTCATCTTCCCGGAGAGGTATCTGATCAACCCGATCCCGCTTAATGAGTTTAAGAACAACGCGGCTCTTGAGCAGAATGAACAGTGGAAATAACTTCGAAACACGTACAGCTATGAAAGTAAGATATATACTACCTCTCATGGGTGCGCTCCTCGGACTTCTGACGGGCTGTCAGAGTCCGGTCGAGCCCGGCTACACCAAGGAGGCGGACTTGCATACATTGTCGGTAGAGGGGGCTTTTTGCTCCAATAAAGATAAGACCTTCAAGGCTACTATCGATGATGAGGAGGGGCTCATTACTCTTAAGATCCCCTACTATCTCTCCGATATCGACCCGATACAGGGTGACCTGACCCAGATGGTCCTCACTGCGGTGATGCCTGTGGGTGCTACATTTGAACCCAAACTGGAGGGCGTCCATGACCTCACTAAGGACTTTAGGTCTACCATACACTACGTAGATGGAAGTAGCAAGGAGTATACTTTCCGCGCAGAGTATGTACTGTCCGACCGTTCTGACGTCACCTCGATGAAGCTACTCAACGGAGGTGACAATGCAAAGTTCATCTATATCCTACAGCCGGCGAGTGAGGATGGTACACGCGTCATTAAGGTTGTACAGCTTGGGTATAAGCACCTCCAGATGCTTAAGCATGCCAAGCTGGAGATCGAGACCTCGCCATGGTCGACGCTGAAGCTCCCTGCTGAGGGGGCAGAGATGGACTTGACAGACGAGAATACCTCTTTCACAGTAGTTTCCCAGAGTGGGAAAGAGACTAAGTATAGCTTTAAGATCGTAGATCCCAACTACGCACCGCTTGGTAAGCCGGGCGTGATCTCCCCACTCTTCGGAGTCAAGGTGATTAAGGATGGTGATCACGGCTGGGTCGATGCTCAAAATCGCTCTATGGCTGTGATCGGAGACGAGCTGATCATCGCCAATCTTAAGGGTTCACTCCTTCGCCACAATCGCTTCACAGGCAAGGCTACCGGTAAGACCGTCAATCGTGATCCCATCGTTGGTGATATCCATGGTATCGCTCACGATGAGGCAGGTCACCTGGTGGCTACCACGATCTCCTCGATCGAGAATAAGTGGGTTCCCAATCACACGCTCGAAGTATGGGTCTGGAAGGATGGGATCGATGGTGCTCCGACCAAGATCTTCACGCAGGATCTTCAGCACGATCCGATGTTTATGGGCAAGAATAAGAATGCCAATACCGGCCGTACTATGGGCATTGCCGGCAATGTCCTTAGTGGCAAGGCACGCATTGGATTTGTCTTCAATGGCCTCAATGAGTTCTTCGTACTTTCTCTTAAGGATGGTGAGGTCGTTAAGCACAGCGGACTTATTGCTCCCAAGAGTGTGATAGCCCTTACCAATGCCTCCAAGTGTGTCCCCACCGGTGTAGAGGACAGCGATCCTGTCGTGATCGGTGCTCTCGTGGACCGTGGTATGGTCAAGGTGGGTATGGATGGTGAGACCCATTACTTCGGCCCCGGTAAGAATTGGTTTACGGTCAATGGGAATACCAAGGGCTTCGGCTATACTCACTTCAATGGTATGGAGCTGGTCGCTATCGGCAATGGTGAAGTACCCACCTGGAGCGCTGCTATCGACTGGAGGAATCGTCTCATCGTGGCTGATATCAAGAGTGGTGCCCCGGCATCTCTCACTGATGGTGAGATCCTCGACTCGTACAATAAGAAGTACGATCCCTCCGCCAGCGGAGACCTCTCAAAGCCTAATGAAGTAGACTATGGTCGACTCTACGGTTGGCTCAATGAGCGCGTGGGGACAAATCCCAATAAGGTGGGGGATGCCTGCTTCTACGTCAGCCCCGATGGGACTACGGTCCATGTCTATCTTATGGTGACTGATATGGGATTCATGGGCTGGGAGATCACGAAGTACTCCATCTAAGGCAGATCTCCCCTCAAGCAACTATTACCACTCAATTATCGAACCCTAACAATGAATTCTTCAACACAAGAATATCTACACAACTTAATCACTCAGTGCAGAGAGGAGTTGCAGGAGAGTATCCTCCCCTTCTGGCTCGAGCATGGTCTCGACCGGAAGTATGGTGGTATGCTCACTTGTGTCGATCGTGACGGGACGCTGATGGACGGGACCAAGTCGGTCTGGTTTCAGGGCCGTGCAGCCTACATCCTCTCCTACGTCTACAATCACGTCGACCCACGTCCTGAGTACCTTGCGGCAGCAAAGAGCATCCTTGACTTCGCAGAGCAACACTGCGTTGACCCGGAGGATGGTCGTTGGTACTTCGAGGTGACTCGGGAGGGACTCCCTCTCCGTAAGCGTCGCTACGTCTTCTCTGAGACCTTCGGCATCATCGCTATGGCGGAGTACGCGCTGGCATCGGGGGATAGGAGCTATGCCGACAAGGCTCTCCGGCTCTTCCGCCAGGTGCAGGAGTGGCTGGAGACACCCGGTGCACTGCCACCGAAGTACCTCCCCACTCAGCCCGCCATAGGGCACAGCATCCTGATGATCCTGATGAATACCGCTGCGGTGCTTCGTCAGGTGGTCGATGATCCGATCCTGGAGCGACAGGTGGAGAAATCGTATGAGGCGATCCGCCACAAGCTATGGCACCCGGAGTACCACATCATCCTCGAGAGTGTCACCCCTGAGGGCGACCTTATCGACACCCTTGGGGGGCGGACGATCAACCCGGGGCACTGCATAGAGACCTCTTGGTTCCTTATGGAGGTGGGGCACGCCTTCCCCTCCCTCCCGATCTCGGATGAGATGCGCACCTTTGGCCTTGACGTGCTGGATGGCGCCTGGGAGTGGGGCTGGGACGAGCCCTATGGCGGTGTAATCAACTTCCGCGACTGCAAGGGCTTCCCGAGCCAGGACTACAGCCAGGATATGAAGTTTTGGTGGCCCCAGACTGAGGCAGCCATTGCGCACCTCTACGCCTACAAAGAGACCGGTCGGGAGGAGTACCTCGAGAGTCATAAGAAGGCACTCGACTGGGCATGGACCCACCTCCGTGACGCTGAGTACCCCGAGTGGTATGGCTACCTCCACAGAGATGGCACGGTGGCTCAGCCGGCTAAGGGTAACCTCTTTAAGGGTCCTTTCCACATCCCCCGTATGCTGACTAAGCTGATCATTCTCTCCCAGGAACTCCTCGGAGAGTAGGCACCTGAATTTATTTCAGAGGGCTGCATTACTGATATCACAGTGATGCAGCCCTCTGTATTTGTCATCTACTGTACTGAAAGGTAGGTCCCTTCTGATCCTCACCTGAGATAACTACATAGGTATCGAAGCGTTGCTCTCCCTCGTAGAGGACAATGATCCTGCCGCCACGGGAGAGCCCTTCATAGGCATCAATGCCACTGACTCTTCCGTATCCAAGAGCAAGCCCCTTGTAGAGCCCGATCGCATCATTGGAGTGATCGTGCCCGCAGAAGGCTCCCATAACCCCTCTCATCTCCAGCATGGTGCTGAAGAGTCCGCTATTGATCGCCGGAGAGTTGACTCGCCACCGCATCTCACCGACTACCTCCTTATTGTCTGAGAGCGCGCTATACTCCGGTATGGGGATGTGGAAGAAGAGTAGGGTGGGAAGGGTATCATCTCCTATCTCCTTCTGTGTTTCTGTATGTACCCTCCTTAGCCATTCTATCTGGTCAAAGTGAATGATGTCGTAGTGGCTCAGAGACTGATCGTGGTGGTACTGATTGGAGTCGATGAGGTAGAGGAGTGCTTTAGTAGTGCTTTCTTTGGACCCTATGAGCCTAAGCTGCTGATTGCCTCTCCCGCTGATCTCTACAGGACCTCTCTGACTCAGGCAGTAGGGCGTCCCCTCCAGAAGCGTATAAATGGAGTCCTTGGCAATCGTCTCTGCATCGTGATTGCCGAGCAAGACGACATAGGGCTGTCGCTCCTCTGTGAAAAATCGTATGATACTCCGCCACCCCTCTGCTGCCGGTGCCCGAGTCACCACATCACCTGTCAATACGACTAAGTCAGGCTGCTCTCTCGTGATAATCTCTCGGAGTATTGTCAGAGTCTGATCCTTACCCGGTGAGCCGGGATCTAAGTGCAAGTCGGTAAATTGTGCAATCTTGAAGGTCCCGTCCTCGTGAAAGCGGAGCGTGTCAGTCTGTGCATAAAGGTAGGGTGGCCGGAGGGCTATAAGTAGGAGCAGTGTGAGCAGTAATCTACGCATGTCTGAGGGTATTGATTGTGAATAGTGGATGGCTGTATCTCCGCCCGCCAAGATAGCTAATGATACGCTTATCATACACCTCTTTGATACTCTCGGGAAGAGGGGGATCAGGTGTCGAAGAGTGTGGGGCGGCAGGGGGCGAAGGTGCGTCGGTGGTGTGGCGTGAGGCCGTGCGATTGGATGGCGGCGAGATGGGCTGCCGTGCCATAGCCGGCGTTTCGCTCCCAGTGGTACTCGGGGTACTTCTCGGCAAGATGAGCCATCAGATGGTCGCGGTAGACCTTTGCCACAATGGAGGCGGCAGCTATGGAGGCGACCCTGCCGTCACCCCCTACGATCGTCTCGTAGGGGATCTCGAGGTGGCTACGGAAGCGGTTGCCATCGATGAGGAGGTACTCCGGGCGGGGCTCCAGCCCCTCGATGGCTCGCTCCATGGCGAGGAAGGTGGCTCCGAGGATATTCAGCCGGTCTATCTCCTCGACGGTGGCGCTGCCGACGGAGACGGCGATCGCTTTCTCCCTTATGGTGAGGTCGTAGTCCTCGCGACGATGGGTTGTGAGTTGCTTGGAGTCGGTCAGTCCGGGGAGGTCAAAGTCCTCCGGGAGGATCACAGCAGCGGCCACTACAGGTCCGGCAAGGCAGCCGCGACCTACCTCGTCGATGCCCGCTTCAAGGCGGACGGACTGCAGTCGGGCGGGGAGGTGGAGGGGACCCTTTGTCATCTATCCGGGAGTGGTTCGCCCGAGTCGGGATCGCAGAGCTCCGGTCGGCGCTGCATGAAGTCCCTCGTGTGGCGGTAGGGGTGGGCGGGCTCCATGTGGACTACCACGTGTGTCCGTACACCGAAGTGGTCCAGGAGCACCTGCTCAGTCTCGCTTGCGATGTCGTGTGCCTCGTAGAGGGTGAGGAGTCCGTCGGCTCGTATGTCCAGTTCGATAGAAAGCGTCTCAGACCCGATCATACGCGCCATGATGTGGTGGGGCGAGGTGGCACCCGGGACGGTGCTGACGACGCTTCGGATCTCCTCCACTGTCTCAGCGTCTACGGTGCTGTCGGTGAGCTTGAGGATGGCAGGGCGGTAGACGCATATACCGGAGCGGATGATGAGTCCACCGACGATGATGGCGGCGAGTGGCTCAAAGAGTGTCCCCTCCCCCGGGATCAGCCGAGCGCCCAGCACGCCTATCACCACGGCTGAGGCGGAGAAGACGTCCGAGATGTGGTCCATCGCCTGAGCGTGGAGTGCGTCGGAGTGGGTCTCCTTTGCCTTTTGCTCAGTGTAGTAGTAGGTCATGAGCTTCATCACGACCGTGCCGACGGCCACCCACAGGGCGATCACCTCAGGCTCCTTGGGGAGCACTCCTTCGCGGAAGAAGGCATAGAAGGTGCGGCAGGAGCCAAAGACGATCAGCACTCCCGTCACCAGCATCGACAGGGCGATCAGGAGCGAGCCGACGATCTCGTACTTGCCGTGGCCGTAGATGTGCTCGTCATCCTCCTTAGGCTTCGCTGAGATGTGGAGGAAGATGTAGGTGATGATATTGGCACAGATGTCGAGGAGCGAATTGATCGCATCGGCAATCAGTGCAGCCGAGTGACCGGTGATACCGGCGAAGAGCTTTATCGGTGGCAGGAGAAAATTGACGAGTGAGGAGAAGGCGTAGGCTCGCTTTTTCTCCCGTTCGTTGGCCTCGATCTCTTGCTCGGTCACCGCTCGATCGTGGGGAGGGACTACTTCTCTCTCTTCACGCATACGATCTGATTTTCATAGGAGAGCTTGACGAGGGCGTACTTATTGGTCCCCACTTGTGGCTCAATGTCCTTGTAATAGATGGGTATCTTGGCGAGGTCCTGCTCGAGCGTCTCCAGCCCATGGAGCTCAAAGACCACGGTCCCGACTCTTGGGTAGAGGTGTATCTTGCTCTCTGAGATGATCTCGATGTAGCTGAAGAAGTGACTCCACTCGCTGTGGTCGTAGAGGTACTGCGCCAGCGGGTAGAGGACGTAGTGGATCGTGCCGTCGGTCATCGTGCCCTCTGCAAGGGGGACGTAGGCAGCGGAGCCTTGTCTCTGAGGGACGGAGATCCCCTCATCATCGAGGTACCAGGAGGTACCGTTGCGGAAGTACCGGATGATCGGCGTGCGCTCGTGGACGACGACGTGGAGCCGCTTTGTCGAGGGGGAGATGAAGGCGGTGGCGCTGCGGATGTAGGTGGAGGCGTCCACCAGATCTCTCTCGATGCGGTCGGGGTCCACACCGCGTGAGACGCTGTCCTTGAGGTCGATCGGGAGTACCGCTGCCACCTCTCGCTCCCTGAGGAAGCGCCCCTTCCCTGTGTCCACGATACGGATCACCGTGCGGGAGGGGTGGATCGCGTAGGAGACGTGGCGCCGCGCAATGACAAAAGAGCAGCCGAGCAGCACCACCAATAGTGCCATCAGCGTGCAGCCGAGGATCCGGCGGACTTTCTCTTTCCTTGTGCGGCGTATCATAGGCGTGTGGCTTACTGCTCTGATCTCCTGAGGTGGTCGATCACCTTTGGGATCTCAAACTCTATGTCCCCTGCACCCATCATCACCAGCACGTCGAAGGTGTGGTGCTCCAGCTCCTCCGGCAGTGCCTCGAGGGGTACTACCCTCTTGTGCGAGGAGGTGATCCGCTCAAGGAGTGCCTCCGAGGTGACGCCGGGGATCGGCTCCTCGCGGGCGGGATAGATCGGGGCCAGGATGACATCGTCCACCGTGGAGAGCGCCTTGCCAAAGTCCTCCATAAAGTCCCTTGTGCGGCTGTATAGGTGGGGCTGGAAGACGAGCGTGATGCGCTTCCCCGGGTAGAGCTCTCGTATCGAGAGGAGTGACCGGCGGACCTCACCCGGGTGGTGCGCGTACTCATCGATCACCACGGGACCATCGGTACATATGCGGGTCCGCTCAAAGCGGCGGTGGATCCCGCGGTAGTCGGCAAGGGCGGGGCGGATCTCCTCCTCCGTCAGCCCCACGCGGAGCGCCATGGCGATGGCAGCGGTAGCGTTGAGGACATTGATCCGTATCGGTGTGCCCAGCTCGAGATGGCGGAGGACACCATCAGGGGTGTGTAGGTCAAAAAAGAGGTGCTCCCCCTCGTAGCTCACCCGGTCGTAGTGGTAGTCGCACTGCTCCGAGGCGCCATAGCGGTAGAGCCGGGTCCCCTTGGGAAGCGACTCCGGGTGGATCTCAGCAGACTCCTCAGCGATCACGAAGCCTCCGGGGCGCAGTAGCCCGACAAAGGTGCCAAAGGCTGCCACATACTCTGCCGCAGTGCCGTAGATATCGAGGTGGTCCGCCTCCGTCGCGGTGACGATCGCCGCATAGGGGGTCAGGCGGTGGAAGGAGCGGTCAAACTCGTCCGCCTCCACCACCACGTAGTCACTCTCCTCATCGAGAAGGAGATTATTTGAGTCGTAATTGAGCATCAGACCACCGATAAAGGCATTGACACCCAAGTGGGAGCGTCGCATCAGGTGGGCGAGGAGGGAGGAGGTGGTGGTCTTGCCGTGCGACCCGGCGACGCAGAGGGCCTTGTGCCTCCGAGTCACCTGCCCGAGGAGCTCAGCCCGCTTGATCTGCGGTACGTCGTGCTCCCGGTAGTAGGTCCGCAGTCCATTGTCCTCATGGATGGCGGGCGTGTAGACGACTGTCAGGCCTGGCTGATCCGCGCGGAAGGGCTCAGGCAGCAGCGTCGGATCGTCATCGTAGAGGATCTCCGCCCCGAGCGCCTCCAAGCGATCGGAGACCGGCTTCCGCACGTGGTCGTACCCCCCTATGGTGTAGCCGTAGTAGAGGAAATACTCAGCGAGGGCACTCATACCGATGCCCCCGATACCGATGAAGAAGATGGCTCTTGATGAGGGATTAGGGTCGGGCATAGCGCTGGATCTCATCGACAATTCGTTGTGTGGCATCCGGTAGCCCGAGCTCCTTGGCAGCCGTCGCCATACGCTCGCACTGCTCCGGATGGCTCAGCATATCGAGTGCCGTCGGGACCAGGTCGGTCCCCGCCTTGCTGTCAGGCACCATCAGGGCAGCCCCGCGGTCGACGAGGGACTGAGCGTTGTGTGTCTGGTGGTCCTCGGCGACGTTGGGTGACGGGACGAGTATCGCCGGCAGCCCGAGGGCAGTCAGCTCAGAGATCGTGCCGGCACCGGCTCGTGAGATGACGAGGTCAGCGATGGCATAGGCGTGGTCCATCTCGCTGATGAAGGGCATCAGGTGGATCGAGTCGAAGTCTCTCACCTGACGCTCCAGCCCACCGTAGTAGCTCTCGCCACACTGCCAGATCACCTGCAGGTCCTCCCGGTAGGCGAGCTGAGCGATCGACTCGAGGATGCTCTTATTGATCGTCCCGGCACCGAGGCTCCCACCGAGGATCAGGAGGGTCCTCTTGTCGGGCGAGAGGTCAAAGGTGGTATATGCCGCCCGGCTCTTCCGCTCCGTCTCCAGCAGGCTGTGGCGGATCGGATTGCCTGTCAGGACGAGCTCGGGGGTGTCGGGGAAGAAACGGCGCATATGGGGGTAGGCGGTGCAGACGCACTTCGCTTTTTTTGCCACCAGCTTATTGGCCTTGCCGGCATAAGAATTTTGCTCCTGCACCACCACCGGTATACCGAAGTGACTGGCGGCGATCAGCGTCGGCGCACTGGCGTACCCGCCCACACCGACGACGACCTGGGGGTCAAAGTGGTGGACAAAGTCCTGCGCCTGCTTCGTGCTCTTGTAGAGCTGGGTGGTGAAGGGGATCAGCGAGAAAAGTCTCTTGAGCCCTCCTCCACTGGAGAGGCCGCGGACCGGTAGGAGGTGGATCGGGTAACCTGCTGCCGGCACCCGCTTTGCCTCCGCACGCCCCTCCGCACCGACAAACTGGATGTCGCACTTCGGGAAGCGGCGGCGGATCTCATCCGCTATGGAGAGCGCCGGGAAGATATGACCACCGGTGCCACCACCACTGATGATGACCCGATACAATTCTGTAGATGCTGTTTCTTTATCCATAAAAGCAAGACTATTCTGCCCCTCCGGACTTGGACTCCTCGCGGAGCCGCTCCTTCTGGTGCTTGGTTAATTCGTCAGTGAGCTGTATCTCCTCCTCCAGCTCCGGCACCTCCTCCAGGTCGATGATCCGGTCGGGATGTCCCGATACAGCAGCGTCCTGGTAGAGTCGTCGCTTATTGATGTCGTGTGCGATGCTCTGCACGATGGCGAAGTAGATCGCCGTGATGATGTACGAGGAGCCACCCTTGGAGATAAAGGGCAGCGTCTGTCCCGTCACCGGTAGCAGGTTGGCAGCCACCGCCATATTCATCATCGCCTGTGTGGTGACGAGTATCCCCACGCCCATCAGGACGAGGGTCCGGTACATGCTTCGGGAGCGACTGGCGAGCATCCCGCAGCGGAAGAAGAAGACGAGGTAGAGGATCAGCAGTCCGGCAGAGCCAATGATGCCGTACTCCTCCACCACCACATTGTACACATAGTCGGAGAAGGCCTGTGGGAGGAACTGCCGCAGCTCGCTCTGCCCCGGACCCTTGCCGATGACGTTGCTATTGGCGATCGCCTTCTGGGCCGCCACCACCTGGTAGTCGCTGCCCATGATGTCGTCGTAGGTCTCCTCATTGATCGGCTTTCCCCACTTCTCAAAGAATCCTGTGAGGCGACTGTACCCGGTCGAGGTACGACCGATGTCGACGACCGACCCCTTGGGCGCCACCATCACGACCAGTACCACCAGGGCGATGACTGAGCCGGCTCCGAGGGTGAGCCAGCGCATACTCTTCCGGTGCGCCCCGCCGACCCACATCATCAGGTAGACGATCAGAGCGAGGAAGACCGCCGTCGAGATATTCTCCATGAAGATCAGGAGGCAGGTGATCCCGGTGGCGATGATGATGGTCCAGAAGACCCGCAGCGATGAGTGGGTGTCATCGCTCCCGCGGAGGAGGCTGGCGGTGAAGTTGATCAGCGTCAGTCGCGTCAGCTCCGAGGGCTGGAAGGTGAGGAAAAAGATCTTCAGCCACCGCTTCCCGCCATTGATCTCTATGCCGATGAAGGGCACCAGCATCAGCAAGATGAGGGAGAAGACGAAGGCTATCGTCGATGATCGCAGATAGTATGAGCTCGGGACGTGCGACCCGAGGACGATGATGCCGAGGGCGCAGACCACCAGGATCAGGTGCTTCAGGATCTGCCCAAAGAAATTTTGCCCGCTATTCTCTGCTCGAAACGCCTCCTGGCTCACGGCGGAGAAGACGACGATGATGCTGATCAGCATCAGGGCAAAGGTCACGATCCAGATCCCCTTGTCGCCTACAAAGAGGTTGGACAGCCTGTCCCACCGAGCCCAGCGGACTCCCTTGGCGGCCGCCGGCTCGTCGCTCTCAGGCACGATGAATGGTCTCTCCTCAGCCATAACTCACTTGCTCTTCTCCTGATCCTCGAGGCTCTCATCGAGGGACTTACGCCGGTGTGCCCGGTACATCATTACCCCGAGTACGATCACCACCACGGCGATGATGATACGCCCGATCTCCGTGCTATAGCGGGAGACCATAGGGCTGAGCTGATCCATCGGCACGACGTGCTCGAGATACCACCCGATGGCGATCAGCACAGTATTCCAGAGGCCCGCCGCTAGCGCGGTGTAGAGGTAAAAGGGTGCCAGCGGCATCCGCGACAGCCCTGCCGGTAGCGAGATCAGCTGCCGGATCCCCGGGATCAGCCGACCGGTGAAGGTCGCCACCTTACCGTGCCGGACGAAATACTCCTCCGCGTGGCGCACCCCCTCCGCGCTGAGGAGGAAGAATGCCCCCACGCGGCTCCCGGCAAAAGCATAGACGACCGGGCGCCCGAGCCAGCGGGCGAGGAAGTAATTCACCGACGCCCCGATGAGCGCTCCGAGGGTGCCGAAGAAGAAGATCCCCACCACGCTCATCTCCCCCGTGCTCGCCGCCAGATAGGCTGCCGGTGGGATCACGATCTCACTCGGGAAGGGGATGAAGGAGCTCTCTATCGCCATCAGCAGTGTGATGGTGAGGTAATTGAGATGCTCCAGGCACCAAGCTATGAAGGGGATGCTCTCCATCTGTTGCTATCCGAGCTGATCTGTCGGCAGAGGCTCCACCGACAGGGTGACAAAGTATGATCGCTGCTCACCAGTGAAGCGGTCACGCTTCCGGAAGACAAAGCCCCGGAGAGTGCAGCTGTCGCCCTCCGACAGCTCGATGGGCGCTAAGCTCTGGGAGAAAGTCCCCGTGACTCCTTCGTCCGTCTCTATCGTCACGCGGGACTCCTCCGTAGAGATCACCCGTGCGGGGACGAGGGGGAAGTCCGCCAGCGCCTCTTCCGGGTCGATGCGATGCGGAGCGAGCAGGAGCGCCCGCTGCTGGGCGGGACGCTTAGGTGTAGGCTTACGGATCGTGTCGTAGAGGAGGATAAAATTGACGAAGTCCCCGATCATAAAGTCCTCCTCCTCTCCCGGCAGATAGTGGTGCTTGCTCTCCGAGTCGATGAGGTGGAAGGCGTGCATCCCCTGGCTGTAGCCGGTGATGTAGGCGACCCTGAGGGGGAAGAGATCGCGAGGGTCCGCCTCCGAGGGCTCCATATGTACCACGATGGCGTGGCTGTCCTCCGGCTCGATAAACTTCACGTCGAAGAGCTTCCCTCTCAGGTCTCCCTCAGGCAGCCCCATCTCTGTGGGGTTGGTGAGCAGGACCCGTCCCTCGGGGCTGCTGAGCTTCAGCATCGGCACCACCTGCCGCATCGGCTCCTTGAGGCGCAGGGCGATCACGTCCATCACGATCATCGGGGTGGCAGCGAGAGACCGGTACACATACGCCTCAGCAGGCTGGGCATCGAGGATGTAGTGTGCCTTATTCTCCTTATCCTCCTCCGTCCCCTCAGGGATCATCTCCTGCATCTTCTCGTAGCTCTGCGGTAGCTTCCGTCCCCTCTCTCCGGCGATCTGTGCGATGATCCGCAGCTCCCGGAGGGCCTTGTCGTAGTCGCCACGGTCGATTAGTAGCTTAGCGTAGTGGAGCCGCACGGTGAGGAGATAGGGCTCGTAGTCGTCTGTCTCCTCCTTCAGCGCTTTGGCGAGGGCTGCTGCCTCCAGCGCCGGGTCGTCAGAGAGGAGCGAGGCGAGCTCGCCCCAGATGCGAGGCTCGGAGTAGATCATAAGCACCCGCTGATACTCCTCGAGTGCGGTCGCCCGCTCCCCCTCGAGGAGGTGCAGCCTCGCCTGAGTCAGCTTGACGAGGCGGTCGTCCGGGTATAGGCTCTCTAGTCCCGTGAAGAGCTCGTAGATCATCTCCGGCACCTTGGTCTCCCGCCGGTCCATCAGCTCCTCTATAGCAACCGTGAGGGCGCGGTCTACGAGGGAGGGCGTCTCCGGTCCGCGATCCTTACGCCCTTTACCACTGCCACGCTGCCAGTCCTCCGGGCGGAGAGACTTGGCGGGATCCCACTTAGTGAGGAAGTCGGTAAAGTCGAGGCGCTCCCTGAAGAGGCTCTTCACGCGCAATACTTGGTCGAGCACACGGGAGTTGAGTGCTGACGGACGCTCTATCTCGAGGCTGAGATAGATCCGCAGCGCTTGGCGTACCTCCTCGATTGTGATAAACTTATTACGTGACTCAAAGAAGTCGCTCACCACCTGGGCAACCCGTGGATGGAGTGCCTTGTGTAGCCCCTCCTTGGAGTTGTGCCAGCTAAGGACTTTGTCAAAGGTCTGCCTGACCTGATCCCGCCTGTGGTAGGGGTTTTTCTCCGTCTGATAGCCGGTAAGTAGCTCATTCAGCTCCCCGAAGTGTGGCACCACGCTCTGACGTAGCGAGGCGAGGGACTCCTCTGCCATCGGCGCGGTAGCCCCCATGCCCTCAATAAGCGTCTCCATCTCCGCCACCATCTCAGCAGCGGTATCTATCTCACCACCCTCAATGACACCGGTGGCGACGTCCTTCAGCACCCAGAAGAGTGCCGACGAGGACCACTGATTGGGGGACTCCTTATAGTCCTCCCGGGCAAGCTTCACAGCGCTCTCCAGATCGCCCTCTTGGCGGAGGGCCATTACCTCTTTATATCCCATACTCTCATACTCTATCACTCTTACTCTCATCCCCACGGGCGGGGGCTCGATGCTGTATCATAGCTCAGCCATAGGGTCTCCATCACACGGCCACATCATAAGACCGATGGAGGACATGGCACACGCTCTCTCCCACTTGCGGGAGCTGGTGCGTCGAGCCTCAGATCATCACCGAAGCGAGGGAGAGCCACTTTTCCCAAAGGGGCTCCCTCCGCTACTTCTCTCAGGGTCCGACAGGTGGTTCTCAGCCGCTCACCGGACCTCCGGATCGATGGATCTCTCTCAGAAGGGCAGGTCGTCTACGCCGCCACCATTGCCACCCTCGCCCTGCTGGGGACCATAGGGCTGCTGCTGGGCACCATAGCCGGGCATACCCTGAGGAGCAGCCTGACCGCCGTAGCCGGGCATCCCCTGGGGGGCCTGAGGCTGGGGACCGAAGTTGCCCATCGGCTGACCGTAGGGGGTACCCGTCTGAGTGCCGGCCATCTGACCGGCATCGATCTTCACGATGTTGCGGACGCGGATGTCGGTGTACCACCGGTCGTTGTACTCGCGGCTATTGACGTAGAAGAAGACCTGCACGGCATCGCCCTGCTTCAGATTGTACCCCTTCACTCTGTCCTCACCGAAGACGGAGAAGTGGACCTTTGTCGGATACTCCTCCTGAGTCTCCACGATATACTCTTGGACAAAGAAGTCCTTGCCTGTGTTTCTGCTTGTTCCCTTGCGTGGTTCCAGGATCTTGATGATGGTTCCGGTCAGTTGTCCTTCGTTCATTTTCTTGCTTGTTCTATACGGTTGTATTGTATGTTGGTATCTATTACTTGTGTGGCTCAGCCTCTGTAGGGCGGGAAGCCGACGATACTGCGGACCTCCCTCAGCGTCGCCTCCGCACTCTCGCGGGCGCGCTCGGCGCCTGCGGTAGCCACCTTCTCGAGGTAGGTGCGGTCGCTACTGTACTCCTCGATCCGCTCGCGGATCGGTGCGATGAAGGCATTGAGATCCTCGGCGATCTGCTTCTTCAGGTCGCCATAGCGGATCGAGCAGTCGTCCCACGCCGCGCGGTAGAAGTCATTTGTCTCCTTGTCCGACACGATCTCGAGGAAGGTAAAGAGGTTTTGGATCACCTCCGGCTTCTCGCTATGAGGCGCCTGGGGACCGGCGTCGGTCACCGCTTTCATCACCTTCTTGCGGATCGTCTTCTCGTCATCGCGGAGGTAGAGGGCATTTCCCTCGCTCTTGCCCATCTTGCCCGAGCCATCGAGACCGGGGATCTTCACCGCGTTGTCCCCATTGCTGGAGAGCGACTTGGGGAGGGGGAAGAAGTCTACCCCGTAGGTGCTATTGAAGCGCTTGGCATAGATGCGCGCCATCTCCATATTCTGCTCCTGATCCTTGCCGACCGGCACGCCCCACGCCCGGTGTTGCAGGATGTCTGCAGCCATCAGCGTCGGGTAGGTGAGCAGTCCGGCATTGACATTATCGGGCTGCAGGCGGACCTTGTCCTTAAAGGTCGTCGTCCGCTCCAGCTCGCCCATATAGGCGAGCATATTGAGGTAGAGGTAGAGCTCCAGCGTCTGATGGACGTCGCTCTGCATGTAGATGGTGCACTTCTCCGGATCGAGGCCGCAAGCGAGATACTCCGCCAGGATGGTATAGTCATTGGCGATGATGTCCTTAGGGTGGGGTGCTGTCGTGAGGGAGTGCCAGTCAGCGATAAAGAAGTAGCACTTCTCCTCATTCTGTAGCTTGAGAAAATTGATGACAGCCCCGAAGTAATTCCCCACATGGAGGTTTCCGGTAGGACGTATGCCACTTACGATGGTATGCATAGATCTTATTATTAGAGTATTAATCAGTCGTCGTCAGGTCGTTGTGCTACCGGGATGATCCAGACCCGACCGATGTGGGACAAAGGTACTAAAAAAGAGATACAGATCTCACCCCTCCCCGCCCCACTTCCCTGACCTCCTGACCCGTCCTAAATAGCCCTTGACCGCTTGTGTTTAACACTTAGGGCGTGTAACATTAACGCTCGTTATGTTAATGGAGTGGGGAAATTCGCTACCTTTGGAGCGATATGAAGAAGTCTACCCTCTGGCTCATCGTGGTGGTGATGGTCGTCGCCTTTGTTGGCCTGCTGTTTATGCAGGTCAAGTACATCGATGCGACCTATCAGGCGAGGAGGTTCCAGTTTGACAGCTCAGTCAGGCAGGCGCTCTTTGAGACGAATCACGACCTGGAGCGGGATGAGATGATCGACATCATCCGGGTCGATCTCGGTCTGCCGGGCTATGTGGTCCGGGACTTCCTGATCCGCCCGACGGAGGGGAGCAAGTCGCCCTTTGACCTCGGCACAGCGGGGCAGGGGCTACCGGACTACAAGCTGGAGCAGCTCCCGCAGCCACCCAAGAAGTCGTACGACTTCGTCACGCCCGGCGATCGCTTCCGTGAGGCGGAGCGGATGCTGCGGAGCCACTTTGCGGAGCCGGATAGCGTCACGCAGAGGATCCTCCTGCAAGTGGCGCTGGAGGGGCTGCGTAAGGCGCAGTACCGACCGATCTACGACCGCATCGACGGGCAGCACCTGGAGGAGTACCTCCTGGAGTCACTCGACAAGTATGGGATCACCATCCCCTTCCGCTACGAGGTGGTGGACAGCCGGGGCACGATCTCTTTCTCCAATGGCAGCCTCCCTGTCGATCAGCCCGATAAGATATATACCCAGGCGCTGCTTACCAATGACCCGCCCTCGCGCCTCCACTACCTGAGGGTATACTTCCCCGGGCAGGCGCGCTTCATCTCATCGACCATCGGCTTCCTGATCCCCTCCGTGATCTTCAGCATCCTGGTGCTCGCCACATTCATCTACACCATCATCACCCTCTTCCGGCAAAAGAAGATCGATGAGATGCGGATCGACTTTGTCAATAATATGACCCACGAGCTCAAGACGCCGGTCAGCACGATACGTCTCGGTGTCGAGATGCTCTCCGACCCCGACATTGGGTCGCAGTCCGATCGCCGGGCGCGCATACTGGAGTCGATCAATGCTGAGGCCTACCGCCTCACGCTGCTGATCGAGCAGGTGCTGCAGATGTCCTTCTTCGACAGCCACGACTCCCGCCTCCGGCTGCGGATGACGGAGCTCGATATGGAGGAGATCATCATCGACGCCACCTCGACCTACTCGCTCAAGGTGGAGGAGGCGGGTGGCAGCCTCGACCTTGACCTCGAGGCGACCCGCACCGAGGTGCTGGGCGACAAGCTGCAGCTGACGAATATCATCTTTAATCTCCTCGACAATGCCATGAAATATCGCCGTCCCGATGTGCCACCGCACATCACGGTACATACGGCGAGCAACGACCGCAACCTGACCATCCGCGTGGAGGACAATGGCTGCGGCATCAAGCGCGAGTATCTCAAGAAGATATTCGACCGGTTTTTCCGTGTCCCGTCGGGCAATAGGCATGACGTCAAGGGCTTCGGTCTCGGCCTCCCTTACGTCGCGCTGACGGTGAAGTCGCACGGCGGACACATACATGCGGAGAGCGATCTCGGGGTGGGCACCACCTTCATCATCACTCTGCCGCTGCTGACCGGTAAGAGTAAGAGTAATAATGTAAGAGTAAATAAGTAAGAAACGATCATGGAAAACTCAGTAAAAGTATTCCTCTGTGAGGATGATGAGAGCCTCGGTCCACTGCTGGCCGACTACCTGACAGAGAAGGGCTACGATACCGACCTCTTCAAGGACGGAGAGGCAGGGCTTCAGGGATTTGAGGAGCGCCCACGCTACTGGGACATCTGCGTCCTGGACGTGATGATGCCCAAGAAGGACGGCTTCGAGCTGGCCAAGGACATCCGCGCGCTCAATCCTGAGACCCCGATCATCTTCCTCACCGCCAAGACGCTGAGTGAGGATGTGCAGGAGGGCTTCAGCCTCGGGGCAGATGACTACCTCAAGAAGCCCTTCAACACCTCTGAGCTGACGATGCGCATCGATGCGGTGCTGCGTCGCGTCCAGGGGAAGAAGCCTGATGACGTCGCCTTCTACCGCATCGGAGACTATGTCTTCGACACGCAGCACCAGTCCCTCCAGTACAAGGACGAGGAGCCGGTGAGCCTGACGACCAAGGAGACGGAGCTGCTGGCGCTCTTCTGCGCCAATGCCAATAGCACCGTCGACCGCTCCTTTGCCCTCAAGACGATCTGGGGCGAGGACACTTACTTCAACGCCCGCTCCATGGACGTCTACATCACCAAGCTGCGGAAGCACCTCGCCCAGGATCCCGGCATCGAGATCCAGAATAAGCACGGCAAGGGTCACCGCCTCATCACTCCGGGAGCTAATTCGGAGCCCGATGAGTCCAATACTAAAGTGATCTGATCCCTACCGATGGCCAAGACATCCACATCCAAGAAGGGGCAGGGAAAGACCCCCTTCCGCAAGAGCGTCAATATCCGCAATAAGCGGGCGACGTATGACTACGAAGTGCTGGAGAGACTTACCGCGGGCATCGTCCTCACCGGTAATGAGATCAAGTCGATCCGCATGGGTCGCGCCTCTCTCGGTCAGAGCTTCTGCTATGTCGATCGCGGAGAGGTGTGGGTCAAGAATATGTATATCGGCACCTATGCCTTTGGCTCCTGGACCCAGGAGGGCTCGCGACGTGACCGGAAGCTGCTGCTCAATAAGCGGGAGATCCGTCACCTCACCGAGGCACAGCACGACCCGGGCTTCACGATCGTGCCGCTCCGGCTCTTCATCAATGGCAAGGGACTGGCGAAGCTGGAGATCGCCATCGCTAAGGGTAAGAAGGAGTACGATAAGCGCAATGCCATCCGCGACCGCGAGATGAAGCGGGAGCTGGACCGCGCCCGCCGGACGCCCTATTGACTTAGGCGTCTCTAGAGAGGGGGCTACAGCTTTGTGTCGGGGTATTGGTCGCACGCCACGGTGACCGGTACCCCGACACTGCCAAGTAGCGTGATGCCCCCGGGAGTGCCGGGAAACTTGTAGAAGACCTTTGCAAAATGGTCTTTCGCCGAAAAAGCACCGCTTTTTCGGCAGGGACTTTGCAGAACACTCCAGATGCAAGGAACTGAGAGTGAGGGCGAAGGGAGTGTGCTTACGCACATGACCAAGCCCGAATCTCGAAAGTGACGCCGCAGATGGGGTATTATGCAAAGGTCTCTGTAGATTTGTGGAGCCGATGGGAGCTGGTCCCATCGGAGCATAAGAGAGACTTACATACAGATGAGCAAGTATATACGATATATCCTCTTTGCCGTCGCGCTACTTACCGGCGGGGCTATGGTCTGCGCCCAGGAGCTGGTGGCGGAGCAGATCTCCCTCGAGGAGGTTCGCTCGGCGGCGGAGAGCCACTTCCCTCTCCTCCGACAGCGGGAGGTGATGGATAGGGTGGTCCGGGAGAGCAGCCGGGCGATGAAGTACGTCTACATCCCCCAGATCAGCCTCACCGGCGGTGTCAATTACATCTCCGATATGCCCAACCCCACGAAGCAAGACCTGATCAAGGGCGAGAAGCTCCAGGTGGCTGTCCCCTCCTTCCTCAAGGAGATGGGCATCCCCCAGGAGACGTGGGACGGGATGATGGACGAGACAATGGCGAGCATCGCCTCGCAGATCAAGATCCCCTCGATCCCCAAGATGCAGTGGGGCATCGGTGTCTCCATCGCTCAGCTTCTCTGGGATGGTGGCAATGCCGCCGCCTCGGGGCGGGTGCTGAGAGCCACGCAGGCCCAGCGCGATGCCCGGACGGAGGAAGCGCTGAGGGAGGTGCGTAAGTCGGTGACAGAGATCTACTTCGGTCTCCTCAAGGTGGACGGACAAGCCGCCCTCCAGTCGACGCTCATCGAGGAGTTGCGCCGTCAGGCGGAGCGGGTGGAGGCGGCGATAGCGAGCGATGTGGCTACCCGCGCCGATGCGGAGGAGATCCGTGTGGAGCTGCTGCGGGCGGCTCAGGATCGTGCTGCACTGCAGGAGAGTCGTCGGGCGCTGATGGAGGCGCTGACGATCTACACCGGTCTCTCCCTCGGTGAGGAGACGGTGGTGACACTGCCCCCGACACCGGTCGAGCCGGTGGCTACCGCTGACGGTCGGGTTGCTCCGCTTCGCCCTGAGCACCGGTACTACGATGCGCTGACGGCGGAGGCAGAGGCGACGTACGACAGCTACCTCGCCGGGCTGGTGCCACAGGTGATGCTGACCGCCACGGCGATGTACTCCAATCCTTACCCCAATATCTTTAAGCCCGGGGCACACCCCTTCGGTATGGTGGGGCTGAGCTTCCAGTGGACCTTCGGTCAGCTCTATGGTCTCGGCGCACAGCGCACCCGACTCCGGGGGATGACGGAGATGGCTGAGATGCAGCGGCAGACCTTTGAGCAAAAGACCTCTGCTGAGCTGGCACAGGCTCGTCACAGCGTGCAGCAGAGTGCCGAGCAGATGCGGCTCGATGAGGAGATCGTCGCGCTCCGCAAGAGCATCAGCGACCGCTCCACCGTGCAGGTGGAGGAGGGCGTGATGACCCGGCGTGATGCCCTCCAGCTCCTGACGAAGTATAGTGCTGCCAAGCAGACGGCCGACCTCCACCGCATAGAGTACCTCGAGGCGCTCTACCGGCTGGCGGAGATCGAGAGATAAGTAGATAAGAAAGTGATGATGATGAAAAAAGAGATACGATACAGGTCCCTCACGCTCACGCTCCTCCTGCTCCTCTGTGTGAGCTGCGGTCGAGAGGATAAGAGTGTCCTCGGGACCGGGAGCTTCGAGGCGACGGAGGTCCTCGTCTCCGGTGAGGTGAGCGGTAAGCTGATCCGCTGGGACGTAGCCGAGGGCGACCGGCTCGAGGAGGGCGCCGAGGTGGGGCTCGTGGACACCATCCAGCTGGCGCTGAAGCGTGAGGCTCTCCGCCACTCCGGTGCGGGTGTGGCGGTCTCATCGCCCGATGTGGCGACCCAGATCGCCCCCCTGGAGGCCAAGCTGAGCGACCTGCGCTCTCAGCGGGAGCGCGTCAAGCGGCTCCTCGATGCCGATGTGGCGACGAAGAAGCAGCTCGATGACCTCGATGCCGGCATAGCCCAGCTCGAGGGGCAGATCGAGGCGACCAAGGCGACCCTCTCCAATAGCCGTGGACAGGTATCGGCTCAGCGGTCTGCCATCGACGTGCAGGTGGAGCAGGTGAGCGACATGATCCGCCGGTCGGTGATCACCGCTCCCATCACCGGCACCGTGATAGCCAATTACGTCCACCGGGGCGAGCTCGCTGCGGCGGGTCATCCGCTCTTCCGCATCGCCAATATGGACGAGATGATCCTCCGGGCCTACATCACCGGTGAGGACCTCGGACTGATCCGGGTGGGGGAGAGCGTCCAGGTGCGTGTGGATGGTGCCACGGGTGAGAGTGGCAGCCGCATGTATGACGGGACGATCAGCTGGATCTCGCCTAAGGCAGAGTTTACCCCCAAGTCGGTACAGACACGAGACGACCGTGCGGGGCTGGTCTACGCTGTCAAGGTACGGGTGCCCAATGAGGACGGGTACCTCAAGATTAGTATGTACGGCGAGCTGCTCCGACCCACAGCAGAGTGAGGATGACGGAGGTGAAGGACGATATCATCCGTGCGGAGGGACTCAGGCTTGTCTTCCGCAGTCCGGGTGGCGAGGCAGTCGGTGTAGGTACGGCACCGGCGGGTCTCTCCTTCACCGTCCGCCGCGGAGAGATCTTCGGCATCATCGGCCCCGACGGAGCGGGCAAGAGTACCCTCTTTCGGATCCTCTGCTCTCTCCTCGAGCCTCAGGAGGGCAGCGCCATCGTAGATGGCTACGATGTGGTGCGGGACTACCGCGAGCTGAGGCAGCACATCGGCTACATGCCGGGCACCTTCTCCCTCTATGGAGACCTCACCGTGCGGGAAAACCTTGACTTCTACGCCACCCTCTTCGGCACCACCGTGGAGGAGAATTATCCCCTCATCGCCGACATCTACTCCCACATAGAGCCCTTTGAGAACCGCCTCGCTGCCCATCTCTCCGGAGGGATGAAGCAGAAGCTCGCCCTCTCCTGCGCCCTGATCCACAAGCCACACGTCCTCTTCCTCGACGAGCCTACCACCGGCATCGACCCGATCAGCCGTGCCGACCTCTGGCAGATGCTGCGCAAGCTGGCGAGAGAGGGCGTCACCGTAGTCTCCTCCACAGCCTATATGGACGAGGCGAGTCGCTGCGATCGTGTCGCCTTCATGCGGCAGGGTGACTTCATCGCGCTCGACACGCCCGAGCAGCTGGTCTCGCACTTTCCCCTCCCCCTCTACCGCCTGGAGGCGACCGATCGGATGGCTGCCCTCGAGACGCTGGAGGCCTGTCCGCAGGTGCTGCACGTCTACGCCTTTGGCGACTCCTTCCACATCACCCTCCGTGATCCGGCAGATGAGGCGGCGCTGATGAGCTATGTCGCCGCCTCCCCGCTGCTCTCCGGCAGCCGACCGGTCGCCACGGAGCCCACCCTGGAGGATGCCTTCCTCCTCCTCTCCACAGACGACAGCGATGAGTGATCCGGTGATAGAGGTAGAGGGGCTGACCAAGGTCTTCGGCGACTTCACCGCCGTGGACCACATCTCCTTCCACGTTGATAGGGGCGAGATATTTGGCTTCCTCGGTGCCAATGGCGCTGGCAAGTCCACCGCCATCAGTATGCTCTGCGGCATCCTCAAGCCGACCGCCGGGCGCGGCACCGTCGCCGGGTACGACATCCTCCACGAGGGGGAGCGGATCAAGAGGCACATCGGCGTGATGAGCCAGCGCTTCTCCCTCTACCCCGACCTGACGGTGGAGGAGAATCTCCGGCTCTACGCCGCTATCTATGGGATGAAAAAGAGGGCGATCAGGGAGCGCACGGATGAGCTACTCGGACAGCTTGACTTCGAGGAGTACCGCCACACCCGCGCCGGGCACCTGCCCCTCGGGTGGAAGCAGAAGCTCGCCTTTGCCTCGGCGATCTTTCACCGCCCCGAGGTGGTCTTCCTCGATGAGCCTACCGGCGGCGTCGACCCGCTGACGCGGCGGCTCTTCTGGGAGCTGATCTACCGCGTTGCCTACGTTGACGGGATTACCGTCTTCGTCACCACACACTATATGGATGAGGCGGAGTACTGCGACCGGGTCTCGATCATGGTCGATGGCGAGATCCGTGTCCTCGGCACACCGGCGGAGCTGAAGGCTGCCGAGGGAGTCCCCGATATGGGTAGCCTCTTCTCCGCCATCACAAGGCAAGGTAAGCGATGAGACAAGGAGAGAAGAGAGGGAGAGTCCCACGGCGCGGAGGCTCACAGATGCGCGCCTTTATCATCAAGGAGTGGAAGCAGATCTTCCGCGACCCGCTGACACTCCTGATCCTCATCGCCATGCCGATCACGGAGATGCTCCTCTTTGGCTTCGCGATGAATATGGACGTCACCGACATACGCACCGTCATCATCGATCACTCGACCGATGAGACCGGTGAGCAGCTGGCGGAGGCGCTCGAGGGCAATGCCACCTTCCTCTACCGAGGGATGCTCGCTGACAGCGGGGAGGCGGAGGAGATGATGAAGGCGGGCGACATCGACCTCGCCATCGTGGTGCCGGAGGACTTCGAGCGGGACCTCCTCACCGGGCTACCGACCAGCCTGCAGGTGATCGCCGATGTGTCGGACCCCGCTATGGGGAGCATCCGGGGCGCCTATGCTCAGCAATTCATCGCCGACCAGCTGAGCCGCCACACCGGTGGCGAGGGGATCCCCTACAGCATCGAGGTCACACCCCAGATGCTCTACAATCCCGGGCTCGTCTCCGCCTACAACTTCGTCCCCGGACTGATGGGGCTGGTGCTCCTCGTCATCTGTACGCTGATGACCAGTATCAGCATCGCGCGGGAGAAGGAGCAGGGCTCCATGGAGCTCCTCCTCACCACCCCGGCTCGACCGACGACGATCGTCCTCTCCAAGACCGTCCCCTACCTCGCCGTCTCCCTCATCATCATTGCGATCATCCTCGTCATCTCCCGCTTCGTCCTCGGGGTGCCGATCCGCGGATCCCTCGCCCTGATCCTCCTCGTGACGCTGGTCTTCACCTTCTTCAGTCTCGCCTTTGGCCTCCTCCTCTCCAGCCTCGTCAAGTCGCAGAAGGAGTCGACGATCCTCACCGGCTTCAGCGTGATGATGCCGACGATGCTCCTCTCGGGGATGATCTTCCCGGTGGAGAATATGCCCCTCATCCTCCGATGGATCTCCCGCTTCATCCCCGCCACCTACTACATCACCTCGATGCGCAAGCTGATGATCCAGGGCACCGGACTCTCCGCCATATGGGTCGAGCTGCTGGTGCTCGTCCTCTTCGCCATCATCACGATAGCCCTCGCCATCCGTAACGTCAAGCCCCGCCTGAGATGAGTACTGCCTTTGGATACCTCTTGGAGAAGGAGTTTAAGCAGATCGCTCGCGACAGGATCCTCCTGACGATGATCTTCTTCTTCCCGACGATCATGATCGGCCTGACGCCCTGGGTGATCAACTTCAACCTCCGCCACCTCGACCTGGCGGTTGTCAACCACGACCCCGCAGGAGCGCAGGCTCGGCTCATACTGCAGAAGGTCGAGGCCTCCCCCGACATCGGCCTCGCCGGGGTCTACTCCTCCGAGGAGCCGGCCTACGAGGCGGTGGACCGGAGTAGGGCGGATGCGATCCTCGTGATCCCGCCCGACTTCTCCCGCGATATGGAGCTGTCGCACCACGCCTCTGTGCGGCTGATCGCCAATGCCGTCAATAGCACCAACGCCATTATGGCGATGAATCGCATGAGCGGACTCATCGCTGACACCTCCGAGGAGATCCTGACGGAGAGGACTGGGCTTGCGGCAGGTAGCGGCCGACCGGTGGAGATCCGGATGCTCGACCGGTACAATCCGACACTCAATTACAAGTACTACATGCTGCCGGCGATCCTCGTGATGGTCCTGACGATGCTCTGCGGCATCTACCCCGCCATCGGACTGGCGCACGAGAAGGAGGTGGGCACCATCACCCAGATCAATCTCTCCCCCCTCCGGAGCAGCACCTATATCGTTGCCAAGGTGCTCCCCTACTGGCTCATCGGGGTCAGCACCACGCTCCTCGGCACGCTGCTGATCTACCTCATCTACGGGCTCGCTCCGGTGGGGAGCTACCTCCTGATCCTCCTCAGTGCGCTGCTCTTCTCGGGGGTGATCGCCTTCCAGGGTGTGGCGGTAGCCAACCTTGCCAAGTCGGTCCAGCAGGCGATGTTTATGGAGCTCTTCTCGGTGATGATCTTCTTCATCATCAGTGGACTCTTCACCCCCATCAGCACGATGCCGTGGTGGAGCAAGGCGATCGCCTACATCAATCCCCTCACCTACCTCAATATCATCATGCGGATGGTCTACCTCAAGGGGAGCACCCTCACCGACCTCTGGCCCTACTTCGCCGCCCTCACGGCGATCGGCCTCCTCAACGCCCTCCTCGCCGTCCTCACCCACCGCAAGCGCCAGTAGGCCCCCTCTCTTTTACCCCTCCCCTCTGAGAAATCTCTAATATCGGTATTAGAAAAGCCCCACATCCGACAGCTCATACACAGTCTATTGTGCGTCACCCCTACTCATCTCATTTCGTCAAGTACCTAATAAGTGATTTAATTGTACCTTTGGTCAAGGAGAGGGTCTTCATAGGATACCTCCGGCTACATAGGAGGAGATGAGGCTTGGGTACTATGGCACGCTTCTCTCGAAGCCGAGGCTTCATTCATCAGTAGTTTTTCTTAGTCCCCCATAGGGGGACCACAAGTCTCTGATCAAGACCTTTTTTTGTAAGATTTTTATTTATACGGATGAGTACAACACTGACAATACAGCACATTGGTCCCATAGAGGATGTGACGCTACCCCTCAGACGTCTCACCATCCTTATTGGTGAGCAAGGTGCCGGCAAGTCGACCATAGCCAAGGTGCTCTCATTTTGTCTTTGGGTGGAGAAGGAGTGCTCAATGTCGCAGTCTTTTGATGCCTTTGCTGTCCCGGGGTACTTTGCCTCTTCCCTCGAGCGCTTCCATAAGATGAAGGGTTATCTCAGGGAGGATAGTTTTATCCGTTACACCTCAGATACGCTCGCATTCACCTACGAGAGGGGGCGCTTTGAGGCTGAGTGGAGACTTGGGCGCTGGGACTACCTGCGCCGTAAGACGCTATACTTACCTGCGGAGCGAAATATGATCTCTGTGGTAGAGAATTGGTTTGACATCAATCTTCCGGACAATAGCACTCGTAGTATGCTCCGGGAGTGGGAGTATGCTCGCAAGCATTATCCTCGTCAGGATTTTGTCTCTATCCTCGATCGTGCTGAGTACTACTATGGACAGAGTGATGGTGAGGACTACCTCCTCTCCAGTGACGCTCAGGTACGTATGAAAGAAGCATCGAGTGGGTTTCAGTCTCTTGTCCCCCTTATTGTTCTCTTACAATTCTATGGCTATGACTACTACGTCAAGTACTTTTCCGACTACATATCGATCCTGCAGACCCAGCGATCAGTCGATGCTTTTCGTAGGAGCTATGCCGAAGTCGTCGGACGAGAACTTACAGATAAGGAGAATAAGCTGATACAGGTCTTCCGGGAGAGTGGCATTCCTCCCTCCCCCCTTGGGGAGTCTTATGCTCATACGCTCGTGGACAATGAGCGTACGCGGGAGGCAATGAAATTGGCGCACAATCTGATGGTCCCGCACGATACCACCTTTGTCATCGAGGAGCCAGAGCTCAGTCTTTACCCCTCTGCCCAAGCGGACTTACTACGATATATCGTCAGGGTAGTCCTCTCGCCTGACTTTGGACACTCTGTCCTTATGACCACTCATAGCCCTTATATGTTAGCAGCACTCAGTACGCTTATCACGGCAAGTGAGGTTGGGCAGATCGCACCGAGCGAGACAGAGCGCATAGAGCCTAAGGTTAATTGGGTTAAATATGAGTCCGTTGGCGTATGGAAGCTATTCTCTATATCTGACACCGAGGAGGTCAGAGACCTTATGGATCCGAGTCTTCGAATGGTAGAAACAGAGGCAATCGATGATGCGTCAGATGAGGAGATGGCTAAGATAGAGGCTCTTCTTGATCTCAAGTATAAGAGCGTATGAAGCGGGAACAGATCTTATCCACCTATGGATCCGCGATCCGAGAGCATAGCCTGACTGTAAGATTTAGTGAGAAGGGAAAGACGTACGTTGGGGTCAATAAGGATGCCTCAATGATACTGGAGTATAGCCCGGATCATATGACCAACTTCCAGCGATCAAGCAGAGGTCGCTGTGATCGGCTTTTTTTCAAGACCGAGGGTGGTCAGGCAGTCTACCTCGTGGAGCTTAAGGGTGTGGACTTACGTCGTGCCATACAGCAGATTTATGAGACTTACGAGGATATGATCACCCCGTATCACAAGACGATACTCTGTCTCGCACCGGTACACGCGAGGGTGGTAGCGAGATGCGGTGTCCCCAAGGGGGCAAAGATGCACGAATTAGCGAAGCTCCGCAGTATGGTCACTTCTCTCCTCATACGTGAGAATCGGCTCGAAGAGTCTATATAAGACCAAGGTGCCGGCACCTCTCCTCTCTATCACCCCACATCGTCTCGGAGTGATGGTGGGTCACTCGGGATGCTCTGTCAGGTACTGCTCCACCACGGGGAGTGGCTGATCCTTGATCAGGACGATCCCCTCACCGGAGAGGAGGTAAAAGGTGGGCATGGCACGGAAGTCATACAGCTCGATCCCCTCGAAGTCACGCACGTTGCGACCCTGAAGCCAGCGGGGATCGAAGTGGCTCCTCTTCTCCTCCCACTCCTCGACCGTACCGCCGGTCGCGAGTGCCAGGATCCTCAGCCGCCCCTCCTCCAGTGCCCTATCGAGCACCGCTGAGCGTCTCATCTGCTGTGCGGTCACATCACAGCCACTGCAGTCGGGTCGGAAGAAAAAGATCAGGATCGGCTCCGTGTCGTAGAGTCCACGGAGATGGTGTGCTCGCCCCTCCACATCGCTGTAGCTAAAGTCTGTCGCAGCCGTGCCGGGGTAGTTTTTCCGTATCTGCTCGCAGGCAAAGGCCAGTCTATCCCGCTCCGCTACCGGGAGGGAGTCCGATCCCATCGCCGCCTCTACGAAGGGTAGGTAGAGCGTCTCATCGTACCGGGGTGAGGTGGGGTCGTAGAGTAGGGCGGAGAGGCTACTCATCAGCAGGCTCAGCGCTGCGGGGTTGCGCTCCGCCTGCCCTACGAGCTGTCGGGCAGCCGTGCGGCGGCGTGCCTCATCCACCCCCTTGGACAGCCCGAGATAGTCGACGAGCGATCGGGTAATGAATAGGGTGTCCCGCTCTATCCCCGGCTCGCTGAAGTCCACCCTATCCCAGTAGTGATCCAGCAGGTAGAGGCGCCTCTCCTCCTCCGATCGGACCATCACAGGTATCTCCGGCAGCACCAGCTGACGCTCGTGGGCAATGGTCTGCTCACTCTCCTCCGACCTCTTTTTGCCACCACATCCTCCGATCAGGATCAGAAGGAGCAGCGCTATGATTAGTTGCATTTCTTTCATACTGCAATGATACACATTTTCGATCACCAGAGGCTACGCCCGACCGGATTCTGCAGGGGTGACGCATTTGAGCGGTACAGAAGCCTATCCACTCATTGTGAAGAGTGGCGAACGATGCACCCCGACAGGGGTGCTCGCTCCATAGGCATCGGTCATCCGCGAAGCGGTGACCGATGTACAGAGCCCCAGCCTACCACCTCGACCCCTTGTGGGTCGCCGAGCAGACATCTCCAATGCCGGCGACCCGCAAGGGGTCGAGGGATGATGTGTACGCTTATACATCGGTCATCGGCACTTCGTGCCTCGACCGATGCCTATGGAGCGTGCATCCTTCGGATGCGGGAAAGTCGCCTATGTAGCGGTCTTCACATGCGCTCCTGTCCGATGACCCTAAGGAGGTCGGCAGGGAGAGCACCCCGACAGGCGTGCTCGTCTTTTTACCCGGGAGACCTCGGGCAAATCCAAAAACGTCACCCCGACCGGATTCTGTAATTGGAGCCTTTTTTATACAATCTTGGCATTATATCGGCCCTTTCGGCGATGAGTTTTATATTCTACACACTCTCTCTGAAAGCTTGATCCCATCAGTATTTCACGACAAAAAAACCATTGCGTGAAAATAATTTATCTAAAAATGATTTGTTCAATACAAGTAATTAGAGGTACTTTTGTAGCGTCAAGGGAGTAGCCTACAGCGTGTAGTCACTTTGTAATCCTATCGAGAAGCTTTGTTAAGTCTTGTGTGGTCATTGAGCGACCACGGGTAGGGAATGTACAATAATCCTTTGTCGCGCATCTGATCCGGTGGGGTCGGATATGACAGATGAGAGATATGATAATAGTTGTTTAATCCAGTCATATATGAATCGTTACGCTAAAATACTTCTGATCCTCCTGCTCTCAGGGCTCGCTCTTCAGGGCGTGCAGGCACAGAAAGTAGCAGTTAAGACCAATGCCCTCCATTGGGCTGCAATGGGCTCGCCCAACGCTGCCCTTGAGTTTGCGATGGGTCCGAAGGTGACCCTCGACCTCTACGGAGGGGGCAACCTCTGGAAGTTTGAGAAGCCCCTCGAGGTGCGTC
>NZ_UQJH01000011.1 GCF_900541275.1 uncultured Porphyromonas sp.
CCCCTCGGGCGGTGATGTGAGTGCAAAGGTACGAAAGTTTTTCATTCCTGCAAGCAACTTGGAAAATTCTTTTTCCCGATCCGCTCACCCCGACCTCTGCCGGAGCCTCAGGAGCGTATCCCTCTCGGCTTTGCGAGTGCAAAGGTACAACATTTCTTACTTCCTGCAAGCCCTCTCTCGGAAATATTTTACGAAGATCCCGCAAGTCGCTGACTTACAACACGAAAAAAAACACATTTCACCCAAAGTCAGACCTCCCGTAGACCAAGCTCAAGACCCGCCTCCCATCAGCGCTCCACTAATACCGATATTAGGGTTGTCTAATACCGATATTAGAGTTGCCTAATACCGATATTAGTCGTCTCTAATATCGGTATTAGATTTCCACCTGAGCGGACTAGGAAAAAAAGAGGGCAGACCCGCTTGCAACGGATCTGCCCTCTCTATAGTGTGGTCCTTTCTTTCCTGTGGAGAAAAATAAGGGTTGCACTCCCGTGCAACCCTTACTATAGGTTCCACAAAATATTAGGATGTTAGGTAAGAAAGATTGATTAGGTTACGCATCTTGTGATTGTAATGATGCAAAGGTGCGACAAAATGGCGTTTACATCAAGGTGGCAAAATCTGTTACTTAACAGGAATGAAACATCTCGTTAGCAAACTTTTTGAATTTAAGCAGCGAAAATGCCAACTGCACCCGTCAATACGCCCTTTCCTACCTATTCCTTGCTTGCGTTGTCCTCGGCGATACGAGCCTTGATCTTGGCCTCGATCTCATCGGCGAGGTCGGGATTCTCCTCCAGGAGAGTCTTGGCCGCCTCGCGTCCCTGGCCCATGCGCATATCTCCGTAGCTGTACCAGGAGCCACTCTTGTCGATGATACCCATATCGACAGCGATGTCGACCAGCTCGCCGGACTTGGCGATGCCCTTGCCGTACATGATGTCAAACTCTGCACGACGGAAGGGTGGAGCGACCTTATTCTTCGCCACCTTGACCTTGGTGAGGTTGCCCACCTGCTCCTCGCCGTCCTTGAGGGCTGTACTGCGGCGGATGTCGATGCGGATGGTGGCGTAGTACTTAAGGGCGTTGCCACCGGTGGTGGTCTCAGGATTGCCGTAGCCACCGATCTTCTCACGGAGCTGATTGATGAAGATGCAGCAGGTGCGGGTCTTGCTGATGAGGGCAGCGAGCTTGCGGAGCGCCTGACTCATGAGGCGGGCCTGGAGACCGAGCTTATTCTCTCCCATCTCTCCATCGATCTCACTCTTGGGGGTGAGGGCAGCGACGGAGTCGATGACGACGACGTCGACAGCGGAGGAGCGGATAAGGTTCTCAGCAATATCGAGGGCCTGCTCACCGTCGTCAGGCTGAGAGATCCAGAGGCGGGAGAGGTCGACGCCGAGGGCCTCGGCATAGACGCGGTCAAAGGCGTGCTCTGCATCGATGTAGGCAGCGAGACCACCGAGCTTCTGCGCCTCAGCAATGGCGTGGATCGCCAGCGTGGTCTTACCGGAGGACTCCGGGCCGTAGATCTCTACGATGCGACCACGGGGATAGCCACCGACACCGAGTGCGAGGTCCAGCGTGAGGGAGCCGGTGGGGATTGCCTCGATGGGCTGCACTTCCTGAGAGGCCATATTCATCAGCGAGCCCTTGCC
This sequence comes from uncultured Porphyromonas sp., assembly GCF_900541275.1. GTDB lineage: Bacteria > Bacteroidota > Bacteroidia > Bacteroidales > Porphyromonadaceae > Porphyromonas_A. The sequence goes on from NZ_UQJH01000011.1 coordinate 1,662, forward strand.
AAAGGTCTTCTCGATCTTGGCCTGAGCCGCCTGCATAGCCTTGAGCTTATTGGGATCCGCCTCGACGCGATGAGACTTAGGGGCAGCGCCCTCGATCTCCTCGGTGATGCTCTGGTCCTCGCCCATCTCTTTCTTATCTGCCATAGTATAGCTTGTCACTTATTCTTTTCCTATGAAAAAATCCTCAGAGCTCCAGATCGATGTCGTGCAGCTCGTGCCAGGGGAGACCCTGCTTAGCCACCTCCTCGAGGAAGGGATCGGGGTCAAACTCCTCGACATTGAAGACTCCGTGACCGCTCCAGAGCCCCTTGAAGAACATGATCGCGCCTGTCGTCGCTGGGACGCCGGTGGTGTAGCTTACACCCTGGGCACCGGTCTCCTTGTAGGCCGCAGCGTGGTCGGTATTATTGTAGATGTAGTATGTGTGCTCCTCGCCGCCACGCAGCCCTCGGATGCGGCAGCCGATAGAGGTCTGGCCGGTGTAGTCGCTCCCGAGCTCCTTGGGGTCGGGGAGGACTGCCTTGAGGAACTGCAGCGGGATGATATCGATGCCCTTGTACTTGATCGGCTCGATGCCCGCCATGCCGATATTCTGTATCACACGGAGGTGGGTCAGGTACTCCTGCCCAAAGGTCATCCAGAAGCGCGCCCGGCGGAGGGAGGGGTAGTTCTTCACCAAGCTCTCCAGCTCCTCGTGGTACATCAGGTAGCTCTCACGGGGACCGACCTCAGGGTAGGTGAGCGTCTTGTGGATCTCGAGTGGCTCGGTGGTGATCCACTCGCCATCCTCGTAGTAGCGCCCGTGCTGAGTCACCTCGCGGATATTGATCTCGGGATTGAAATTGGTGGCAAAGGCCTTGTGGTGATCACCCGCATTGCAGTCGACGATATCGAGGTGGGTGATCTCGTCGAAGTGGTGCTTGGCAGCGTAAGCGGTGTAGACGCTGCAGACACCGGGGTCAAACCCGCAGCCGAGGATGGCGGTGAGGCCTGCCTCCTTGAAGCGATCCTGATACGCCCACTGCCAGCTGTACTCATACTTCGCCTCGTCCTTGGGCTCGTAGTTGGCGGTGTCGAGGTAATTGACCCCGCAGCGGAGGCAGGCATCCATGATGGGGAGGTCCTGGTACGGGAGGGCGACATTGATCACCAGCTCGGGCTGTACGCGCTCCATGAGCACGCAGAGCTGCTCCACATCGTCCGCATCGACCTGAGCGGTCTTGATGAAGTCCTTGCCACCGGGAATCTTAGCCACGAGGGCATCGATGGTGCTCTTCGTCCGACTGGCGATGGTGATGTCGGTGAAGATGTCCCTATTCATGGCCACCTTCTGAGCCACGACGGTACCGACACCACCGGCACCGATAATAAGTACGCGTCCTTTCATATATGGATACTAATGATTGTATGTGTCATAATCTATCGTCTCAAAGGTACCAAAAACTTAGCTGTCGGACAGCCCACCAAAAAGCCGAGCACACTAGTTTGATTGACAAGCTCTACAATAGGCAGTGATGGAATACACCTTATCTACATATATAGAGGGGGCTGTGTCGCATAGGCACAGCCCCCTCTCTAGTTAATAACAGGGTCGATCAGCTCAGGCCATCGATCTCACCATTGACGATGTCGATCTTCTCGGCATTGGGGACCTTGGGGAGTCCCGGCATGCGCATGATGCTGCCCATGATGACGACGATCATCTCAGCACCAGTGGTGACGACGATGTCATTGACATGCATCTCGAAGTCTCTCGGAGCCCCGAGGAGGGAGGCATCGTCGGAGAAGGAGTACTGCGTCTTGGCGATGCAGATGGGGAACTTGTCGTAGCCCAGCTCGTCGATCATCTTGAGCGCCTTGATCGCCTTCTTGTCGTAGACCACGCGATCTGCCCGGTAGATCTCTCTCGTGAGGGCCTCGATCTTCTCCTTGACCGGGCTGTCGAGATCGTAGCCAAATGTGAGGGGCTTGGAGGGGTGCTTGTCGATGGTATCTACGACCACCTGAGCCAGCTCTGTCGCTCCCTTGCCGCCCTCAGCGAAGGCGTTATTGACGGCAAAGGGCACGCCGAGCTCCTCGCAGTGGAGGCGGATCGCCTCGAGTTCAGCCTCGGTGTCGGTGGGGAAGCGGTTGATGCAGATGACGACGCTCTGACCAAACTTCCGCATATTCTCCACGTGCTGATCGAGATTGGTGAAGCCCTTCTTCAGTGCCTCCACATTCTCCGTGCTGAGGTCAGCGTCCTTGACACCACCATGGAGCTTGAGGGACTTGGCGCTGGCCACAAGGATCGTGGCGGCAGGCTGGAGACCATTCTGACGGCAGACGATGTCGAGGAACTTCTCGGCGCCGAGGTCAGCACCGAAGCCTGCCTCCGTGATGGCGTAGTCACCATAGTGGATCGCCATCTTGGTTGCGATGACGGAGTTGCAGCCGTGAGCGATATTGGCGAAGGGGCCACCGTGGATGAAGGCGGGGGTATTCTCAGTCGTCTGGACGAGATTGGGCTGGAGGGCGTCCATCAGGAGGACGGTGATCGCTCCACCGATCTTCATATCTCCCACGGTGAAGGGGCTGCCGTCCTTCTTGTACCCGACGACGATATTGTCGATCCGGCGACGGAGGTCATCTATGTCCTTGGCGAGGCAGAGGATCGCCATGATCTCGGATGCGGGCGTGATGTCAAATCCCGTCTCGCTCACCTCACCATTACCATCCCCGAGGCCGGTGATGATGTGGCGGATACTGCGATCGTTGACGTCCAGCACGCGCCTCCAGGTGATCTTGGAGAGACCATCTTCGTCATTGCGGTGGCGGTAGGCGTAGTTGTCGACGAGAGCCGAGATGGTGTTATTGGCGGAGGTGATGGCGTGGAAGTCTCCGGTGAAGTGGAGATTGATCTTATCCATCGGCAGCACCTGTGAGTAGCCGCCACCGGCGGCACCACCCTTGACGCCAAAGACCGGACCGAGGGAGGGCTCGCGGAGAGCGACGATCGCCTTCTTGCCGATCTGATTCATCCCCAGGGCGAGTCCGATGGAGACGGTAGTCTTGCCGACACCGGCCTTGGTAGGCGTGATCGCAGTGACGAGGATCAGGTGCCCGGCACCGTGCTGCTTCTCCTTGAGGACATCCAGGCTGATCTTACCCATGTAGTGACCATAGGGAAGGAAGTCCTTCTCCGGGATATTAAGTGACTGAGCGATCTCCTGGATCGGCTTGAGCTTCGCCTCTCTGGCGATCTCGATATCTGATTTCATAATTGTGTTGTGATTTGGTTTTAGTGTTTGACCAAAGGTACCCATAATTTTGTGACAGCAGGTGCCCTAATTGCGATAAGAGATCTCTTTCCGCAATTTCATCAAAAAAAAGCGTGAGGATAGGTAGGTCACCCATCCTCACGCTTGTCTACTGAGCTACTCTTACTCGCGCATACCCATCTCCTGATCGAAGATGGCGACAGCGCAATCGCCGATGAGATCGAGGCGGTCGAGATTGTGCTGTGCGTTCTCCTCTTCCTCCTCCTGCTCTACGACAAACTTCTCGAAGAAGACGCGTACTCCGTAGTCGTGGTCCTCAGTGGCCATCTTGACGATCTCCTCGATCGACTTGGTGATGGACTGCTCATGGTGGAGCGACTGGGTGAGGATCTCGCGGAGGGTGCCGAAGGAATTGGGCACCCCAGCGATCGGCTTCAGCTCGGGGCGCACGCCACGTCCCTCGAGGTAGGAGATCATCGCCTCAGCGTGGGCGACCTCCTCATGGGACTGGAGCTTGAGCCACTTGGTCACACCATCGAGGGCGCGGTCAGCTGTATCCATAGCCATAGAGCGGTAGAGATAGGCGGAGTAGAGCTCCTTATTGATCTGCTCGTTGATAGCGGCGATCAGTCTGTCAGTCATCTTCATAGTGTACTGTATTTATATTGATTGGTGATTGTAGTGTCATGAGTTGCCGGATGTGTCATCATCCACCTCCTCATACTCGACATAGCTGCCTCCACCGAGGTCGTGCTGTGCCTCCCGCAGGATATCGGCACTGCTCTTCTGAGCGCGCTCATCCCGAGCAGCCTGCTCCTGAGCCTCCTCCTCTCGGCGGCGGTACTCTCGCTTGACCTGCCGATGCACCGCACTGATGCGTGCTATCTGCCGTATCAAGGGCCATAGGGAGTAGAGGATCACCCCTAAGACGAGGAGAAGGAGTATGGAAAATGGTGACATATCCTACTTGCAATTTTACTCTAACAAAGGTACCAAAAAAAGCTACCCACCTACATCAGTGCAAAAAGCGAGCCTCCCCGGACCCTTTAGTCCAAGGAGACTCACCCTCAAGTGCCCGGAACCGGGATCGAACCGGTACGGATGTTACTCCATTGGTGTTTGAGACCAACGCGTCTACCAATTCCGCCACCCGGGCTCTCGCGAGGACAAAGGTACGACATTTTTCTGACGGGATAAGTGTGCCTTTTTGTCAGATCGACAGACCGAGGAGTTGTGCAACTAGGGCAGGAAATGTTGTCTTGCACGCCCCCGTGGGTTTCTCCGATGAGGTTTCTCACATAGATGGAAAAAGTAACAGAAATGTCACCCCTTAAAGCTATCTTTGCACAAATTATAAGCGACTAAGATAGGAAGTAATCAACCAACATACTTTATTTAAGATTTCTGCGTATGAGAACGAGAGCAATCTTTGCCGTCTTGGCACTTCTGTTGCTTGAAGCAGTGGCCATAGGACAGACGCGCTACACCGGTAAGGTCGTGGATCTTACATCAGGAGAGAGCATCCCGGGAGCCATCGTCCTGGAGAAGGGAACCTCTAATGGTGCCTCCACCGATATCGATGGCAACTTCACCATCAGCATCAATGGCAAGGGGGTCATCGTGGTGTCCTACATAGGATACAAGACCAGAGAGATCACAGTCTCTCCGGAGAAGAGGAGCTTAGGACGGATCGAGATGGCGGAGGACGCCAGCACCCTTGGCGAGGTTGTGGTCGTGGGGAATAGTCTCATCGACATCGTCAAGGATCGGCAGACACCCATTGCCGCGACGACGCTCACCGGCCCTCAGGTGACTGAGAAGATGGGTAACCTCGACTTCCCCGAGGCACTCAAGGGTGTCCCGAGTGTACACACCATTAATAATAGTGGGTATGGTGATGCCTACTTCACTGTGCGAGGATTTGACCAAGCCAATGTACTCGTTCTGATCAATGGTCAGCCGGTCAACGATATGGAGTGGGGTGGTATCTACTGGTCCAATTGGTCCGGCGTCGCTGACGTAGCGTCTGTCGTACAGCAGCAGAGAGGTCTCGGATCCTCCAAGATCGGGATCTCCTCCGTCGGTGGTACGACTAATATTGTCACCAAGGCAGCTGACCGTGATCAGGGAGGAAGCCTTAAGTTTGTGACCGGTAACGATGGATACTTCAAATCATCCATCAGCTATGACTCCGGGCTGCAGGGACAGTGGGCCATCAGTGCTCTCGTCTCCTACTGGCGCGGTGATGGATACATCGACTGCACCCCCGGATATGGAGGGACTTACTTCTTGTCCATTGGATATAAGCTCAATGACAAGCACTCCTTCAACTTCACTACCACCGGGGCACCCCAGGTGCATAACCAGGGCTTTAGGGAGAGCATTTACACCTACGAGAAATTCGGCACCCGATACAACTCCAACTGGGGATACCTTGATGGAAAGCCGTATAGTTTCTCCAGAAACTTCTATCACAAGCCTGTTGCGAATCTCAATTGGGACTGGAAAATCAGCGATAAGACCTCCCTCTCCACGGTTTTCTATGGATCATGGGGCTTTGGAGGTGGTACCGGCACCTTCGGGACACCACACTATAAAATCCCGGATGACGAGAACGGTCTGATCAAGGTGGATGACCTCGTCAAGGCAAATAGAGGAGAAACCGTAGAAGGTATCAAGAAAAGCGTACCTGCCTGGGACGGGACAAATCTCGACAGTAAGAATCATTACTGGAATGGCAAGCATGTCGTGACAGAACGTGGTGGGGGTACTGTACTTCGCTCCTCGATGAATAACCACAGCTGGTATGGTCTGCTCTCAAACCTTGATGCAAAGGTGGGAGACAACTGGACTTTCAATGCCGGAGTCGACCTCCGTACCTATGTCGGCAAGCACTACCGGGTTGTGAATGACCTGCTGGGTGCCGATGCGTATTACGAGAATGTGGACATGAACTCCGCAGGCGTCTTTGTGGGAGACGAGGTAAGCCTCAATCCTCTGGCCATCTCAGAGATGCAAAATGCTCAGAAGGTAAATCGTAACTACGATAGCCACGTAGGCTGGACCGGACTTTTCGGTCAGGCAGAGTATAATAACGAGCATATCTCGGCATTTGTACAGGGGTCAGTCTCCAGTCAGTTTTATAAGCGTCACGAGTACTTCGAGGTGCCTACCGCTGAGCAGTGGACCAAGTGGACTAACCGCTGGGGTGGTAATATCAAGGGAGGAGTCAACTGGAAGTTTGACACCCACAACAATGCTTTCATCAATGCCGGATACTTCTCCCGTCAGCCCTTCTTCTCATCCCTTTATCCTAATGCATACACTTCCCGTGCCAACGAGATGCAGGAGGGTATCAAGAACGAGGGTATCACAAGTGTTGAGGGTGGCTACATATTCAATTCCTCTCTCGTCAGAGCTGTCCTGAATGCGTACTTCACACAGTGGAAAGACAGGTATCAGTCCTTTAGCGCAAATATAGGTGAGGATAGAAGGCAGGCGCGCACCTACGTGGATCAGGTTCACAGTGGTGTCGAGCTTGAGGTGACTGCTCACCCGACTCACTTCCTCGACATCTTCGGGATGATCTCATATGGTAACTGGAAGTACGGAAGTACCGCCATTGCTGATATCTACGATGATCTCAATCGTCCTGTACAGGGAGAGAAGCCGAAGCTGTATCTCGAGAATATTCCGATCGGCGGTGCTCCACAATTCCAGACCCGACTTGGTGCCAAGGCACGTATTTACAAAGGGCTGAGTGCAGACCTGAACTGGTATTACAACGACCGGAACTACTCTGCTATTAATGCAACAGACTTCAAAAAGGAGGGTACAACCAACCTGAAGATGCCTGCGTACAGCACTTTGGACGGAGGCGTATCGTACCGACTCAGATTCAGTGACACAAGTGCTGTGAAGGGACTCTCTTTCAGGCTCAACGTCAACAATATTCTTGACACTAAGTACATCGCACGCGGTTTCAATAACTACGCTGCTGATGCCAAGGAAGAGAACAACTGGAAGGGAATCAACAAGAAGAACCAGGTGGCCTTTGGCTACGGTCGCACTTGGTCTCTCTCTGCCACGATGAACTTCTGATCACTTAGTTACACACATACTTTCATTATCCCACGCCTCCTGAGAGATGGTGGCGTGGGATAATCATTTTTAAGCAGCACTATGAGAAAATACTTAGTTCTTATCTTAACACTGATAGCTAACTGTACTGCTCTATCAGCGCAAGAGAAGGCAGTGAAGATCCTGTACTTCAATGACGCCCATGAGCCGGATATGGTCTCCACAGAGGGGGGATTACTCGGAGGTGTCTCCCGGATGAAGACAGTCGTGGACTCCATCAGACAGTCCTCTCCTGATGCCCTACTACTATTTGGGGGAGATCTGGGCGGTGGCACCCTCGCCGGAAAGCTGTACAGAGGGAGCATAATGGTAGACTTCCTCAGTGAGATCGGTGTCGACTACGCCAACTATGGTCAGCACGACTTTGACTACGGCATCGACAACACGCTGGCACTGACTCATCGGGCGAGGTTTACGTGGATAAGCAGCAATACTATGACCAGGGAGGGTGGTACCATCAGTGGCAGTGTCCCATTCACCATTCACAGGATCGGAGACCTCAGCATCGGCATTATGGGGCTGGTCGATAAGGTGAATACTTCCTCGCCCCACTCAGGGATCACTCAGAGAGACATCATAGACTGCGCCCGGGATGCCGTAGGCCATCTGTCCGGAGCAGACTACATCATCGCACTGACGCAGATGAATAGCGAGCTCAATGAGCAGCTCCTGCGGGAGTGTCCTCAGATCGATCTCATACTGGGCGAGGAGACCTCCCAGTACATCACCAACGTACACTTCGTGGGAGATAAAATGATCGTCGATGGCTGCGGCAATATGGGTCACCTCGTCGAGGTGACGCTGCGCAGTAAGGGTGGTAGTCACGCTCTCTCAGTACATCCCATCAGTCCGTCAGTAAGACCGGACGAGCGTCTGGAGAATCGTGTCCGGGCAATCGATGAAGAGATCGAGTCCCGACTGGGAGTCCGGCTTACCACACTGCCTCAGGACCGCATTTGTACACGACGACGGACGGGGGAGCTGGTGGCTAAGGCCTTCAGAGAGCATTATGGGACAGACATCGCCCTAGTACAGAGTGGTGGCATCCGTGCAGACCTGAGGAGTGGAGACATCACCCTGAGAGACGTGTACTCCATCCTTCCCTACGAGAATCGCATCATACCCGTCAGACTCCCCGGGTACTCCGTCCGGAGGCTCCTTGAGAAAGCGATAATAGACGGAGACGATGTCGCACTCTCGGGCGTGGAGATAGACAGATCCAATGAGGAGCTAATCATCCGAGTGGACGGAGCACCATTGGAGGAGAACAAGGAGTACACTATGGCTCTGTCAGAGTATGTTTTGAGCGGAGGGGGAGGATTTGACAAAATAGCCGATAGCTCATATCTTCTGCCCCCGGACAGAGCCGATACGGACTCGGATATACTGATTCGGTATCTCTCTTCGCACAGTGCGGAGTAATTCTCCCTTGCTACTTGCTCGCTACCGTTGTCTTGCCCTGGCTCTTGGGGATGGAGTAGTAGATGACGGCAAAGGAGATGACGATGATGATGAGATTGTAGAGATAAGCGGCCATCGCTCCCTGACGGATCGTGACATTGTCTTGTCGCCCGACAAAGGTGACCACCTCGCTGAGGAGAGTGACCGGCTCAGCGGAGTAGGCGATGTCCTGGAAGATTGCGGTCGAGATGGCAATGCCAAAGGAGCTGCCGAGCGAGGAAGCCATCTTGAAGATCCCCGAGCCGATCCCCGTGCGGCTCTCCGGCAGCGTAGCCAAAGCCGAGTCGGTAGAGGCGGTGGCAAAGAGCCCCAGCCCGGCACCGAAGAGCGAGTAGGCGATCACGACAAGCGTCATATAGGTACCTGCCATCACATTTGTCGGGAGGAGCAGACAGAGGGCCATTGCGACCGTGCCACAGGAGAGGAGCATAGGGAGTCGCGCACCATAGCGCTGCATCAGCTTCTCCCCGACACGGATGAAGAGCAGGATCGACACGCCGTAGCCGATCGACATCAGCCCCACCTAGTCCACCGGCACACCGGAGGCCAGCTGCAGGAGACTGCTGACGATGATGATGATGCCGGTGGAGGCATTGAGGAGAAAATTAGCCACCGTGGCGCCGCTGTAGACCGGGTTTCGGAAGACTCGGAGGTCGAGGAAGGGGTGCTTGGCACCCCGCTCAATGCCGATGAAGAGGAGGATGAAGATCGTCGCCGTGAGGAGCAGGCCAAGAGACTTGACATCCACCCAGCCCCACTGCGGACCCTCCGTCACATAGAGCTGCAGGCTGACGATGCCGAGGATCAGCGTGGCAATGCCGGGGATGTCCCGCCCGCCCTTCGCGTCACTCCCCGGGCGGTAGTAAGGCAGGGTCCGGATGAGGAAAAGCCCGAGGAGAGCCACCGCCGCAGCGAGCCAAAAGATCCACCTCCAGCTGAGCCACTGAGTCATATATCCCCCGAGTAGGGAGCTAAATGCAGTACCGCCCCAGGTACCCATACTCCACAGGCTGATCGCCCGCTGTCGCCCCTTCTCGTCCCAGAATACCCGTAGCAGTGCCAGCGTCGAGGGCATCACGCAGGCGCCGCTCAGCCCCTGACAGATACGCCCCAGCAGCAGTATCGGTGCCGTGAGCGGTGAGTGACCGGGCGTCAGGGCGATGAGCACCGCCCCCACGATCGCCAGGATCAGCCCGAGGCGGGTCATCCGTGTGTGCCCCAGGCGATCCCCGAGACCACCGATGAGCACGATCAGGATCCCGCAGACGAGGGAGGTGACGGAGACGGCGAGATTGAGCAGCGAGGGGGAGAGCCCCAGGTCAGCATTCATCTCGCCCCTCACATTGAGGAGCGTCATGGCAAAGAGCCAGAAGGAGAGGAGACCGCATATAAATCCGAAGAGGATCCGGTCATTGCCTCTAAAGGTGGTAGTACTATCCTTATCCATTAGCGCGAAGTGACTTAATTGTTGGTAGAGCAAGATACATAATTGTCGTAAAAACGGAAGCGCCCGAATTTAGGTACTTTTGCATCCGAGGGTCACTCCCCCACCCGGTGGAAGAGGGGGAGATCACTCCATAGAGCAGAGACAAATGGACTTCAGAGACTTAGTGATGGAGCGCTACAGCGTCCGTCAGTGCGATACGACACGCGATATACCGGAGGAGGATATGCAGCTGATCCTCGATGCGGCGGTGCAGGCCCCCACAGCGTGCAATAATCAGCCCTTCCGCATCTACCGGATCCGTAGCCGAGAGATGCGCGAGCGTGCAGAGCAGTGGTACAATAGAGCCCACTTCCGCACCGCACGCGAGGTGCTCCTGATCGTGGGGGAGGATGCCGCAGCCTACGTCTATCCGGATAAGGAAAATAACTCCCTCTACACCGACACCGCCATTGCGATCGCCTACATGCAGCTCCAGGCGGAGGACCTCGGGATCGGCTCCGTCTGGATCAATGCCTTTGACCGACCTCTCTGCGCCCGGGATATGGGGCTGGAGAAGGGCAGGGAGACACCCGTCGCCCTCCTCGCTCTCGGCTATCCCCTACCCGACGCCACTCGGCCGACCCGCAAGCGGAAGAGCATGGACGACTTAGTCAAGACAATCTAAACCCTTTTCATCAATAATCATGAGGAAAATACTCCTTACCCTACTCACCATCAGCGGTCTCGCACTCACTGCCACCGCTCAGGGCTCCGGCGAGCTCCGTGACCATATCACCGTCACCGGGTGGGGGCAGACCTATTACGATGCTGCCTTCGGTCCCAATGTCCACGGGACCAATACCTTTGCCATCAATAAGATCAACCTCGTCGCCAAGGGTCAGATCACCGACCGCTGGAGTATGGGCATCCTCGTCCAGCTCCACAGCCCGGCGAAGCTCAAGGAGCTCTGGCTACAGTATACCCTCATGCCCCAGCTCAGGGTCCGCATCGGGGAGATGAAGACCCCCTTCGGTATGGAGAATCAGATCCCCCCCTCCTTACTCCCTCTCACCTCCGGCTGGACCACCCCCACCTGCTACTTTGCCGGCGTGAGCGGTGACCCGCTCTACCGCGGCACCTCCGGGCGAGACATCGGGTTCGAGCTGTCGGGCGACCTCTGGGGCAAGATCCTCACCTACAAGCTCGCCGTGATGAATGGTCAGGGGATGAATACCCTCGATCTCGGCACCACCAAGATGTATGGCGGGGCGCTCTACGTCCGCCCCTACCATGGTATCACCCTCCACACCTCCTACCTCGGTGGCGAGATGCACGCTATGGGTGCGAGGGGAGAGATCCAGGCGGGAGACGCCTACAAGCGCAGTAGCGCCAGTGTCGGTCTCACCCTCGACTACCGCCCCGTCACCCTCTCCGCCGAGTACCTCATCGCAAAGACCGGAGAGACGACCGGTGACGGAGCCTACCTCATGGCTGTGGGGCACCTGCCGAAGAGCTTCGAGCTCTATGGTGCGGTCGACTGGCTCAGGACCGACCGGAGCGCAAGCGAGAGCCTCCTCACCGGCACGGTGGGCATCCAGAGATGGTTTGCCAAGAAGTGCCGCTGGCAGCTCGAGTACCGCGTCCCCGGCACCCTGGGTTCTGAGGCGGGCTTCGGACCGGTGCATCACATCAGGACGCAGGTGCAGTTCGGATTCTAAGAGAAAAATATCGTACCTTTGCCACACATCTGAGGAGAGTTGGCAGAGTGGACGAATGCGGCGGATTCGAAATCCGTTGTAGTGCAAGCTACCGGGGGTTCGAATCCCTCACTCTCCGCAAGCCTATGGGTGCACGTCACAGAGTATTGTGGCGTGCACCTTTTATTGTGTCCCTACCACCGAGATCCCTACATAATTGGGCAAAAATCAGCCGAGGGGCTAAATGTGGATTGTACAATCTTCCTTTTGCATTTTGCTTGCTCCTTTGATAGAAAAGCTCTAACTTTGTAAAACTTTCTGCAAGACAGAGGACTCCTCGGAGGGTACTGATATTTAGAGTAATGGAGAAGGAATGATTACCAATAATAAGAAAGATGTTGTCGACCTCGATCGACACCTCAATTGTCACTACTACGCATGCGCACTACGCTGCCCGCTCAGTACCTATACTCTCGAGCGGGGCGAGGAGTTGACCATCGACAGCGAGAAGCACTTCATGTTTGTCTTCGTGGAGGCGCGCACCTCATCCTACAGCTATAGAGATGAGACAGAGCGGCACGCCTGCCGGGGGGATCACTTCCTCTTCTTAGGCACGCAGCGCACCGTCACCATCTATGGCGATGGCAAAGAGACAAAGGTCCACACATTCTTCTTCAGCAAGCCCTCGCAACTCTGCGACAATTACTCCATCGCTCGGCTCAAGGACAAGGCACCCACGTCGCATGTCTTCATCTCGCTCCCTACACACGAGTCGATCAAGATGGTGCTCGACAGCATGCTCTACATGAATAGTCACCAGCTCAATTGCATCAACATCTACGAGTCGAAGCTCAAGGAGCTCTTCTTTTTCCTCGGCGCCTTCTACGACCGGGAGCAGATCGCATGGCTCCTCGCCCCGCTGCTCCACCAGGAGATCGACTTCAAGGAGTTTGTGGTCCAAAACTTCCTCCGCGCCAAGACCGTCCAGGATCTTGCCGACCAGAGAGGGATGCCGGTGCGGGTCTTCAAGAAGAGATTTCAGGAGACCTTCAATGTCCCCCCCTACACCTGGATGCTACAGGAGAAGGCGAAGTATATTGATCGTCAGCTCGCCGATCCCGCGGTGCCCTTCTCGGAGATCATCAAGGAATTTGGTTTCTCCTCCCCGAGCCACTTCACCGTCTTCTGCCGCCGTCAGTACGATATGACGCCTACCCAGCGCCGGCATAAGCTCCTCCGCGAGAAGGCGAGGACAGAGCAGTCCGATAAGTAAACTCCCACCACCGGGACAGAGAGCCCCGGTACAGAGGTCCCCCGCAGGATAGAAATGCCTGCGGGGGACCTCTCTTTTTTTGCTCTCATCGGATCAGCGTATTACTCCGGTGTGAGATGATCAAGCTAATAGCGGTATTAGCCTCGAGACTAATACCGCTATAGCTGTGGCTCCGGTGCACAGTCACCCTATGCTGAGAGCCGGGGTTGCTTAGAGACTCTATGCTGCAGTGCTCAGAAGTGACAGCCTACAGATAGGGCGAGGTGATTGGTCTCCCGCTGTTGCGGGGCTACCCTACAGGATAGACCTAAGGAGACATTGCGGGTCGGCTGGCAGCAGAGACCTCCGGTGAGGTAGTACCGACCGGGCAGTATGGTGCCACCGAGCTGGAAGCTCATCACATCCAGGAATGCTACACCCAGTCCGATACCGACAGCGTACTGCTTAGCAGAGGCGGGCTGGACAAGGTAGTCCCCCGTCACCGCAGCGAGCAGCGTCCACTCCGAGGTGAGCCCATAGCGCAGGTCACCGGCGAGGGTGACGGAGCCGGGCATAGAGTACTTGCCACTCTTCTTGCCGTAGAGTACCGCTCCACCGAAATTACGGAGAGAGGCTCCGAGGGTGTACCCGAGGGGTACAGAGGAGAGCCGGCTGCCGTAGGTGGCACCGAGCGACCCACCACCGGTGAGAGCGATCTTACCGATGTACGACTCAACGAAGTGTCCCACCACGTAGGCTCTCCAGTGATTGTTGATGCGAAGGGCATAGCCGAGGTCAGCGGTGATGTCCATCGGGTGTATCTCGCGACCATCCCCGCTCTCCGTCGACGTGAGGACACTTCCCCCGCCGAGGTAGCGGAAGCCTGCGATCACGGCATGCTTGTCGCGAAATCTCCAGCTCCCGGTGACGGCGTTGTAAAATCCACTCCCCGACCACATCGAGTCATGTCCCGTACCGATGATGCCGGTGTAGGAGAGCGAGAAGCGCTCACTCCGGTCAAATACTGCCCCGGGTGCTGAGTAGATATAGTGCCCTCCGGAGAGGGTGCTACCGCCCGTCTGTCCCATGGCGGCAGAGAGTGCATCAGGATTTTGCGAGAGCACGGGTAGCGTCCCTGAGTCCTGGGCGGATGCGGTGAGAGTGATCCCAGCGAGGAGGAGAGCAATGACGTATATTGGTTTCATGATATACATAGGGTATGAGTCAATTAGTACTTCACGAAGTATCGGGTATACTTCAGACCATTATTACCCTCCACCTGGAGCAGGTACTTGCCACCGGCGAGCTTGGAGAGATCCATCTTGTGGGTACTCCCCTCACCCGTGATGCCGCTGACAGCCTCCTTGTAGACTACCGACCCATTGCCGGCGATGACGGAGATGGTGGCGCTACCGATCTGTCCCGATAGGACGACATTGAGGTCACCATAGGTCGGGATCGGGTATACATGGTAGACTATATCGTCAGGCACTGCCTTGATGCTGAGACTGACATAGAGCTCAGCACCCAGCTCATCGACTGCATGTATCTGTACCGTGGAGCTACCCTTGGTGAGTCCCTTGAGGGTGACCACACCATCATGCAGCTTCACTGCGACGACCTGATCCGCTGAGGAGGTGACGGCGTAGGTCAGCTTATGCCCATCGGGGTCGGTGATGAAGTCTCCGAGAGAGATGGTCTGCTCACGGCCTATCGGGAGATAGGTGAGCGTGATCGGCTTGGAGAGCACGGGGGCGGAGTTGAGGTAGACCTCGTAGGAGATCTTCACCTCCGTCTCAGCGCCATACTGGTCCCTCACGACCACAGAGAAGTCGTGCTTCCCTACGGAGCCTCTTGCCGAGAGATCGACGAGGATCGTCTCCTCCTCTCTATTGGCCGAGATGCCGAGGAGATCACCCTTCATGGTATAGGACCAGGTGTGACCCTCGGGGTCGGCTACCTTGAGGAGCAGCCGAGCTGTCTCACTGCCGGCGAGGCGGATCTCCTTAGGTCCCTCTACGGTCACCACAGGAGCGGCATTGTCGAGCGTAGAGGAGGAGAAGAAGGTGGGTGCTGCCTCATTGCCCCAGCGGTCTACCGCCACTATGGCATAGTGGTAGCTCTGATGGATCGAGAGGTTGTGGCTGGTATAGGAGACCTTATCGCCCACATTATACTTCAGTCCGAAGACCTTGGTAGACTTTGCACTCTTGTAGGTAGAGGCGGTGAGGGGCTCCTTATCGCTGTAGTAGATGACGTAGTAGCTTGCGGTACGGTCATCAGGGTCTGCCACGGCAGGGAAGGTGATGGTCAGGTCGGTATATCCCGGCTCTGCCTTTACGTCCTTGACCTGTGCAGGAGCCTTGGAGGAGTCGCTGTCGAGCGCACGAGCGGCATCGAGGTATCCGGCACCGAGGATGCCCTCAAATCCCGGATTGTACTCATTGATGTCCGACGGGCGGAGGGCAGAGAGGAGACGACGCTTACAGTCAGCATTCGTGAAGCCACGTCCGCCATACTTGGAGACGATCAGTCCGGTCACACCGCTGGCGTGAGGACAGGCCATCGAGGTCCCCTGCATGAATTCGTAGTAGCTCTGAGCAGCGAGGATATTCCCCGTCTGCTCGTCCACCTTCTTCTGTACCGAGGTGCTGTAGATCTGTCCACCGGGATAGTGGAGGTCACCACCGGGGCACATCAGGTTGATCCACTCGCCACGATTGGTGTAGTACGCCTTCTTCCAGTCGGGAGCCATGGCGGATATGGTCACCACCGGACCGTAAGCGGCCGGGTAGGACATATCGTCCGAGGACTCATTACCGGCGGCAAAGAGTACCACCCCACCCTTCATCGGAGAGTCGGGCAGCTGATTGCCATCATTATCGCAGCCGGCATAGTCGATGAAGTAGTCGATCGCTTTCTTGAGAGAGGGGGACATAAACTTGGAGCCACCCCAGGAATTCTGCGCAATGACGGCGCCGTGATTGGCAGCGTAGACAAAGGCGCGCTCAAAGGCCTGCCCATTCTTTCGTCCAAAGGCATCGCAGACCATAATCCGTACACCGGAGTCGGGACTGCCATTACCACCAGCGACACCGCAGACACCGATGCCATTATTATTCACCGCAGCGATCACACCTGCCACGTGCGTGCCGTGGGCATCGTACGCGATATTGGCATCCTCGTCGGCAAAGTTGTACCCGTGGATATCGCCATTGTACCCGCCCTGCCCGGGATTGGGATTGACCCAGATATTCTGCGCGAGGTCCTCATGCTCGTAGTAGACACCACCATCGATGACAGCGACGATGACGGAGGGGTCTCCGGTCTCCTGCTTCCACGCCTCAAAGAGGTTGAGATCAGCCCCCTTGAGAGACTTGAGCCCCGATCCCGTATTGTGGTAGTGCCACTGCTTGCGGAGGTAGGGGTCGTTGAAGGGCATCACATCATTCTCATTCCGCTCTGAGTCAAAGCTATAGGCTCTGAGGGGGAAGAATACCGGCTCATCCATCGTCCGATAGAGAGGCACCTGCTCCACCAGATCCACTCCGGGGAGATCAGCGACCTCAGACGCAGAGCGGAGCGTGGTACTCTCACCGGCACTCTCATCGAGGATAATGTCGTACCAGAGGTGGAGTCCCGCCCGGCGCATACGCTTCTCATAGGCAGGCTCCATGATGAAGACCGGCCTCACCTCGCGAGCACCGATACTCCGGAGGAGATCGCTCATGGGCGCATCACAGCTCCGCAGCGCAGGATCATCAGCACGGAGGGCGCGGGTACCGATCTTGTCGGCCAGGTCGGGCGTCAGTCGGACGCGGACGAGACCGGGGACGGTCGCCCCCTGACCTGCCGGATCGACCTCGGCAGACTGCTCAGGCTCCTCAGGGTCGAGTGCCGTCCTGTCGGAGCAGGCGGCAAGACCGAGTCCGAGGGCAATGAGGAGGGCTAAGAGCCCCATACTTGGCTTTTTTCTCATTTCCATAGCTTCTTCATCTGAGTCATCTTATGGTCGAGAGCGCTCGTCTGCGTATTGGAGGGCACGTAGGGCAGCATCATGATGACGAGTGACGGATCATCCTCGCCGTTGAAGTGGGCAAATTGGGTCCTCATCTGGACACCCTTAGAGGCATTGACAAAGACGTCCATCTTGCCGTCAGAGGTCTTGCCGTTGTACTTGAATCCATCCTTCTCACATAGGGCAAGGAACTCCTCAGTGATATTAAGGCGACCATTGTACTCCCAGTAGACCAGATTGATATCAGACCACTCCTGGAAGGTAGCGAGCAGGACACCGACCTTCTGCTTGGAGGCATCCCAGCTGAGGTAGTAGTTGCGCGACTTGATCTGCTTGCTACCGGGCACCTTGTACTCGAAGTAGCAGATGTTATGGGCATCATCGTACTGATCGCCATCAGGGTTGTAGACACCGCCATTCTCCTGCTCGTATTTCTTTACCTCGTCGTAGTCGGCACCGAATGCAACGGGGATGTAGGGGATCTTGTCGAAGGTCTTGTAAGCCTGCGGCTGCTTCGGGATGTAGATGTACTCGATATTGGGGTCGTAGGTGTGATCCTTGATGGAGGCTACGACGCGATTGCTGGGATTGAAGTAGCGCAGCTTGCCCTGCTTCTCCGTGAAGCCCTCAGCGAGGAGCGCGGAGTCGATGACATGCATCGCCTCCTCGGTGATCATCGTCTCGCCATCCTTATCGGTGGTCGTGTAGTCGGCGGCGATGTAAGCCTGTGCGGCCGTCATCACACCCTTGGTGGAGAAGGAGTAGGCTATCTGGCTCATCATCGGGCTGGTGGTCGTGAAGGTGACAGAGCCGGTGAGCGTCTGCTTGATCATGCTCCTGCGCTCCATCTCGAAGCGTGAGATGAGGCTCATGGTGCCGTACTCAAAGTCAATGTAGGGCAGGAGGAAGAGTGGCCACTCCTTCTGCTTCACAGTGACCGCTACGGTGCCGGCCTCTCCCTCTACCTGGAAGATGATCTCGCTCTGACGTGCGCCGCCACTCTTATTGGCATCGGCGCGGAGGATCACCTCCTTCTTCCACGGGAGAGAGGTGACCTGGATCCAGTCGGTGGCTGAGGTGCAGGTCCAGCCCTCACCATTGACGCGGACACTGATGGTGACCTCGCTGTCCCACGGCTCCAGTACGATCGCCTCGGGGACGGTGGTCACATCGAGGGCGTTGCCCTCCTGAGTCACCTTAAGAGCCTTGACTAAGTCTCCCGCCTGCACGAGCACGACGGCATCACGCTGGCCGATCACCTTATTCTCATCATAGACCAGCTTGACGGACTTCCCCTCAGGTACTGCGGTGATCCAGTCTCTATTGCTGATGGCTACGACAGACTCCTCATTGGTCTGCACGCTGACGACCATCTCGCCCTTGTCCTTGGTGAGTCGTACTTCCGGCTTATCGAGCTCGAGCATGGTCGGCTCTTTCTCTAAGCTCTCAGGCGTACATCCGAAGCAACAGAGGAGTACTGTGAGGAGCGATGCAAGTATATGTAGTGATTTATTCATGATCTGATTATGTCGTGTGGTGGTTTACTTACGGTTGGTTTTGTGGGCAATCATCTTGGTCCCGGGATTTATCTGCAGGACGATGATCGGATCGGGATCTCCGAAGAACTTCTTGCACTGAGCACCCATGGTCAGCCCCTTCTCCTTGGAGACAAAGACGTAGACATGCTCGAGGATATTGTACTCTTCGAAGTGGAAGCCCTCTTTCTCGCACAGGGCCATAAATTCGTTTGTCGGTGTGAAGTACCCCTTGTAGTTCCAGAAGGCACGATCCGTGTCGAGGAAGTACTGGCGGGTCTTCTCGAGCAGGTATTCGCCACTCTTCTTATCCTGATGGAAGAGATAGAGCCGCCCATCGGCATTATACTCACCTGGAGGCGTGACAAACTCGTACTCATCCTCATAATTGTAGGTCTCCTTACCGCCCACGCTGTCCTCGTACTCCTTCACCTTGTCCTTCGTGATGCCGAAGGTGGTCAGTCCGAGAGGCAGGGTGTCAAAAGTAGGCATCGCCTTGGGCTGCTCCGGCTTGTAGGAGAAGAGGAGGTGTGGTGTATTCTTGAAGAAAGGCTTGATCTCCACCGTCAGATTGCGCTGATCCTTGTGGCGGAAGGTATTCTCATCCACCTGCTCGGTGAAGCCATTCTCCTTGAGGAAGCTGATCAGCTCCAGACGCGCCTCACCGAGGAGGAGCTGCGTCGAGGAGGCATCCACCTGAGCATACAGGTAGGCACCACCCGCATAGATCGTATATACGACACGTGGGAAGGCACTGCTCGTGGTGGAGAAGGTGAAGAAGCGCTCACTCTCATCCTCGATGGCACCACCTCTCTCCTTCTCGAAGAGCTGGATGTCGGGCCTTGTCGCTGTCTCAAAATTCATATAGGGGAGTATAAACCAGTCAACTCCTCTCTGAGTCACACGTATCTCAGCACCTCCGCTGCTCTCACCCTGCAGGGTGATCATGATCTTCCCCTCACGAGGCTCGCGATTGCGGTTGGGAGCTACGCGGACATCGATCCGCTTGGCGACGGGATAGGGCGTGACGGTGATCCACTCATCGTCACTCTTGGCGGTCCAGAGGTCGGTACCGCTCTCCACGTCGATGGAGCGGGTCTCACCCCACTGGGTGATCTTGAGCTCACTCGAGCCGGCACTGCTACCGGCATGAGCAATGATCACCTCGGTGCCCTTTCCCTGCATGATGGTGAGCTGGCGACGCACGCCGGAGGCGGTCACCACCACGGATCCCATGCGAGCGCTTGAGGTGGGATTAGCCTCCGCACTGAGGAGGAGGGTGTGGTCATCCTTTTTGGTGGCCGAGATCCAGCTATTGGCGGTATAGCAGCTCCAGTCAGGAGCATCCGTCGTCACGCCGACCTCGCGAGTCACCTTACCCGGATCGAGCGAGACAATCCCCACCTCAGAGAGGGTGAGGGTCGCCGTCTCACTCAGCTCGTCACCGATCGTGCATCCTGTCTGTAGGAGGAGCAGCAAGATCGGCAGTAGACCCAGGAGTTTTTTTGGCTTACAGCGATTCATAATGATGTATTAAGTAAGTAATTAAAAGGTTCGCATTGGTGTCCGACAGAGCGATCGAAATGCCTCGCACCAAGCTTTACGACACAAATGTACGGACTATTCCCCGATTAGTTGCTCACATTAGATAGCACTTTTATCGGTTTCATTTGATTTTTCTTCACTTGGAGCGAAAACAAACTTACTTCTCTTTTTTTTTGTAAAAAAGGATATTATTCTTTTCACAGCGGCTTAAATTCGGTACAGCAAAGATAATAATGAAGGCGTCCGAGGGACTTAGAGATCCCCCGGACGCCTCTTTTTTTGGCGTATGGTGTGGGTCAGAGCTCGGGCTTTTCGTCGACCGAGTAGCCATACATGGCATCTATCTCGGGCGTGTAGCGCTCGATGATGCGCGCTCGGCGGATCTTCATCGTCGAGGTGAGGAGGCCATTCTCTATCGAGAAGGGCTCTGTCAGCAGCACAAACCGCCGTACCTGCTCATAGTCGGCCTGCTCACGGAGCGTCTCATTGATATGCTCCTTGACGATCCTCTGCGCCTCATCGCTCTCTGCCAGCTCCTTCGGATCGGTCGGCGCTCCCTCGCCCATCAGCTCGCTCAGCACCTTATAGTCCGGCACCACGAGAGCGGTGACGTAATTGCGCTTATCGCCGATGGTGACCACCTGGCTGAAGAGCTCGTCCTGCAGGATCTGTCCCTCGAGGAAGTTGGGGGCGATGTACTTCCCGTTGCTTGTCTTGTAGAGATCCTTCTTCCGCTCGATGTAGAAGAGGTTGCGCTTCTCATCGATCCTACCGAGGTCTCCGGTGCGGAAAAATCCATCGGCCGTAAAGACCTTCGCATTCTCCTCCGGGCGCTTGTAGTAGCCGGGCGTGACAGTATCACCCCGCACCAGTATCTCGCCCCCCTCCGACTCATCGATCCTCACCTCCACCGGGTCGATGACACGCCCCACGGAGCTGATCACGAAGTCGCCCTGACGGCTGAAGGATACCGATGCCGTCGTCTCCGTCAGGCCATACCCATACATGATCGGGATGCCCAGCGAGAGGAGCGATCGGTAGACGTGCTCATTAAGCGCCGCACCGGAGGTGGGGAAGACCAGCCCCCGGTCGATGCCGAGCCTCTTCTTGATCGTGTGGAAGAAGATGTTGTCGTAAAACTTATACTGCAGCCTCCTCAGGAGGGGCGCTCTCCGTCCCGTCGAGATATACTTCTCCTGATAGGCGGTCGCCACGCTCATCGCCCTCCGAGCCACGCTCTGGAGCGACTTAGGCGCCTCACGCACGTACTTCATCAGCCCCTGATGCAGCTTCTCCCAGAGGCGCGGCACACTGCACATAAAGTGCGGGTGCACCTCCTTGAGCGAGTGGAAGAGCGAGCGTGCATTCTCATTCACCGCTATCGTCACCCCGCACTGCAGGCAGAGGAGGCTAAACATTTTCTCAAATATATGTGCCAGCGGCAGGAACATCAGCGACACCCTGCCCGGCTTCATGCCCTCGATCACCAAGTGAGCCTTGATGGACGTGATGATATTGCGCTGCGTGAGCGGTACCCCCTTAGATGTGCCGGTGGTACCACTCGTGTAGAGGATAAAAGCAATGTCGTCCGGGCTGTAGTCTGCCATCCGCTCCTTGATCTCCGCCCGGTACCGCTCATACTCGCCCTCCTCCATCTGCATGAAGTCAGTCAGCCTAATGCCGTCAAAGGGTCTCCTCTCACTTGGCTCGATACAGACCACAGTGCAGTCCAGATCCTTCACCACCTCGCTCACCATACTGTGCTGCCTGTCGTCGCCCACAAAGATCAGCCTGATCTCCGCCTCCGTCACGATATGGCGGATCTCTCCTGCGGTGGAGCTGGCATAGATGGGTATGCTGAAGGCGCGTATCTGCTGCACGGCAAGGTCGAGGGCGAGGAATTCCCCCTTATTCTCCGACAAGATCGCCACCCCCTCCTGAGGACGGATCCCGAAGCGGATGAGTGCCGCAGCCATCCGGTGCGTCAGGTCGGCAAAGGCCTGCTGACTCATCTCATGCCACGTCCTGGAGGCATTATCGCGGATGAGCAGGCAGGGGGCTGCAACCCCGTAGCGCTCTACATTAGCATCCGGCAGCTGACACAGCGGATATATCTCAGGTGTATGGCTCATAACTCTTATCAGATAGCTGAAGTATCGTTCCTGTAAAGGTGTCTCTCCTTACGCAAAGCCCCTTACTGAGACAAAGATACACAAAAGTCCTATAGTGAGAATATTTTTCACCCTTTCCCTTCTCCCAAGCCCCCATAAAGGTATCTCATTAGAGTGGTATAGAACCAGTTACCACCGTGAAAAGGCGGGAATGAAGCACCCCTTGCGGGTGCTCGCTCCATAGGCACAGGTCATCCGTGTAGCGGTGACCGATGTGCGATCGCCCTCGTAATATCTCAAGTGCACCACCTCTTCCTACCCCATCCAAGCCTATTAGGCGATATGCCCAACAATCGCTATAATTGCACTATTAACTAAGGAAAAGTGTGATTTTTGACACTTTTCCGCACTTAAAAGTGTATTATGACCATTAAGAGAGACATAAGTGACTACCTTATCCGGTGGAAAGACTCCCCCCACCGGAAGCCCATTCTACTCGAGGGTGCTCGGCAGATCGGCAAGACCTGGGTGATGGAGTCCTTTGGAGCCGATCACTTTGACTACTACGCTAAGTTTGACTTCGACCGACAGCCTGAGCTCAAGTCCATCTTCAGCACCTCCAAGAGGCCGGAGCGGATCCTGAAGGAGCTTGCCATCTTTGCAGACGTACCTCTCGAGGCGGGGAAGACACTCCTCATATTTGATGAGATACAAGAGTGCGAGGAAGCCCTCAACAGCCTCAAGTACTTCTACGAGGATGCACCAGAGTACCACATCCTGGCAGCAGGGAGCTTACTGGGTGTCGCCGTGAAGCGCAAGAGTATGACCGTACCGGTAGGCAAGGTAAGCCTGCTGCATATGTACCCGATTACCTTCAGGGAGTATCTCCGCACGGCAGACCCCAAGACCTTTTCCTATGTAGAGGAGATGAAGGAGCCGGAGCATCTCCCCGAGGTGATCCTCAATAAACTCACCACAGAGTATCGCCGTTACTTAGTATGTGGAGGTATGCCTGAGGCAGCCACGGCACTCCTTGATGGAGAGGGTATGGAGCGTGTGGAGCAGGTTCTACAGGACATACTGGATCTCTATGAGCTGGACTTCTCCAAGTACGCAGAGCCACGCGACATCCCTCGCATCCGGTCCTTGTGGCACTCTCTGCCCTCGCAATTGACTAAGGAGAATAAGAAATTCATCTACAAAATCATCCGGAGTGGAGCTCGATCCAAGGACTACGAAGACGCACTTCTCTGGCTCGAGGATGCCGGTATGATCTATCGGATATTCAATATCTCCAAGCCCGGGCTGCCCCTATCTGCGTATGAGGACTTGAGAGCCTTTAAGGTCTATGCGTGCGATTGCGGCCTGCTGCGCCGTCTTGCCAATCTCCCACCCTCCACCGTGATGAGCCCGAGTGCAAATTTCACGGAGTTTAAGGGAAGTCTGGCAGAGAATGCGATCCTGCAGTCACTCATGCCACTACTTGACAATCGCCATCCCTATTACTGGACCTCCGATAATACGGCAGAGGTGGAGTTTGTCATTCAATGGGGCGAGCGGATCATACCTATAGAGGTCAAGGCAGAGAATTCTGTCAGCGGGAGGAGCCTTGGTATATACACGAGCAAGTACAGCCCCGAGAAGCGCATCCGTTTCTCTCTCCGCAACCTTCAGTACAATGATGGGCTACTCAGCTGCCCCTCTCCTCTCGCCGAGTGGTTCCCTAAGCTCCTGGGTCTATAGATGTATAGCTAGCTACAGCCCCTATCGGGACTCCACTTCTCCTATGCCCGTAAGCTGAAATACGATACAATACACAAATAAGCGCTCGCAAAGGGTAAAAAATGGCCTCTATAGGTAAGCCACTTACCTAATACCGATATTAGACGATTCTAATACCGATATTAGAGTTCACTAATATCGGTATTAGAGAAATCTCTGAGGGAGGGTAGATTTTTCATCGTCTCTCATTTATCCTAACACTCCGTGTTGGTAGAGTGTCAGTAGAGGGGAAAAAGGTGTTAGTGCGTGTGGAAAACTTTTTCTCCTCTTTTGCTTGCTTTTGTGGCCGAAAAAAGGAACTCAGAAAGCATTCCGGATAGCCAAACTTTTTCCCCGAAAGTTATGCACCACTTTTCCACAGCCCCACTCACACTCTGTGCAACCTGCCAAAGTCGCTGGCGCAGGGCGTTCCTCGGGAGACTGGACTGTTTCACCAACACTTTCCACACCCTTCCTCCTACTCCTTTACAGCATTACATCAAGTCTATCTCTTAAGGTATATAATAAGAGGTAAGGAGCGGGCAGACCGGTCAAGCCACTAAGGGGAGACGCATTATATCAGTAAGTTTGCTCTGTGATGATCGGCATCAACCGACGTTATGGCAGGGATCTATATATGCAGCACTTGACTTTGAGCCACGATCAGCGAGAGAAAGCTCGCTTCATTAGCAGTAATCCATTTGCTGACTTCTCTACTCTGGAGAGCTACGAGATAGTGGATCTGGGCATCTACTGGGCCTACTACTCCGCTAAGATCGAGAGCAATACCTACACCTACGTAGAGACCGAGTGCCTCCTTAAGGACGGTATAACCTCGCTAAAGACCTACACAGAGGCCACTATGCTCAAGAACTTATACAACACTTTTATCGACTGTGTAGAGCGTATCAAAAAAGGGCGGAGAGCTAAGGCTAAATCCTTGTACTGTAATGGAGCTACACGCAATGCTGACAAACGACCTCTTGCCCCTCTCCCAAAGGGGCACCTTAAGATCACACGAGGTCAGAATAACCGGCTCTGACTATATCCCTCCATCAGACCCTATATTGATCAAGCAGAAGCTCACAGATATACTAATAGAGCAAGAAAAGTACGATGACCCCTTTGCTCGCTCCATCTTTCTGCACTGCAACATAGCTCGCCTGCAACCATTCTCGGACGGCAATAAGAGGACCTCACGGCTTGTGGAGAGCATCGTACTGATGAGCGCTCATATCATCCCGGTGCGATCTAATAGGCAGGCAGACATACTCCGATACCGCAGCGCCATAGATCACTTCTATGAAACGGAGGACTACAATCCGTACATTGACTTCGCCCTGGATATGCAGATACAGAGGATTAATGAGGTAGCGTCTCCTAAGTTCCGGTGGCGGTAAGAGAGCCATAGGGCAACGCAAAACCTTTTGGCGTGTGAAGTAGGAGCTGTATCGGGGGACGATGAGATTGCCCAACATATACAAGGCAAGGTGATCAACAACCTATATGCTCCGATAAGGAGGAGATACCACGTATCGGAGTGATATAGAGGGATATTAGCAGTGTATTGTACAGATCGGTCTTAGGCACTTCGTGGATCGACTGATGCCTACGGAGTGAGCAGCCCTATGTCTTTGCTTTGTCGTGCCGCTCCCGCTCCTTTCATCCTATTATACCTTTTAGAGAGATAGACTTGATGTAATGCTGTAAAGGAAGATGGTGAAGGGTGTGGAAAGTGTTGGTGAAACAGTCAGCCCCTCCGAGGAACGCCCTACCCAAGCAACATTGGCTGAATGGTGAAATTGTGAGTGGGGCTGTGGAAAAGTGGTGCATAACTTTCGAGGAAAAAGTTTGGCTATCCGGATGGCTTTCTGAGTTCCTTTTTTCGGCCACAAAAGCAAGCAAAATCCGAGAAAAAGTTTTCCACACAGACTAACATGAAATCCCCCTCTATTGACACTCTGCCAACATCCCGTGTTAGGATAAAAAGTAACAGTCCCGATACGGGCCCCTGAGGTAGCCTATTATGAGTCGCCCTCTCGGGTGATTCACTCTCTGCTCCCTCTTCTGATAGACACAACTGTATGTGCCTCACCCTTCGCCCGATAGAGAGCTTTAGTCTGCTAACCACCATACGCCCGCTTTGGGATAGTAATGATGGTAGGCATGATACGACAGCTACTTAGAGACCTTTGCATAATACCCCATCTGCGGCGTCACTTTCGAGATTCGGGCTTGGTCATGTGCGTAAGCACACTCCCTTCGCCCTCACTCTCAGTTCCTTGCATCTGGGGTATTCTACAAAGTTCCTGCCGAAAAAGCACCGCTTTTTCGGCGAAAGACCATTTTGCAAAGGTCTTATTTAGTGTAACCGATACGTCATATTGATTAAGGATCGTTGTAATATAGATATCCTATTATTGTGTGCGAGTTGATTGGAAACTTTATCAATAATTTTTATACACTAGAGACATTTTATGATTCTTAGGAAAGGAAGGGTACTACTGTGGTGCGTGGCTACAGGTCTTTCACTCCTATCTTACAGCCCAAAGGTTTCTGCAGTCGAATCCTTAATAAGCAGTAGAGAGGAAAGAGAGCTGACCAAAGGCACGGGAAACCTATCAGGTGTCATTCTTGATGAAACCGGGTCGTATCTGCCAGGGGCGATCCTGACATTGGATAGGGATAATAGATACACCGTTTCTGCGGCCGATGGTTCGTTTGTGTTCCTTGGTGTACCCGCTGGTACGTATACTCTGAGCGTTAAGTACATTGGTTTTGAGGAATATAGTTCGACGGTGACCGTAATTGAAGGCAAAAATAGTAGCATCAAAGTAAAGCTGAAAGAGTCTACCTTTACTACCGGAGAGGTGGTAGTTTTAGGTGAATTGGCGAAAGGTCAAGCACGTGCTATTAATACTGAGAGGAGTAATAGTAACATCACAAATATGGTCTCTGCTGACCATATCGGTAGATTTCCCGACTCCAATGTGGGTGATGCGTTGAAGCGGATCCCCGGTATCACCATGCAGAATGACCAGGGAGAAGCCCGCAACATAGTGATGCGAGGCTTAGCACCTCACCTCAACTCCGTCACCCTAAATGGTGGGCGTATACCTAGTGCTGAGGGAGATAACCGTAACGTGCAGATGGATCTGATACCCAGTGATATGATCTCAATGATAGAGGTTAATAAAACCCTGCTGCCCGATATGGAAGCCGATGCTATCGGAGGGTCGGTTAATCTAGTGACCAAAACTGCACCGAGGAGTCAAAACCTATCCATCAACATGGGTGGTGGCTATAATATGATCAGGAACAGACCAACCATTAATGGTTCGCTCACCTATGGCAATCATTTTTTTGATGAAAAACTGGGTATGGTTGTTTCGCTCTCCTACCAAAATAAAGATTATGGGTCAGACAATATTGAGGGGGAATGGACGTCCAAAGACAGCAATGTCTTTTTGAAGGACTTTCAGATCCGCAAGTACGATGTGCAGCGCATTCGCCGTAGCGGATCCATCAATATGGATTATAAGTTTAATAGCTCTCATTCCATCTACCTTAAGACGCTTTACAACTGGCGTGATGATCGAGAGAATCGCTTCCGATACCGTATGTCCAAGATGAGCTTGGAGGAGGATGGTACCTATTCAGGTCGGATTGATCGCCAAACCAAAGGAGGGATAGACAATGACCGCAATCGCAACCGTCGGTTAGAGGATCAGCGTGTTTACGACATCGCATTGGGCGGTGAACACTTATTGAGGAGCAAAATTGAGATGAATTGGGGGATCTCTTTTTCTAGAGCTTCCGAGCATCGACCCCACGAGCGGTATATCAATATGCGACAGAAGAAAGTCCTCTTTGGGCAAGACCTTTCGGATACTCGCTATCCTATGGTGACAGCACAGAATGAGTCTTTAGATAAGTTTGGCCTAGAAACGCTCTCCGAGTCTGAGCAAATGACCTATGAAAATGAGTGGGGTGGCAAGCTCAATTTCCGCTTTCCCTTTTCTGTTATTTCGGAGCAGAAAGGTCGTATCCGTGCGGGAGTCAAGATCCGATTAAAGGAGAAGGATCGTGACAATATCTACTATGAATATGAGCCTAAAACCAGCTTCCCATCCTTTACGGAGATGGATCTGGTTGAGTGGAACGACCCGAAGTTTCTCAATAGTAAAGGCTATGTACCGGGCGTATTTCCAAGCAAAACATTTCTTGGGAGTCTAGAGCTAAATGATCCCAGTAAATATGAAAGCGAGGCAATCCTCAGTGAATACTGGACAGCTAATTATAATGCCAAAGAAAATATTTACGCCGGATACTTGAGGTGGGATCAGAATGTCACTAACCGATTTGTGATCATCACAGGGCTACGTATTGAGCACACAGCGATTGACTACATTGGACATACCTTAGTTGAGGATCAGAAGGGCGAAAATGTGAAGGACAACAATAGCTATACCAACTTTTTCCCCAACTTGACTCTCAAATATGAGCCCAATAAGAGGACAGTACTCCGAGCTGCCTACTCAACCTCCATAGCACGTCCCAATTACTATTGGCTGGTACCCTATATGAATATCTCTAATGCCGACCACAATATTTCGCTTGGCAACTCAGACCTCAAGAGTACCTATGCCCACAACGTGGACCTAATCGCTTCGTATTACCCCGGTAATGTTGCTTCACTCTCCGCAGGTCTTTTCTACAAGCGTCTTAATGACTTCATCTACACCTATGCTACCAGTAGCTTTACTCACGATGACTTTGCTCAGCTTTACCCCGACCGCCACAACCCAATTCCAGAGGGTGAGGAGTGGGATTACAAGACACATCACAATGGTGAGTCGGTAGATATATATGGGCTGGAGGTATCCTACAATCGTCAGCTTGACTTCTTGCCCTCGTCTTTTTTGCGGCACTTGTCTCTGTACCTAAATTATACCTACACTCACTCCAAGGCTTCGGGTATCACTAATGAGGATGGTGAAGAGCGTAAGGGTATGATGTTGCCGGGATCTGCACCCCATACTGTCAATGCTTCTTTGGCGTATGAAGACAAGCACTTTACTGCGCGGATCTCATACAACTTTACAAGCTCTTACGTGGACCAATTGGGCAAAAATGATTTTGAAGATCGTTACTATGGAAGCCAAGCCTTTTTAGACTTCAATGCCAATTATAAAATCAAGCCTAATTTGCAAGTATTCTTTGATGCCAATAATTTACTCAATACCCCTCTCTATTACTATCAAGGCGAAAAGGATCGGTTGATGCAGTTGGAGCTTTATAAGCCTACATTTAACGCTGGCATTCGCTGGAATTTGTAATTAGCTCAGATGATTAATAGTATGATAAATAAGATGAATAGAGTACTTATTGCCCTCTGGTTATTATTGCTACCATTAGCCGTATCGGCCCAAAGGACACTCTCTGAGGTAGCTGAGGCAAGCGAGGATGGCTTTAACTTCCTTGTTATCACCGACCAGGGTCGCAATGGGTATTACGACCAAAAAGCAATAGCTCACAGTATGGGTGAGCTTGCCGGTAAAGGAGATGCCGAGTTTGTACTTACTCTGGGGGATAACTTCCACTATATAGGTTTGGAGAGTGTGTCTGACCCGCTTTGGATGACCAATTTTGAATTGATCTATGACCATCCCGAGCTACAAATCCCATGGTACCCAATTATTGGTAACCACGAACAGAAGGGTAATGTGCAAGCCATGATCGACTACTCTAAGATTAGTCGCCGGTGGGAGCTCCATAGACGCTATTATTCTCTAAGCTTCAGGACTGATGAGGGAGAGACTGTCGACCTCTTTTTGCTTGACACTTGCCCTCTAATCGATAAATACCGCAATGATGCTGAGTATAAAAGTGTGAAGGGGCAAAGCAGAGAGGAGCAATTGGCATGGCTTGAGAGTGGATTAGCCGGTAGTAATGCAGACTATAAGATTGTTGCCGGCCATCACCCAATCTACGCCGATACCAGTAAAGCGGACTCCGAGCGACTGGATATGCAGAAATATGTCGCTCCACTTTTGGATAAGTATCATGCCGACCTCTATCTTAGTGGTCATATACACAACCATCAGCACATACATAGAGATAGTAGCAGTGTAGACTATGTGGTGGTGACCTCGGGTGCTCTCTCGCGTAAAGTGAAGCCGATAGAGGGGACTCAATTTTGTAGTCCGGAGACGGGGTTTGCATTCATCTCCATCAAGAGTGGCCGGCTTACGATGTTTTTGCTGGACAAAGATGGGAATGAATTGTATCACTTTACCCGCCCCAAAGCCCCTCATACATCGTGTCGGTAAGAGTAATTTATTGGCTCCTTGGATGAAGAATCTCTAATCCATAAGCGAGTAACTATTAGAGAGAAGTCTTGCCCTTCTCGCTTATTGAGCCAAGGAAGCAAATATAATGAGACTATTGCACTGAGGCGATCTGCTCCCTTGCTTTCGGAGTTAGGGCTTTCACGTACAGAGGAGTACATCTGCTCTGGGCGTGTTAGGATAAAAAAAGAGCCGACCCGTACATTACGTACGGGTCGGCTCTATATAGATGAGTGTCAGGCGTCAGAGCTTGGCGACCTGCTCCTTGAAGCACTCTCCGCGGTGCTCGTAGTTCTTGAAGAGGTCAAAGGAGGCGCAGGCGGGTGAGAGGAGCACCACATCGCCCTCCAGCGGGTGGAGACTCTGCACGAGGACAAAGGCCTCCTCCATCCCCGTCGCATCGAAGGAGGGGATAGGCAGGGGATCGAAGGTCATGTGCAGCTTGGCGCTGTCGGTGGTGAGGTAGATCAGCGCCTTGCACTTCGCCTCCACGAGTGGCTTGATCTCCTCGTAGTCGTTGCCCTTGTCGGTACCGCCGAGGAAGAGGATCGTCCGCCCGTCAGGCATCGCCTCGAGGGCGTGGCGGGTGGCATCGATATTGGTAGCCTTGGAGTCATTGATGTACTTCACCCCGTGGAGGACGCGCGTCAGCTCCATGCGGTGCTCTATGCCGGTGAAGTCCTCCAGCGCACCGGTGACGGTGCCGTCCTCGAGGTCGGGATCTAGCCCCAGGGCGTGGAGCACGAGACAGGCGGCCATGACGTTGCAGGCGTTGTGGGGGCCCTTGAGCTGCAGGCGGGAGTAGTCGATGAGGCACTCCTTGCCACCCGAGAGACGGATGTGGATCCTGTCGCCCTCGAGGTAGGCGGCGGTGTCGGTGCGGGTGAGGGAGAAGGAGAGGTCGCGCGCCGGGCTTGGATCCCTGCGGGCGAGCATGGTGGCTGTCTCAGGATCATCGGCGAAGGTGATGGCGTAGTCCTCCTCGGTCTGGTTTTGGAATACCCTTCCCTTGGCATCGGCGTAGAGCTCCAGCTTGTGGTCGTACCGATCGAGGTGGTCGGGCGTGATATTCATCAGCACGGCGGCGTGCAGGTGGGTGTCGTACATATGGTCGAGCTGGAAGCTGGAGAGCTCCATGACGTAGACCTTGTGCGGGTCGCGGACGAGGCACTGGGCGAGGGAGAGACCGATATTGCCACACGCCACCGCATCGATGCCACACGCCTGCAGGAGGTGAGCGGTGAGGGTGGTGGTGGTGGTCTTGCCATTGGACCCCGTGATGCCTACGAGGGTGCTACCCTGGGCAACGTGCTGTGCGGCAAATTCGATCTCTGAGACGATCGGCACGCCGGCCTCGATGCAGCGCTGTACCACAGCAGCGCTGTCGGGGATGCCGGGGCTCTTGATCACCCTTGTGGCACGCTCGAGCTCGGGGAGGGAGTGTCCCCGCTCCTCGATCCGTATCCCATGCTGGAGCAGTAAGTCGCGGGTGGCATCGCGGAGCGTATTGCTGTCGGAGAGGAGGACCCTGTGCCCCAGTCGCTTCGCCAGGAGGGCGGCCCACATGCCACTTTCGCCCCCTCCCAGGACAATGGTGTATTCCATACTATATTATCTAAACTTAAGTGTCGCTATCGTCAGCACCGCCAGTACGATGCCTATGAGCCAAAAGCGGGTGGTGATCTTCGCCTCCGGGATCGGTCGGTAGGGCCGCTGCAGGAGGGCGTCTATACTGCCGTCACCGGGCTTCTGATAGTGGTGGTGGAGGGGGGTCATCTTGAAGACCCTCTTCCCCACGCCGGTGCGTTGCTTGGTGTATCGGAAGTAGGTGGTCTGGATGATCACCGAGAGCGTCTCCACGAGGAAGACGCCACAGAGGATCGGCAGGAGCAGCTCCTTGCGGATCACGATGGCAAAGATGGCGATGATGCCGCCCAGCGTCAGGCTCCCCGTGTCGCCCATGAAGATCTGTGCGGGGAATGAATTGAACCATAGGAAGCCCGCCGTCGCACCTATGAAGGCAGCAGCAAAGACGACCAGCTCCTCCGCCCCGGGGATAAACATGACGTTGAAGTACGCTGCCATCTCGATATGGGAGGAGATGTAGGCGAGGATCCCCAGCACCACACCGATGATCGCTGAGGAGCCGGTGCAGAGGCCGTCAAGCCCGTCGGTGAGGTTGGCGCCATTGGAGACCGCCATCACGATGAAGACGAAGAGCAGGCTGACGAAGATGATGGTGAAGAGCTCACTATTCTGCCCTATCCCGAGCCACGGTGCGATGGCGGAGTAGTCGAGGTTGTGCCCCTTGACGAAGGGGATGGTGGTCTGGAGGGATTGCGTCTCTACGGTGGCAAACTCGGTCACCACCCTACCCTCCTCCAGCACCTGGCGGGCATTCTCCTTGATCACCACCGCCGGGGAGGTGAGGAAGACGAGCGCCACGAGCACGCCAAGACCCATCTGAGCGACGAGCTTGTAGCGCCCGGCGAGACCCTCCTTATTTTTCTTAAATACCTTGATGTAGTCGTCTGCAAAGCCGAGTCCGCCGAGCCAGAGCGTGGCGATGATCATCAGGATGATGTAGATATTGTCGAGCCGGCAGAAGAGCAGCGTCGGGATCAGGATCGCTGCGAGGATGATCAGCCCGCCCATCGTGGGGGTGCCCTTCTTGGAGAGCATACCCTCGATGGTGTAGGGTCGCACGGCGTCGCTGATCTGCTTCTCCCTCAGGAGGGTGATAATCTGCCGACCGATGACGATGGAGACGATCAGACTGACGATGACGGCAAAGGTGGCACGGGTGCTGACGTAATTGAATACCGCCGACCAGCGGAGGTTTTGCGAGGCGAAGTAGTCGAAGAGGTAGTACAGCATAGGCTACTCGCTCCTGCGCTCCTCGTCCTCAAAGACGCGATGCACCTCCTCCACGTCGCTGAAGTGGTGCCGTACCCCATTGATCTCCTGGTAGGTCTCGTGTCCCTTGCCGGCGATGAGGATGATGTCTCCAGGCTGTGCCATGGTGCAGGCTGTGCGGATCGCCTCGCGCCGGTCCACAAGGCGGAGCGTGGAGGCGAGCTGCTCCTGCGAGAGTCCCTCGCAGAGGTCCTCGAGTATCTGCCGCGGATCTTCGTCGCGGGGGTTATCCGACGTGAGGATCAGCAGGTCGGAGTACTTCGCTGCGGTGGCGGCCATGATGGGTCGCTTGCCCTTGTCGCGGTGTCCTCCCGCCCCCACGACGGTGATGACGCGTCCGTGGTGGACCCGCTGCAGGTCGGTGAGCGTGGTGAGGACGTTATCCAGCGCATCGGGCGTGTGGGCAAAGTCGACCACCGCGTAGTATCCCCGCTTGGAGGCGAGGGTCTGGAAGCGCCCCGTCACGGCGGTGAGGGTGCTGATCTGGCGGAGGGTCTCCTCCTTAGGGGCCCCGAGCAGTCGCGCTGTACCGTAGACGGCGAGGAGGTTGTAGGCATTGAAGGCTCCGACCAGTCGCACAGAGATCTCCTCCCCGTCTATGATCAGGTCCGTCCCGTCGAGATGCTCCTCGAGGAGCCGTCCCTTATAGTCGGCACTTCGCTTGAGTGCGTAGGTGTGGACTTGGGCGCGGGTGTTCTGCACCATCACCATCCCATTCGTCTCATCGAGGTTGGTGAGGGCAAAGGCCTCCTCCGGCAGTTCGTCAAAGAAGATCTGCTTTGCCCGGAGGTAATTGGCGAAGGTCTTGTGGTAGTCGAGGTGGTCCCGGGTAAGGTTGGTGAAGATCCCGCCGGCGAAGGTGGTCCCACCGATGCGGTGCTGGTGGATCGCTATTGAGGAGACCTCCATGAAGGCGTAGCTACAGCTTGCCTCCACCATCTCGTGGAGGTACCTCTGGAGCGTCAGAGCGTCGGGTGTGGTAAGGTGGCTCGGTGTCGTCTCATCGTCGATGCGGACGCAGACGGTGGAGATCAGCCCCACGCGGTAGCCCAGCTTGCGGAAGAGCTCATAGAGGAGCGTGGCGATGGTGGTCTTGCCATTGGTCCCGGTGACGCCGACGAGGCGGAGCTTGTCGGACGGGTGGTCGTAGAGGTTGGCTGCCACATCTCCCAGGATCACGTCGGTGTGCTCGACGCGTATGTAGGCGATCCCGGGGCGATACTCGTCGGGGACGGTCTCACAGATGACCGCTGCGGCACCATGGTCGAGCGCCTGATCGATGAATCGGTGTCCATCGGTCACCAGACCGCGCAGGGCGACGAAGAGGTCCCCCTTGCCCACGGAGCGCGAGTCGGCGCATATTTGCCCGATCTCGATGTTGTCCTCCCCGGCGATCAGCTCGTGGGGGACGCCCCGCATGATTTTACTGAGTTTCATTACCTATTGTGAGATAAAGAGATGATTTTATTACTTCGGCTCCCCGAGCGTGAGGCGGATCGCTCCCCTACCCCTCAGAGGGGTGCCGGGGGTGAGCGTCTGGTGGGTAATGTACCCTCCGCGACCGCTGCAGGTGACCCTCAGACCGAGGGTCTCGCAGAGATAGAGGGCGTCGGAGGTGGCCATACCGACGACGTTGGGCATCGTATTCATCCGGATGCTCAGGTCGCTGAGGCGCTGGAGACTATCCTCGGGGAGGTAGCCGACCCAGTCGGCGCTCCCCTTGGGTCGCTTGATCCCTGTCACGTGAGCCGCCTGCTCCACACCGCTGCGGAGTCCTCCGCCCATGACGTGGGTGAAGACGGCTGTCGAGTCGCTCTGCACTTCGCGGAGGAGGATCTTGTGCTGTGTGGCGCTCACCTGCTCGGCTATGCTGCGGATCACCGCACCGGGCGCAGCGGAGATATTGCCCTTATAGGGTGCGTTGATCACCACCATACAGGAGTACTTTGGCTTCTCGGCCGGGAAGTAGGCGGCAAAGGAGTAGCGGTGACGATTATTCATATACCGCCCCGCCGCATCGATGCACTGGGCGGTGCCGGACTTGCCGGAGACGGTCACATTGGGTGTATTGATCCGCTTCCCCGTACCCTGGATCACCACGCCCCGCAGGATGCTCTGCAGGGAGTCGATGGCGGCACGTCCGGCGATCTGCTTATTGATCACCTGTGGCTCACGCTCGTAGTAAGTGCTGCCCTCGCCGGTGACGCGGGAGACGAGGTAGGGCTCCATCATCTTGCCCCCATTGGCGACGGCATTGAAGAAGCGCAGCGTGTAGATCGGGGGCATCTGGACGCTGTAGCCAAAGGAGACCCACGGCAGGGTGCCCGGTCCCCAGTTCTTGATGTCTGCCACCTGGGCGACGGCGGTGCCGGGGATCTCAAGTCGTATGGGGGAGAAGATATTCATCCCCATAAGCTTATTGTAGAAGTCCTCCGGTCGCTTTTCAAACCCCCTCAGCACCGTCTTAGCAACACCGATATTGGAGGACTGATACATCGCCTCTCGCACCGTGACGCGACCGAAGCCTCCAGCCTTCCAGTCCACGATCGTCAGCCCCTTGCGGTAGGTGTAGCGCCCGCTGCCGGTATCGACGGTGTCGCTCGGCGTGACGTAGCCCTCGTCGAGGGCGGCGAGGATGGAGATAGCCTTGAAGGTCGAGCCCGGCTCCAGCAGGTCTGCCAGCGCGTGATTGGTCCGCTCGATGTAGTGTCCCTCACCCGCCATATCGAGATTGGAGAGCGCCTTGATCTGCCCCGTCGCCACCTCCATGACGATGGCGCAGGCCCAGGTGCCGCCGTACTCCTCGAGGGCGCTACGGAGCGCTCGCTCGGTGATGTCCTGTATGGTAACGTTGATCGTCGTGTAGACGCTCATGCCATCGGTGGGGAGCTTGATCGGGTCACGGATCCAGCGTGGGGGGACAAAGATGAAGGCGTCCAGCCCCTGCTTTCCGCAGAGGACGGAGTCAAAGGCGAGCTCCAGACCGCTATTGCCGTGCGTGATGCCGAGGCTGTCAGGGTCGCGCCGGAGACTACCGATGGTGCGCTGGGCGAGCGAACCGTAGGGGCGTATGCGACGGATGTAGCGGGAGGTGGTGAAGCCGGAGACATTGCGATTGCGGGTGCGGAGGTAGGGCATCCGGAGCATCTCCTGCAGCTCGCTGTGGGTCACCTCGCGCGTGGCGACGCGCCATGAGCGGCTCCGCTTATTGTATCCCTGCATCAGGTGCTGGCGATAGCTGGCGGCGGAGCGGTCCTTGAGTAGGCTGGATAGTTGATAGGCGAGGCTGTCGACATTGGCCGTGAAGAGGCTGTCGACGAAGCCACCGGCACGGAAGTCTATGCGGGTGTCGTAGTAGGGGACGCTGATCGCCAGAGGGTGGTTCTCATCGGAGTAGATATTCCCCCGTAGGGGCTGTGAGGGCTGATTGGCGCGGCGCATATTGGCATTGAGCTTACGCCATGCAGGGGCATCTGTCGTGGCGGTGAGGAAGGTCCTGCCAAAGATGAGCACCGCCGCCACTAGCAGCATCCCACCGATGATCCTGTAGGTCCGGTAGGACTGCCGCAGTCTGTGTCTCTTCTGCTGCTCCTGCTTGGATAGCTTGTGCTCCGTCTCTTCCATCATCTATATCGCCTCTCCCACCGGCTATCGGTCGATGATAATGGGAGGATTCTTAGGGATGGAGATCTCCAGTCCTTCCTCGCTGACGCGGCTCTCTATGGCGGACAGGCGACGGGCGCCCATCAGCGTTGAGGAGGTGGATACGTACTCCATCCTCAGCTCGGTGATCTCGCGGTCCAGTCGGTCCACCTTGCTCTTCTGTCGCAAGCTGTGGTACGAATTGAAGATACTGACGAGGCAGAAGAGTGCCACTGCCACCACCCATCTCATGGTCCGCGTGTTCATCGAGCGAACCAAGTACTTCCCCTCCCAGAAGTCGCCTAAGCGATCCAGGAAGGTCTGACGATTGAGCTTAAACTTGGGCTTCTTTTGCCTATTCCTCTCCATCCTATTCTACTTTGAGCAAAGGTACCGATTTCACTTCATAATATGCTCCGCAAGTTTCGTCTGAAAAGCCTTGCCAGCAAAACCCGGTTTTCGAGTACTGCGGACGCAGTGTCCCATGGAAGGGGGAAGGGGATGGATTACGGCTCGCTGATGTGCCTATCCCGGAAGTGGTGCCAGGCAGCCTCCGCCTGAGCGCGGAGCATGGTGAGACCATTGGCGGTGCGACAGCGGTGCGCCAGCCCCTCCTCGAGGAAGGGGGTCACCTCCGGCTCGTAGGTGAGGTCGATGAGCAGCTGCCCGGCGTGGAGTGCGTCGTAGGGCAGGGGTGGCTTGGCGCCAGGGTACTTGGCACTGCCGAGTGGCGTGGCATGGACGATCAGCGGCGTGCGGGCGAGCTGCTCCGGGGTCAGCTCCTCGTAGGTGAGCCCCCGGCTCCTCGATACCGTCTCGGACGGGATGCCCATCTGCTCGAGTGCCACCCGGACAGCCCTTGAGGCACCGCCACTGCCGAGGATCAGCGCACAGCCGGGTAGAGTCCCTTCCCCGATCTCTTCCCTGAGCGAGGTGGCAAAGCCCTCCACATCGGTATTGTAGCCGGTGAGGATCCGCTCCCGGCAGGTGACACAATTGACCGCTCCCACAGCCGATGCCGACGGATCGAGCCGGTCGAGATAGGGGATGACGGCGGTCTTGTAGGGCGTGGTGACGTTGAAGCCGTCCCACCGGGCGGTACGGCGAATTTCTATGAAAAAGGGACCCACCTCCGGGCGGTCGATGAGCCGGTAGGTGGAGCCGTCGAGCCCCTCTCTCTGGAAGATCTCGGCGAAGAGCTCCGGGGACCGGCTGTAGCCGATGTCACGCCCAAGGAGACCGAGGTGGTAGACTCTCTTCATCACACCGAGGAGCGATTACGACTTTACCTCGCCCCAGCTGCTGCGGTCGAGCTTGCGGTAGTTGACCGCCTCGCCGATGTGGTGGGTGAGCACCTCGGGCGATCCCTCCAGGTCGGCAATG
Source organism: uncultured Porphyromonas sp. (assembly GCF_900541275.1). Classification (GTDB taxonomy): domain Bacteria; phylum Bacteroidota; class Bacteroidia; order Bacteroidales; family Porphyromonadaceae; genus Porphyromonas_A. The sequence goes on from NZ_UQJH01000011.1 coordinate 40,159, forward strand.
GTGCGCGACACCTTGAGGATCCGGTCGTAGGCCCGCGCCGAGAGCCCGTAGTGGTCCATGGCGCGGCGGAGGAGTTCGCGCCCGGCGGAGTCGATGTGGATGTACTCCTTCATCAGGGCGGGAGTCATCTGGGCATTGGTGTAGATGCCGGGGATCTCCCTGTAGCGTGCCGCCTGTATGGCGCGCGCCCGCAGCACCCGCTCACGGATCACGGCGCTCGACTCGCCCGGCTCTCTCGACGAGAGTGCCTCAAAGGGGACCGGCACGATCTCCACCTGTATGTCGATGCGGTCGAGGAGAGGCCCGGAGAGACGCCCGAGGTAGGCGGAGATCTGCCCGGGGAGGCAGGTGCAGTCCTTTGCGGGATTATTGTAGTTGCCGCAGGGGCAAGGATTCATCGATGCTACGAGCATGAAGGAGGCGGGGAAGGTGATCGTGCCGCGGGCTCGTGAGACGGTGACGATCCTGTCCTCGAGCGGCTGCCGCAGAACCTCCAGCACGTGGCGGGAAAATTCCGGCAGTTCGTCCAGGAAGAGCACCCCATTATGCGCCAGCGAGATCTCGCCCGGCTTGGGGTAGGTGCCGCCACCGACTAAGGCGACCCCGGAGGTGGTGTGGTGGGGGGAGCGGAAGGGGCGCCGCGTCATCAGTCCGCTGTCGGGGGGCAGCACGCCGGCGACGGAGTGGATCATCGTCGTCTCGATCGCCTCCTCCTTGGTGAGTGGCGGGAGGATCGCCGGGAGCCGCTTGGCCATCATCGACTTGCCGCTGCCGGGCGCACCCACCATGAGGATATTGTGATTGCCTGCCGCAGCCACCTCCATGGCGCGCCGCACCTCCTCCTGCCCCTTCACATCCGCAAAGTCGAGCATACTCTCTATCGAGGTGACGAAGTCCGCCTCCGTTGTCTGGTCGCTCACCACCTCGAGCGTCCCGGTGCCGGAGACGAAGGCGAGCACCTGCGTGAGCGTGTCGGCGGCGAAGACGGTCAGCCCGTCGACGACTGCCGCCTCCCGCGCATTGGCACGCGGGACGATGATGGCGCGGAAGCCATCCCGCACCGCATTGATCGCCATCGGGAGGATGCCGTGGATCGGCTGTATCCGGCCGTCGAGGGAGAGCTCGCCCATCACCACCACGCGCTCCAGAGGGGATAGGTCGAGGGGGCACATCAGCCCGGCGAGGACGACAGCGAGGGGTAGGTCGTAGGCGGCGCCCTCCTTACGTATGTCGGCCGGGGACATATTGATGATGTAGCGCCGTCGCTTCCAGCTGATGCCGGACTCCAGCAGCGCCGCCTCTACCCGCTCCCGGCTCTCCTTGACCGCCGTATCGGGCAGTCCGACGAGCGTGTATCGCACCCCGTCCTGACACTGTGCCTCGATGGTGATCGTGGTGGCAGAGAGCCCATTGACCGCCTGTCCGTAGATCTTGGCCAGGGCGTGGGAGGGGTCTCTCTCCTCAGCCCCCTCGCCGGGGTAGCTGAGGTCGTCCGATAGCTCGATCATTTTCTCTTACTCTTCTTCAGTGGGATGGTGTCGTGGGCGAGGATGTACCGGGTCAGCTCGGTGAGGTCCGAGGGACGATCGATGACGCTCATAAGCGTGTCTATGACGAAGTAGGCGGGGAGGCTCTCCGCCCCGAGTGTGGTGGCGATCGTCGATGCCTCGCCGATGCTGTCGCTGACGAATCGGGTCCGGCGGTCGGACGAGGGGAGGAAGGGTGCCGCCTCCTCTTGCCCGATCAGCAGTAGGAGACTCTTGACGCCGAGGCTGTCGGCAGTGTGGTAAAAGGGGCGGAGCAGCGTGCTGTCCATATCGCTCTCGCAGAGGGCCATCACCGCCATGAAGTGATCCGGCTTGATGAAGGCCTTTGTCTCCCTCTCCTCCCTGCCAAAGTGGTCGGGGAAGCGGCTGAAAGAGGTCTCGTTGCTCAGCCCGAGGGCAGTAAGGAGGTCGGTGTGGCTGTACTGCGCCGCGGAGAGCAGTCCCCTGAGGAGTGATGGCTCCTGATCGGGGAAGCGCCGTAGCCCGTCGAGGGCGTAGAAGAGGCTGAGCCGACGGCCGGTCATCCGCCCGTAGAAGTCCCTCAGGTCGGGCGTGATGCTGTCGCCCGCCTCGGTGATCAGTCGCTGCCACTCCATCAGCTCATCGGCGTAGCGCGCTCCCTCGATCTTGCCGCGGCGGTACCTCAGCTTAGTGGTGTCGGGGATCAGGACCGCCTCTATCAGTCCGGTGGTGTCGGTGAGCACGAGGAAGTCAAGCGTGTCGCGGTCGAAGTGCGCTTTATACTTCCCATCGATCGTGTCGATCCTGATGGCGGTCGTGCCGTAGGTGTAGAGCAGTGCCGGCTGCGTGCCGGGACGGAGGTCGACGGCGAGGGGGCTGCCTGCCTGATCCTTGCGGCTGCAGCCGACGAGGATCAGTAGCAGGGTGGCGAGGAGAAGGAGAGTGGGCTTACTTTGCCTCATAGGATGGTAGAGTGATGGTGTCGTAGATCAGTGCGCGCTCCCTGTCGGGGATGTCGTACCTAGCAAGGAGCGACAGGAGCGCCTCGAGTCGGGGGGCGTTGCCGGGCTTCGTATGGAGTGCCTGACGGAGTAGGGCGATGCCCTCGGCCCGCTCTCCTGTCGCGAGGAGTGCGACCCCCTCGTGGAGTGGGAGCGAGGAGGAGTGGGCGCGCTTGACCGCCTCCTCCGCCCGGCCCGTCTCGAGGAGGAGGGTACAGAGGGTCTCGGAGATCTCCCTATCCTCCCCGTCGGCGAGGAAGTCCGCTTTGTAGGCCGCCTGGAGTGTCTCCTCCGGCTCTCCCCGCTCTCTCAGCAGCCGGACACGCTCCGCCACCAGCCGGACCCTTCCCGGACCCTCCACCTGATCCTCCGCCTTGCGTATGAAGTCGATGGCGTCGCTCTTCCGACCCAGCTTCACCAAGAGTGAGGCAACCTTCTCTGCCGTACTGCTGCGCATCCCCTCCTCGCGGATCGCCTCCTCCAGTGCGTGGAGAGCCTCCTCGTCCCTGTCGTCCATCATATAGACCACCGCTATGCCGCGCCACACCTCCCCAGAGTGACTTCCATAGTCTCGCTGTGACTGCTCGTAGAGCCGCCCCGCCCAGCCGTAGTGACCATCGTGCGCCACCCGCAGCGCGAGGTCGCAGAGCTGCTCTTCGGTATAGAGGTCTGCCGCGCGGGTGAAGGGCCCGTCGAGGACGAAGGGATGTCCCTCAAAGGGATTGATGAAGTCGCCCGCATCGCTGTAGAGCGTGTAGAAGCGGTAGGCCCCGAAGAGGAAGTCCCTCATCTGCTCCCGCAGCGTCATCGGTTCGCTCTCCCTGAGGGAGACCCCTTCCGGCAGGTCCATCCGCGGGATCATCCGGTCGAGCCCGGGGATGAGGGAGAAGGAGTAGCGGTCGGAGGAGATCAGGCGCCGGCCACCGAAGAGTGCCTTGCCCCAGTTGGTCAGCATCCTCACATTGCCCTCGATCAGATCGGGATGGGTGGGGATGTAGGAGTAAAACCAGTGGGCAGGGCTGCCGAAGAAGGGGAAGCCCTTAAGGTTTTTCGCCGACGAGTACTCCATGTCGAAGCGGTCCTTCTGCATATCCCCCAGCCGTCCCATCGCGTCGGCGAGGAGACCCTCTATCTCATCGTCCCGCTGCTCATCGAGGCTGTGGTAGAAGTTTTGCACCTGATCCTCCATCGTCGCCCCCGGCATACCGCGCAGGTGCTCCCCGAGTCCCTGCAGCTTGGGCAGCACCTCCTCGGTGAAGATCCGGTCATTGCGCTCTGTGGCGTAGGTGTCGAGGAGCACCTCCACCGCCATATGGAGCTCCTCCCGAAGGCGGCGCAGGGCAGCGAGCCCCCGCTCCGCCAGGTCGGGGTAGAAGTGCAGGATCTCCCTCTGATGCCTTCGCCCGCCCATCAGTAGGGCAGGCAGGGCGATCGCCACATCGGCCGGCTCGCGATCCTCCAGCACCTCGATGAGGAGGGTCAGCTTGGCGGGGTCATACTCCTCGCACAGCCCCACGGAGAGCCCCGAGAGCAGCATGTGCCGCTCCACCCTGTCGGTAGAGCGCCGTATCGCCTCACAGTCCGCCTCCGTCAGCCGGTTGGTCGCCCAGAGGTAGTCAAAGAGTCGGTCCAGCCGGTCGTAGTAGCCCGGCTCCTGCCTCCTCAGGGGGTGCGCCAGGTCCGCCGCCAGGTCGTACCCCTCCCCGAGACGTCGCCTGGCATCTATGCAGCTTGGGGGCAGAAACCTCTCTACATCCCACGTCTCGCGGATCAGCATACGTAGCTCTCGCCCGATCTTGCGGAGTATCTCGTCGCGGGAGGGATCCTCAGCCCCCTTGGCATAGTAGTCGCAGAGGAGCCGATAGGTCTCTGTCAGCTCTCTGAGCCGGGGGCTGTCGCCCGTGGGCGTGCCGTCAAGCATCTCAAAGGCCCGGGCGTAGTGACCGCTCAGGATATCCTCAATGAGCTGTCTGCCCCTGGGTGCGTTGTAGTCAGTCATCTCGTTTTCCGAGGGGGAGAAGGGGTGTCTCATAGGCAGGGCTTAGGACTTCATTACGTGGAGGGGATCAATGTAGAAGAGGAGGCTGCAGGCGAGGAGGAGCAGACCGATGATGATGGTGGCGATGCGGCTACCCTTTCGCCCCAGGGCACGGAGCCATATCTGCGCCTGGGGGTTGGAGAAAAACCACTCTCTATTGGCGATGCCGACCCAGAGAGCCAGCAGCCCGGGGAGGACAAACATCCCCACCACCGAGAGCTCTATCAGCAGCCTGGCGGTCATCGGGGCACTCAGTCGATGGTGAGGCGGCGCGCCTGCCCGTCGTCGATGATCTCAATGTGGAGCGTGAGCGCCTCCTCGTCGAGGAGCGGAGTGACCACCTCGGGCCACTCGATGAAGCAGTACTCGCCACTGTCGATGTACTCCTCAAGGCCGATGCGGTAGGCGCCCGCCAGGTCGTCGAGCCGGTAGCAGTCGATGTGGTAGATGACGCTGTCGTCCGCGGTATGGTACTCATTGACGATCGCAAAGGTGGGGCTGCTGGTCACCTCCTGGATCCGGAGGAGCTTGCAGATCTCATCGATGAGCGTCGTCTTGCCCGCTCCCATAGGCGCATCAAAGGCCCAGACGCGGTGGTCGCCAAAGTTCTCCAGCAGCTCCTTAGCCACCTCGGGGAGTTGGTCGAGTGTATAGGTGATGTCGTACTTCATAAGTGGTCACAATCTCTTCCCACAAAAGTAGCCATTTCCCCCCTAAAGACCTTTGCAAAATGGTCTTTCACCGAAAAAGCACCGCTTTTTCGGCAGGGACTTTGCAGAACACTCCAGATGCAAGGAACTGAGAGTGAGGGCGAAGGGAGTGTGCTTACGCACATGACCAAGCCCGAATCTCGAAAGTGACGCCGCAGATGGGGTATTATGCAAAGGTCTCCCCTATTCTCCCTACTCTCCCGGGCGGTAGATCAGGGGTGACGCCATGCCCGGGTCGGACATGTCGGACAAGTCGGACGGGTCGTGAGGCACCCGAAGGGTGCTCGCTCTATGAGAATGTTGCACGAAGTGCCATTCTCGCACATTTGTTTCAAATGTGCTGAGACCCGCCCCTACCCCCTCGACCCCTGGCGGGTCGCCGAGCAGAAATCCCCCTTTCCAGAGACCCCGCAAGGTGGGGTTCCCCCTGGCGGATAGGGGGGGATCTCTAATACCGATATTAGAGATTTCTTTTACCGGTATTAGTGATCTCTAATATCGGTATTAGAGAATTCTTTTACCGGTATTAGGTGACGGGATGTTTTTGGGATAGGTCGGACGGGTCGGATGGGTCGCAATGCACCCCGGAGGGGTGCCTTCTCCATGGCTGTAAGGATCAAATGCGTCACCCCTGGGAGAGGGCGCAGGCAAATTGGCGAGGTGGCGGGAAAAAGGTAGAGATGTCTACACTACTTGTAGAGAGGAGACTGTGGGAGACCATGAGAGATAGTGGAGGGCGGGGAGGTGGTATATTCGCATCCTTTCCTATTTCATCACTACTCAGGCGTTAGGCACTCAAGTCTATACCCCGGAGGTTGATCAGGTGGTAAACTCTGCCTAGAGTGCCGGCATGGCGCTGCCTGAGTGCCTCCAGTGTAAAGTCACTCGGTGCTGCCGAAGTGAGCCCAAGTCTCTTAAATTCCATATGCTATTGTATTGGTTTGTTTCTCCTCAAATCTACACTTCTCGATCCACCTCCTGCCGGTATGCACTTACATTTGCGACTCACTTATCCCGGCCTGATCTCCACAAGAGGTTGGACCACAAACTCACACTTAGATATGACGTACGGATACATCAGAGTAAGCAGCGACAAGCAGACGGTAGAGAACCAGCGCTTCGAGATCAACAACTTCTGTAAGAGAAACGGACTCCTGGTCGATGACTGGATCGAGGAGACCATCAGCGGCACCAAGGCTTACACCAAGCGGCAGCTTGGAGACCTCCTCCGCAAGGTCACCCGAGATGATATCATCATCTGTAGCGAGCTATCCCGCCTCGGGCGAAACCTCTTCATGATTATGGAGATCCTCAATATATGTATGACAAAGGAGTGCCGCGTCTGGACGATCAAGGACAACTACCGCTTAGGAGACGACATACAGAGCAAGGTCCTCGCCTTTGCCTTTGGTCTAAGCGCTGAGATCGAGCGCAACTTAATCAGCCAGCGCACCAAGGAAGCTTTAGCCAGGAAGAGAGCCGAGGGCGTCATCCTCGGGCGTCCCAAGGGACGCAAGACGGCACCGGAGAAGCATCCCCTCTACCGTAAGAAGCAGTTGATCAAGGGACTCCTCGAGGAGCAGATCTCGCTACGCAAGATCGCCAAGATCTGTAAGTGCGACCGCAACACCCTCTCCCGCTACATCAAGGAGGTCATCTCCCTCGATAAATGAGCCTTTTTGTCCAGCAACATGCGACGCCCTCCGCCTTCACTTCCGCCCCTTGGGTCATCCTCACCCCCATCGAGCAGCGCATCAAGGAGAAGATTGAGGCTGTTGGCACCCCGCTTAAGGACTGGGACATCCAGATTTATCGTGGCGTGCTTACCGGCTGCAACGAGGCCTTCATCATCGACACTGCCAAGCGTGATGAGATCCTATCAAACTGCCAGACCGAGGACGAGCACCAGCGCACGGAAGATCTTATACGACCCATATTGCGCGGCAGAGACATCAAGCGCTACGGATACGTGGACAATGGTCTATATCTGATCAATACCCACAACGGCGTTAAGGGAAAAATGCCACGAATTGATATCAACGATTACCCTGCAGTAAAGACTCATCTGGACCAATATTGGGATAAAATATCCGTCCGTGCAGACAAAGGGGATACTCCCTATAACCTCCGTAACTGCGCATATTTGGAGGATTTCAGTAAGCCAAAAATCATCTATCCCAATATGACGAAATATATGCCT
>NZ_UQJH01000012.1 GCF_900541275.1 uncultured Porphyromonas sp.
CAAAGGTAATCTCTTTTTCCTCCCCCTCCCAGCACATCAAAATGCGAATTAGCCGAAAAAGGGGCAAGGGGGCAAGGATAGAATCTTGGCACGTGGGCAATTTTTTGCTACCTTTGCGACGTCTACGGATGTTTTCATCCACTGGTTCGCTAGCTCAGTTGGTAGAGCACAACACTTTTAATGTTGGGGTCTCGGGTTCGAGCCCCGAGCGAGCCACAGGCAAGGAGAGAGCTGACATTTAGTGTCGGCTCTCTCCTTTTTTTCTCTCCCACATAGCCCACCCACTTAGCCGAATTAAGTCCATCCTCAGGGCTGTTATTACTCAAAAATGTCAGTTAATAGAGCTATATTTGCTATCCGAGGACCTTGGAAAAAAGGTCTGTAGGGACAGAATTGAGTACCACCTTAGCATTCAACCTTATGAAGTCAAAGATATTAGGTGTCGCCATAAGTGCTCTCCTCAGCATCGGAGCAGGTGCACAGACCTTTATGGAGTGGCAGGATCCGGCTGTCAATGAGATCAATCGCCTACCGATGAGGGCACGCTTCTTTCCCTACGCCTCGGAGCAGGAGGCGAGGGTGGACGACCCGCTACGCTCCAGTCGCACCCTGTCGCTCGAGGGCGAGTGGAAGTTTGTCGCCACAAGGGATGTCAAGGGGTACCCCACCGACTTCATGAAGCCGGGCTTTGATGACAGAGACTGGCGGACGATGCCCATCCCGGGACTGTGGGAGAAAAATGGTGTCTGCGACCCGATGTACCTCAATGTCGGCTATCCCTGGCGCGGACACTTCAAGAATCAACCTCTAGCCAAGGAGCCGGTGCCCTACAAGGACAATATCGTCGGCTCCTACCGCCGTGAGATCGTCGTGCCGGCTGACTGGAGTGGCGAGGACATCACACTCTACATCGGGGCGGTCAGTTCCTGTGCTTATGTATGGGTGAATGGCGACTTCGTGGGCTATACGGAGGATGGGAGACTGGAGGCGGAGTTTGACGTCACCCCATTCATCAAGCCGGGAAAGACAAATACTATTGCCTTCCGCGTCTTCCGCTGGTGCGATGGCACCTACCTCGAGGATCAGGATATGTTTCGCCACACGGGATTTCACCGCGACGTCTACCTGTACGCCCGTCCCAAGTCCCACTTGGCAGATATTACGATCACGCAGGACCTGATCAATGACTACAAGGACGGACTGCTGGCTCTCCGGCTCAAGTCTGTAGGCTCTCCCAGATACGAGCTTTCCCTCACCGACGCCCTCGGACAGAGGGTCTGGGAGCGCTCGTTGCCGGGCTTCAGCGTCAATACGATCCGGGCCATCATCCCCGGTGTCGCAGCCTGGACCGCCGAGACCCCCAACCTCTACAAGCTCGAGATCAAGAGCTTCGTCAACGGAGAGCTCTCCGAGGTGTCCCGCTTTGACATCGGCTTCCGCAACATCAGGATCGAGGACTCTCTGCTCAAGGTCAATGGCAAGCCGGTCCTCATCAAGGGTGCTAACCGCCACGACACCGACCCCAATACCGGATGCATTGTGTCGCGCGAGCGTATGCTGGAGGACGTGAAGCTGGCAAAGCAATTCAATATGAATGCCATCCGCACCTGCCACTACCCCAATGATCCCTACTTCTACAAGCTCTGCGATGTGTATGGACTCTATGTCTGTGCCGAGGCTAACCTTGAGTCCCATGGCATGGGCTATGGAGCGGAGTCTCTCGCCAAGCAGCCGGAGTGGGTGGTCCCGCATGTGGAGCGGAACGTCCGTCACGTCGCCTCGAGAGGCATCCACCCCTCGATCATCATGTGGTCGATGGCCAATGAGGCCGGAGATGGGCAAAACTTCACCGCCGCCCGATCGGCAATCAAGAAGCTCGACACCAGTCGCCCGATCATACTCGAGCGTGCCATTGATGGTTCCAATACCGATATCTATGGGAATATGTACCGTCGTCCGAGTGAGCTCGTGGAGTATGCACAGAGCCATCCTACCAAGCCCTACATCCTCGTGGAGTACGCTCACGCTATGGGGAATAGCCAAGGGTGCATGACCTACTATATGGATCTCTTCCATACCTATCCGGTCCTGCAGGGCGGCTTTATCTGGGACTTTGTTGACCAATCGCAGTATATGCAGAAGCCGGATGGCACCACCGTCAGAGGCTATGGTGGCGACTGGAACGACTACGACCCGAGCGACAACAACTTCTGCGACAACGGACTCTTCGACTGCACCCGCATGCCTAAGCCCAATGCGGTGGAGGCAAAGTACGCCTACCAGCCGGTCCTCACCACAATGGAGGGAGGACTCTCTCTCGGGCGTGTCACACTCCTGATCAAGAATGACAATGACTTCCGTCCGCTTGACTACCTGTCCCTCAATTACGCCATCACTGTAGACGGGCAGGAAGTGCAGTCCCGCTCTATGGCCTGCCCTGCCGTCAGGCCCGGTGAGACAGAGCGACTGGAGATCGAGCTCCCGTCCATCGATGCCACCGGTAAGGATGTCTTCCTCAATGTCGAGTACCGCACTCTGGTGGATCAGCCACTCATCCCCGCTGACCACCTCGTGGCGCGCAATCAGCTCACGCTTGCAGAGCATACCGAGCGGATGCTCTCACTCGGTCAGTATGGCTATGTGACTATGGAGGACAGCTCGGATCAGACGATCTACTTCTTGGTCAATCACGACTGCGTCGTCACCTTTGATAAGAAGAGCGGCTTCCTCACCGGCTACAGTATGGGAGACAGTGAGTATCTAGCAGAGGGGTCTGCCCTGAAGCCATCCTTTTACCGCGCCCCCACGGACAATGACGAGGGTGCCGGTCTCCAGCGGAAGTGGCAGGCGTGGAGAGATCCGGAGATGAAGCTTTCCTCGATCAGCGCTGAGGTGCTGAGCGGTCGCGGCCATGTGGTGACGAAGTACGACCTGCCGGGCGTACAGTGCGACCTGACGATGGAGTACACGATCGATGTAGACGGAAAGGTCTACGTCTCTCAGAAGCTCGATCCCCGCAGTAGCGACAAGGATATGCCGGAGCTCTTCCGCTTCGGTCTGCAGATGGAGATGCCTGTCGCCTACAGCCAGATCCACTACTACGGCAGAGGTCCGATCGAGACCTACCCCGACCGTAAGGCTAATGCTTTCATCGGCTGGTACGACCTCGCTGTCAGCGACGCCTACTTCTCCTACGACAGACCTCAGGAGAGCGGTCTCCACAGCGACCTGCGCTACTGGTCTGTCATCAATGAACGGGGCGAGGGGCTGGGCTTCGTGTCGGGCAAGGACTTCTACGCCTCCGCCCTGCCCTACAGCACCACGCAGCTGGAGGACTTCCCCGAGAAGGCACAGCACCACTCCGAGCAGCTGATCCCGAGTAAGGATAGGGTCTTCCTCCATATCGATGCAGAGCATCTCTGTCTCGGGGGCGTCGACTCCTGGGGATCCATCCCTCCGGAGCGGTGGCGCCTGCCCTACGGCAGCTATAGTCAGGAGATCTGCCTCTTCCCCGTGGCAAGGCGCTGACTAGCGATACCTGTGAGGAGCCTCATCCGATCGGATGGGGCTCCTCTTTTTTTATACTAAAAATAGTGTAAACTGAGGGGTTTGGGTACCTTTGCTGAGCATTCATCCATCACTTAGGATACTATGAGCGAAAAGATATACTACGGTATGACCGAAGACGAGGTGGCGAAGGATCTCGACACCTCGACAGAGCAGGGACTCTCCCCGGAGGAGGTGCGGCGGAGACTGGAGAAGTACGGACACAATAAGCTGAGGGAGAAGAAGCGGACCCCGCTCTGGAAGATATTCCTGAGCCAATTTAAGGACACCCTCGTGCTCGTCCTGATCCTCGCCGCCATCGTCACGGCCGTGATCGCTATTGTCGACAAGACGAATAACTTCACCGACAGCTTCATCATCCTCGCCATACTGATCGTCAATGCGGTCATCGGCACGATCCAGGAGCATAAGGCGATGGTCTCCCTCGACTCGCTCAATCGCATGAGTGCCCCCCACAGCAAGGTGATCCGCGGGGGTAACATCACTGAGATAAGCTCTGAGGAGATCGTCCCGGGAGACGTGGTGGTGCTCGACGTGGGCGACATCGTGCCCGCTGACATACGGCTGACCGACTGCGTCAACCTCAAGATCCAGGAGGCGGCTCTCACCGGGGAGTCGGTCTCCAGCGACAAGAGTGCCGACCCACTGCAGGCTGACCCTGACTTGCCCATCGGTGATCGCTCCAATATCGCCTTCTCCACCGGACTCGTCACCTATGGCCGCGGTAAGGGTATCGCTGTGGCGACCGGTATGGAGACCGAGGTGGGACACATCGCCGAGATGCTCTCCGAGACTGAGCAGCAAGAGATGCCACTCCAGAAACGGCTCAATCAGCTCGGCAAGGTCCTCGGCTTCCTCGCCCTCGGCATCTGCGTACTGATCTTTATCCTCGGCGTCCTCTATGGTCAGCACATCCTCGATATGCTCCTCATGGCAGTCTCCCTCGGCGTGGCCGCCATCCCAGAGGGACTACAGGTGGTAGCAACGCTCGTCCTCGCTATGGGCGTGCAGCGACTCGTGAAGCACAATGCCATCGTCCGCACCCTGCCCTCTGTCGAGACACTCGGTAGTACCTCCATCATCTGCTCCGATAAGACCGGCACCCTGACGCAGAATAAGATGACCATCACCCACGCCTGGCTACCCGGTGACGAGATGATCGCCATAGACGAGGCAGCGGAGTTGCCGGAGACAACCGAGGAGAGCTTGAGTAAGCTCCTCGAGGTGGGATCACTCGCCAACGAGGCGCACCAGTCTGATGACCCCGATGCGGAGAGCCCCTACAGCGGTGACCCGACGGAGATCGCCTTCCTCGACCTCGCCAATCGTCGGGATGGGATGAGCAAAAACGACCTCGAGGCGAAGCACCCGCGCCGTGCCGAGGTCCCCTTTGACTCCGAGCGAAAGATGATGTCCACCATCAATGCCATGGAGGGAAAGGAGCTCCGCACCAATGTCAAGGGCGGTACCGACGAGGTGCTCTCCCGCTGCAGCCACTACCTCCGCGCAGGTGAGCGTGTCCCGCTGACCGATGAAGTGGCGGAGAAGATCCGCTCAGCCAATGTCCACATGGCGGAGGAGGCGCTCCGGGTACTTGCCGTCGCCTATGCCGACATTGACTCACTACCTGCAGAGGAGAGCTCCGAGGCAGTGGAGCGAGACCTGACCTTCGTCGGTCTCGTGGGGATGATCGACCCGGCTCGCCCGGAGGTAATCCCCGCCGTAGCCGAGTGCCGCACAGCCGGCATTAAGCCTGTGATGATCACCGGTGATCACCAGGTGACCGCCTCTGCCATCGCCCGACAGATCGGGATCCTCGAGGAGGGCGACCGGGTAACTAACGGCACCGAGCTGGAGAAGATGAGCGACGACGAGCTCTACGACCTCGTCCCCCACTGTGCCGTCTACGCCCGTGTGGCACCGGAACATAAGGTACGCATCGTCAAGGCGTGGCAAAAGCACGGCAAGGTGGTCGCCATGACCGGAGACGGGGTCAATGATGCCCCGGCACTGAAGCGAGCCGACATAGGTATCGCCATGGGTATCACCGGCACGGAGGTCTCCAAAGATGCAGCCGACGTGGTGCTGACGGACGACAACTTCGCTACGATCGTCAATTCAGTCCGCGAGGGACGTCGCATCTACGACAACATCGTCAAGTCGGTCCAGTTCCTCCTCACCTCCAATATCGGCGAGGTGATGCTGATCCTCATCGCCACTGTCTTCAACCTCGGCAACCCGCTACTCCCGATCCATCTCCTCTGGGTCAATCTCGTCACTGACAGCCTGCCCGCTCTCGCCATCAGTCTCGACCCCCCGGCGGAGGGGATCATGAAGCGTCCCCCGATCGACAGCGAGAAGGGCTTCTTCACCCACGGCTTCATCTGGCGAATATGCTACCAGGGACTGATCATCGGACTACTGGCCCTTGTCGGCTACCTGATCGGAAAGAGTGATGGCGGAGTCGAGCTAGGACAGACGATGGCCTTCATCGTCATCTGTATGGCTCAGATGCTCAACATCCGCAACCTCCACTCCAGCACATTACCGAGCTGGCACACCTCACCCTTCAAGAATATGCCGCTCTTCTGGGCGTTACTCGTCTCCACGCTGATGATGGCTGCGGTGGTCTTCATCCCGGGCGTCAACGACATCTTCCACCTCGAGATGCCCGATCCGAAGCACTTCCTGATAGTCCTTGGGCTGATGTTTGTCCCGATCGTGATCGTCAACCTCTTCAAGCTCCTCGGCATCAATACTATCAAGGGAGAGTAAGTCCTCCCCAAACATCTCTGAGCGAGGGACTGTCCACACAAGCAGTATGGACAGTCCTTCTTTTTATATCAGGTCTCTATGCACTTTTCGTTGCATCACGAATGATTTTCGCGTTGCGTGAGAAAAACCAGACAAACGTCCAACCAGCAGAAGAAAGAGCGGGATAGGACCACTTCATCCGGAACTAAAGTCGGAAATTCGCACTCCGACACACCCGGCTGAGAGTCCAAGAGATAGCGATAATTACGAGAGGAAATAGGTACATTTGCGCAGTTCTTTTGAGAAAAGACCTTATCTAATCCAAAGAGACCCTTTATTCAGCAACAAAGATGAGTAACACCGTACCACCTTCGGGGGAGAGGACCGACAAGTGGAAGCGTGCGCTTGACGCAACGGTCCGGACACTCAAGACGACTAAGTTTTGGTCCGAGCTATTCATTATGACTGCAGCGGTATTTATGTGCGCCGTGGCCATCCACTTTTTCCTTTACCCGAGTGGGATCATCACCGGATCTGCGACAGGAGTGGCGATCGTCTTTAATCGTCTTATGCCGGGCATCACGACAGGCAACTTCATCCTGATCATCAATGTCCTGCTCCTTATTGTCGCCTTCATCATACTGGGGCCAGAGTTTGGCGCCAAGACGGTCTACACATCGATCATCCTCGGTCCCTTTGTCGACTTCCTGGCTGACGTGGCACCGTTAGAGAGATCTCTCTTTGCCACAGAGATAGCCGGGACGATGTACTCCGATCTCTGGTCGGATGCACTGTGGTTTGTCCTCATCATCGGCATCGCTCAGGCGATCCTCTTCTCCGTCAATGCCTCGACCGGGGGACTAGACATCGTGGGGAAGATCATCACAAAGTATACCCATATGGCGATCGGCACGTCGGTGGCGATCGTGGGGATACTCTCCTGCTTCACCGCACTCCTCACCAGCTCTCTCGGCAACGTGCTTATGGGCATCTTAGTCACCTGGATCAATGGACTGATCATCGACTACTTCATGAGCAAGATGAGCACAAAGATCCGCGTGATGATCGTCGTCGATGACCCGACGAAGACCAAGGACTACATCCTCCATACGATCAATCGTGGCGTCACGATCCACGAGGTCTATGGTGGCTATACGGGGAAGAAGAAGTATCAGCTGGAGACGGAGCTGGATCAGAAGGACTTCACGAAGTTGCGGCAGTACCTCAGCACCACGACGGAGAATACCTTCGTCACCGCCGATCCGGTGAGCGACGTCTATGGGATCTGGAGGGAGAAGCCGCACCTCAAGCAGCTGGAGGAGGAGGCTGAGGCTGAGAACACGGTGACCATCCCCAATAGTCACCGCATCAAGCCGGAGTAAATCCCGATGGATAAGACTGTACTGCGACCACTCCTTGCGCTCCTCACCCTACTCTGTCTAGCCCTGCCCTCAAAGGCGGAGGGACGCAGGCTAGACCCGATCCACATTGATCTAGAGGCGCGGGGAAGCTACCACCTGGACTACGTCGCCGGCACTCTGAATGAAGGGCGGACAGGATTTAGGGGCGACATCTTCAATTACATCATGTGGGGCGAGCTGGCGCCAAAGCTGGAGTACAAGGCTCGTGTGCGGCTCAATGGCGTCAATAGCGACTACTCCTTCTTCGACGCCACAGACTGGCTCTACCTCTCCTACAAGCTGACCGACCGCTTGTCCCTGCTGGCGGGCAAGTGGACGATCTACGTGGCGGGCTGGGAGCCGGAGCTGGCTCCGATAGACTGCTTCCAGCTGTCGGTCTTCCTTTACCACATACCCTGCTACGCCTGGGGCGTGACCGGTTTTTACACCCTCCCGGGGGAGAAGGACACACTCGGAGCGCAACTCTGCGAGAGTCCATTCCGTCGCGAGTGGCAGCAGAAGTCTGGGACGCCGGCAAGTATGTATGCCTATAACTTCTTCTGGGAAGGGGACCACGGATGGTACGACCCGCTCTGGTCAGCCAATGTGATCGAGTACCAGCCTGGGAAGTTCATCAACTACCTCTACCTCGGCAATCGATTCAACATCGGCTCTAAGACCGAGCTGGACCTTGACCTTGGGAATAGAGCGACCTTTGGACAAAAGCCATTCTTCTTCTCCGACTACTCACTCACCGCTCGGCTGAAGTACTACCCCTCTGACTACCTCAAGCTGATCCTACGAGCCGGCTACGATACCAATAAGAGCGGCCTCGATGCCGACTATGTGGTGACCAACGGGACCGAGATCAGCCAGGTGGGCTGCGGGGTGGAGTACTTCCCCTACGGAGACAACCGCCTCAGGTTGCACGGCAATATCGGCTACGCCTTTGGCACCAATACTCACCCCGAGGCGGCGGTGCTGGACCGGGAGATGCTCCTCGATATGGGGCTCACTTGGAGGATCCATGCCAAGTAGTCAATCGCGTGTAGTCATTTTTATTATCTTTGTGACATAGTGTGGGGTAGCGACCTCCACTTACCATTACGAACATAGCACAGAGCGACCTCCCGTCTTCTACTCACAACCGGACAGGGGACAGGGTGATCGCAGATAAGTAACCACTTAGTGAATCAACAGCATGAATTTCCTAAAGAGACTCTTCGGCGTCGGCAGTGACAACAACGACAGCAAGGACGATGACCGTCGCCGGGAAGAGAGACGCCCCGAGCCCTCTGCCACACCCGAACCTAAGTCGCAGAGGAGCGAAGTAGAGAGAGAGAGGTCTCAGCGCCCCTCACGTCGCCGCAGCAATAACCCCGAGGAGAGGAGAAATCAGCAGCGCCGCAGACCCTCAGACAATGAGCGGAAGCCCAAGCCCGACAACGAGACCGGTGAGGATAGTCGCCGCAGAGGCCGATCAGGGGACAGCAATCGCCGTGGTCGCCGCCCTGCAGACCGCCGAGGCGAGCGGAGAAGCCGCATCGAGGAGAGACCCCGCGCCACCGAGCTCTCTGAGTATGTACTGAGCACAGCAGAGGTGGTCCACGACGAGGAGCGCGACAAGTGGCGCTCGCTCGACTTCCGTAAGCTGGACACCGTGATCCCCGAGAGGACCTTGGCACAGGATCACCCCGAGGATATCGACCTGCCGGAGCCGATGCGTCAGGCGATCAGAGAGTCCCTCGTCTGGGTCTCCTACGACAAGGATCTGCCGGAGATCAGCTACGATGAGGAGGGCAATAAGCAGATCGGAGGGACTGAGGAGCAGCAGCGCCAGCCCTACTTCCTTGAGCCGAGTACGATATGGACTGAGGCGCCGATCAGCGAGGGCGAAGGCGGGAGACTGAAGTACTCCCCCTCCTATCTCGAGCTCACCCCGGAGCAGCGGTATGAGTACCTCGACTGGCTCACCCGCAAGGACAAGAGCGGCAAGTGGGGCTACGTCTTCCTCTACTACAATGGTCTGGAGCGCCACCTCCTGCTAGGTGACCTCGATCGTGCCGTGGAGGAGATCCTGAAGCTCAGGGAGACCTTCCCCTGGCAACACAAGCTGGTCAATGCCTCCGAGTACGCTGTGATCAACTCCTGCTTCGCTCGTCGCCGCAGAGATCTACTCCAGAAGCTGATCGACGAGGGCGCCTTCACCGGCATCTCTCTCCTCCAGATGACCATCTCCTACGAGAGCGATGTCAATCTCGGAGCTGAGGACCTGCTCAATATCTTCTACAAGCTCTATCCCGAGGCGCGCACCGCCCTCCACCACGACCGTGACCGCCTCAGGACGCACGTGGAGAATGCGCTGAATAAGCTGACCCTCTACGATGGGCTCCCGATCTATCGCTACCCGATCGACGAGGTGAAGACAAAGAACGAGCATCGCTTCCTCAACGACTCCTTCCCGGAGTACCTGCAAGGCTGCGTGATGCCGGACTTCTACTCCCTGGATCCCTTCCGTAACGACGTGGACCTGATCTTCCACACCGCCTTTGATGCCTACAAGGCAGACGCCGACTCAGACGAGAGTGAGGAAGAGGCGATGCCCGAGGACAAGGAAGAGTAACCCCCTTCCCTTTGGTTAATGCAGTTCCTTGGTGGTCATTGTGCCACTGAGGGACTGCATTGACTTATAGTGTGGTGGGACATTGTGCCGGAAATCGTTTTTCATATATAAATTTTTAGTAGATTTGTGAAGAAAAGCAATACACGACAGCATAGACTATGAGCCTCAGAGACCGCTGGAGACACCTCATCGACACCTTGCTTCCTACTTACAAGAGCAGGGTAGCGATCGTTGTACTACTCGGGGTCGTAGCCGGGATCGGCTCCTACCTCGTCTATATGTCGCGTGTCTGGAGCTATGCAGGAGACGATCCGGGGACCTGCATCAATTGCCACGTCATGGAGCCCTACTATGCCACCTGGATGCACAGCTCGCACGGCACAGAGACCACCTGCAACGACTGCCACGTCCCGCACGACAGCTTTGTGAGGAAGTACTTCTTCAAGGCGACGGACGGGCTCCGGCACTCCTACGTCTTCACGATGAGGGGCGAGCCGCAGAGTATGAAGGCAATCCCCGAGAGTCAGAAAGTGATCTACGAGAATTGTATTCGCTGCCATTCGCAGCTCAATCAAGAGTTTGTCAAGACCGGGATGCTCCGCGGTGCGTCTATCACCGACGGGACGGAGATGGCTTGCTGGGACTGCCATCGTGATGTACCTCACGGCGGAGTCAATAGCCTCTCCAATACACCCAACGCCATCGTCCCCTTCCCCAAGAGCCCCGTCCCCGACTGGATCAAGAGAGCGAAAAAGAGTAACCTCGACTAATAAGCCACCCCACTATCTCATATATCCGCATTATGAACGAGCAGAAACCCAAACGACTAAAAAGCTGGCAAGGCTGGCTCCTCTTTGGAGCCGCCCTCGTGATCGTCTTCTTGCTGGGACTCTTTGCTGCCTCAGTAACTGAGCGACGCGCAGAGATCCGATCGATCTATGCCAATAAGAAGATCGACATTGAGCCCGGCGAGGCAAAGAGCGAGGTCTACGGTATCAATTATCCCCGAGAGTACGACACCTGGAGGGAGACCGCAGACACGACCTTTGAGAGCCGACACAATGGGAGCAAGGCGGTGGATGTGCTGTCAGAGCGACCGGAGATGGTCGTCCTGTGGGCTGGATATGCCTTCAGCCGCGACTACTCCACGCCACGAGGGCATATGCACGCTATCGAGGACGTCACCAATACCCTGCGAACGGGTACCCCGGGACTTCCGGACGGGGAGGATCTCCAGCCAGCCACATGCTGGACCTGCAAGGGTCCGGATGTGCCGAGGATGATGCAGCAGGTGGGGTTGCAGGAGTTTTATCAGAAACGCTGGTCCGACTGGGGGAGCGAGATAGTCAATCCTATCGGCTGCGCCGACTGCCACGATGCGGAGACGATGGAGCTGCATATCAGCCGCCCTGCACTCGTAGAGGCTATGGAGCGTCGCGGGATCGACATCACCAAGGCTTCTCACCAAGAGATGCGCTCCCTCGTCTGTGCTCAGTGTCACGTCGAGTACTACTTCAAGAAGGACGGTAACTACCTCACCTTCCCCTGGGACAAGGGGATGACCTTTGAGGACGTGGAGGCTTACTACGACGAGCAGGACTACTACGACTACATCCATCCGCTGAGCAAGGCGCATATCCTCAAGGCTCAGCACCCGGACTACGAGCTGGCACAGCACGGGATCCATGCTCAGAGAGGAGTCTCCTGCGCAGACTGCCATATGCCCTACATCAGCGAGGGGGGAGTAAAGTTTAGCGACCACCATATCATGAGTCCTCTTGCTCACATCGACCGTACATGTCAGACCTGTCACCGAGAGAGCAAGGAGGAGCTACTAAGGAACGTCTACGACAGACAAGAGAAAGCACTCGAGGTACGGAACAGCCTCGAGAAAGAGCTCTCTAGAGCACATATAGAGGCAGCCTTTGCCTGGGAGAAGGGAGCGACGGAGAGCCAGATGGCACCGGTGCTCAAGCTGATCAGGGAGAGCCAATTTCGCTGGGATTATGGGGTGGCAAGCCACGGTGCGTCATTCCACGCCCCACAGGAGGTGATGCGTATCCTGAGCGGTGGACTGGAGAGAGCTCTTCAGGCTCGGGTGAAGCTGGCACAGGTACTGGCGCAGAATGGTTTCACCGGCGAGGTACCAATGCCTGACATCAGCACGAAGGAGAAGGCACAGAAGTACATTGGTCTTGATATGAATAAGCTTCGAGAGAAGAAGGAGGACTTCAAGAAAACCATCGTCCCGAAGTGGATCGAAGAGGCCAAGGCTAAGGGCAATATTTACACCGCCATGAATCAGTGAGTCCTATTGCCATGAGACAATATGGGTATCATTTACTCTGATAAGAGACCTTCTCCGGTAGCTCGGGTGACGTCTCTTGCCCTAAAGGGAAGCCGTTGCGATGAGTAAGGGAAAGAGCCTCTGGAGCGGGAGGTGGGGCTACAGAGAGGGCTGGGTCATCACAGGCGGATTGCTTCTGATCGCACTTCTCTGGCAGGGCATCCTCGGTCCGCTACCGGGAGGGATGATCCCCCACTCGACCGTCATCGGAGCTGTCATCATCCTGTTATTGACAGCGGGGATCTGCACTGGTCTCAGGGAGCGGAGAGTGGTGCCGGAGGCGATCCGATACCTCTTTAGCCCTGCAGCCACCATCTGCAGCATCACCCTCTTTATGGGGGTGACCTTAGTGGCAGGACTGACGACGCAGGTGCCACCGGAGATGGCCATCGGGATGGGTGGAGTACTTCATCATATGGGAGCCACCTCAGTGGTACACTCCTATCCATTCATCACCTCATACCTCTACCTGCTACTTGTCCTACTCTGCGTGACGATGCGCCGCGTGTGGCACTTCCGCCGACCGGTCCGTGATGGTGCCTTTGTGCTCAATCACCTGGGACTCGCCTACTTCCTCACTTTTGCCCTCCTCAGCTCCAGTGCCATAGAGCGTTACCGGATGACCATTACCGAGGGCGACACTGAGTGGAGGGGACTGATCGATGGGCGCCAGGAGCCGGTGGAGCTACCGATAGCGATCGAGCTTAAGGACTTCCGGATGGAGGAGTATCCGCCTAAGCTGATGCTCCTTGACGGCACAAAGGGGCTGGTAAAGGGAAAGGGCGGCACACCCCTTGAGTTGCTCCTTGACCAGCCACTCCCGCAGAGTGGTCTGCTCGGTCAGTGGCACGTGACGGTAGATGATCGACTTCCTCTTGCCGCACCGGTTATGAGTGGCGACACCCTGCGCTATGTCGAGTGGGGCAGCGATGGTGCGACGACGGCGGCACACGTCATAGTCTCACGAGACGGAGACGAACTTGTCTCGGGATGGGTCAGCAATGGGAGCTACCTCATCCCCTATCGTGCTCTCTCACTGGAGGACAGTCTGACCCTCGTGATGCCGGAGTGCGAGCCGAAGCAGTACTACTCCGACGTCGTCTACTACACCCGGGAGGGAAGTAGCGGTCAGGCAACAATCTCTGTCAATAGTCCTCTACGACTCGGCGACTGGTACATCTATCAGCTCAGCTACGACGAGCGGAAGGGGCGGTGGAGCGACTTGACTCAACTGGAGCTGGTGAGAGACCCTTATATGCCGCACATTTACATCGGCTTGGTGATGCTCCTGCTCGGGGCGATCTTACTCATATTTAGCCCGCCTACGGATAAGTGATGGATCAGATACTCAACCTACTATCCCAGACCCACTGGGACCACTTCGTATGGTACGGCGTGACAGTGATACTCCTCTCCGCCGTCGGAGCCGGTATGGGCTGGACCAGGCGTCGACCTCTCGCTCTACTCTTCTCCACCGCAGCACTCCTCGTCATGACCTACTTCATTGCCGGTATGTGGGTCAGCCTGGGGCGACCGCCGATGCGGACACAGGGCGAGACGAGACTGCTCTACTCCTTCTTCGTCCTGATTGCTGGTATCCTCGTCTACAGCCGATGGAGGTATCGGTGGATCCTCTCCTTCAGCACCATACTGGCGACAGTCTTCATCATCATCAATATCGTCAAGCCTCAGATCCACTCCAAGACGATGATGGCGGCACTTGCGAGCCCCTACTTTGTCCCCCATGTGATCTCCTATATGTTTGCCTACGGGATGCTTGGCATCTCGCTGATTATCGGGCTCTACGCTGCGTATAAGAGGTCCGGCGACCATACGGAGCTGCTCAGGGTGATGGACAATCTCGCCTACACCGGCATCGGATTTCTCCTGATCGGGCTTATCCTCGGCGCAATCTGGGCAAAAGCAGCGTGGGGGACCTACTGGGGATGGGATCCAAAGGAGACTTGGGCAGCGATAACCCTCGCAGCGTACCTGCTCTTCCTCCACCACAGGAAGTTTCACCCGGCAGACCTCAGGACCTCGATCTGGCTGCTTATCCTAAGCTTTCTCTTCCTGCAGATGTGCTGGTATGGGGTCAATTACCTCCCCTCCGCCAAGGGTAGCATCCACACCTACGGGACGACATAAGTGACACATCCGTGACAAAACGGATGCCTCCAAGGGACATCCTGTCTCTGCGTCGGACATTGGGGTCGGACAGCTTTGTCAGCATAACATCCTAACTGTCAGATCGGTGCATCCGGCATCGATCTTGTCCTATACTTAGTGTCGATGGCTTCTGAGCCTGAGACTGAATAGGATAGTAAACCAACCAAAGCATAAGGATTATGACACGTACAGGATTTGATCTCTTCAACGATCTCTTTTTCAACGATAATTTCCTCCGTCCCGACTACAGCACTACGCGCGGAACCTCCAGCCCCGCGACCAACGTGATCGAGGAGGAGGATGCGTACAAGCTACAGGTATCGGCACCCGGCTTCACAAAGGCGGATGTGGATGTGAAGCTTGACCAGGACGGCAACCTCGTGATCTCGCTGGACAAGAAGAGCGAGGAAAAGACGGCCAACACCGATGAGGATAAGGCCACAGACTCCAAGCAGTTGGCCACGACCGACCAGAAGCCGGTACACTACCTCCGTCGGGAGTTTTACCACCAGAGCTCGATGCAGCGCTTCTCCCTCCCCGAGGATGCGGACGCTGACAGCATCCGAGCCAAGATGGAGGACGGCATCCTCGAGGTGGTGATCCCCAAGGTAAAGCCTGAGGAGAAGCCGAGCATCGAGAGAGCCATCAGTATCGACTAAGCGAGA
The DNA here is from genome assembly GCF_900541275.1 of uncultured Porphyromonas sp. Lineage (GTDB taxonomy): Bacteria > Bacteroidota > Bacteroidia > Bacteroidales > Porphyromonadaceae > Porphyromonas_A. The sequence continues at coordinate 15,526 of NZ_UQJH01000012.1, forward strand.
GCTAAGGTTAGAGAAAAGTTTGGTAAAGCAAAGGGACTGCATAGAGAGGGTAACTCTCTATGCAGTCCCTTTGCTTTAGAGTCTCGCGAGCCGTTCCCACAACAGAATGAAAATCGCTACCTTTGCCTAAGATCCTTAGTAGGACTCTTACTATACAGCAATCAATGATTATGGCTGAAAACTCTGTACTCGAGTATCGCGACGTCACCATCCGCCGAGCGGAGAATGTCATCATACGCCACACAGACCTTCAGATCAATGCGAGTGACCTCGTGTATCTGATCGGACGCGTGGGATCGGGGAAGTCTACGCTGCTCAAGACGATATACGCTGACGTGCCCATAAGCGATGGAGAGGCACACTTCGGGAAGTTTGACCTAAGGCGGATCAAGAGGCGACAGATCCCCTACCTGAGGCGCGAGATGGGGATTATCTTCCAGGACTTCCGGCTGATGCACGACCGCACGATCGAGGACAACCTGAGCTTCGTCCTCCGCGCCACCGGCTGGTCCGACAAGCGAGAGATCAGCCACCGGATCGATGAAGTGCTGGCAAATGTGGGGATGGACCACAAGGGCTACAAGCTCCCCCACGAGCTGTCGGGCGGTGAGCAGCAGCGTATGGTCATCGCTCGAGCCCTGCTCAATAAGCCCAAGCTCATCCTCGCCGATGAGCCGACGGGAAACCTTGACCCTGAGACCGGGGACCAGATCTTCCAGCTATTCCGGAAGATCACCGAGAGTGGCACAGCCGTGATCATGAGCACACACAATTACGAGATGATGCGGAAGTATCCCTCCCGCATCCTCAAGATCGAGGACGAGCAGCTGCACGAGATGACCGTCCGCACACCGGTGGAGGAGCCGAAGGAGCAAGAGAGTACAGAGAGATGAGAGATTTCTCAGAGCTGATAGTCATGAAATTTGGCGGCACCTCGGTAGGCTCCGCCGATCGCATCAAGTATGTCGCCACACTGATTGAGGACGATCGCTTCAAGATCGTCGTCCTCAGTGCTATGAGTGGCGTCACCAATACGCTGGTCGAGATCAGTGACCACTTTGCCCACTCCAATGTCCAGGGCGCACTCAGCCTGATCGACGAGCTGGAGCAGAAGTACTACCACACCATCGACACCCTCTACGAGAGCAAGGAGTCGCAGACACTGGCAAAGGTCTTCGTCGACGAGAAGATGAGCTTCCTCAGGAGCTTTGAGACGGAGCGACTCTTCAGTGACTACGAGACCAAGCAGGTCCTTGGTCAGGGCGAGATCATCTCCGTGCGGATGATGGAGCTCTACCTCAGGGAGCAGGGGAAGAACCCGATCCGACTCAGCGCACTCGACTTCATCTGCACCGACCAGTATGGGGAGCCGGACTTCCCGCGCATACAGGACCGGCTCCTGCAGACGATGGCCGACTACCCGACGGAGACGCTCTTCCTCACCGAGGGCTACATCTGCCTCAATGCCTACTCCGAGATGGACAACCTCAAGCGCGGTGGCAGCGACTACACCGCCACCATCATCGGCTCCGTCCTCGATGCCAAGGAGATCCAGATATGGACCGACATCGACGGGATGCACAATAACGACCCGCGTGTCGTGGAGCACACCCGACCCGTGAGGACACTCCACTACGACGAGGCCTCCGAGCTGGCCTACTTCGGTGCCAAGATCCTCCACCCCTCCTGCATCATCCCTGCCAAGATGGCAAATGTGCCGGTCAAGCTCCTCAGTACCATGGAGCCGCAGGCAAAAGGGACCCTGATCTCCAACCGCATGGACGAGGGTGCACTCAAGGCGATCGCTGCCAAGGACGGCGTCACCGTGCTGCGGATCCGCAGCACGAGACTACTGCTCTCCTACGGCTTTTTACGCAAGGTATTCGAGGTCTTTGAGGCCAATAGGACCCCGATCGATATGGTCACCACCAGTGAGGTGTCAGTATCGGTCAGCATCACCGACACGGACCGGCTGGAGGACATCCTCGCCAATCTCCGACGCTTCAGCACCGTCACCCTCGACTACCCGATGACTATCCTCTGTATTGCCGGTGACCTCAATTGGAAAAACGTCGGCTTTGAGTCCCGCGTCATCGAGGCGGTAAAGGATCTCCCGGTACGGATGATCTCCTTCGGAGGATCGGACCACAACGTCTCTGTAGTGGTGCGAGCGGAGGACAAGGAGCTGGCGATGAATCAGCTCCACAAGCACCTCTTCATGGAGCCAGGGGATGAATAATCGGCTTAGCACCTGGGTCTACGCGACAAGGCCACACACCCTGGGCGCCTCCATCGCACCGATGCTGGTGGTGCTGGGAGCGCTGATCGCTGAGGGAGTATTCGACTTCTGGCCCTACCTCTTCGCCCTGCTAGTCGCGCTATCGGCGCAGATCACCAGCAACTTTGCCAACGACTACTTCGACTACAAGGGAGAGAAAGACACCGACCAGAGGATCGGCTTCCGCCGAGTGTTGGTGACCGGGGAGGTGACCCCTCGAGAGATGCTGATCGCTATGGTGATCTCCACCGGGATCACCATCCTCTCCGGTCTCGCGGCAGTGCTGCTGACGGGAGCGTGGTGGCTCATCGCAGTGGGACTGCTGGTGCTGGTCGGTGTCTACGCCTACTCCTACGGGCCCTACCCACTCTCCACCCACGGGCTGGGAGACGTGGCAGTGGTACTCTTCTACGGGATGACGCCGATACTTGCCACCTACGAAGCTATCGGTGGCACCCCACCGCTCTACCTCCTCCTGATGTCGGTCGGCATAGGGATCTGGGAGGATAACATACTCGTCTGCAACAACTACCGAGACTATGCAGAGGATAGGGAGAGCGGCAAGCAGACAATCATCGTCCGCATGGGGGAGCGCTTTGGCCCCACGATGTACCTCCTCAATAGTCTCCTGACGGTGATACTCTTAACCGCCGGGATCTACCTCGCCACCGAGAGTCTGGGACTGACCGCCATAGTGCTGAGTATTGCCCCTCTCGTCGCTGCACTGACCATCTGCATCTACCGATGGCGCGGCACGGAGCTCAATAAGCTCCTTAAGTACACCAACATTGTCTCCCTAGTGATCGGTCTCGTACTTCTTATCCTACAGATACTGTGATGGATGCGGGGAGGTAAAAGTTCTTGCAAATTTATATACGTAATTCAAAATCATTGCTTACCTTTGCACAATAATTGGTTCGCTAGCTAACTACTAACTTCAGAATCAACAAGAGCAGAAACTTATCACTATAATTAAGTAGTTATAATCATGAAGAAGATTTTCGCAATCGCATCAATCGCACTGGCACTCGGACTCGGTCTGGCTGCTTGCGATGGTAAGCAAAGCAAGGAGGACGCAGCTCTGGCACAGGCCAAGGCTGACTCTCTCGCTGAGGTAGCACGTCAGGACTCTATCGCCGCTGTACGTGCCGCCGTAGCTGCTCCCTATGTAGGCACCTACGAGGGCGAGCTGCCCGCAGCAGACGCCTCCGGTCTTCGTACCGTATTTGTAGTTACCCCCGAGGGTGGCTACACCTACGATCAGGCTCTCGTCAGCGATGGTGAGCAGAAGTTCCATGACAATGGTACCTTCACCATCGATGAGAATGGCATCATCGTCCTGATGAGCCAGATCAATGAGGAGACCGAGGCTACCCCTTTCATCCGCATGCAGAAGGATGAGCAGGGCAACCTGATCGTCGTCAATGCCGACGGCACCCTCCCCGAGGATGTAAAGGCTTACACCCTCGTCAAGAAGGCTGAGGTCGCTGAGACCATGGAGTAATCCACAGACCTTGGTCGGATAACCAAGCGAAAAAGAGGGATGTGTCCGAGCGGATGCATCCCTCTTTCTTTGGTCATTGGGCAAAGAGATCACCTGCCGAGACACCCCCTTTGCTCCCTCCACCGATGCGCCCGGCTGAGGTCCTCTGAGTCACCCTCCTACAAGGGCAATTTCTTTTACCGATATTAGCGTGATCTAATACCGATATTAGTCTCGCCTAATACCGATATTAGATCACACTAATATCGGTATTAGAGAAAAGGCTGAGGGGACAGACCCACATTGTGTATTGTTTTTTTTAGAATGAAGAATTTGTTTACCTTTGCTAAAACTTATAATCATAACCCTTAGCATTTATAGTCTTATGAGAATTGATCACATTGTCCCTATCTGCTTAGCGTTGTTTGTGTTTTCGCTGATAAGCACAAAAGACGTATCCGCACAAGTGCGGTTTCGTCCTCTGAACAAGATTACCATCGGTAACATAAAGCCATATGACTCATATGGGCTTACTATGGTCACCGACGGCTTGTTTTTTACATGCAAAGGCGGTAATTTCCTCAAGATGGATGTTATGCCTTCAAACCCAAGGATCTCCGGCACAGGGGATCAGGTGGTTTTCTATAATACTGCAACCAGTTCTTTCAATAGCATACAGGTGAAAAAAGTATTCACCTACTCAGATGTTCGCGCCAAAACGAACATTCGGTCACTCAGTGATGGTTTGATGATCATTAATCGGCTCAGGCCGGTGACGTATAGATTTGCAGACGAACGGTACTTGCTAAAGCGTACAGCTACCGGATCGCAGGAGATTGGATTGATTGCCCAAGAAGTAGAAGCAGTTCTTCCTGAAATCGTATACACCGATGAGGAGGGCCACAAGCTCATTAACTACGATGCACTTATTCCTGTTCTCATTGAATCTGTGAAGAGTCTCTCTTCACAGGTTGAAGACCTTAAGCGAGAAGTCAACTATTTGCAGAGCTTGCATTGATTATGATTCGGAGATTTAAGCTACCTTACGCTCTTGTAGCGTTTTGTGGACTGTTTTGCCTTCTTGGGTGCTCTGATCCAATCGGTGAGGAGATGAGTGCTGTCACTTCATCAGAGCAACGCAGTACCAAAACAGAGGCTCGTAACGTTGCTACGCGCTTTTATTACTATAGAGGAGAGAAGTTATTCCTAACCCCTACATTTGAGAAAGTGTTTGTCGTCTATCGCGACATCTCATCATTCTCATCAGAAAAGAGGTCTGATGCCATATTTTCAGGCTCTGTGTTGTCTGCTGAAACACCAAGCGGGGGGGGTGCTCCCAATGCTATAGAATCTGGTCTCGGATGGGCTGTCGTCCCCACCACATCCTTGCAAAAGCTTTCCTCCAATGATATCGTATACAGAACATCTACCTTAAAGGACAGCTCTGGTGAGGAGTATGGCTTAGGCTATACTGTATATGTGAAACTAAAGACACCAAGAGACGAGACCTTTTTGCGGAATTTGGCCAAGACTTATGGGCTGACCGTGGTGCGGCAGAATGAGTTTATGCCGTTATGGTTTGTGCTCTCTTGTCTTTATGCACCAGGGGATCGGGATGCCTTAGACTATGCCAATCTTTTTGCTGAAACGAAGAGGTTTGAGGCTTCGGAGCCGGATCTATTTCCTCTTAGGAGTATGCTCAATACCACTTTGGATGATCCACTTTATCATTTTCAGTGGGGGCTTAACAATACAGGTCAACGAAATGGCACGCTTGGTGTTGACATTTCTTACGAAAACGCTCGCCTTATAACAGCTGGTAGCAAGGACATCGTAGTCGCAGTGATAGATGAAGGGGTTGATCTGACACATCCGGACTTAAACCTCTTTTCAAGGAGTTACGATGCGGTTTCAAGAACATCTCCTTGCAAAATCTATGGAAGCCACGGGACTGCATGTGCCGGCATAATAGGTGCTAGATGTAGTAATTCGCTCGGGATCTCGGGTATAGCTCCCGAGTGCCCTATACTTCCTATAAGTATTAACTTTAGTGATAGGGTAGGGATATACGAAGCTATTTCTAATGCGTTCAATTTTGCAGTAGAACAAGGAGTAGCTGTTATTTCTAACTCTTGGGGAGGTAGTGGATCTGCAGGGATGAGCATACTGGAGGATGCCATTCGACGATCTCTTAATACAGGAAGAAATGGTCTCGGTTGTATTGTGGTGTTTGCGACTGGCAACGAGGATCTTGCTGAGATTTCATACCCTGCCCGTGCTATTTCAGAAGTCTTAGCTGTCGGAGCAATGGATCCAAATGGAAATAGAAAGAGACCAATGGCATTTGACAATATTAACTGGGGTTCAAATTACGGGGAAGGACTCGATTTAATTGCTCCAGGGGTTTTTATTCCCACAACCGATATCCAAGGTTCTCGAGGGTATGATCCTAGCGACTATTTCCTAGAGTTTAACGGGACATCTTCTGCATGTCCTCACGTTGCTGGAGTAGCGGCACTTGTTCTCTCTAAGTACCCCTTTCTGAATAGGTCGGAGGTGAATGAGATCCTTTGCAAGACTGCCGTAAAGATTCCTGCGTATGATTTTTCAAGACAGGATAAGTATGGTGATTGGAATAATGAAGTTGGCTATGGAAGGCTTGATGCTTATTCAGCCTTGTTGACAGCCTCAACCTATAATGACGAGGGGGTAGTTTATTTTCAGAATAAACAAGTGTATAGTGATGTGTCCGTGAGTGGAGGGAGGATTGTTTCAGACCATGTAAAAGTGTTCTCCAATGGCTATTTGACATTCAAATATGATAGGGAGTTGACTATTGATGCGCCCTTTGATATTGAATACGGTGGTCAAGTGACTATATTGTAATGCAGCGACGTCATTTGGATAGGCTCGCCTATTTCGGCGAAGAGGTTGCGACCTCTCAGGCATTCTATTTGCCTTATGTCAGGAGTTTTGTTGGTTCTCTTGAGTCTTTAGACATTATTGAGATTGGCTGTGGCGAGGGGGGCAATCTGCTCCCCTTCTTCCGTTCCGGAGCGAGGGTTACCGGTGTTGATCTATCGGAGAAGAAAATCGCTCTTGCAAAGCGATATTTCAGGCTTAACAAGGCTCAAGGAGTATTTTTGACAGATGATTTCCTTAACTGTCCATTAGACTGTGGAGGCTTTGATGTGGTGATTTGTCACGATGTCATAGAGCATATTAGTCCGTCCAAAAAGTTGCCATTCATGCAACGCTTAGGTGCGCTGTTAAAGGAGAGGTCTGGTGTCGCATTCATAGGATTTCCTGCTTGGCAAATGCCTTTTGGAGGGCATCAGCAAATGTGTGACCATCCGATCATCTCGCACCTGCCGTGGATACATCTTTTGCCCAAGCAGGTTTATAGAGGATTGCTCTCATTGGCTGGAGAAAGAGAGGGTACAATTAGAGAGCTATTGGAGATCAAGGAGTCCGGTGTGTCCGTGGAAAGCTTTCTCAGACTCTGTGAAGAGTCCAAATTAGAGATCCTTGACAGTAGACTTTGGTTTATCAATCCTCACTACCAGGTCAAGTTTGGACTTGTCCCCATTGAGCTCTGTTCTTTTGTTTCCGGCATGCCATATGTGAGGAACTTTCTTTCGACTTCATGCTTTTTTGTCCTTACAAATTAGGATCGGCACCCTTATCTTTTTTCGACAGCCCTCTCGCCGGACCTCAATGTCGTCTCGACCGATCCTGCCGTCCCGATCTGCCTCACGAAAACCACTCAGGTAATCCTTGTACCACCGGTCAAGACGCTTCGCTTCCGTCCCGAGGACATAGGCGATACTACCAATGCTTATCGGCTTCCCCTCGACCAATTTCTTTTAAAAAAGCACCGAACTTCGGTGTGCATTTGATCCTTTCGATCGTGTATTTATAGGTGTTGAAAAAGGACTTTCGACCACCCTTCTCCTTCCACCGCCGCCGTCGTATGTAGATGAATGCCTCGCAACCGGCTGAAAAAGTCTGGATCTCGCAGGGATTCATATAGCCACATCGGACCACCTCCTTGGCTTCCGTCAGCTCCGGAGGATAATGGCTCTCATCGTCCTTCTCGTCTCCATATAGAGTCGGTACACCCCACACTCCTTTTTCACCTCCTTCAGCTCAAAGTCGTGAAGAATCTCCTCCGGAACAAATGCCGATATCAGCTCCCTTATCTCTGCTGCTTCCATAGCCTCTTAACAACTTCCTCATCTATTATCTATTGTCTCCTCAACAAAGGTAATCTCTTTTCCCCTCCCGTCCCAGCACATCAAAATGCGAATTAGCCGGTATTAGAGAAAAGGCTGAGGGGAAGGCTCCTCATTGCCCCCTTTTTGCGATCGTTTTTCAATGCACATAGCGGTATTTATCGGTACCTTTGGGGTATGATTTTTCGCAAAGTCATCGAGATAAAAAAGCCGGATAGGCTCTACGACCGAGGAGATCGGTTCGCGCTCTGGGGCTCCTGCTTCTCCACCCGTCTGAGGGACTACCTTATGGGAGAGCTCTACGATGTATCGGACTCGCCCTATGGGATCATGTACAACCCTCTCTCCATCGCTCAGGGTATGGAGCGTCTGCTCTCAGGCAGAGCACCGCGTGAGAAGGAGATGATCCTCCGAGATGGTCGGTGGCACTCTATGATGCACCATGGGGCTTTCTCTCACAGTAGTAGGGAGATGGCTCTACAGGGGATGCAGGAGGCCTTTGAGAGATCAAGGACCGCACTTGCGGAGACTGACCTACTCATCCTGACCCTCGGCACCGCCTGGGTCTACGAGCGACAGGGGGAGGTGGTCAATAACTGCCACAAGCTGCCCGCCGAGGACTTTACCCGCCGGCGGCTGTCGGTCGATGAGATCGTCAGCGACTGGAGCCGACTGATCCCCTTACTGATCGAGCAGGCACCCCGCATCAGGATCCTCCTCACCGTCAGCCCGATCCCTCACTACAGGGATGGGGCGCACGAGAGTCGCCTCAGCAAGGCGATCCTGCTGCTGGCTGCCGAGAGTCTCACAGAGCTCTTCCCCGATCGGGTCTCCTACTTTCCCTCGTATGAGATCATGCAGGACGAGCTGAGGGACTACCGGTTTTACGACAGAGATATGGCGCATCCCAGCGACCAAGCAGCGGAGTACATCATCGAGCGCTTCCGCGAGTGCTACCTCCGAGAGGAGAGCGGGCCCACGCTGCAGAGGTGGGCGAGAGTGCGCAAGCAGCTCATTCACAGACCGCTGACAGACAGTCCGGGCAGCCTACGAGACCACTACAACTCACTCCTCAGTGCCCTCCTTGAGATCCGAGCAGAGCTGCCGAGAGACTATCTCGATCGTGAGATACAGCGGATACAAGAGATACTATCACATCTATGACATCAGTAACTATCACCGATATAGCTTCGGCACTGGGATGCCCGACGGTCAGAGACAGCCGTATGATCACCACCCTCCTGACCGACTCTAGGGCACTCACTTTCCCTGAGGGGACACTTTTCTTTGCTCTCGTCACCCAGAAGCAGGACGGGCATCGGTACATCAAGCCACTCTACAGCCGGGGGGTGCGTGCCTTTGTCATATCGGACCGGCACTTCCCGACCGATGAGTACCGCGATGCCTCCTTCATCGTGGTGCCAGACTCCCTCGCCGCCCTGCAGCAGGTGGGCTCCCTCCACCGCCACAGGCTGTCGATGCCTGTCGTCGGCATCACGGGGAGTAATGGCAAAACGACCGTCAAGGAGCTGCTCTATCAGATGATCGGAGGGGTGCGAAATGTGGCTCGCTCCCCTCGTAGCTACAACTCTGCCATCGGCGTGCCGCTCTCCCTCTGGGGCATCAGCGATGACGCCGACCTCGCTCTCATCGAGGCGGGCATCTCACGACCGGGCGAGATGGATCGGCTTGAGCGGATCATACTGCCGACGTTGGGAGTGCTGACCCACCTTGGGACGGCCCATATGGAGAATTTCCCCGACCGGCAGGCGCTGATCAGGGAGAAGCTTAAGCTCTTCCGCCACTGCGACCGGGTCTATGGCTGCCTTGATTTGGATCCTGACTTGGAGACCGTCCTGCGGGAGGGGAGCTACCCCTTTGTACTCACCGGCTGGAGCCGAAGTCGTCAGGATGCGGTCCTCTCGATCTGCAAGGAGGTGCATACTCCCGGAGGCGTGGATGTGGATGCGACTCTGAATGGAAGGGAGGTTCACTTCGAGCTACCCTTCCTTGACGACGGGACGATCGAGGACTGCTACCTGGCACTCTCCGTGCTGACGGAGCTGGCGCCGGAGCGACTGGAGGATCTCTCCTTTACCCGCAGGCTGGAGCCGGTCTCCATGCGCCTCGAGACCCTGGAGGGGGAGCATGGCATGACGATCATCAACGACACCTACAATGCCGATCTCGACTCCCTCTCCATCGCGCTCTCTGCCCTTAGGCGCCGACAAGAGCTACTCTCCAAGCCATCTGCCGTCATTCTGTCAGCCTTCCGCGAGAGCAGCCACGACAAGACGGGGCTCTACTCCACGATCTCGAGTCTCCTCCGCCACTTTGACCTCTCCGAGATCATACTGATAGGCGACGAGATGGGACAGTACCGGGCCTCCTTTGACCCCAGTGCGAGATACTACCGCACGACGGAGGACTTCCTCGCTGACCATCCGGAGGAGTACCTCGCTGATCACGTGGTGCTGATCAAGGGCGCTCACGAGAGCCATCTCGAGGAGATCGTGAGGAGGATGGTCCGGCGAGTGCACCAGACGATCCTTAGTGTCAATCTCTCTCGTCTCGGACACAACCTCGACCTCTACCGAGCACACCTTCCGAAGGGGATGAAATTTACCTGCATGCTTAAGGCCAACGCCTATGGTCTCGGGAGCAACGAGGTGGCGCGATACCTCGAGCAGACCGGTGGGGTGGACTACTTTGCCGTAGCTGTCTGCGATGAGGGGAAAGAGCTGCGCCGCCTCGGCATCACCACGCAAATCATGGTGATGAATCCGGAGCCGGGGTCGTATGAGCAGATCATGAGCAACCACCTGGAGCCAAATATTTTCAATAAGCACCTCCTCCTCGACTTTATCTCGGCCGCTGAGCGGTATGGCGCCCACCTTTACCCCATCCATCTGAAGTGGAATACGGGCATGCACAGGACCGGATTTGACGAGGATGAGGTGGAGGAGGTGCTGACCATCCTCTCACGGACCAGTGCGGTCCGCGTCGCCTCGATCTTCACCCACCTCTCGGTCGCAGACGAGCCGACTGAGGACGACTACACCTACCGACAGCTGGCGATGCTTGATCGTGTGGAGCAGCGACTTCGTCAGGCGCTACCTCACCCCTTCCTCAAGCATGCCCTCAATACCGCCGGCATGACACGCTTCCCGGACTACAGGTCCGATATGGTCCGGCTCGGGTGTGGGCTCTACGGGCTCTCCCCCCTGCAGGTGGACCCGATGGGGCTGGAGCCGGTAGCGTCACTATCCTCCGTGATCCTCCAGACACGCAATCTACCCGCCGGTGCCACTGTCGGCTACGGGCGCAAGGGACTCCTCAAGCGCGACTCCCGCATAGGAGTAATCCCGATAGGCTACGCGGACGGGCTCCCAAGGCAGCTGGGCAACGGTCGGGCGCTCTTCCGGACGGAGTCAGGCGCCCTCGTCCCCACGGTGGGCAACGTCTGTATGGATGCAGTGATGCTCGACCTCACCGACGCACCGACCGCCATCGAGGGCAGTCGGGTGGTGATCTTTGACGACCAGCTCCCCATCACCCGGCTCTCCGATGCCTGCGACACGATACACTACGAGATCCTCTCCCGCCTCTCGAGTCGCATCGCCAGGCACTACTTCACAGAGTAAGGCCGAGAAGAGAGCAAAAAAAGCGCACGTCGGACTGTAGTGCCTGACGTGCGCTTTTATCTGTGTCAAGAGAAGACTCTCCCCCACCCCTCTCTCTCTGTGCCCGAAGCGGGACTTGAACCCGCACGACCTTATTCGGGTCAAAGGAGTTTAAGTCCTTCGTGTCTACCGATTCCACCATTCGGGCGGTGAATCAAAAGAGCGGAAAACGAGACTCGAACTCGCGACCTCAACCTTGGCAAGGTTGCGCTCTACCAACTGAGCTATTTCCGCAAAACCCTTCCCCCACCGGTTTCGTGACGCAAAGTTACGATTTTATCGCAACTCCGCAATGTGCCTGCTTACTTTCCTGACCGCTTGCGATCGAGTTCACTGAGGAGGATCTTACGCAGACGGAGGCTCTTCGGGGTGATCTCCACCAGCTCGTCCGACTTGATATACTCCAGCGCATCCTCGAGCGAGAAGATGATGGGCGGTGCGAGCACCACCTTGTCGTCACTCCCGGCAGCACGTACATTGGTCAGCTTCTTTGACTTGCAGACATTGCAGGGGAGGTCGTTGTCCTTATTGTGCTCCCCTACCACCTGACCCTCGTAGACGTCCTCACCCGGAGCGATGAAGAAGCGTCCGCGGTCCTGCAGGTTGTTGAGTGCGTAGGCGAAGGCATTGCCGGTCTCCAGCGAGACGATAGAGCCATTGGTGCGACCGGGGATATCCCCCTTCCAGGGCTCAAAGGAGAGGAAGCGGTGCGAGATAATGGCCTCACCGCTCGAGAGCGTGAGGGCAGCGTTATTGAGCCCAAAGATCCCTCGAGAGGGGATGTGGAAGGTGACGCTGACACGACCGTTATTGGTCTCCATAGCCACCATCTCTCCCTTGCGGCGGATGCAGAGGTCGACCAACTTGCTGGCGCACTCCTCGGGAGCCTCGATCTCCAGCTCCTCGATAGGCTCGCACTTCTGACCATCGATCTCCTTGATGACCACCTGAGGCTGACCCACCTGTAGCTCATAGCCCTCACGACGCATCTCCTCGATCAGGACGGAGAGGTGGAGGACGCCACGGCCGTAGACCATCCAGCTGTCGGCGCTATCGGTCTGCTCTACACGGAGAGCGATGTTTTTCTCCGTCTCCAGCATCAGCCGATCCTCGATCTTACGCGAGGTGACGTACTTGCCCTCACGACCGAAGAAGGGGGAGTTATTGATCGTGAAGCGCATACTCATCGTAGGCTCATCGACGGCGATCGTGGGGAGCATCTCGGGGGACTCGGGGTCGGCGATGGTCTCTCCGATCTCGAAGCCGTCAATGCCGATCACGGCACAGAGGTCGCCGGAGTGCACCTCGTCCACCTTCTGCCGACCAAGACCGCTGAAGATATCCAGCTCCTTGATCCGCTGCCTCTCGATCGTGCCATCAGACTTCATCAGCGCAATCTCCTGCCCTGCGCGGATCGTGCCGCGATGGACACGACCGATGGCGATACGCCCCACATAAGAGGAGTAGCTCAGGGAGGTGATCAGCATCTGGAGCGGTCCCTCGTTGATGGGTGGCGCAGGGATATACTTGATCACGCCGTCCAGCAGCTCAGTGATATCCTTCGTCGGCTTATGCCAGTCGGTGCTCATCCAGCCCTCCTTGGCAGAGCCGTAGAAGGTGGGAAACTCGAGCTGCTCCTCAGATGCGTCCAGGTCAAACATCAGGTCAAAGACCTTCTCCTGCACCTCATCGGGTCGGCAATTGGGCTTATCCACCTTATTGATGACGAGGATCGGCTTAAGCCCTATGCGGAGGGCCTTCTCTAATACAAAGCGGGTCTGCGGCATCGGACCCTCAAAGGCATCCACCAGCACGAGGCAGCCATCCGCCATATTGAGGACGCGCTCCACCTCACCCCCGAAGTCAGCGTGCCCGGGGGTGTCGATGATATTGATCTTGTAGTCCTTGTACTGGATGGAGACGTTCTTGGAGAAGATCGTGATACCTCGCTCACGCTCCAGATCGTTGCTGTCCAGTACCTGCTCCAGCTTCTCACTCGGGTCCCTAAAGAGGTTACCCGCCTGCAGCATACGATCCACGAGAGAGGTCTTACCATGGTCGACGTGAGCGATGATCGCGATATTTCTGATCTTATTTTCTTCCATCTTTTTCGTCCTAAAATGTGCGTGCAAAGTTACACAAATTGCAACGAACGCCATCAAGCTCACTCTCCCTGATGCGATTAAGTCGAAAAAGGCCCCCTCCACCCCTCTTTTGCCTATTCCGAAAGGAACTTATGCGATGATTTTATTACATTTGTAATACTTAGAGTGGTGGCACCTATTGTGCTTAGATTTCCTCTGAGGTTACCTGAGTTTATTATGATCGAATTTTTAAAGTCCAATTTCACAGTCGGTGATCCCATCGAGATCACCACGGACACTGAGACGGTACAGGGTCAGATCGAATTCATCGGCCCCGACTACATCGTCCTGAGACTTAGCAACAATCAAGTCAAGGGCATCAGCGAGTCTAGCATACGTACATTCTCCTCCATCAGCGAGCAGACCCGCCCCGACGATGCCCGGGACGATGCCGCACCCGAAAAAGAAGAGGAGCAGGAGAAGTCGCCCACTGAGACCTCACCCGAGGAGACAGAGCCGGCCAAGCCTTTTACCAAATACAAGCCGGGCGATCGCGTCCCTCTCTCAGTGCTGACAGAGCGGGATCCGTCTCTGCTCAACGACTGGAGCAAGAAGGGTGAGACAAAAAAGAGAAATGAGGAGGCGGTCAAGGGCGTCCGCGAAGCCTATGTCCAGGCAAAGAGTGCCAGCAGGAAAGAGGACCAAGTGGTGATCTCCCCCATCGGCAAGATCGTGCAGCTCCGACCATCCTACCAATTTGGCTTCATCGACATCTCAGACGGACGACGCTATTACTTTAATCGATCAGATATTATCGACAGCTCTCTCAGAGACTTCTCCGGAGAGAATATTGAGGTGGTATTCCTCCCCGCCTCCAACCACAAGGGGCTGACGGCGAAGGCTATCGTCCGTCCCCAGACGGTGGACAAGCTACTGGATACCGTGATGGAGCGGACCACGCAGGGGGACCTCTTTCGGTCGCGCAACCTCCTGCGCCTGATCACGGATAAGTACCCCAAGAACCAAAGTGCCAAGGAGGTACTCGAGGCTCTCGAGAAAGTGCTGGACAAGGATCGTGACCCCGAGGATGGGGACGATGCCTACAACGAGGGGATCCGCCTCATGAACGAGAAAGACTTTGAGGGAGCACTCAAGGGCTTCTTAGCCTCGATCGAGGAGGGGAAGCGCGTAGAGCAGGCGATCAAGCAGGCGATAACCACCTATGTGCGTATGTACACCGCGACAGAGGATCTGGAGGTCAAGGAGACCACGAGGCACTCAGCACTCGACTTCATCAACGAGAAG
This sequence comes from uncultured Porphyromonas sp., assembly GCF_900541275.1. Taxonomy (GTDB): domain Bacteria; phylum Bacteroidota; class Bacteroidia; order Bacteroidales; family Porphyromonadaceae; genus Porphyromonas_A. The sequence continues at coordinate 30,594 of NZ_UQJH01000012.1, forward strand.
CGTAGCGAGCTGCCCAATAACATCAATACGCTCTTCGTCCTGGAGAACGCCTACTTTGCACTCGGCGAGTACTCCGCTCACATCGACGTCGTGGAGGAGGTGATCAACTTCTGCGCGAAGAAGAGGGACATCGCGAAGTACCTCTTCTACCTCCGTAAGGCGGCCCAGAGCTACTTCCGTCTCGGTGACTACGCCCACGCCCTCGACACGGCACAGGAGGGGCTGGAGCGGGAGCCGGACGATGAGCAGCTGAGCAAGCTCAGGGATATGGCTCAGGACGAGCTCAATGTGCGACTGAGGAAGTAAGCATACCGCCTACATAAGACACCTACGGGCGGTCGAGAAAAGAGCTCTCGGCCGCCCGTAGGTACTTCTGTAGGTCTCGAGGTGGCAGTTGCCAACAAACGAAGTAAGCGGCTGAGAGTGATCTCTCAGCCGCTTACTCAACCTGCGCTTGAACTTGGACTTGAACCAAGGACCCTCTGATTAACAGTCAGATGCTCTAACCAACTGAGCTATTCAAGCATTTCCTCCCGTCCCCTTTTGCTCTGCAAAGGTAGGATGATTTTCTGAAATCTCCAAGCCTACTCAGGCACTAAATCACAAGAGTCCGGGGAAGAGTCCCACCACCAGCTGACTCAGGATCACCCTCGCAAACATCGCCATCGGGTAGACGGTGGCATAGCTGATCGTCGGATCATCATCGTCATCGCCATCGCTGACGAGACTGAGTGCCATGGGATTGGCCATCGCACCGGTGAGCATCCCTGAGGCGACATTGTAAGACATATTGGTCCACTTAAGCACCACCAGCCCTACGATCAGCGTCGGGACGACAGTGATCACAGTACCCCAGGCAAACCACTCCAGACCGGGACCATTCACCAGCATCTCCCAGAAGTGCTGCCCGCTGCTGAGACCCAGACCGCCCAAGAAGAGCGCTAGACCTAAGTTACGCAGCATCAGATTGGCACTTGTGGTAATGTAGATATTCATCTTGAAGCGCGGACCATAAGCCCCCATCAGGATACCGACGATGATCGGACCGCCCGCCAGCCCCAGCCGCAGCGGTGCGGCAAGTCCCGGCAGATAGACCGGGATCATACCCAGCAGGCAGCCCAACGCTATGCCGAGGAAGATTGACACCACGTAGGGCGTATCCAGCGGCTTCAGTTCGTTACCCACGACGTTGGCCAGCTCCTTGATGTCCTTCTCCCGACCTACGGCACTCAGGCGATCACCCATTTGGAGCCGAAGATTGGGTCGCGCGACCAGCTCCATGCCATTGCGTGTCACTCGGGTGATATTGACATCAAAGCGACTACGGATCCTCAGCTGACTCAGCTTCACGCCATTGCAGGACTCTTTCGTCACCAAGAGGCGCTGCATCACCAGCGGATCGCGGTCGTTGTCCCACTTCAGCTCATCCTCTCGATCCTCCACGGCACCGAAGAGGTAGGTCAGTCGCTCCACATCACCCCGCTCACTAGCCACCCGGAGGTGGTCTCCGGTATGGAGGAGCGTGTCCTTGGTCGGTGTGATATACTCCCCGTCACGGAAGAGCCGTGACACGATGAAGTGCCCGCCCAGAATATCCTGCAAGCTACTCATCCTCTGACCATCGAGGGCGGGATTGGAGACCACATACTCTCGTGCCGTATGCTGTGACTCGCTGTCCACCAGCGTGCTGTGCTGATCGGTCTTGTGGGGGAAAAGGCGCTTGAGGAGTGCGAGGACGAGGATCACCCCCACCACGCCCATCGGATAGGTGATGGCGGTAGCGATCGCCATATCATTGGTCGACCGAAGGATCTCCGCCGGATCAGAGAGCGCCGTCGTCGCCGCCTGCTGTGCGGCCGCCATGGCAGGCGTATTGGTGACTGCACCGGAGAGCGTACCGATGAGCCCGGATAGGTCCAGCCCCGTAGTCTCGAGGAGGATAAAGAGCATCGCAAAGCCACCGGCGATCAGCACTAAGCCCCAGAGGTTGAGCCAAACCCCGTGCTGACGAAATGACGAGACAAAGCCCGGCCCCACCTGCACTCCGAGGGCATATATAAAGAGGATGAGCCCAAAGTCCTGGATCACCCGAAGCATATCCCCATTGACCCGCGCACCGAAGTGCGCAAAAAGGATCCCTACGAAGAAGACCCAAGTCACGCCCAGTGTAAAGCCCTTGATCTTAGCCTTGCCTAAGTAGACGCCCATAGCACAGACCACACAGAGTAGTAGGATGGTCTGTATCGGTGTACCGGAGGACCATATCGCCTCCCATGCTGCTTCCATTACGTTATCTCAATCTTCAATTTTTGCGTGCGCAAAGTTAAGCATAATAAGCATATTATGAAAAATGCAGTCGCGTCTACTGACGGGCAGGCCCCCAGATCGGTCCTGTGATCGGGGCAGGGGTGACGCATATGAGTGGCACATAAGCCACTCAACTCACTGTGAAGAGTGGGAAACGAAGCACCCGCAATGGCGTCGCACCATCAAGCCTACCCGGAGAGTGAAACACCCGTACCCAAACAGCCCACTCCTCAGGGAAATCTCTAATACCGATATTAGTGAAGCCTAATACCGATATTAGACTTCACTAATATCGGTATTAGATAGACTGCCTATCCATCGGGCATTGGGCACCACTCCCCTTATGAGCTCCACAGCAAAGTCCGTTAGGGCCTATGTAAGCAACAGAGATAAGGGAGCTAATATCGGCATTTGTCCCGGAGGAGATCCTTTGCGATAGTGCTGCCGAAGTGAGCCCCGGTCTCTTTCATTCTATAAGCTACTGTATTGGTTCGTTCCTTCTCGGATCAACTCTACCCCCCTCCCGGCAGATCAAACTGCGAGCCGGCCATATTATGTTCGGCAAGCACCATCTTAGGCAATGATGGTTTTTCTTGGGATTAAATTTATTGGCAGAGATGGAGCATTTGAATGGCTTCAGTAAGGCTCAAATGCGTCATCTCCATCCTAATATGATCGGGGTAACAAGTCAGGAGACAAGGTCTTTTTAAGTATCTTTGTAGAAAACCGACAGAGAATAATCACCACCGCACAACAATTGATTTTCGATGGTACAAGTTCTTATCATCCTATTACTTACGGCAGTACTACTGATGTGGGGGCGGATCCGGTCGGACGTGATCGCGCTCTGCTCGATGGTGGCGCTCGTGCTGACAGGAGTGATCACGCCGGAGGAGGGTTTGGCAGGATTCTCCAATTCGGTCGTCATCATGATCGCCGGGCTCTTCATCGTCGGGGGCGCCATCACCCAGACCGGTCTCGCCCGACTGATCAGCAATAAGGTACTCTCCCTTGCCGGGGAGAGTGAGCTAAGGCTCTTCTACCTCGTCATCCTCGTGACGATCATCGTGGGACTCTTCGTCAGCAACACCGGCACCGTCGCCATACTTATGCCGATCGTGGTGACGATAGCCTCGCAATCGGGCGTGGATGCACGCCGGTTACTGATGCCGATGGCCTTTGCCTGCAGTATCTCGGGGATGATGACGCTGATCGGCACGCCGCCTACACTGATCGTCCACAATGCCCTGATCGAGTCGGGGAGAGAGGGACTACAATTCTTCACCACCCTGCCAGTCGGGCTGATCATCCTCCTGCTCTGCGGGGCTCTCCTCTGGCCGCTCTCCAAGGTGCTGAGCAGGAGAAGCGATGGTCATGCGACCGGACGACGGCTGCGTAAGAGCCCGGAGCAGCTCAGTAATCAGTACAACCTCCTGGAGGATCTCTATCGACTGAGGATCGAGGAGGGCAGTAACCTGAGAGGAAAGTCCCTCTCGGAAGCAGACCTGACGGGCCGCTTCCACTGCAGCGTGATCGGAGTGAAGGGGGTCCACATAGGTGCCCGCGCCACGGTACCTACAGCGGAGACCACCCTCGAGAGAGGCTTTGTACTCCACGTAAGCGGGGCATACGAGGATGTCCGGCGGCTGGCAGAGGAGACAGGCCTCACCTTCCTCGATGAGGAGAGACCCTTCTCGGGACAGCTCTCCTTCAGCGAGTATGGGCTCGCCGAGGTGGTGGTAAAGCACAGCTCCCGACTCATCGGCATGCAGATCAGCGAGACAAAGCTCCGACAAAACTATGGCATAAGCGTCGTCGGACTGCAGCGACACAACTCCTACATCACGCAGAGACTCTCCCGAGTACGGATCCACGAGGGAGATATGATGCTGGTGCAGGGCACATGGGAGGACATCGAGCGACTTGGGAGCCAGGAGCCGGACCTGATCGTGCTGGGCGAGCCCTCCGCGGAGGCCTCCAAGGCAATCATCAGCGAGCGCGGACCGCTGGCAGCGGTGATCATCCTGCTGATGATCCTGGCTATGATCTTCGAGTGGCTTCCACCGGTGATTGCAGTCCTCCTTGCCGATGCGCTACTGATCCTTACCCGATGCTTCCGCAGCGCCAAGGATGCTGTCAGCACCATCAGCTGGGAGAGTGTGATCCTCTTCGCCTGTATGATGTCGCTCGCCACTGCGATGGACAACACCGGCCTCTCCACGGTGATCTCGGGCGGTATTGTCAGCGGACTTGGTGCCTACGGACCCTACGCTGTCCTCGGCGGGATCATGCTGGGTACGCAGGTACTATCGATGTTCATCAGTAACACCGCCACGACGGTCCTCTTTGCCCCCATTGCTCTCCAGGCTGCGACAGGGCTGGGAGTGGATCCCCTACCCTTCATGATCGGTGTCACCGTATCGGCAAGTATGTGCTTTATGAGCCCCATATCCACGACGCCCAACGCTATGGTCATGAGTGTCGGGCGGTATAGCTTTATGGACTATGTGAGGGTGGGACTTCCACTCCAGATCATCGTCATAGCAGCGATGGTCTGGCTCCTGCCGCTCTTTTATCCTCTATAAAGGTCGTAAAGGAAGAGTAAAAAGGGCAAAAAATCGGGAGAATTTTCGTATCTTTATCGCTACGAGTACTAAGCAAAGCGAATTTATGTCAGAGCGTAGAGATATAGAGATACCTGTCAGGGAGTTACCGATCGACCGGCTCTCACCGGAGGATCAGGAGCTTGTGGCTAAGGCGAAGGAGATTGTCTCCGGAGCTTATGCCCCCTACTCCCACTTCCACGTCGCTGCCGCCCTCCGTCTGGAGAGCGGACGGATTGTCCTTGGGACCAATCAGGAGAACGCCTCCTACCCCCTCGGACTATGCGCCGAGCGGACCGCCCTCTTCCAGTCGGGTGCCCTCTATCCCGATGACCCCGTCACTTCGCTCGTGATCGTGGGTGCAAAGGAGGATGGCACGATCATCAAGACCTGCGCCCCATGCGGAGGCTGCCGCCAGGTGATGCTGGAGATGGCTGACCGCCATCACCACCCTTTCCCCGTGATCCTCGCAGGGCCCGAGTCGGCACTTGTGGTCGAGGACTGCCGAGACCTACTGCCGATCAACTTTGACGCCTCATCTCTGTAATCGACGATGAGTGACTTTGTCGTATCGGCACTGAAGTATCGCCCCTCCACCTTCAGAGACGTGGTGGGGCAGGAGGCACTGACCACCACGCTCCTCAATGCGATCAAGGAGGATAAGCTCAGCCACGCCTACCTCTTCTGCGGTCCACGAGGAGTGGGCAAGACCTCATGCGCCCGCATCTTTGCCAAGACCATCAACTGCGAGCATCGCACGCCGGAGGGTGAGGCGTGTAATGAGTGCAGCGAGTGCATCGCTGCCAATGAGCAGCGGTCGTACAATATCTTTGAGCTCGATGCGGCCTCCAATAATTCCGTCGACGACATCCGTAACCTCATCGATCAGGTCTACATCGCCCCTACGACAGGGAAGTACCGGGTATACATCATCGATGAGGTGCATATGCTCTCCTCCAGTGCCTTCAATGCTTTCTTGAAGACGCTCGAGGAACCGCCGGCGCATGCCATCTTTATCCTCGCCACCACGGAGAAGCAGAAGGTCCTCCCGACCATCATCTCACGCTGTCAGGTCTACGACTTCCGTCGGATCACCTCCGATGATATTGCCCGACACCTGGAGTATGTGGCTAAGGATAAGGGGATCAAGGCGGATAAGGAGGCACTCCAGCTGATCGCACTCAGCGCCGACGGCGGGATGCGCGATGCGCTGAGTATGTTTGACCAGATCACCGGCTTTGGCAACGGCTCAGTCACGGTCGAGGGGGTGCGGAAAAACCTAAGCCTCCTCGATGAGGACGGCTATTTCTCACTCCTCGACTACATCACCCGTGGCAATCATAATAAGGTGCTCCAGCTGGTGGACAACTTCCTCCGCCGTGGCTACGACACAGACGTGGTGATGAGGGGGTTCTCCAATTTCCTCCGCAATCTCCTCGTGGCTCGGACCAAGGATACCATCGCCCTCGTGGAGGCTCCGGAGTCGATCAAGGAACGCCTAAGCAAGGTGAGCACTGCCCTGAAGCCGGGACTGATCTGGAATTACCTGAAGATCTCTACCGCCTTTGGCTCCAAGTATAAGAGCAGTAGCGAGCGAAGGCTTGCCCTCGAGGTGGCTCTCCTCCATATGTGCGAGCTCTCACCGACAAGCGAGCTAAAGTCTCCCGCTGAGGTAGCGGAGACCACCACCCCACCGAAGCAGGCTCAAGCCACTCCCACACCGGTACAGAGCCAGCCGAATGCCCCACAGTCCCAGCAGGTCGCACCGCAGCAGGCAGCGCCTCAACAGAGCGCACCGCAGCAGAGCGCACCGCAGCAGAGCGCACCTCAGCAGGCAGCGCCTCAGCAGAGCGCACCTCAGCAGAGCGCGGGGCAACCGCAATGGGGTACTCCGCAGCAGCAACAGCAGTCACCGCAGGTACCACCTTATCACCAGCCGAGCGGGAACGCTTCTCAGCAGAGTGCACAGAGCCGCTATGGCTTCTCGCTCTCCACGGGACGGCGCACCGCTGATCAGGGACAGCCTACTGCGTCCCCATTGCCCAATCAGCCTAAGAGGAATAATCCCTTTACCGAGGAGCAACTCAAGGCAGCGTGGACGACTTATCGACATCAGCCCCACGTGGATCGTCTGATTGCCGGGGCGATGAAGGATCATCCACCGGTCTTCACGCCCCCCTACTCACTGGAGATGAAGGTCTTCAGCGAGACGGAGAAAGCGGAGATGGAGAAGGTCTCGGATCAGCTGCTCCAGTACCTCAGAGACAGTCTCAGCAATGACTTCCTGACGATCTCCTTCCCCGTGGTCAACGACCCGAGGGAGCTGGGACCCACGACACCGGCCGAGAAGTATGACTACTTCGTCAAGAAGAATAAGTGGGTCGAGCGACTGGCAGAGGATCTCGACCTGAAGCCCTACAGCTAAGTATATCATTCAACCACATTTTAGTTTTTCAAACCACTAATTTTATCACAGCATGAAAAGAACTCTTTCTTATCTACTGATGAGTCTTGCCGTCGCAGGAACCTTTACCCTCACGGCTGCAGCACAGACCTCTGATCAGAAGTCTGACGAGTATGTCTTCACGACCGTGAAGGCATGCGAGATCACCCCGGTACAGGATCAGGCATCCACCGGTACTTGCTGGTCCTTCAGCACCCACTCCTTCCTCGAGGCTGAGTCCATCCGTCAGGGTGGTCCCAAGCTGGTCACCGCACCTATGTACACCGCCTCTATGTCCTATAAGGATAAGGCGCGTGACTATGTGCGCTACCACGGCAACCAGAACTTTGCCGAGGGCGGAAGCTTCTACGACGTCATCTACGCCGTGCAGCACTACGGCATCATCCCGATGTCTGAGATGCAGGGACTCAACTACGGTACCAAGCGCCACAACCACCAGGAGCTCTACGCCATCACCAAGGGCTTCCTCGACGGACTGGTCAACCAGATGGATCGTCGCAACAGCCTCTCTCCCGTCTGGACGAAGGCCTTCGACGGCATCATCGATTCCTACCTCGGCGTGGCACCCAAGACCTTCACTGTAGATGGTAAGACCTATACCCCGGAGAGCCTCCGCAAGGCCATGAAGATCGATGCGAATAACTATGTATCCCTCACCTCTTACATGAGCCAGCCGCTCTACGAGCCCTATATCATCCCGATCCCCGACAACTGGCGTCACAGCGCCAGCTACAACGTCACCCTCGACGAGCTGATGGAGACGATCGACAATGCGATCAATAACGGATTCACCATCGCCTGGGGCACGGACGTGAGCGAGCCCGGATTTACCCGCGATGGTCTCGGCATCCTCGCCGACCTGGACCTGCCGGAGAATGCAGGCTCCGATCAGGAGCGCTGGGTAGGTGCCTCTGACAACCAGCGTCACCGCATGGTGATGGAGCGCATCTCCAAGCCCGGTATCAAGGAGATCGAGGTGACCCCCGAGTATCGCCAGCAGGGCTTTGACACCCTCGAGCTGACCGATGACCACGGCATGCTGATCTACGGTATCGCCAAGGATCAGAATGGTAAGAAATTCTATATGGTCAAGAACTCCTGGGGCGAGAGTGGCAAGTACAAGGGCATCTGGTACGTTACCCCTGCCTTTGTAGCCGGCAAGACGATGAATATCGCCATCCACAAGGACGCTCTCCCCAAGGCCCTTCGCGCTAAGCTCGGCCTCTGATAGCCTCCCCTGAATAGGAGGTATCCTAATAGTGGGCGGTGCAGAAACATCTCTGCACCGCCCACTACTTGTTTATATGCTTTGCCTTTTACTCCGTCAGCAGGGCCTCGATGTCCACCTTCTGCTTTGTGCCGGACCTCTGTCGGGCGTGGAAAGCCTTGTAGAGTGCCGGCACGACGATCAGCGTCAGCAGGGTAGAGAGAGCCATACCACCGATGATCACCCACGCCATACCGGTACGGAGCTCAGCGCCTGAGCCGTGCGAGAGAGCCACGGGGAGCATACCGATGATGGTCGAGAGGGCGGTCATCAGGATCGGACGCGTACGGAGCTTGACCGCCTGTATCAGTGCCTCGTCCACCGGCTGTCCCTCGGCGCGTGCTTCGTTGGCGAAGTCGACCAGCAGGATCGCATTCTTGGCGACCAGACCTACCAGCATCACCATACCGAGCATGGCGTAGATGCTCATGGCAGTATTGGTCAGGGCGAGGGCGAGCAGGGCACCGACGATCGAGAGCGGGATGGCGATCATCACGACGAGCGGGTCGGTCCAGTTGTTGTAGAGCAGCGTCAGCGCGAGATAGATGAAGAGGAGCGAGAGCAGGATCGCCGTCATGAGGACGCTCATCGAGTCGGACATTTTCTTCATATCACCGGTGGTCTGTATCTGCACCCCACCGGGCAAGTCCTCACCATCAAGCCGGGACATGAATTCCTTGGCAATTGCGCCGGCAGGCACACCGTAGGCCTGAGCGCGCAGCGTGACGGAGCTGTTGCGATTGTACCTCTCCAGTCGGCTGGGACCGATACCGAGGCTGATGTCGGCGAATTGCGAGAGCCGGATGAGATCGCCCTGGCCATTGACGACCATAAGTCCGGCGACATCCTCGATGGATCGGCGAGAGACCTTATCGGCACGGATGTTTATCGCGTACTCATAGTCCCCCTCCGTATACCTTGGCTGATCATTACCCTGGAAGCTCGTCTGCATCATCATACCTACATTGTCCAGGGTGAGCCCAAGATTGGACATCTTGTCTCGGTCGACTCGCACTGTGACCTCCGGCGTGGCATTCTCGACGGAGAGCCACGGCTGTATCACGCCCGGGATCGTACTCAGCGCTGAGAGCGCCTTATCGGCATAGAGAGCCACCGAGTCCTTGTCGGTACCGGAGATCACATACTCCACGGATGCCTTGGAGACGGTACCGGTCATACTGACATTGCAGACCCTCACACGTGCATCCACGAGATAGTCCGAGAGAGGCTTCCGGATCTTAGCCACATAGGTCTCGGTGCCACCGGGGACCTTCTTGAGCTTAACATTCATCTCAGCGAGATAGGGTGTCCCCTTGCTGCTCTGACCGTTATCACTGGTCAGGCCGACCATAGTCACCACCTTCTCCACCTCAGGTCGATGCATGAGCCAGCCCTCAGCCTTGCGCACCAGCTTATTGGACTCCTCCAAAGATATGTCCTTGGGCATCTCCAGCTGGATGATGCACTCGTGCCGATCCATGTAGGGCTGAAACTCAAAGTTGATAAAACCAAGTGGGAAAAGTGCCATCACACCGGCCATCAGTACAACGACAATGAGTGCCAGCGTCCAGCGGTGACTCATTCCCCAGCGGGTCACCGTGGAGATAAGCTCTGCAAAGCGACTGATGCCCTCCTCAAAGCCGCTGAGCATCCGACCGATGAAGCTATCCCTCCTGAGGGACTGCACATTCCCCAGCCGGGAGGTGAGCAGCGGCACGAGAGTCAGGGCGGCAAGGAGGCTGAAGAGGATCGCTATCACAATCACGGCACAGAACTGCCGGAGGATGTCCGAGACGAGTGAATTGGTGAAGATGATCGGCAGGAAGACGACCACCAAGACCATGGTGACCGAGATGACGGTGATGCCGATCTCATTCATGGCATCCCAGGTGGCGCGGACTCGGTTTTTCCCCATCTCCATGTGGCGATAGACGTTCTCGATGACCACGATCGCATCGTCCACCAAGACGCCGATCACCAGCGAGAGTGCCAGGAGGGACATCATATTGAGCGTGAAGCCAAAGAGCCTCATCCCGATGAAGGTGGCGATCAGGGACACTGGCACCACGACCATCACGATCAGGGCGTTGCGGACATTGTGGAGGAAAAGCAGGATCACCAGCGACACCAAGAGGATGGCGAGCAAGAGATCCGTGAGCACAGAGCTGATCGCATTGCGGATAAAGGTGGTGGTATCTTGCGCCACCTCTATCCTAAGGCCATCAGCGGCGTAGCGCTCCTCGAGCGTCCAGATCTGCCCCGCCACCGCCTTGCTCACGTCGAGGGCGTTGGCGTCTGACTGCTTGAGGATATTGAGGAGGATCGCCTCCTGACCATTGACACGCCCCATCTTGACCGGGTCCTTGACCCCATCGACCACCTCAGCGACATCCTCGAGACGGATGGCTGTGCCATTGACGTTGCGGAGGATCAGCCTGCGGAGCTGGTTGATGGAGGTGATCTTACCGGAGAGGCGAACCGCCATCTGCGACTCATCGCTCATGAGATAGCCGGTGGGGAAGTCGAGGTTGGAGGCACGTATGGCACCCTGTACCATGACCGGCGTGATGCCGAGGTCCTGCATCTTGGCCTTGTCGAGATTGATCTGGATCTCACGCTCCACGCCGCCGACCAGCCCCACATTAGCGATGCCCTTGATGTGCGACAGCTCGGGGACGACCCGCTTGTCGATGAGGTCAAAAAGGTCGGTCGACCCGATGTCCGCTGTAGCAGATAGGATCAGGATAGGCTTCTCATCGACCGATACCTTAGAGATCATCGGAGAGATAATATCCCGAGGCAGCTCCGCACGCCTGGCTGAGAGCCGATTTTGCGCATCGGTCATCGCCTTGTCGATATCGGTCCCAAAGTCAAAGGAGACCATAATCATCGACATACCCTCAAAGGAGTAGGACTGCATCTGGTCGATGCTCTCCATACTCGAGAGGACCTCCTCCGCTTTCTTCGTCAGAGAGTTCTCCACCTCTGTCGGTGAGGCACCGGGATAGATGATCTGTACGTTGAGCAGCGGCGGCGTAAACTTCGGCATCAGCTCTGCGCTCAAGCTCCTAAAGCTCAGGAAGCCCAGCACGGTCAGCAGGATAAAGAGGACCGTGACAAATATCGGGCGCTCAATAGATGTCTTTACGATTTTCATACTTTACTCTGCTTGTCAGTCATTAACCGCCTTGACGGGCAGACCATCCGACACATTGATCAGACCGGAGACGATGATGCAGTCACCACTCTCTAGTCCACTGAGGACCTCGATCCGGTCACCGATGAGACCACCGACCGTAATGGTCTGCTCTCTCGCAATCCCCTCCTCGACGACGTATACGTGAGCATCCTTGACACTGCCGATGATGGCTCGGCGAGGGATCAGGATCCCGTGCGTCTCCTCACTGCTGCCAAAGGACACCGAGACATACATACCGGGTCGCAGTCCTTCCATACCCTCCTTGTCCAGCGCCACCTCCACGGGGAAAGCGAGGGCATGATTTGCCTTATTTCCCACCATGGAGATACGACCGGAGAGGGTCCGGTCCGGATAGACTTCGCTTGCCACAGAGACGGTCTGTCCCTCCGAGAGCTGCAGCCGCTGACGCTCGGTCACGAAGCAGGTAGCCTTGAGCTGCGAGTCATCGACGATATCAAAGAGCTTGGCACCGGGATTGACATAGCTGCCGACCTCCACATACCGCTTATAGATCTCGCCTGAGATGGGCGCCTGCAGGGAGGCATCGGCCAGCCGGCGACGGCTGGCGACATAGCGACCCTCAGCCGCTACCATCTGGGTATTCATCGCACTGAGTTGCTGGTCGGTGACACCGCCCTGGCTGTGTGCCTGACTATATCGCTCATAGTCTCGCTTCGCCGCCTCATAAGCGACACGAGCGGACTCGGCATCGGCTCTCAGCGTCTCCACATCGAGCTGTACAAGGAGCTTCCCCTTAGCGACACGATCGCCCTCGTCGGCATAGACCGACACGACTCGCCCACCGGTGCCGGCGACGACAGATAGATCGTGTGCTCCTGCCACGAGTCCATTGGAGACAAAGGATGCGCTATAGTCGCTCTCACTTACCGTCTCGGTGCGGACAGCCACTGCCGACTGACCCTCCATAAGGCCCTCTGTCTTGGCAGCGGTAGCCCTCTTATTGAGGACCAAAGTCACTACGATGAGACCAATGGCCAGCACGATGGCTAATGGGAGATAGATTTTTCGTTTCATGACAATGTGATTATGATGAAGTGTGACTATTATTCCATAAGGTCTCGTATCTCACCCCGGCTCTTCTTGAGGTCGATGAAGGCCTTCATATAATCCCCAAGGGCGCTGGCGTAGGACATCTGTGCCTGCACGAGAGACTGGCTCGCATTGAGGACATCAGAGAGAGAGGCGACGCCGAGGTTATAATTCTTCTGCGCCAAGTCAAGGACCTGCTCAGCGAGAGTTTGGTTATCCCTCTGTAGGGAGATGGTCCGCTGAGTGTCTCTGAGCTTAAGGGAGGCATTGAGGTTAGCCATCCTAAGCGACTGGTCGAGTGCGTGCAGATCCTCCTGCGCCTTGAGCAGGTCGAGGTGACTCTCGCGCACCTTGGCGAGGCGAGAGCCGCCACTGAAGATCGGCATCCGGAGACTCACCCCGACCATGGCGGTCGGGTAGCCGTAGTTGGTTGCCCCGCCGAAGAGCTGATCGCGCATGTGATTGTACTGCAGGTTGAGTGCCAGGGAGAGCGTCGGGAGGTACTCATACTTCTTCGCCCGCTCCTGCAGCTCGGCCATCCTCTCCCTCTGCTGCAGCTGCATATAAGCTATATGCCTGATGGGGTCAAAGGTGGGGGAGCCTACCGTGGCAATCTCCTGCTGAGCCATGAGGCCGAGGTCGAGGGGCGGCACGGTCATAGGCTCTGTCACCTCAAAGCCCATCTGGAGCTTGAGCAGGTTTTTCTGCACCTCGAGCCCGCTCTCTATCGCTGACTGCTGGGTCTTGAGGTTGGTGAGATTGACCCTCAGCCGATCCACATCCACCTTCTTGACCAAGCCGGAGGCGTAGTTGACCTCCATCATGCGGAGCATCTGCTCCACCAGTTCCACACTCCGAAGCATCTGTGACGCAGCGTACTGAGTGACCTGGACCCCATAGTAGAGGGTAGCGGTCTGAGCGATCACATCCTCCTCTGTCGAGAGGGCGCCCAGCTCTGCCATCTGCTTGGAGACCTTGGCAATGTCGAGGGTATTGAAGAGCGACATATTGAGTAGCTGCTGATTAAGCGCCAAGCCCGCATTGGCACTATACTTTGTCCCCATCTCGATGGTCATGTACTCTGACGCATTGGGGTCGCGCATCTTCTCGGGGAGGAAGTTATTCATGAAGTTGGGCATGATAAACTTTGCCTTCTTCAGGTTGTCATTAAGCCCTGCGGACCCGCTGATCTGTGGCAGGAGAGCTCCGAGCACCTCTTGACGGGCTCGCTCAGCCTTCTCACGGTCAAGGGCGGACTTCTTGACATTGCTATTGTGCTCCACGGCATAGCCGAGGCACTGCTGTAGCGTGTAGCTCTCCTGAGCGTGCCCTGTGACCGAGAGCAGGAGCAGGCCGAGGACGAGCATCACCAAGCGATTATTGGATGATATCATGGTACGTGGTGTATAAGAGTTGATTTCCCTCCTCGGAGACGATGGCGCGCAGGTGGTACCCCAGTATGGTGGCAAAGTAGCTCCCTGCGGGGAGTAGCTTATTACGCACCACGGCATTGATGTAGAAGCCAAAGACAGAGTACGAGAGATACTCGCACATAAAGGGGATGTCCAGATCAGCTCTGTAAAGTCCGGTCTCCACCCCTCGTCGTAGATTAGCCTGCATCTTGCCACCAAAGAAATTGGATCCGATCGCATGCTCCAGCATCGCCTGATGTGGGTTGTTGCGCATCAGGTCAGAGAAGAAGACGGGATTGAGCGTCTCAAAGAGCCGATCCAGCTGCTTAAAGCACAGGACCAAGCTCTCTATGGCAGACCTCTCCCCATCGTCAAGCAGCGAAATGGCGCTCTGGAAGTCACCGGAGATGGCATGGACGCACTCCTTGAGTAGCTCCTCCTTGGAGGAGAAGTTGTTGTAGAGCGTCTTCTTCGTGACGCCCATCCTTGCTGCCATCTCATCCAGAGAGAGGAGGAAGCCCTCTTGCTTGAGTATGTCAATGGCCTTGCTTACGTACTTATCTTTACGACTTTGCCCCATAGTTATATTGATATTTGAGTTCTGTTCACATGGCAAATATACACTTTTTCTACTTACAAAGTGTAATCTATATATTTCAAAGCGATTTTCTTTCTGTTTTGCTGCGACTTTGGCTCTCAAGGAAGCTATCTCACGCAAAGGGATAGTGAAGCTGCCGTCCCGACGGGCTGTGGCACTCCGACCGAGCTCCCGATTAGGCTTGAGAGGATGCCCGATTTTGCCGTCTACTTATGGGGCATATCTAATACCGATGTGGTGTCCTAGAAAAGTACACACATAGAGGAGCAGAAATGAACAGCAAGAAAG
>NZ_UQJH01000013.1 GCF_900541275.1 uncultured Porphyromonas sp.
GACGCACCTCGAGGGGCTTCTCAAACTTCCAGAGGTTGCCCCCTCCGTAGAGGTCAAGAGTCACCTTGGGGCCCATGGCAAACTCGAGGGATGCATTGGGGGAGCCCATCACCGCCCAGTGGAGGGCGTTGGTCTTCAGGGCCACTTTCTGTGCCTGCGCGCCTAGTGCAGCTGTGAGCAGCAGCGCCAGCGTCAAGACGATTCTTCTCATTTGCTTCATAATAATATGCATGCCATTGCATGCGAGCCGAGTCTATACGGACTATGATTACTTGATATGAGATACCTTATCTGCTACTAAAGTGGCACTCTGCCTCACCTCTGTGAGAAGTACTCAACCTTGTATACAAATCGATCCCATATCAAGTGGAACTCTTACATGTGACAAAGGTAAAGCTTTATTTATAACTTGACACACATTTTCAAGCCTTACAAGAAAATCAAATATGACAAGAGACGGCTATCCCGCTTGTAGAGTGTGTTTCTACTAAATGTTAAAATTAATATTTCTGACAATTCGGAATAATATCCTTGTTGGCATTTAATACAAAATGCCGACCAAAAGAATAACACCAAGCCGGATAAAGGCGCATCAGAAGTGAGATCTGCGACAAAAAAGCGACAAAAAGCGAAAAACACGCAGCTATTGAGGAATAAAGGCGATCGGTGAGGTAGATAATAAAAATAATAAATAAGGGGAAAGAGGGACAGCACATCCCTATCGGACGAGTCGGATAAGTCGGACGGGTCGGACAGCGCAGAGGACACCTGCTCGCTTTTGGAAAATCCATCCACCTCAACCGATCCCGGAGGTGCGGGGTTGCACCCCTTGTGGGTGCCCGCTTCGTAGCCACAGGTCGAGGGGCGTAGCCCCGATGACCCGTGGATCAGCCGGAACATACATCCTCGACCCCTTGGGGCTCGCAGAGTCGCTATCGGTCAAATCTAATACCGATATTAGTGATCTCTAATATCGGTATTAGTAATCACTAATACCGGTAAAAGAAATGGCCCCCCTCTAGACCGGGGTATCGGACGGGTCGGACGAGTCGCGCTGTCTTATCGGACATATCGCGCTGTCTTATCGGACGAGTCGGACGAGTCGGACAAGTCGGACAGCGCAGATCGAGTGCCACCATACCTACCGAGCCGGAAAGGGCCAGGCAGCGCAGATCGGTGGTGCACCCCTCCGGGGTGCTCGCTCCATAGGCATCGGTCATCCGCGAAGCGGTGACCGATGTATAGCGCCCCACCCTAGCACCACGACCCCGCCAGGGTGTCGCCGAGCTGAGCCCCACTTCCCGGCGACCCCTGGCGGGGTGGTGGCACATTGCGTCTGCCTATACATCGGTCGTCGGCACTTCGTGCCTCGACCGATGCCTATGGAGCGGGCATCCTACGGATGCTGGAGGGCTGGAGAGCGTGAGCTGGGGGAAGCACCGAGGAGGGCTGGAGAGCGTGAGCTGGGGGGAGCACCGAGGAGGGCTGGAGAGCGAGAGCTGGAGGAGCACCGAGGAGGGCTGGAAAGCGAGAGCTGGAGGGGGGCTGGAGAGCGAGAGCTGGAGGGAGGACCGAGAAGGGCTGGGGCTGGGCGTCCGACTCGTCCGACCCGCCCGGGCGTAGGCAAAAAAAAGAGGGCCGCATCCCGGTGTGGGATACGGTCCTCGTACAGGTTTGGTATGCCCTTAGGTCAAGGGCTTGGGGCTGTGACCGGGAGGGATTACTCCTGCTCGCCGGTGGTCTCAGCGTCCTCCATCTTCTCGCGGAGCTCGGCGAGGGCGTCGAGGTCTCCGAGGGTAGACTTCTCTGCGGGGGCAGAGGTGGTGGCGCTCTTATTGACCTTCACGTCTGAGGGGGTAGCCTCGACGTTGAGTCCCTTGGCGGCATCCTCGTAGGTGCGGGTGTGGCTGACGATGATGCGCTTGGCGTTGCGATTGAACTCGAGCACCTTGAAGTTGAGCTCCTCGCCCGTCTGGGCCTCAGAGCCGTCCTCCTTGGTGAGCTGCTTCAGGGGTGCGAAGCCCTCGATCTCCTCGGGGAACTCGATCACCGCACCGCGTGCGCTGATCTCGCCTACCTTGCCCTTGTGGATAGAGCCGATGGAGTAGACGCCCTCGATGCTGCCCCAGGGATCGGGGGTGCACTGCTTGTGGCCGAGTGAGAGACGACGGCTCTCCTTATCCACATCCAGGACCACGACATCGATCTTGGAGCCGATGGAGGTGAAGTCGCTCGGGTGCTTGATCTTCTTGGTCCAGGAGAGGTCGCTGATGTGGATCAGACCATCGATCCCGTCCTCGAAGGTTACGAAGATACCGAAGTGGGTGAAATTGCGCACCTCAGCGGTGTGCTTGCTGCCGATGGGGTAGCGCTCCTCGATGCTCTCCCAGGGATCGGGGGTGAGCTGGCGGATGCCGAGGCTCATCTTGCGCTCCTCGCGGTCGATGGAGAGGATGACGCACTCGATCTCCTCGCCTACCTTAAGCAGGTCGGAGGGGTGGTGTACGTGCTTCGTCCAGCTCATCTCGCTGACGTGGACGAGACCCTCTACCCCGGGCTTTACCTCTACGAAGGCACCGTAGTCGGTGAGGACAACGACCTTGCCGGTCACCTTGTCACCCACCTGGAGGCTCTCCTCAAGAGCGTCCCAGGGGTGGGGGGTGAGCTGCTTCAGACCGAGGGCGATACGCTTGCGCTCCTCATCGTAGTCGAGGACGACGACATTGATCTTCTGACCGATCTCGACCACCTCCTCGGGGCTATTGACACGACCCCAGGAGAGGTCCGTGATGTGTATCAGACCATCGACACCACCGAGGTCGATGAAGGCACCGTAGGAGGTGATGTTCTTCACCGTACCCTCGAGTACCTGACCCTTCTCGAGGTGAGAGATGATCTCGGCACGCTGTGACTCGAGCTCCTCCTCGATGAGAGCCTTGTGCGATACGACGACATTGTGATAGTCGGGATTGACCTTGATGACGCGGAACTCCATCGTCTTGCCGACAAACTCCTCGAAGTCGCGGATCGGACGGACGTCGATCTGTGAGCCGGGGAGGAAGGCATTGACACCAAAGATATTGACCAGCATACCACCCTTGATGCTTTTGTCGATGTATCCGGTGATGGTCTCCTTGGACTCGAGGGCCTCCTCGATGCGCTTCCAAGCACGGTCGCGCATAGCGTCCTCGTGAGAGAGCAGAGGACGACCGTCCTTGGACTCCGTCTTGCGGACGTACACCTCTACCTCGTCACCGACCTTGAGATCCTTATTGTAGCGGAACTCGCTTGTGGGGATGACGGCGGGAGCGCGCAGACCCACGTCTACCTTGACCTCACGCTTGTCCATAGAGATCACCTTACCGGAGATGATCTCGTCCTCGGTGATATTGGGGATGGTCTCAGCGTACTTCTTCTTCTCCTCCTCCAGCTGCTCAGCAGAGATGTCGGACTCGCGGTTGTACTTGTCCCAGTCAAAGTCCGCGTTGGGCTTTGTCTCGTCGTACTTTGTAATCATGCATTAATAGCTCTAGGCTATCATGTTTCTAAAAGGGTTAAACAATACGTTACTATGCCCGTCCACCCCTTTCCCTCCGGGAAATCGGTGGACAAGCACAGCGCAAAGGTAACGTAAATAATTGAATCCTAAAACCCTGCCCCGTCGGTGGAGGGCTGTGGGCCGGTTCGGACGATTATTTTTTTCGTACCTTTCCTACCTAATCATCATCTACTCTATAGCCATATGACTCAGAAGACCTCCAAGCGACTCTACCTCATCGACGCCTTTGCGATGATCTATCGGGGCTACTTCCCCTTTGCCAATCGACCGATGCTCAATCGCCGGGGCGAGGACACCTCGGCGGTGCTGGGGTTTGTCAACACCTTTGACAAGATCCTCGAGGCGGCGGAGGGGGAGTACCTCGCGGTGGTCTTTGATCCGCCGGGAGGAACCTTCCGCAGCGAGGAGTACGAGGAGTACAAGGCACAACGGGCGAAGCAGCCCGAGGCGATCACCTTTGCGCTCCCCTATATCCGCGAGATCATCACGGCGCGCGGCGTGCAGAGCTACGAGGTGGCCGGGTACGAGGCGGACGACGTGATCGGGACGCTGGCGACGCACCTCTCGGAGGCGCACCCGGAGCTGGAGGTGCTGATGGTGACGCCGGATAAGGACTATGGACAGCTGGTGACGGAGCGGGTGCATATGCTTGCGCCGGGGTCGGCGGGCGGCTTTGACGACCTGGGACCGGGGGAGGTGGCGGCAAAGCACGACCTCACCGACGAGACGCAGGTGCGGGACTTCCTGGCGCTGATGGGGGATGCGTCGGATAACGTGCCGGGCGTGCCGGGGATAGGGAAGAAGCGTGCCGCCGATCTCCTGCGGGCCTATGGCTCCATCGAGGGGATCTACGACCATATCGATGAGCTGAAGGGGAAGATGAAGGAGAATCTCCTCGAGCATCGGGAGCAGCTGGAGGCGTCCCGCCACCTCGTCACCATCGTCACCGATGTGCCGATAGAGGTCTCCCTCGAGGAGATGACGCGTGGCGCTCAGGATCTGCAGCGACTGGTGGACCTCTATGACGAGCTGGACTTCCGCTCCAAGAAGAAGGCACTGCTGGACGAGTCTCCGGTGCCCACACCTCGGCGAACCCTCTTTGACCTCACCCCCGTGGAGGCGGCAGCAGAGCCCCCGGTGGAGGACTCGGTCGGCGACCTCTCTACCGTGGAGCACAGCTACACCCTGATCACGGGGGAGGAGGAGATGAAGGGGCTCCTCGAGGCTCTCTCGGGGGCTGAGGCCTTCTCCTTCGACACCGAGACGGACGGGCTGGACGGGATGCAGGACCACCTCGTGGGGATCTCGGTCGCCGTGCGCCCGCACGAGGCGTGGTACCTCCCTCTGCCGGAGGATATGGAGGAGGCGAAGGCGCTGCTGAGACCCTTGGCTCCCTTTTTCTCCGACCCGGAGAAGGTGAAGGTGGCGCAGAATGGAAAGTTTGACCTCAAGTTCCTCTCCCGCTACGACCTCCACGCCGTTCCGCCACTGTGGGACACGATGCTGGCGCACTACCTCCTCGACCCGGAGGCGCGCCACGGGCTGGACCACCTCTCGGAGACGCTCCTGCGGTACCGCCCGATCCCGATCGAGCAGCTGATCGGCAAGGGCAGTAAGCAGAGGAATATGCGTCAGGTGGATCCGAGGGAGGTGCTGCCCTACGCTGCCGAGGATGCCGACCTGACGCTGCAGCTCTACCACCACCTCCGACCGCGGATCGAGGGCGAGGAGCACCTGAGGTCGCTCTTCTATGACATCGAGATGCCCCTCGCGGGCGTGCTGCTGGAGATGGAGCAGGCGGGTGTGCGGGTCGATGTCGATCTGCTCCAGAGTGCGATCGTAGACCTGTCGACGGAGCTGGAGCGGATAGAGGAGGACTTCCAGAGGTACACCCTGGGGGATCCGGTGAATATCAACTCCCCGAAGGAGGTGGGCGACTTCCTCTTCGGGCGCTTAGGGCTGAGCGAGAAGCCCAAGAAGACTCGCACGGGGCAGTACTCCACACGGGAGGAGGACCTGGAGATGGTAGCCGACCGGCACCCTGCCGTGCGGCTGATCCTCGACTACCGAGGGCTCTCCAAGCTGGTCAATACCTACCTCCTCCCGCTGCCGATGATGGTCAATCCGGTGACCGGGCGCATCCATACCACCTATCATCAGGCGAAGACAGCGACCGGCAGGCTCTCCTCGAGCGACCCCAACCTACAGAATATCCCGGTGCGGGACGAGCAGGGGCGGGAGATACGCAAGGCCTTCACGGCAAACGATCCCGCCGCCGGGGACCTCTTCGTCAGCGCCGACTACTCCCAGGTGGAGCTGCGACTGATGGCGCACCTGAGCGGAGACACCTCACTGATAGAGGCGTTTCGCCACGGGGCGGACATCCACGCCGCCACGGCAGCCAAGATCTTCGGCATCCCCGAAGAGGAGGTGACGGGGGAGATGCGGCGGAAGGCGAAGACTGCCAACTTCGGCATCATCTACGGTATCTCCGCCTTTGGTCTCTCGGCGAGGCTGGGCATCCCGCGAGGCGAGGCGAAGGAGCTGATCGACGGCTACTTCAGTTCCTTCCCCGGCGTGAAGCGCTACATCGACAAGACCATCGAGCAGGCGCATAAGGATGGCTACGTCGATACCCTCTTCGGACGCCGGCGGTACATACAGAATATCAACTCTCGTAATCGCAACCTCGTCGCCAACGCCGAGCGTATGGCGATCAACGCCCCTATCCAGGGCACCGCCGCCGACATCATCAAGGTGGCGATGGTCCGGGTGGCGCGACGCCTGCGGGAGGAGGGCTTCCGCTCGCAGATGATCCTGCAGGTGCACGACGAGCTCTGCTTCACCGTGCCGGGCGATGAGCGCGAGCGGCTCGTGGCGATGGTCAAGGAGAAGATGGAGCAGGTGCTCCCCTCGCTCTCTGTCCCGCTCGTCGCCGATGTCGGCGTGGGCGAGAATTGGCTCGAGGCCCACTGACCTCTCATGCGTACTCCCCTGTGTGGGGTAAGTCCGGGGGGCAGGAGCGGCGCATTTGAGCTTTACATAAGTCATTCAACTCATTGTGAAGGGTGGGGGACGAAGCACCCCTTGCGGGTGCCCGCTCCATAGCCACCGGTCAAAGGGCGTAGCCCCGAAGACCCGTGGATCAGGCTCCCTGATAAGTGCGACACCCTGGCGGGGTCGTATATCTATCCGGAGGTCCTCTTTCCCGGGGTCATCGGCACTTCGTGCCTCGACACCCGGGCTAAAAGCCGACGATCCCTCCGGGGCTCTGCCCCTGCGGGATCGCTAGGCGATGCATCCCGGCAGGGATTATCACTTCTTTGCAGTACCGCTCAAATGCGTCACCCCTATCCCTTAGCTGAGGTCGACTATGTAGGTCTGAACTTCTGTCTATCTTTGTCGGAAGAAACAATAAGCCAAGAGACTATGACGGAGACAATGACCGAGCGCGAGACGAGGAAGAAGTGGTACAGGCAGGAGTGGTTTTACGTACTCCTGTCGCTGGTGCTCTTTGTGGGACTTTCTTATGCCTACTTCTATCCCGCGGCCTTTGAGGACCGGGTGCTCTACCAGGTGGACGGAGCCGCCTCGCAGGGTACGGGACGGGATGTGGTCGACTACCATAAGGAGACCGGAGAGTGGTCCCGCTGGACGGGCAGCCTCTTTGGGGGGATGCCCACCTACCAGATCCGCCCAGACTACGACTCTCAGGCACCCCTTGTGACGCTGCGGAGTCTCCTCCGGCTCGAGTGGCCGATCGACCTGATGCCGGGCGACACCTACCTCCTCCTGATGATGCTCCTCGGGGGATACCTCTTCATGCGGAGCTGGGGGCTGAGGCGGGGGCTCTCGGTCTTTGGGGCGATCCTCTGGACCTTCTCCTCCTACTTCCTGATCCTGATACAGGCGGGGCACATCTGGAAGCTCACCACCCTCGCCTTCATCCCACCGACGATCGCGGGGCTGGTCTACGCCTTCCACCGACGATACTACCGCTTGGGATTTATCGTCATGGCGGTCTTCACGGGGCTGCAGATCCTCTGCAATCACTACCAGATGAGCTACTACTTCGCCTTCCTCATGGCGGGTATGATCATCGCGTGGGCGGTGGAGGCCGGTCGTCAGGGGGAGTGGAAGCACTTTGGCAAGGCGCTGCTGGCGGTGACGCTGGGGGGCGTCGTCGGGCTGGGGCTCAATGGTTCGGGTCTCTACCATACCTGGGAGCTACAGCAGGAGACGATGCGCGGGGGGAGCGCCATCGCAACGGAGGGCACGGGTGAAGCCTCCTCCAAGGGGCTCTCACGGGACTATATCACCGCCTGGAGCTACGGCGTAGATGAGACGCTGACGCTGCTGATCCCGGATGCCAAGGGAGGCGCAAGCGGCGCCATCGGCTACGATGAGCCGGCGCTGAGCAAGGCGCGGATGGAGAGTAGAGCCTTCGTGGCACAGCAAAACCGCTACTGGGGCGATCAGCCCTTCACGGCGGGACCGGTCTACGTGGGTGCCTTTGTCCTGTGGCTTGCGCTCTTCGGCATGGTGGCGGGTAAGGGCCCGATGAAGTGGGCGCTGCTGGCGGTCTCCCTCCTCTGCCTCCTGCTCTCGTGGGGGCACAACTTCCCCGGGCTGACAAATTTCTTCATCGACCACGTGCCGCTCTACAATAAGTTCCGCACCCCCTCGTCGATCTTAGTGGTCCCGGAGCTGACGATACCGCTCTTTGCCGTCTGGGGCCTGGCACTGATCCTGCGGCAGCCGGATAGGCTGAAGACTGACAGGGGAGCGACGATCACGGCGAGCGTGCTGACGGTCAGTGTGGCGCTACTGGCGTACCTCTTCCCCTCCATCGGCGGCTCCTTCACGTCGCAGATGGAGCAGCAGGCACTCGCTCCCTACCTCGCACAGATGCCACAGCTGATCGATGCGGTCGAGGACCTCAAGAGCGTCCGGACGGCGATCTTCAGGGCCGATGCGCTGCGGTCGCTGATCTATCTCCTCGTGGGGATGGGCATCCTGCTCCTTCTCTATAAGAAAAAGGTGAAGCCGATGCCGACGCTGGCACTGGTGACACTGCTCTGCCTCGTCGATCTCTGGACGGTGGACAAGAGGTACCTCAATGACTCCATGTACCACCCGCGGACCGACATTACGGCGAGGGTGCAGGAGAAGACACCGGTGGACGAGCAGATCCTCAGCGATCCCTCCGAGGCGAGGGTGATGAACCTGTCGGTCGATACCTTTAATGACGCCACCACCTCCTACTACCACCGCTCCATAGGGGGCTATAATGCGGCCAAGTTGGGTCGCTATCAGGACCTGATCACCGGCTATCTCTCCAAGCTGGATCGGAATGTCCTCCGGGCGCTCAATACGAAGTACTACATCGTGCCCGACAGCGTCACCGGTCAGCGGCTCGTGGTCGACCCGGAGGCGTACGGAGACGGATGGTTTGTCTCCGACATCCATACGGTCACCGGTCCAAAGGAAGAGTACGATGCGCTTGGGCAGCTGCCGCTCGACCGAGTGGCGGTGGTGGACAAGTCGCTTGTCGGGGGCTTGCCCACCGGCACTCTCCGGGACAGCCTATCCACGGTGACGCTCACCGACTACGCTCCTGACCGGCTGGTCTACAGGACCTCCAATGCGCATGCCGGTCTGGCGGTGCTCTCGGAGATCTACTACCCGCACGGCTGGGAGGCGCGCATCGATGGCGAGGAGGCGAAGATCCTTCGGGTCGACTACCTGCTCCGCGGTCTCGTCGTCCCGGCGGGGGAGCATGAGGTGGTCCTCACCTTTGACCCCAAGACCCTGCAGGTCACCGAGACAACCGCCTACGCCTCCTACGGCGTGCTGCTACTGGTGATAGTTGTGAGCGGGCTCCTCTACCATCATCACCGGCGGAGGGATGAGAAACGTGAGGCGTGAGGCAGATCCATCTGGCTCAGGTCGACTCCACCAATAGCTACCTCCGGCGACGTCTCGCAGAGGAGCCGGACCTGGAGGAGTACACGGTCATCACCGCCACCGATCAGACTGCAGGGCGCGGTCAGCCCGGTCATCGCTGGGAGGCGACGGCGGGGCAAAACCTCACGATGACCCTGCTCCTTCACCCGGGTGACCTGATGGAGGACGGGGGGACGCTCTTTGACCTCAATATCCTCACCGCCCTTGCCGTGAGACAGGCGCTCCTGCGCGAGCTTCCCCCCGGGGCGGAAGTGAAGGTGAAGTGGCCTAACGACCTCCTCGTCGGCGGGCGAAAGATCTGCGGCATCCTGATCGAGAACACCTTCTCCTCCTCTCGCCTCGACGCAAGCGTCGTCGGCATCGGGGTCAATGTCCTGCAGGAGCACTTCGGTGAGGGCTATCCGACGCCACCCACCTCGATAGCCATAGAGCAGCGTCGGCTCGGCGTAACACCCCTCACCGGTGACGGTTGGCACGACCGACTGGTCTACGAGATCCTTGAGGCGCTCGAGGAGTGGCGGAGTCGACCGGTTAGCCGACTACGAGCGGAGTATCACCGCAGTCTCTTTGGACGGGGAGAGGTGGCCCGCTTTGCTCGACCCTCCGGCGAGACCTTCTACGGGATGATCGAGGGGGTGAGGCCCGACGGTCGGATCCTGATCCGCGAGCTGCCCACGGGGCGCCGATCGCTCTACGCCTTCCGGGAGGTCTCGATGGTCCTCACCGCCTCCCTCAACCTGGGTCTGTGAGGGACGTCCCTCTCTTTGAGGTGCCTCCGACCGCCATTTCCCGACAGATGCTCTGCGATCATCAGGAGATCCCATATTATATAGGGATGAAAGCTGCAACGAACTTCCGCTGACGGCTCCCAGACTTGATCGACCCTCGTAGGGAGACGATCCGATGGCTCAGTATTGTAGTGAGTGTTTCGAGTGACCCTTTTTTACTTACCTTTGTAGAGTTGTTAAAGTGAAACTGCACTCGTGGGGTGCCATCGTAAGGTCGATGGGGCTGTGAGCCAGACCTCAGGTCTATGGAGTGAATATTATTATGACAAGCAAGCGAAGTCTTCTCTCGTCCCTATCGCGATCTTATCTCAATCGATGGATCGTGCTTGCGATCGACATCATCACGGCACTCTTCTGCGCCGTTCTTGCCGCTCTCGCCACACGCTACTTTGTCGGCATGCCCGAGGTTGCACTGCGGACTTTAGTCCCAGCCAGCTTGGCTGCTGTGGCTGTCGGTGCCACTGTCGCCGACTTCCTCACAGGGGTCCATAAGCAGATCTTCCGCTTTACGACGCTCAGGGTGAGCTTCAATCTCCTGATCTCCACGCTCATCAATGCATCCATCTCCCTCCTCACCCTCTATGTGATCAACGTCACGCTCCTTCACCTCACCTTCTCGCCCAAGGTGATCCTCTTCTACTGCGGGAGCTACGTGATCTTCACCTACCTTATCGCCCTTGCACTCCGTGGGGTGATGGTCTTCCTCGCCCGCCGTCTCCTCGTCAGTACCGATGGACCGATCAGCCGTAAGCGGGTCATGGTCTATGGTGTGAAGAGCAACTCACCCGGTGTCTCCTCCCTCATCGAGGGGAGCACGACCTACCGGATGATGGGCTTCGTGACCAATGATCAGGCGGTGGCCGGTCACGAGATCAATGGTCACCGGATCTATCACGTAGCCGGGCGTAACGACCTGTACCTCCTCAAGCGCTCCAAGAGTCTCGATGGAATCCTCTTCACGGACCGAAGGGACTTCCTCGGTGAAGGGGAGAAGGTAGTGCAGGACTGCGAGTCGATCCATCTGGAGACCTACCTCCTGCCTGCTGTCTCCGAGGCGAGCAGTGACACGATCGCGCTGGAGAGTGTCCGTAAGATCCGGATCGAGGACCTCCTCTTCCGCGACACCATCCATCAGGATAATGGGGCAGTCCGCCAGCTCTACGAGGGCAAGGTCGTCATGGTGACCGGCGCTGCCGGCAGTATCGGGAGTGAGATCGCCCGACAGATCGCCTCCTATGGCGTCCGCCGGCTGATCCTCCTCGAGATGGCAGAGTCGCCCCTCCACGAGATCCGCTTAGAGCTGGAGCACGACTACCCCGACCTTGACCTCGTGCCGATGATCGGGGATGTCCGAAATAGGGAGAAGGTGGAGATCGTCTTTGACCGATACCGCCCGGATATCGTCCTCCATGCCGCTGCCTACAAGCACGTACCACTGATGGAGGAGCATCCCTGCGAGTCCGTCCTCGCCAATCTCTCCGGCACGCGCAACATCGCCGATATGTGCGTCAAGTATGGAGCTGAGCGCATGGTGATGATCTCCACGGACAAGGCGGTCAATCCGACTAACGTCATGGGTGCCTGCAAGCGCGCCTGTGAGATGTATATCCAGAGCCTCGGCAAGGCGATCCAGGAAGGAAACGTGGAGGGGAAGACGATCTTCATCACCACCCGCTTCGGCAACGTCCTCGGCAGCAACGGCTCCGTGATCGGGCTCTTCCGTCGGCAGATCGCCTCCGGAGGACCTGTGACGGTGACGCACAAGGATATTGTCCGCTTCTTCATGAGCATCCCCGAGGCGTGCAGTCTCGTCCTGCAGGCGAGCACGATGGCGGAGAGACCACAGATTTTCGTCTTCGATATGGGCGAGGCACACAAGATCGATGACCTCGCGCGTCGGATGATTCGCCTCTCAGGATTTGAGCCGGACAGGGACATCCAGATCGTCTACTCCGGACTTCGCCCCGGTGAGAAGCTCTACGAGGAGGTGCTGGCCACGGCGGAGAATACTGAGCCTACCACAGTCGATAAGATCCGCATCGCCAACATCCGACCCAGTGACTACGATGCCGTCAGCGCTCAGGTCGCTAAGATCATAGACACCGCTCGGAACTTCCAGACCGAGGAGGCGGTTCGCGAGCTCAAGGTGCTGATCCCGGAGTTTGTCTCCAATAACTCTCCCTTCCAGAAGATCGATGAGGAGCTCCACCGCTCCAAGTGATGGTATACACGAAAAAGGGGCTGCGTTGTCGCCATGACAATGCAGCCCCTTTTCTTGTTTAGTTGATCTGTTACTTGACCACCTCTCCACGAATGGTGAGGACGGATGGTCCCTTCTTGCCATTGCTGTAGACCGAGATGGTCTTGACGAAGGGGTAGATGCGTCCCGTGGGATCGTAGGTGACGGTCACCTTACCCTCCTTACCCGGAGCGATCGGATCCTTGGAGAATGAGGGCGTGGTGCAGCCACAGCTCGAGATCACACGGGTGAGGACGAGGGGCGCATTGCCGACATTCTTAAGGGTGAAGACGTAGGTGACCGGTCCGTCACCCTCGCTGATGGTGCCGAAGTCATGCTCCGACTCGACAAACTCGATCGCAGCCTTCTTGCTGTCATCTTGCTGCAGCCCCTGTGCCATGGCCGTCGCCCCGAAGAGGCTCAGCACAAGCAGGGAGAGCAGGTAAAGTGTACTTCTTTTCATCATGTTATTTCTTTCCATTATTATCTGATTATGAGCAACTACCGATACGGAGCTACCTTACGTGTAGTGACAAAGGTACGAAATTATTCGTAGGCCATACTCTCCTGCTCTCTCACGGGCAGGGGGGACGCATTAGATCTTTACAGCTATGCAGAGGAGATCTGTGGCGGGAGATCCCTCTCCTAATGCACCCGACTGCCGATCCCGCAGGGGGTGCTTCGTTCCCCACTCTTCGTAATGAGTTGATGGACTTCTGTGCTACTCAAATGCGTCACCCCTCTCTCACGGACCCCTTTGGTGCCCCCTCCTCAGCCGTCTGTCTAATATCGGTATTAGACTTGCCCCTGCAGATGAGGGAATTGTGGTGGGAGCGCCCTCCCCCTAGGCATCTCTGTGGGTGGTAGGAGAGTTTTTTTGTACCTTTGAGAAAATCATGAAACCAAGAAACCAATAACTCACATCTGTATGTCTGAGGAAATCAAAAATCTGAAGCCCGAATTGGTCTGGAAGCATTTCCACGCCTTCACCCAGCATCCCCGCCCCACCCACCACTGCGAGGAGATCTCGAAGTATATCGCCGGCGTCGGTAAGGAGCTCGGTCTCGAGACCCGCCGCACTGAGGCAGGTAACGTATTTATCTACAAGCCCGCCTCTGAGGGGTATGAGGATCACGCGATGGTGACCCTCCAGTCCCATATGGATATGGTGCCACAGAAGACTCCCGAGTTGGATCACGACTTTGTGAAGGACCCGATCGATGCCTACATCGATGGCGAGTGGGTCACCGCACGCGACACCACTCTCGGTGCCGATGATGGCATTGGGGATGCGATCACGCTGGCGATCCTCGAGGATAAGACGCTGAAGCACGGCCCCATCGAGGCGATCTTCACCGTCGATGAGGAGGAGGGTATGATCGGTGCACACGAGCTGGTCGCCGGAGACATCAAGGGTAAGTACCTCATCAACCTCGACTCCGAGATGATGGGCGAGATCTTCATCGGCTGCGCCGGCGGTGTGGATGTCACCGCAACACTCGGCTATAAGGAGGAGAAGGCAAAGAAGAGCGCCATCGCCTACGAGCTCTCCCTCTCGGGCCTCAAGGGCGGCCACTCCGGCGTGGACATCAACCTCGGTCGTGGCAATGCCGTGAAGATGCTCTTCCGCTTCCTCAAGCACGCCGTCCAGGAGACAAACCTCGACATCGCCTCCGTCGATGCCGGCACGCTCCGCAATGCTATCCCCCGCGAGGCTAAGGCGATCGTCTGCGTCAAGGAGGGGGAGAAGGCAGACACCCTCGTCAAGATGGTCGAGGAGTGGGAGTGCCTCTTCAATGCCGAGTATGGTCAGGTGGAGAATCACATCACCTTTGCCATCACTCCGATCGAGGAGGAGCCGAAGAAGGTCATGCCCCGAGAGGTTCGCGATGCGGTGATCCTCGCCATCAGTGCGGTGCACAATGGTGTCGCCTCTACCCTCGTAGACTTCCCCGGCACCACCGAGGCGTCGTCCAATCTTGCGATCCTCAGCATCGAGGAGGGTGAGGTACACGCTAAGTTCCTCGTCCGCAGCTCCAGCGAGAGCCGCAAGGAGATGGTCGCCGACATGGTCTGCAGTGCCTTTGAGCTGATCGGTGCCGAGGTGGAGCTGAGTGGCTCCTACACCGGCTGGCAGCCCAATGCGCAGTCCCACCTGCTGGACGTGACGAAGGAGGCGTATAAGGAGCTCTTCAAGGCTGAGCCTAAGCTCCAGATCATCCACGGCGGACTGGAGACCGGGCTCTTCCAGGGCATCGCCCCCGAGACCGATATGGTCTCTGTAGGACCGACGATCCTCCACCCGCACAGCCCCGACGAGCGTGTCAAGATCGACACCGTCGGTCAGGCATACGACCTCGTCGTACGGATGCTGGAGAAACTCTGACGCACCAGCGAGAGGGCGCTCCGCAAGGGTCCCATGACGACTGAGATCGAAGCCATCGTCCTCACAGCGGTACGCTTCTCCGACACCGCTTACATGATACATATATACAGTGACCTCTTCGGGTCGCTGTCCCTGAGAGCCTCTCGTCCCGCCGGCCGCAAGACAGCTGGTGGGGCGAGAGCCCTTTTTATCCCCCTCTCCGTCGTCCGCACCACGATTGACTACCGGAGTATGCGGGAGGTCTTCATCCCCCGAGGGACGACGATCGTGCAGCTCCTCTCGGCGCCGGGCGTCGACCCCTCCGCCAATGCCCTCGCCCTCTTTGCCACCGAGCTGCTCCACCGGCTCCTCCGCTCTGCCTCGCCGGACCGAGCGCTCTACGGCTACCTCCGGGAGACTCTCGCCGACCTCGACCGGATCCGCGAGACGGCGCGCGCCTCGTGGCATCTGCGGCTGATGATCGGCCTTTGCCACCACCTCGGGATCCTGCCCCGGTACGAGGAGTACCGCTCCGGTGACGTTCTCGACCTGCAGGAGGGACTCTTCCGCGCACCGAGGAGCCGCAGCGAAGGGGCAGAGACGGGCAAGGCGGCGCTCCTCTACCGCTTTATCACCGACCCCGATCCGCTCGCCATCCCTCTCTCCAGGGAGGAGCGAAATAGCCTGATGACGCTGCTCCTCGACTACATGACCTACCACTTCCCTGAGATGGGGACCCTCAAGTCCCCCGCCATCCTCCGCCAGCTCCTCTCCTGAGGTGACGTGGGGCAGTGTGGGAGGTAGGGCTGTGGTCAATTATTGGTACCTTTGCACACTATTGGCGTAGGTATGTGTTGCTATGCCGTAACAGAACTGACGTTCAGCATGTTTGATATCGATGATATAGAGCTCGAGGAGGACGACGACACTCCGCAGAGACCGCAAATGATGCCTATGATACTGCCTGAGTACGACGAGAGACTGGACTTCGAGGAGGACATACGCGAGCTGCCGGATGTGCTGCCGCTCCTGCCGATGCGCACAGACCAGATCTTCCCCTACGTGGCGATGCCGCTCATCGTCGGTCGGGATAAGTCGAAGCGTCTCCTCGACTATCTCTCCTCGGCGGAGAATAAGCATATCCTCGTGGCGACGCAGAAGGACCCGACCATCGAGGAGCCGACCCGCGAGGACCTGATCGACTACGGCATCATCGCTGAGGTGATGCATGTGGCCGATATGGGAGATGGGATGCTTACCGTCGTGATGCAGGGTAAGGTCCGCGTGCGGCTGGGCGACTTCGTGAGCGTCACCCCCTTTGTCAAGGCCTCCTACACCCTCAGCCCCGAGACGGAGCCGGACGAGAGCGATATGGAGTATCGCGCCCTCGCCATGACGATCAAGGAGGTGATGATCCAGCTCCTGATCTTTAAGGGCGATGTGCCCAAGCCCTTCATCGCTTCGGCCCACCGGCTGCAGGACCCTACGGTGATCATCAACTTCAGCGCCAGCAACTTCCCCGAGGAGCAGGAGCAGAAGATCCAGCTCCTCCTCACGTCGGACATGAAGCAGCGCGGCTTCCTCCTCCTCCCGATCCTCAATCAGATGGCTGAGCTGCAGACCCTGCGGCAGAAGATCCGCCTCCAGACTCGGAGCGAGATGGACAAGCAGCAGAGGGACTACTTCCTCCAGCAGCAGATGCAGCAGATCCGCAAGGAGCTCTCCGACGACGACGAGGACCAGATCACGATGATGCTCGCCAAGGGGGCTAAGAAAAAGTGGCCCCGCGAGGTGGGCGAGACCTTCCGCAAGGAGGTCTCCAAGCTGCGGCATATGAGCACCCAGAGCCCGGACTACAGTGTCCAGCTGCAGTACTGCCAGACGATCCTCGACCTGCCCTGGGATAAGGTGACGAAGGATAACTTCAATATCCAGACTGCCCAGCGCATCCTCGACAAGGACCACTTCGGCCTCGAGAAGGTCAAGGAGCGCATCCTCGAGCATCTTTCGGTGCTGAAGCTCAAGGGCAACCTCCACGCCCCGATCCTCTGCCTCTACGGCCCTCCCGGAGTGGGTAAGACCTCCCTCGGCAAGAGTATCGCCCGCGCTCTCGGGCGGAAGTATGTCCGGATCTCCCTCGGCGGCATGCACGATGAGGCGGAGATCCGCGGTCACCGCCGCACCTACATAGGGGCGATGCCGGGACGGATCATCAAGGGCTTCCTCAAGGCCGGCTCGGGCAATCCCGTCTTCGTCCTCGACGAGGTGGACAAGCTCGCCAACGACTACAAGGGCGACCCCTCCAGCGCCCTCCTCGAGGTGCTCGACCCGGAGCAGAATAATACCTTCCACGACAATTACCTCGACCTCGACTACGACCTCAGCCGGGCGCTCTTCATCGCCACGGCCAATAACGTCGGTGAGATTCCTGGCCCCCTGCGGGACCGTATGGAGATGATCGAGGTGAGCGGCTACATCCCGGAGGAGAAGGTGGAGATCGCCAAGCGACACCTGATCCCCAACTCGCTCGACCAGATCGGGCTGAGGAAGGGCGACGTGAAGTTCTCCAAGCGGACCATCGACCGGCTGATCGAGGACTATACCCTCGAGAGCGGTGTGCGTCAGCTCGACAAGCGCATCCGTGAGCTCCTCCGCAAGCTCGCCAAGCAGGCGATGGAGCATGCTGAGAGCCCTGAGGCTCAGGCACGGGAGATCCCCGAGACCCGTACTGATGCGGAGGGGAAGGAGATCCGTCTCACCAAGGAGGACCAGATGCGCGAGCGGGCGCGCACCTTCTTCCCCGTCACCGTCTCCCCCTCCGATCTCCCCGAGCTGATCGGTCCGGAGAAATACAAGCAGGAGAAGTATGAGGGCAATAGGTACGCCGGTGTCGTCACCGGTCTCGCCTGGACCAGCGTCGGCGGTGTGATCCTCCTCGTGGAGAGTGCCGCCATCCCCTCTCGCCAGGGGAGGCTCAGTATGACCGGCAACCTCGGC
This sequence comes from uncultured Porphyromonas sp., assembly GCF_900541275.1. Taxonomy (GTDB): domain Bacteria; phylum Bacteroidota; class Bacteroidia; order Bacteroidales; family Porphyromonadaceae; genus Porphyromonas_A. Next base: position 17,916 of record NZ_UQJH01000013.1, read on the forward strand.
GAGGTGATGAAGGAGAGCGCCACCCTCGCCCTCGAGTATGTCAAGAGCCACGCCGACATGTACGGCATCGATGCGGACCTCTTCGACTACTGGGACCTCCACATCCACGTGCCGGAGGGCGCGATCCCCAAGGACGGCCCCTCCGCCGGCATCACCATCGTCACCTCGCTCATCTCCACGCTCACCCAGCGCCAGGTCAAGCCCCACATCGCCATGACGGGTGAGATCACGCTGCGCGGCAAGGTGCTCCCCGTGGGGGGTATCAAGGAGAAGATCCTCGCCGCCAAGCGCGCCGGCATCAAGACGCTGATCCTCTGTGAGGAGAATAAGAAGGACATCGACGAGATCAAGGCGGAGTACCTCGAGGACCTCACCTTCGTCTACGTCCGCGACATCAGCGAAGTGATCGATGCCGCCCTCTCCGACAAGCAGGTGGATCACCCGGTCGACCTGATGAAGCGCGTCACCGAGGCGCGTGAGCGGCAGCGCAAGATGATGGAGCTGAAGGCGCCCATCGACACTCCCTCGGAAAAGATCTGACACCACCCAATCAAGCAATCAAGACCCATGTCACTCAAGTGCGGTATCATCGGGCTGCCCAATGTCGGCAAGTCCACTCTCTTCAATTCGCTCTCCAATGCCAAGGCGCAGTCGGCCAACTTCCCCTTCTGCACCATTGAGCCCAACCTCGGCACGATCACCGTGCCGGATAAGCGGCTCAATGCCCTCGCCGAGATCGTCGACCCGGAGCGCATCGTCCCGACGACGGTGGAGATCGTAGACATCGCCGGTCTCGTGCGCGGTGCCAGCAAGGGCGAGGGACTGGGCAACCAATTCCTCGCCAACATCCGCGAGACCGATGCGATCATCCATGTGCTTCGCTGCTTTGAGGACCCCAATATCGTACACGTCGATGGAACGATAGACCCGGTGAGGGACAAGGAGGTGGTGGACACCGAGCTGCAGCTCAAGGACCTCGAGACGATCGAGGGCCGGTGGAAAAAGGCGGAGCATACCGCCTCCGGTGGCGACCCGCACGCCAAGGCGATGCTGAGCGTCCTCAAGCAGGTCAAGCCGATCCTCGAGGCGGGGAAAAATGCCCGCACCCTCGACATCGACCCCGACAGCGAGGAGGGGAAGTGCTTCCGTGAGCTCTTCCTCCTCACCGCTAAGCCGGTCCTCTACGTCTGCAACGTTACCGACGACGATGCCGTGAGTGGCAATGCCTACGTCGATGCTGTGCGTGAGGAGGTGAAGGACGAGGAGGCGCAGGTGATGGTGATGGCGGCTCAGATGGAGGCGGACATCGCTGAGCTGGACACCTACGAGGAGCGACAAGAGTTCCTCGAGGCGGCAGGGCTCTCGGATAGCGGCGTCTCGCGCCTGATCCGGACCGCCTATGCGCTGCTGGGACTGGAGACCTACTTCACGGAGGGGAAGAAGGAGGTGCGCGCCTGGACCTACCCGAGGGGGAGCAAGGCCCCGCAGGCGGCGGGCGTGATCCACTCCGACTTTGAGCGCGGATTTATCTGCGCCGAGGTGATTAAGTACGACGACTTCATCGCCCTCCGGAGTGAGCAGGCGGTCAAGGAGGCCGGCAAGCTCAATATCGAGGGAAAGGACTATGTCGTGCAGGATGGCGACATCATGAACTTCCGATTCAACGTCTGATCGCCTCTCAGCAGCCCTATGGACCGGATCGGCTACTACTTCGTCGTACCACTGCTGCTCGCCATCGTCTATCTCGGTGGCACGATCAGCGGGCGGAGCCGACACAGCCGCACCCTGTACCTCTGGGTCTGTGAGTTTTTCTTAGCCCTGACGGCGCTGTACCTCACCCCTATAGGTGTGGTGCCACTGTGGCACTCCGTCGTGGCGCTCGTCAGTGCCCTTGCGGTGATCCGGCTGCTCCGGCGGATCATTGGTCGTGACCGCCTGCTGCCTGATCGGGCGTTCATCTGGAGGCAGTACCCGATCCTCTTCCACCTCCATTCCCTCCTGCTGGTGCTGATCGCCTGTATGGGTCGGACGAACCGGCTCTCACCCATAGCCCTGCGCACGATCCTCATTGCTACGCCTATGCTCTGCGTTGTCGTGGAGCGCCTCTCCTACATCCTCCATAAGGGGCACCGCCCCGCCGACGAGACCCGGTAGACCCCCGCTCAGGCGTCACACTAAACCGGTAAAAGAATTTTCCCCCCGCAGGAGAGGGGGGAAAATCAATGCTCTATCGGACAAGACGCACGGGTCGGGTGCCAGTATGGCGCGCCGTCCGATGCGTCCGATAAGACTACGCGCGAGCCTCAGAAGAAGCGGCCCCGATGGCGGGACTTCTTGTACCGCTTCATCATCTCCGCCTGCTCCGTGTCGATCACCGTGGTGACGTGGAGAGGATGGTGTGGGTGACCCGAGGCGACCATCTGGTAGATCACCTGCCAGTCCGGGAGACCGCCGAGGTTGCGGTCGTCGATGAAGAGGTCGGCCTTGAGCTTGCGGCTGAAGTGCCTGTCCTCCTCCCGCTCCTCAGGGAAGTCCTTATTGATGGAGTAGAAGGTGATCCCTCGCTCCTCGCACCAGCGGACGGCATCGTCCAGCAAAGCCCCCTCACGTACCGACCAGAGGATCAGCCGATGACCATCGCGGATCAGCTGCCTCAGGGTCTCGACCGCACCGGGTATCTCGTCACCGATAGCGGGGTACTTGTGCTCCACTATGGTGCCATCAAAGTCTACTGCTATAATCATGGGTGCAAAGTTAAGCCTTTTCTCCTCATTTCTCTTCCCGAGGTGGTTCGTCTCGTGCAGGTGAGAGGGGGAAAGAGATTTCCTCTCGCTCCACCACTGATGGGGCAAAATGGTTACCTTTGTCATCGAAGAACCCATACACCATACCTTACACGAGGACTCCGGAGAGGCAGGCTCGGTCGCAAAGGCGAGCACCGCACCTCTCGCTCATCCTCTTGCCCCTGAGGTGCTTTTCTGTATGGGTCATGCCCGGAGAGCCTTGGCTTCCTTGGCGCCAGACCTTTTTTGCTACATAAAAAAGGTCTACCCTAACGAGATGAGACAAGACGTGATCACAAGAGAGACGATAGAGAGACCTCTGTGGGAGGATATTCAGCTACTGATAGGTCGGGACCTGCTGGAGGTGCTGGACCAGGCGGCGGCGGAGACCGGCGTGGAGATACGCTTGGTCGGTGGTGCGGTGCGCGACCTGATCATCGACCGACCGACGACGGACCTGGACTTTGTCCTCGAGGGGGACTGCGAGCGGGTGGCTGATCGCATCTCGGAGCTGCTGGGGCGAGGATCTCAGGCGACTATTTTCCGCAACTTCCGCACCGCTCAGGTGAAGTATCGGGGTCGGGAGCTCGAGTTTGTCGGTGCACGTCGGGAGAGCTATACGGAGGAGTCACGCAAGCCGGAGGTGTCGGAGGGGACCTTTGCGGAGGACGAGGCGCGGCGGGACTTCACGATCAACGTGCTCTCTGTCACCGTGACCGGTCCGGAGGCGGGGACGCTCCACGACCCCTTCGAGGGGCTGAGGGACCTCAGCATGGGGATCATCCGCACGCCCCTTGATCCGGACATCACCTTCTCCGACGACCCGCTGCGGATGATGCGGGCGGTGCGCTTTGCCACCCAGCTCCACTTCACCATTCCCCCGGATATGCTGGCAGCGATTCGGCGAAATGCCGATCGGCTGCGGATCGTCTCGGCGGACCGGATCGAGGGCGAGTTTATGAAGATCATGGCCTGCCGGAAGCCCTCCATAGGGCTTGACCTGATGTACCGCACCGGGCTGATGGACATTTACCTACCCGAGGTGTCGGCACTGCAGGGCGCCGAGACGCAGGACGGGGTGGGGCACAAGGACAATTTTTACCACACCCTCCAGGTGGTGGATAATGTGGCAGAGCGGAGCGACTCCCTCCGGCTGCGGATGGCGGCACTCTTCCACGATATAGGTAAGCCGAGGTCCAAGCAATTTGTCCGCGGCGGCTGGACCTTTCACAACCACGACTACCTGGGTCAGCGGATGCTGCCTAAGATCTTCCGTCGGGCGAAGTTTCCCACCGATGAGCGACTGAAGTATGTCCGCAAGTTGGTCTCCCTCCATATGCGCCCGGCGCAGCTGGCAGACGACGGTGTGACCGACTCGGCCGTGAGGCGGCTCCTCTTTGATGCCGGAGACGACATAGAGGACCTGATGCTACTCTGCGAGAGCGACCTGACGAGTAAGAACCCGCGTAAGGTGGAGCGGTATCTCAATAACTTCGCCATCGTCCGGGAGAAGCTCAGGGAGATCGAGGAGAAGGATCGGATCCGAAACTTTCAGCCCCCCGTGGATGGGCGGGAGATCATGGACCTCTACGAGCTGGAGCCCTGCTCCGCCGTGGGACAGATCAAGGAGGCGATCAAGAATGCGATCCTCGATGGTCTGATCCACAACGACCGCCGGGAGGCGCTCGGGTATATGGAGCAGTGGGCAAAGGACGAACTGGGGCTGACGCCCACTAAGCCCCTTCCCCTCGAGTAATGGACGGGATGATGAGGCCGAGTGATGAGGCGCTGATGCGGGAGGCTCTGCGGGAGGCGGAGCTGGCTCGGGAGGAGGGCGAGGTGCCGATAGGTGCCGTGGTGGTCTCGCTGGAGGGGGAGATCATCGGTAGGGGACACAACCAGACTGAGGGGCTGAGGGACGTGACCGCCCATGCGGAGATGATCGCCCTCACCTCAGCTCAGGGGCATCTCGGTGCTAAGCTCCTCACCGACTGCACGCTCTACGTCACGATAGAGCCCTGCGTCATGTGTGCCGGTGCCATCCGCTGGTGTCGCCCCGCACGGCTGGTCTGGGGCGCCGATGAGCCGAAGGTCGGCTTCACCACCGTCAGCCGGGAGATCCTTCACCCCAAGACCGAGGTCACCTCCGGCATCCTTGCGGACGACTGCCGGGAGCTGATGTCTCGCTTTTTCCGGGACAAGAGGTAGCGCTCCGGTCCACCACTGCGGTGCCGACGTTGATGAGCCGGCTGCTCGGGTCGTCGAAGAGCGGGGCATAGTCGTGCGATAGACGGACGAGATTGTCCCGCCAGACCAATTCCCTCACCGACAGGGCGTAGAGCAGCGGTGAGGGGAAGGTGTCAAAGGTATTCCCCTCTACCACCACCCGCCCGTGGTAGTACTTACCCGGGACCACTCTCCTAAGCACAGGGAAGATGGAGATCACCCCCTCGGTAAACTGGTACCTTGCCGTCAGAGCGTTGACGAAGCGGTTGCCCGTGATCAGCACCTCCTCGCACGGACCACTCTCGTACCACCCATTCGCATCGCCACTCAGGAGGATCGCACTGCCGTGGGTGTGGTCAAAGAGATTGTCCCGGCAGATGACCCGACGATGGGTCGAGAAGAGGGCTCCTCTAGCCCGATTGTCCCGCACGACGTTATTGGCAAAGTACACGGAGGGCATGGCGGAGTAATTCTCAAGGGCCATCTCGGCAGGCAGGTCATCGGGGAGGGGGTCGCTCAGTCGGATGACCTTGTGGTGCGGGTCCTTTGCCGAGATCGCACTGATCGTCGTCGTCAGCAGCGGGAGCAGCGTCTCTCGGTCTACGAGCCGGACCGTATCCCCGACGGAGCCCCAGGTGAGACCAAATGCCTGCGGGTGCGCAAAGGTGGCAAGCACGCTTCTGTCCGGGAGCAGGCTGTCCACCCGCAGGTAGACGCCGTGGACGTTGATCGCATCGTCTGCCATACCCTCATAGAGTCCGTTGACGGATCGTATGTGACCGCGACAGTTGGAGAAGTGGGTGGCATCGGCCTGGAGGGTGAAGTACCGCTCGCTCCCCTCCCGCCGCTTGACGGCAAAGTGATCCAGTGAGATGTCTCGCGTGTCCTGTGCCACCAGCCCCATCCCGTCGGCAAAGTGGACCGTCACGCCCTCCAGCCCGATCCGCTCCGAGTCGATCACCGTGATCGCCGGCGTGGGTCGTGCCCCGCTCCTCAGGGCATACCGGTCCCCCACCTCAAGGTGAGGTGCCTCCGCCCAGCCCTTGATCTCCACCCGGTGCTCATCCAGCTGCCGGATGGAGTGGGGGTCAAAGGCGACATCCGCCCGACCCGCCTTCATATGCCCATCGGACGAGAAAGGAAGCGCATAGCTCACCCGACTCTCCCGCCCCTCCCCGAGTAGCAGCAAGATCTTGCCATTATCCTCGATGCGAAACCGCGTCTCCTCCGGCAGTCTTGCCACCACCTCGTCGCCCTCCACGGCGAGGATCTCCAGCTGGGTGAGCGTCGGTGCCGGGTAGTCCAGCGTCAGCCCCGAGAGCGTCAGGTCGCCACACCCCTTGATCACCACCGGGAGCAGCTGCCCATGGAGGAGGAAGGTGACCCCCTTTGCCTCGATGCGGGTATGGTGCAGATTGTACAGGAATAGCGCCACCGCTCTCTCCGCGACGTGGTCGTGATTGGAGATAAAAAGGGTCTCTCGGGGGAGCGATTGCTCCCGGATCGTGTAGACGCCCGGAGCGAAGTGGATGACGAGACTGTCGCCCCTGGCGGAAACCTCTCTCGCCTGCTGCAGTAGCGCTGCGAAGCCTCTCCCGCTATCCTGACCGCTCACGGGACGCATCCCACAGTCAGCCGCCTCGAGGGTCGTGATGCTTGCTTCCTGCGCTGTGAGGCTCAGCCCCACCACGATACTGAGCACCCACGTGGCTACTATGGTGCCAATCTTTCTTTTCTTCATACTTCTCAATTACCCCATCGGCAAAAGTAGCCAAAAAGCGAACAACCGACAGCCCTCTCAGCGATCTGCGAGAGGGGGTTCTCTCGACCCTTGTGGGTCGCATCGGATGCACATAGCTCCGTCTGCGACCCGCAAGGGGGTTGCCCTATGCGGATATGAGCGATGTTGTGGTCTGCGGGACAGACCGGACGGTTCGGATGCCCCCCCGACATAAATCCTTGTTTTAATGGAATATGGTCTGCGAGTAGGGGTCTTAGGATAGAGATGGACCGTGGCTTTAGAGGTCTTAATCCTTGTTTTAATGGAATATGGTCTGCGAGCGCCACTCGAGGTGACGGAGGGGGCAAGGTGGAGTTGTCTTAATCCTTGTTTTAATGGAATATGGTCTGCGAGAAGCTTAAAGCAAAAGTAGAAATCCTAAAGCCAAATGTCTTAATCCTTGTTTTAATGGAATATGGTCTGCGAGCAAATTTGCTCGTCCAGAATGGGATTACGACATGGAGCCTTAATCCTTGTTTTAATGGAATATGGTCTGCGAGGGCATCCTCTGGGAGCTCTTATGCTCCTATTTCTGGAGTCTTAATCCTTGTTTTAATGGAATATGGTCTGCGAGCTCCTCCATTCCATTGGAGGAGATGCTTTCTATTCTTTCCGTCTTAATCCTTGTTTTAATGGAATATGGTCTGCGAGTTGTTCATATCATATCTACAATTATCTCTCAGCTGGGTCTTAATCCTTGTTTTAATGGAATATGGTCTGCGAGGTTCCCGTTGTGGATGACAATGGTCTTCCGCTTGTCTTAATCCTTGTTTTAATGGAATATGGTCTGCGAGACATAAACAAATCGCTTCGTACTGTTGAGAACTGTGTCTTAATCCTTGTTTTAATGGAATATGGTCTGCGAGTCAGTCTCAGGAACATGAGACTGTAGAAACTCGTGTGTCTTAATCCTTGTTTTAATGGAATATGGTCTGCGAGGGTCAAATCTGTGAAGATCTGTATGTGAGCCCTTTACGACCGAAAAAACCGCAGAACCCTAAAATTTTGAGGGAAAACATGTACCTCTGAGTGCAAATATACAAAGGTTTTTTGAATTGATTGTACAACGCGCCATCTCCACCTTACAATTTTTGGGTTTTTGGTCATTTTCACCCTCGCCGATAACCCGTTTAATTGGCTTCTGTATTGCTCAAGTGCGTCATCCTCAGCGATATGCCACCGCCTGTCGATCCCGCAGGGGCGAAGCCCCGTTGGGATCATCGTTTTTTAGCCTGCGTGTCGAGGCACGAAGTGCCGAAGACCGCGGGAGACGACGATGCTTTTAAGGTAAACGACCCCGCCAGGGTGTCGCACTTACCAGTAAGGCAATCAGTGCGACACCCTGGCGGGGTCGTGGGATCGCTTGTAATGGCTGATCCACGGGTCTTCGGGGCTGCGCCCCTCGACCTGTGGCTACGAAGCGGGCACCCCTGCCGGGGTGCTTCTCCTCACGATGAGACGAAGGGCTTCTGTGCCACTCAGGTGCGTGTCCTTGCCCTATGCCTCAATCTCTTCTGCGGGTGGAGGATCCCGATAGGGATCCCCGCTTGATAGCCACAGGTCGAGCCGCGATAGCGGCGATGACCTGTGGACAGTTCAACGTCTTGACCTCAACCCCTTGCGGGTCGCACCGGATGCACATAGCTCCCTCTGCGATCCACAAGGGTGCTTCCCCAGCCCCTCAGACACCTGTGGTACCCTCTCTGAGTGGGGCAATTCTTTTACCGATATTAGTGATCTCTAATATCGGTATTAGTGATCACTAATATCGGTATTAGTTTTGTCTGAGAGCGACCGGTCAAGTAAGGTCCCTCTTGGGTGGGGAGCCTCTCAAGATCGGTGAGCTGTCCCGTGAGGTGGGAGCAAAAAAGAAGGGCTGTGACGCAGATGCGCCACAGCCCTTGAGTCGTATGTATAGTGTATGAACTACTTACTTGATGCCGCGAGCGGGGAGGAGAGCGGAGGCATCAGGGTGCTCCATGCCGGTGAAGGCGGTGAAGGCCTGATTCAGATCCACGGTGCGACCCTTGGAGAGGATCTTGTCGCGGAAGTCCTGTGCGACAGCCTGATTGAGCCATCCCTCACGCTCAAAGCGCTGAGCGATATTGACTGCCAGCACCTCCGTCCAGAGGTAGCTGTAGTAGCCGGAGGCGTAACCACCGCCCCAGACGTGGCTGAAGTAGGTCTGGAAGTAGCGGGGTACGATGGACTGCCAGGCGAGGCCCAGCTCCTGACGGCGGTTGAGATCCCACTGGGCGGCGGCAGCAGCGTCTGCCGGTACCTGATCAGGGGTCAGCATGTGCCACTGAATGTCCATCGTGGAGGCGATCAGATTCTCTCCGAGGGAGTAGGCAGCGAGATACTGGACAGACTGGAGCATCTTCTCCTTCAGCTCCTTCGGCATCGGCTCACCGGTCTCGTAGTGACGAGCGTAGTGGTCGAAGATCTCAGGAACGGTGGCGAAGTTCTCATTGAACTGGCTCGGCATCTCGACGAAGTCGCGCGGGGTATTGGTCCCGGAGATGCTGCGGTACTTGTTATTGGAGAGGAAGCCGTGGAGGGAGTGGCCAAACTCATGGAACATGGTGGTCACGTTGTCCCAAGAGATGAGGTTGGGCTGACCCTCGGGAGCCTTCGGGTAATTGCAGCAGTTGTAGATCACCGGCTTGGTGCCGTCAAAGGTGCTCTGGGTGACAAACTCGTCCATCCAGGCGCCCGGAGCCTTGGTGTCGCGGTGGAAGTAGTCGCAGTAGAAGATCCCGAGGTCGCTGCCGTCCTTATCCTTTACCGTAAATACGTGGACATCATCGGCGTAGACGGGGAGGTCAAAGCGCTCCTCGAAGGTGAGACCATACGCGCGCTCAGCAGCGTAGAAGACGCCATTGCGGAGGACGGAGTCGATCTCGAAGTAGGGCAGTACGTCTGCATCGCTGAAGTGGAAGCGGTCCTCCTTCATCTTGGCAGAGTAGTAGGCGACGTCCCAGGGCTGGAGGGTAAAGTCGCTGCCCTCGGTCTTGCGGGCAAAGTCCTGGATCGATGCCATCTCAGCCTCAGCCTTGGGGACAAAGGACTCCTTGAGCTGGGTGAGGAAGTCGTTGGCAGCCTGCTCGGTGCCGGCCATCTGGTAATTGAGCGAGTAGCTGGCGTAGTCGGGGAAGCCGAGGAGCTGAGCCTGGCGTGCGCGGAGCTTGGCGATCTCGGTGATCAGTGGCCAAGTGTTGGCTCCACTGACACCCTCGCCGTCGGCGCGGTGGATGGAGGCGTTGTAGACCTTCTCCCTCATGGCGCGGTTATTCAGCGATGCCATGATCGGCTGCTGGGTGGTGTTGGTCAGCACGAGGGCGTAGGTGGCCTTCTTGCCACGCTGCTCTGCATCAGAGCGAGCCTGTGCGAGCTGAGACTCGTTCAGTCCGTCCAGCTCTGCCTCATCGTCCGTCCAGACGGTCTGAGCGGCGAGGGCGTCGACAATGACGCGGCCAAACTCCGTCGTCAGCTCGGAGAGACGAGAGCTGATCTCCTTATACTCCTCGCGACTCTCCTCGGGGAGGGCAGCACCGTTTTTCTCAAAGCCCTTGTAGGTGTACTCCAGCAGGGCGCGATCCTCGCCCTGGAGCTGATCGAGCTGCGTGTCGTAGATCGTCTTGATGCGGGCGAAGAGCTTCTGATTGAGGTTGAGCTCATTGTCCCAGTCGGTGAGCATCTTGGATGCCTCGGTCTCGATCTTGCGCCGAGCATCGGTGCCGTCAGCGGAGACGAGCTTGAAGAAGACGCTGCTGACACGGTCCAGCATGGCGCCACTCTTCTCGAGGGAGATGATCGTATTCTCAAAGGTGGGCGCCTCCTTATTGTCGGTGATCGCCTTGATCTCCTCACGCTGGAGGCGGATCCCCTCCTTGAATGCGGGGATGAAGTCCTCATCCTTGATGTTGGCGAAGTCAGGTGCCTGGAAGGGTAGCGTGCTCGCCTCGAGGAAGGGGTTGTCTGTCAGAGGCTTCTCCTTCTTGGAGTCGCATCCGGTAATGCCTATCAGGCTCATACATGCAATGCCTGCTAAGAGGGTTACAATTTTTTTCATACGGATTCGTATTGATAAGGTGTTGAAGTCCATCTATGGAGTGAGTGTGTCGGTGACACAACTAGGGACAAATGTAGCTATTTCTGTCCGGATAGTAAAAAGTGGGACGCTGACCCGGCTGCCGGAGCGCCTCAGAGAGATCGGCACCAGTCGCTGAGGAGGCAGGCGCCGTCGGGTGTGAGGATGCTCTCGGGGTGAAACTGCAGCCCGACGAGCGGGAGCTCCCTGTGCCGTATCGCCATCACCACCCGGTCCTCTACCGTCTCTGCTGTGACGGCGATCTGCGATCGGCTCACCTCGGTCTCACGAAGCGCCCAGCTGTGGTACCGCCCCACGCACATCGGGGGGTAGGTGCCGTCCCGCCACTCGATGAGCGACCCGACGCCATGCTGCGGGTGATCCAGCCGGTAGAGCTCCATGCCATAGAGCGTGCCGATCTGCTGGTGTCCCATACAGATCCCCAGCACCGGCAGCCCGGCGGGTCGCCTATGGAGGAAGTGGAGTACATCGGGGTGCTCCTCCACGACACCGGGTCCCGGGGAGAGGATCACCCCGTCTGCCCCCTCGAGGAGACCCGGTCGACTGAGCGCCTCCTCGGGCAGCACCTCGACCTCTGCCCGGCACTCCTCGCGGAGGATCTGGGCAAGATTGTAGACAAAGGAGTCTCGCTGGTCGATGAGATAGAGCTTTTTCATTGGTCCATGGGTTGATTCTCCCACAAAGGTAGTACATTTGGTTATGCTTAGTGAGATAGTCCGGGATTTCAATCGACTGGGGGCGTCCGGGACCCCCTTCTACTTCCTCCTGAGTTATAAGGGGGACGAGTGCTACATCGACATGGGTGACGGCTCGGGTGAGCAGGCTTTTTACCTCTCTGTAGAGGGGCAGGCCAATCGGCCCTTGGAGAGCCTCCCCTACGATGGACCATTGGTGCCCCTCTCGCTCTCAGCTTATCCGGAGAGCTTCGAGCGGTATGCGGAGCGCTTCGGGGTGATCCGGGAGGGGCAGCTGCGGGGGGACTCCTTCCTCGCCAATCTGACGCTGCGGACAGCGGTGGACTTCAGCGGTGACCCGAGGGAGCTCCTGAGGCGGGTGCAGGCGAAGTATTGCGCCTGGGTGCCGGGGCGGTTTCTCTGCTTCTCCCCGGAGATCTTCGTCCGTATATCTGAGGGCGGAGAGATCAGTTCTTACCCGATGAAAGGGACGATCGATGCCACGCTGCCGGATGCGGCGGAGCGGATCCTCACCGACCCAAAGGAGCAGGCGGAGTCGGCGACGATTGTCGACTTGATCCGCAACGACCTCTCCTCGGTGGCAGAGCAGGTCCGGGTGCGGCGCTACCGCTATCTGGATCGCGTGGAGACGCGGGGTGGGGCGCTGCTTCAAGTGAGCTCCGAGGTAACGGGACAGCTGCCCGAGGGATGGCGCGGTCGGCTGGGCGACCTGCTCGACCGGCTCCTCCCGGCCGGGTCGATCACCGGAGCGCCTAAGGGGGCGACCCGGGCGCTGATCGAGCAGGCGGAGAGACATGAGCGGGGATTTTACACCGGCATCTGTGGTCACTTCGATGGGAAGAGCCTCAACACGGGCGTGATGATCCGCTTCATCGAGCGGGATGGGGAGCACTATTTCTACCACGCCGGCGGAGGCATCACGATCAATAGCGACTGCCGGAGCGAGTATGAGGAGGTAATCGAGAAGATATACCTGCCCCTATGATCCGCTACATCGAGACCATCAGCGTGGAGCAGGGGGAGGCGATCCCTCTCGCGGCGTATCACCTCCGGCGGGTGCGGGAGACGCTGGGGGAGGAGCCGGACTTCCTCCGGTCAGAGGTACAGCTGGTCAGGCTCTTCCGTGCAAACCGCCCCGCTGAGGAGGCCGGGCAGTACAAGCTTCGTCTCGTCTACTCCGCTGCCGGCATCGAGGAGGTGTCGGTCACTCCTTATACGTACGACATCAGTCGGGTGAGGAGACTTCAGTTGGTGGAGCTGCCGAGCGACTATCGCTACGACCGGAAGTATCTCGACCGGGAGCTCCTCGACCGCATCGCCGCCTCCCTGCCGGACCACGAGACGGTGGCGCTGCTGACGCAGGGCGGGCGGGTGACCGACACCACCTTCACCAATGTCTGCCTCCGCCGTGACGGCCGCTGGGAGACGCCCGACGTACCTCTCCTGGAGGGGACGAGGCGTCGCTCCTACCTCGATGCGGGGGCGATCAGTGCCGTGCCGGTCTCGGTCTCAGAGCTGCTCGCCGGTCGCTGGAGGGAGATTTCTCTGATCAATGCGATGAATCCGCTCGGTCGGATGATGCTACCGATCACCTCCGCGACGCTTTTTGTCGCCCCAGACGAGTCGCCTGAGAGTCTGGACGAGGCGCCCATTGAGTAGCCGCTCGCTCCGCTCCTGACCCAAGAGCCTATAGAGTACCCGCTTGATGCGGAAGATCGTCCCGAGGTGGCGTGCATAGGGGTCGTCGCTCTGCCAGGAGGCGGCGTAGTGGTGGATCGTGCGGCTGCGTGGCGTGAGCGTCACGCGGTGGCTGACGAAGTCCATGGTGTAGAAGTAGTCGGTGGGGTAGACCGTCACGTCTCCCACCCGCTGGAGCCGGTCTTGGAGTCGAAGCCCCTTCGCCTGCAGCGTCGTGGTGAGCAGCTGCGGATTGGGCGTGAGGTTGAGCGTCCCATCGGGCAGACGGAAGGGACGGCTCTCGTAGTGAGCGAGTAGCTCTTGGATAAAGGGATGGTGCGGCTCGGCGGCGATGATCCCCGCCAGCACGTGCAGCCCCACCTCCTCGCCCAGTCCGACGAAGGCGGTGTCGTCCAGCAGGTCGTCTATGGAGTGGATCACCTCCATGTCGGTGTCGAGGTAGATCCCTCCCTCTCGCTCGAGGGCGTAGAGGCGTGCCACGTCGGAGACGAAGGCGTACTTCCCCGCCTCGTAAGCCTCCCGCGTGTAATCGAGCCGGTCGATGTCAAAGGTCTCCTCCGTCCACGCCCTCAGCTCATAGTCGGGGAGCTTCGCCCGCCAGCTCTCCACCATGGGGGGCAGAGGATTGGGACCAAACCAGCAGTAGTGTATGATCTTGGGTATCATCGTGGGGCGTATCTCCGCTGATCTTTTTTTCTAAAGTATCGCCCGATGAGGCGAAGCAGCGTCCAAAGGCGCGGCATCCGCGGTCGCTCTGCCGGCGGGATCAGGTCGTAGTAGCGCCAGACGCTGATGATCGACCGCAGGCGGGTCTTGAGTGGCACCTCCCGGTCATGCGCCAGCTCGAGGTGGTAGGTGAGGGCGGACCGGGGCGAGTGGTAGAGGAGGTTCATATACTTCGCACTGAGACCATCGTCGCGGTACTCGCAGAGGTAGATGACGCGATTGAGGAAGCGAAAGCGGTACTGCCGGTCGAGGCGGTTCCAGACCAGCGCCTCGGTGCAGAAGCGCTCGCCCTCCAGCTCGGGGAAAGGGTACCTCCGCAGGTAGTCGGTCCGGAAGACCTCCGCCATATCCTGCATCATCCCCCGCCGGTGACGGATCGTCCGCAGGTGGTTGTCAAAGAATTCCTCCCCGAGATCTCCCGAGGGGGTGCCGTCGAGGGCTCCCCGCAGCCCTACCAGCCCGGCAAAGGTGGCATCATCGCTGATCCGCTCCGTCTCTCTCAGGATCGTCTCCACCGCATCCGATGGCAAGCGGTCATCGCTGTCGACGATGAAAAAGAAGTCGCCCCTCGCCAGCTCGACCCCTCTATTGATCGCCCGGTGCTTACCGCCATTGGGCTGACGGTGGTAGCGGATGGGGAAGGGGTTGGCCGCCCCAGTCCAGTCCTCCACGAGCGACCTCGTGTCATCGGTGGAGCCGTCATCGATGATGATCCACTCGAGGTCGTGACAGCTCTGCTCCCTCAGGCTCTCGTAGAGCTTGGGGAGGATGTAGGCGCGGTTGTAGGTGGGGGTAAAAATCGTCAGCATACGCGGTCAGCGGATCTTTCGCTTGATGCTCCAGAGCAGATCGGAGAGCCGGTAGGAGCTGTGGGCGTAGTCCATCAGTCGGAAGGCGATGCGCCGCGCACCCCGCTCTGAGGGGTAGCGGTAGCGGAAATGGCTCATGATCTCCGCAAAGCACTTCACCTCCCCCGCACGGGCGATCTTATTCATCGCCATATCGGCGAGGATGTCATCGTACCACGGAGCCAGCAGGGCGGCGTAGTCTTCGCCTTTGCCCTGATAGGGATAGGTCTCGTCGATCCATCCGAGTAGCCGTCGTGCCGCCTCCAGCTCCTTGGAGGCCTTAGGTCCCTGCGTGATCGCCCCGGGGCGCTCCCGCCGGTAGTTGTACACCACCGCGCCTGCATAGTACCCGATGCGCCGACAGTGGGGTATGGCGGAGATGAAGAAGGCGACATCCTCCCCCGGCTGTATCGGGATGAAAGTGAGCCGGCCCCGCTCCACCACCGACCGATGCATGATGAAGGACCAGGAGGTGGCGTAGCTGCGGTGCCGGTGGATCAATTCGCGCCCCGTGACGATCCGCTCCCCGAGGGCGGAGAAGTCGATATTGGGTCGGGTGGTGCCGTCGGGGTAGCGGTCTGTCCAGTCAAGGAGGCAGAGGTCGAGTCGCCGAGCCTCCGCATCGGCGAGCAGCCCCGGCAGCACGCCCTCCTCGAGCCAGTCGTCCGAGTCTACATGGAGGAGGTACTCCCCGGAGGCGAGGGCAAGGGCGGCGTTGCGGGCAGAGCTGAGCCCGCCATTCTCCTTATGGTGATAGATGAAGTGTGGCACCCGCTCCGCATACGCCCGAGCGATCTCTCCCGACTCGTCCGTGCTCCCATCGTCGATGAGGATCACCTCATAGCTCCCGACCTCCAACCCTTGAGCGAGGAGCGAGTCGAGACACTGCCGCAGGTAGGGCGCAACGTTGTAGATCGGGACCAGTATGGAGAGCTTTCTTGTCATCGCTGCACCACCTCTGCCAGATAGTCAAGGGAGAGGTGCCTCTGCTCCTCGAGCTGCTGCCGAACCGCCTCGTAGTCGGGGCTGAAGGAGAGGAGCGGTACCCCCTCGCCGAGACAGCCGGTGAGCCCAAAGTCCTCCAGGAGACCGGTCACCTTGATCCGATTGAAGTCTGTCGGGAAGACCGTCATCGGCACTCCCGCCAGCAGTCCCAGCACCGTGCCGTGGAAGGTATTGGTCACCACCCCGGCAGCGTGTGCGAAGTAGCCGATGAGCGTCTCCGGCTCCAGCGCGAGGTTACGATGGGCCCAGGGGTGGTAAAAGCCGACGGAGACGATCTCCAGCCCCTCGCGGGAGGCGTAGGACTCGATCTGCCGGAGGATGACGGGGTCCTCCCGCCGATAGTCGTAGCCGTAGACGAGAAGGTAAGGCCGTGCCGGTGCGGGTGGGGCGATCTGAAGCTCGGCGTCAAAGCCGTCCAGCAGCACCGGGTCAAGCGTCCGGAGGGGTCGCTTCCCCGTAAGCTCCTCCACGATGTCAGCGGAGTTGGCATCCCGCACGGAGATGTGATCCATATCTGAGAGAGCCGCCCGGACCATCGGGAGGCAATGCCGATCAGCGATCTCGCTCATAGTGGTGGGGCCAAAGGAGGCAGCGTAGGTCGACACCCGATCGGAGGGGACTCCGAAGCCCCATCTCGCGGGAGTGATCCCGGCATGGAGGGTAAAGACCTCATCGCTACCGATCAGTACCCCCTCGAGGTCGCGGTAGTCGGCGAGGCGTCCCCCGCGCAGCCCTTTGTCCCGGACAAATCGGCGGAGGACAGTCCGCTTACGCTGGGCAAAGAGGAAGCGGTCGCCCCTCCAGAGCCACTCCTCGGGGCGGTCGATGGAGATACCGCCGGAACCGGACCCCTCCTGAGGGGCAAAGTCGTGATTTTCCTCATACCCCAGAGCCCTTGCCTCGATGCCGAAGTGGCGGCGGAGGACCCGCGTGAGTCCGTAGAGCTGGAGTATGGTGCCGTAATTGGTGACGTCGTCAAAGGTGATGATCCCGTACATAAGCATTATCCTAAAAGTGTCTCCTCGGGCGGTCGACGCCGTGAGGGTGTGGTGAGGATCGGCGTGGCGGGGAAGCCGATCGGGACGATGGCGATGAGCGCCTCCGACTCCCGACAGCCGGTGAGGCTGAGGATCCTCGCTTCGTCCCGCGGGAGGAGCGAGGCATTGCCGGCGCAGGCGCCCACGCCGTGGTAGTGGAGGGCGTAGAGGAGGTTCATCAGGTAGATCCCTCCGTCGATGTAGGGCTGCTGCCGATCCATCCCCTCCATATAGGTAAAGGTGAGGTCGGCGGTGACAAGGAGCAGCTGCCTGATCCCCTCGCTCTCGCTTCGGAAGCCGCCCTGCAGATCGAGGATCTCACGGACTACGGCAAGCTCGGAGACCGAGTGGACCCGCACCTCCTGCCGATTGCAGGCTGAGGGGGCGGTATTGGCGAGGCGAACCACCTCCCTGAGCAATGCGTCCGGCACCGGGCGATCGCTGAAGCGGCGGATGCTATGGCGGGAGGGAGCAAAAGTGGCAAAGTCCCCATGCCGTGTCTCCTCGGGTAGCACCTCCACCGCCCTCCGGGTCGAGTGGTGGGTGAGAGCGCTGTAGGTGGCGTCGGGGAAGTAGTCCGAGATGTCCGCCTCCCGCTCCCGGTGGTAGCTGTAGTAGGCGCTCAGGATCTCTTCGGCGGCGATGATCTGCGAGGTCTCCGGGAGTCCCTCCTCGCGCCACGCCTGAAGCAACTGCAGCAGGCGCGCCACCTTTGCCCGCCCGAAGCGCAACCTCAGGTCGCCCCCCTCGTGGAGGAAGCCCTTCTCGAGCGAGTGGTAGAGCACGGTGATCTCCAGCTCTCGAGCCGAGCGGGTCTCCCGGTGGAAGTAGGCGGAGTGACGGCGGTAGCGCCGATAGTCGGCGATGAAGATCCGGGGCACCTGCAGGCGGAGGCGCACCCGATTGTACCACGACATCAGCCGCGGTCCCAGCAGTCTCTTTAGTCTCTCCTTGGGTGTCACCTTCTCCATGATCCTACTCGCTCCCGCACCACACGGCGGAGATAGCTCCGCTCACCGGTCGTGAGCCCGATCCAGAGGATCAGCCCTCCGGATACCGCAAAGCTACACAGAGTTACCGTAACGAGCCGCCCCCACGACGGCTCCAGCGCATCCTGCATCATCAGCGTCACGCCCGTCGAGAGGGCGATGATGAGGAGCGGCTTGGCGACCACCTCCCGCACATAGGTGGCTATGCCGAGCGCCGGGATCTTCTCCCGCACGAGGAGCAGCCTCAGAGCGAGTGCCACCACATCGATCCCGATGTGGATGTAGAAGGCAGTCTCCACCGCCATCCCCACCTTGTAGGCCACGTAAGTGAGCGGGAGATTGAGCATGATCAGCGTACCGACGAGTGCCTGGTACTTGGCGATGCGCCCCGTCGCCTGCATCGCCATGGCGAGCGAACCGGAGGCGCACTCCACCATACAGTCGATGAGGGCGAGGGAGGCAAAGAGCACCGCCCCCCTCGGCGGCGTCACGAGCCAGACCGTCTGGAGGAAGTCCATCTCCAGTATCGCCGGCACGCAGACGAGCGTCAGGAGGTAGAGAGAGAACTTTCCCGTGCGGGTCACCAGGCGAAGCATCTCCTCCGTCTCCCCGATGGCGTACCGCTTGATGATCTGAGGATTGGAGGCGACCTGAAAATTGGTGTAAAAGGTCTGCACCGACGACATCACCTGCATAGCTATGGCGCGGGAGGCATTGGCGGTGGGCCCGAAGAAGAGGTTCATCAGCACATTGGCCCCCTGCCCCTTCATCACCCCGGCGAGGTTGCCAAAGACATTCCACCCCATATAGCCGAGCAGTGTCCGGAAGTAGCCCTTGTCCTCTATCCGCGTCAGCTGCGCCCCGGGGAAGTGTTGCCGCACGTAGAGCCTATAGATCAGCGCGATGACGAGGCTCACCCCGAGGAGCATCCCCCCATAGGCGACGAGCCGGTCGGCCTCGAGGGCAGCGTAGACCAACACGAGGACGACGCCCAGCTTGAGGAGCGTCTCGAGGATGCTGATCCGGGCAAAGACCTCCATCCGCTCATCCGCCACGATGAGGGCATTGAAGGGCACCTGCACGATCGTCACCATAAAGGAGAGCACGGCGAAGTGGTAGACCCAGAGTGCCGCCGCCATACGCTCCGGCGGGATGATCAGGTAGCGGTGGACAAACCACAGCCCCACCGTCTCCGCCAGCAGCCCGATCACGAGAGCCAGCGCCATATGGAGGTACCGGGTGGCGCTGAAGGTGATCCTCAGGTGCGCCTCATCCCGTCGCCCCAGATCGACGGCGAGGAAGCGCTGCGTCGCCCCGATCATCGCCCCATTGAGGAAGCCGAGCATCGTCACCACCCCTCCGACTACGTTGTAGAGACCATAGTCGGTCACGCCGAGGGCGGCGAGGAGCGCCCGGGAGGTATAGAGCCCGATCAGCAGCACGACCAGCTGACGGACGTAGAGCATCAGCGTATTCCGTGCGATACGACTGTTGCTCCCTTGGTGCTCCTCCTCCGGCAGGGTTGGTTTCATACGACAAAGATACCCCCTTTCTCCTGCTTTAGGACGCCTACCCTCATGTGAGCCATCCGAGAGGGCATTTTCTTTTATCGGTATTAGAGAAATCTAATACCGATATTAGTGATCTCTAATACCGATAAAAGATTTCTCTAATACCGATATTAGATTTCCTCAGTCGCGGAGGGTCTTGGCGGAGATGTACATAACGATCGCCAGGATGACGAAGAGGACCAAGCTCCCGATGAGGAGGGCGTAGCTCTCCAGCTGCATCAGCACGTAGATGGTCAGGTAGAGGAGCGTCATGATGCCCCCGAGGAGGAGTGCCTTCCTCGTCTCCGGGAGGATCATGCGGAAGTAGATGGTATTGAGCCCTATCGTCATCACGGCGGAGATCAGGTAGGCGAGGCCGAAGCCGATCACCTCACTCATGGAGAGGAGCAGGGTGTAGAAGAGTACCAGCGAAAGCCCTGTGAGGACGTAGTGAAGGAGGTAGATGCTCCCGCCGCGACGACGTAGTGTCAGCTCCACGAGATAGACCGAGAGGAGCGTGAGGGCGATGACGAGGATGCCGTACTTCACGCTCCGCTCCGTCTGGGCGTAGTTGTCTACCGGGCTGAGGAGACTGACGAAGTGGCTGTTGCGGAGGAGGGTGGACTGTCCCTCGCTGGCGATCAGATTGTCCTCGGCGAAGGTGCTCCAGTGAGCCTCAAAGTCCCCGCCGGTGATGCTGTAGTCGTCCGGCAGCTTCTTGCCCCGGAAGGAGGGGTCGGGCCAATTCCCCTTGATCGAGCTCTTGGCCGATACGCCGACGGCGAGGAGTCCGAAGTGCTCACTCCCGGCGATGTCGGTCTGGAGGCTGAAGGAGAGGTCTCTCAGCGCCCCCTCCTCATCGTCGGAGAGGGGCAGGTCGGCAGAGAGCGGGGCACTGGTCACATCCATGTCACTCAGGTAGGGGAAGTTCACCTCCATGAGATCGCCGTAATTGTCATCGATGCAGGTAGTGAGCGTGGAGAGGGAGGGGTCGTTCTTCATCTTATACTCCTTCCCATTGACCTTGATCCTGACGATGTCCCGGTAGCCGGTGGCGTCGCTGGTGGAGAGGGCGACCTTAGCCCGGCTGAGGTCGTATGTCCCCTTCACCTCGGAGAGAGCTCGACGGATCTCCTCCGCCCGCCAGGTGCCGGATAGGTCCACGTGCGCCGTATAGACGGCGACCTCGTAGATGCTGCGGTGGCGGTTCTCAATGTCGAGCACGGCATCTGCGGAGACCTCCTCGGGGATCAGGTAGAGGGCGCTCTCCTGAGCGTCCTTGACATCGGGTGTGTAGGGGACGACCAACACGGGGGTGAGGATGTTTTGGCTCTCGCCCCAGCGCGAGGTGATCTCCTGCGTGGCCTTGTGCCCCTCGTACTGTCGCGAGGAGACCAGCCCCTCCACCATAAAGAGGGGGATCAGGAGCAGTAGGGCGACCAGCCCGAGGATAAGCGTCTTGGCGACAAAGGGTAGGGAGTGCTTAGGCTCCCTCTGCGGTGGTATGACTTCCATGATTACTCTATGACATTATATTTATCTTCTGACCCCAAAGTTCATTATTTTCCCGGATCTTTTTATGTGGAATCTCCATTCCCCCTCTAAATTCTGTACTTTTGTGAGAAGTATGGATATAGTAAGAGATAAAGCAGGAACAAAGCGATGACGACGCTGGAGATCATACTGCTTGTGGTGGTCGGTGGGCTGCTGCTCCTCGTCCTGCTCCTCCTCGGGCGGATGGGGCGACTCACGGCGACCGCTGCCCGCACGGAGGCGACCCTCGAGAGCGAGCAGAGGAAGAGGGAGGAGCAGGAGGGGCTCTTCGATCGTCAGCTCGACCGGATGACGGAGCGCTTCGAGGCGCTCTCGGAGGTGATCACGAAGAGGCGGGCGGACGAACTCACCTCCGCAAATAAGCAGGAGCTGGACTTAGTGCTGGCACCGCTGCGGGCGAGCATTGACAAGATGGACCTCGCGCTGAAGTCCACCGGTGAGACCAATGCTCGCCGCTCCGGTGAGCTCGACCGGCAGATCCAGATGCTGATCGAGCAGACCACTGCCGTCGGCGACAAGGCCGACCGCCTCGCCCGAGCGATGTCGACGAGCGGTAAGGTGCAGGGCGACTGGGGCGAGAAGCGGCTGGAGCAGATCCTGCAGCGGGAGGGCTTTATCCGAGGGACGGAGTACGATGCTCAGGTGGTGTTGCGGCGGGGCGGTCAGGTGCTGCGCCCCGACTTTGTCCTCCACTTCCCCGACGGGCGGGACGTGATGGTCGATGCCAAGGTGTCGCTACAGGCTTTCCTACGCTACCACGATGCCGCCAATGAGGAGGGACGACAGGCGGCTCTTGCGGATATGGAGCGAGACCTAAGGGCACATGTGAGCGAACTGGCCAAGGCACGCTATCACGAACTGTCGCTCGAGGGGCGGAGCACCTTCCCCTACACCCTGATGTTTGTCCCCATGCCTGTCGTGCTGCAGTTGCTCTCGAGCAGTGACCTTGGGGACAAGGCTCTCGCGAGCAGGGTCTTCATCGTCACACCGGAGACGCTGATGCTCTTCCTCAGGATCATCAGCGAGGCGTGGATCAGTCGCCGGCAGGAGGAGAACATCGCCGAGGTGATTGCGCTGGCGGACAAGATGCTCCGTCAGGTGGATAATATGATGGAGGACTTCCGCCGAGTCGGCGGCAAGCTCGATGACGCCAAGAGCGCTTACAATGAAGCTCTTACCCACCTCAATGGCCGCCAGGGGCTGACCGGCTATGCTGACCAGATCCGTCAGCGCATCCGCTGAGGGCCCGTCTCACTCTCTACTTCTCTTCTGGTCTCTGTACAGTTAGCTCAATTTTCTCTCCCTTATATGAGGTGCGAATCAAGAGGGTCTTCGGTAGCCTATATGGAGCCTTGGCTCGTAAAATGACGGCAGGTATCCAGTAGCAGGTCAGGAGTGTGAGATTCTTCTCAGTCAGCTCCGAGACAAGCTTGGTGCTCGTGACGAAATTATTCGCCGCATCTCGCCCTGTGAGCGTCTTATCGTAGCCACTCTCTATGAAAGGTAGGAAGCTGCGGGTTGTGGCATACAATCTGTCCGAGATGTCTACCTCCTCCCCGGATGTTGTTACTTCAAAACACCGGAACTGACTAAGCGGCTCCGACAATGCGATTGCCATTACGGGAGTTGTCATGTAGTAGTCGTTATAAGACAGGTCATTATATCTCTTACTAAGCGAATAGTAGAGCCCTCGCTTACGATCTATTCCTTCATTATCGTAAGATACCGTAGAGTGAGAGCCGGGTACCGCTTCGCAAGTGAACGCTACAAAATCGCCTTCTGGATGTGAGAACTGGATGATCCCCTCAGGATTAAATTGTGCGACAAAGGAAGGATTAGTGATATACTCTGTGACACAACACTTGTAGAAGGATCTGTCAATCAAGTCTTCCTTACTAGACTGACAGCCCACCAAGGCAAGTATGAGAGCCACGAAGGCTCCTATCGTGATTGTACGTGTTCTCATTTTACTCTTATTCCTTTGATGATTACAGTTAGCGGTTTGTCCATCTGTAATTGGTGGTTTTTATACGGTTAACGACAAAGGTAAGGATTATTCACGACAAAGAGGTCAGTGGGGGGTGATGCACAGGATGTCGCGGAGGTCGGTGGTGTAGTGGGGGCTGGTGTGCTCCCGGCGGACGACGCCCTGCAGTGCATCGGGGTCGCGGGCTGCGACAAAGAGCCCGTGGTCCCCGTACCGCTCCCGGATGCGCCCCTCGATGGCTCGTAGGCGCTTCCGTCGCTGCTCCTCCTCGGTCTCAAAGGGCAGCGCCCGGTCCATCCGGACCAGGTCGGAGACGAGGATCCCCCCTTTCTTGAAGTCATAGCCCGGTCGCCAGATCGAGTCGAGCAGCTGCTGCACCACCGGCACCAGCTGCGAGAAGTCGCTCGTCGGCATCGTGAAGGAGCTCTGCACGTAGGGATTGTACTGCGGGATGTCGAAGCGAAAGCGATTGGTGCGGAGGTAGATCGCGAGATTGAGCGTGCCGAGGTGCTGTCGCTCCAGCTCGCTGCAGACGATGTCGAGGAACTCGAGGAGGATCATCTCCAGCTGCTTCTTGTCCGAGACGGCGTTGCCGAAGGAGCGGGAGCGGCCGATGCTCTTCGTGGGCGTCTCCTCACCGAAGGGGATCCTCGGCACCCCTCGCAGCTCGTAGTAGGTGTCCAGCCCGACGATGGTGAAATTTCGTCGCACCCACTCCGGTGTCCGCTGGACGAAGTCGTAGGCGGTCTCGATGCGGAAGCTCTCCATCTTGCGGAGGTTTCGCCTGCCGACGCCCCACACGTCGCCGATAGGTGTCCCCTCGAGCGCTCTGACGATGTCCCGTCGGCTGTCAAGGGTGTAGACGCCACCGGTCTCGGGGTGCTTCTTGGAGTAGTGGCTGGCGATCTTGGCGAGGGTCTTGGTGGGGGCGACACCGATGCCGGTGGGGATGCCCACGCCCCTGAGGACGGCTCGCCGGATCTCCCGCGCCAGCCGCTCGTACTCCTCATTGGGGGCAAAGTGGACGAAGCACTCGTCTATGGAGTAGACCTCCTGCTCCGGTATGATCGATCGGACCACGCTCATCACGCGGCGGGAGAGATTGCCGTAGAGGACGTAATTGCTCGAGCATACGGCGATGTGCTCGCGCTCCACCAAGTCCCGGATCTTGAAGAGAGGCACGCCCATAGGGATGCCGAGTGCCTTGGCTTCATTGGACCGGCTGACGACGCAGCCATCGTTATTGGAGAGACAGACGACGGGTCGGTTGCGCAGCTCGGGTCGGAAGACCCGCTCGCAGCTGACGTAGAAATTGTTGCAGTCGATCAGACCATACACGGCTCAGATCCGTCTCGGCCGATGGATGACGTAGGTGACCACGCCCCAGAGGATGAAGTCGTCCTCAGGGTCGACCCGCATAGGCGGGTAGGCGTTATTGGCAGAGACGAGGTAGGCCACATCGCCCCTTCGCTCCACAAACTTGATATTGAACTCCCCATTCACGCAGCAGACCACCACGTCATCGTTATGCACCTCCAGGGCGCGGTCGACGACCACGATGTCCCCCTCGTAGATATTGGCCCCCTCCATAGAGTCGCCCACGATGCGGGCAAGGAATGTCGTCGCCGGGTGACGGATCAGCTCCCTATTCAGGTCGATCGACTCCAGCCGGTCGTCCTGCGCCGGCGAGGGAAAGCCGGCAAAGATCCCCTCCTCGGCATAGGGCAGGGTGAGTCCCTCGCCCATCTCCACCTCGTAAAACTGGAGCGTCTGTCCGCTCCTCTGACTCTTCTGTACTCCCTTATCCATAGCAATACAAAGGTAGCGATATTTCACCTCTCGCTCCCCGGGAGGAGGCTTGCTGTGGCGTGTAAAAAAGGAAGCCCGCCCCTCGATGTCGCATCGGAGGGCGGGCGCAGTCTTAAATAGGGTTTAGCTTATATGAAAAGATAATCGATCTGTGCCTCAGTGTAGAGACCTCAGAATATGATGTGCCAGAGGGCGAGCAGGATGATGACCCAGAGGGCGATGCTGACGGCCTTGACTGTCGTGCTGCTGTGCTTGCTCCGGAGGATCATCCCTATCGGGATCACCCCGATCACGTAGATCAGCAGGGCGGCGATCGGTAGGGCGGCAAAGCTCATCGCGATGGTGAAGAGGATGCCTGCTGCGGTATTGATGAAGTATTGCCCATCGTGGAAGAAGTCGTACTGAAAGAGATCGCCGTCGGCAAGGCCGGCGATCACACCCACCATCGCCACACATATGGCAATGACCATAAGGATGACCCCTGCCCAAAGTAGTCCCTTACGCCAGGCGGGGGAGAGGAAGTCGGAGGGGCGGGGGAAGGTACTCCTCCGCTCTCCCGGCTCCTTGCCCTCCGCCTCGCTCTTGGTGATCGTCTCGTCGATATTCTGCCAGATCGTCGAGGGGGAGACCGGCTTGCCGTGGAGCTCCAGCCGCTGTGTCACGGTCCTCGCCCTAGGAACAAAGAGTGCCATCGCCAGGTAGACGAGGATGATCGCCGGTGCGACGGGGGTGAAGAGTAGGAGGATGAATGTGAGACGGAAGAGTAGGGCGTCCATGCCGAGGTACTCTCCGATGCCGCCGAGGACACCACCGAGCCAGCGGTCCACAGTGGAGCGGTAGTAGATGTGCCGAGGCCGTGGTCCCTCCATGCCGATCGGTGGGATCGGTGGCGTGGGGGTCCTCCTCTGCTCCGTCTCGGTCTCTGGGGCAGAGGTGTCGGACTGGGCAGGCTCGTCGTCTGCCAGCAGCTCTTCCTCGACCGACTGCTGCTCCTCCTCGTCGTCGAAGAGGCGATCTAAGGAGCCGACCCGCTCTATCGTGCGGCGGACGGCATCGATGGTGATGGTGGCTCCCGGACCCTGCTGCCGGATCTCATCGGCAAAGAGGTCGGCGATGCGGCTCTCGAAGTCGGAGACGATCTCCCCATCGGGGTCCTCGGGGGCATAGTGTGATCGG
This sequence comes from uncultured Porphyromonas sp., assembly GCF_900541275.1. Classification (GTDB taxonomy): domain Bacteria; phylum Bacteroidota; class Bacteroidia; order Bacteroidales; family Porphyromonadaceae; genus Porphyromonas_A. Next base: position 43,893 of record NZ_UQJH01000013.1, read on the forward strand.
ATGCCCTCGATGTAGGCGTCAAGGGCGAAGTAGGCGTCCTCATCGATCGTGAAGGAGCGGCCGCCAAGGGTGACTGAAAGGTTCTTTTTCATGATGCTCTGTTTTTTTTGCCCTTATGGTTCTCTATTCCTTATCTGTCGGTCGCATCTCATCGACGGGCTCCTGCATAGGAGCGGGGGTGATCTGCGGACCGTTATTCTCCTGCTTGGCAGCTCGTATGAGATCGACCTGAGCATTCATCTCAGCCCAGTTCTGATTGAGCTTATCCAGTATACTTCGTCCCTTATCCGTAAGGGTGTAGTACTTGCGAGGAGGACCCTGAGTACTCTCCGCCCAGGTGTAGCCAATGATGCCGGCGCGACGCATCTTGCTCAGGAGAGGGTAGAGTGAGCCCTCCACGATAAGCAGGTCGGCCTCCTTGAGCAGATCGATAATGTCTGCCGAGTAGGCCTGGCGACTGTCAAGCAGGAGGAGCAGGTAGTACTCCAGGAGCCCTCGTCTCATCTGTGAGCGGAACTTGTCCGCCAAGTCAGTCTTTGCCATGATGCTCTTACTGTAGTTAGTGAAAATGATTCTATCTCTATATTGTACGGCAAAGATACGTATAATCTTAGTACCTTGCAAATATAAGGTAGTACGATATTGATGGCGAGGGTCAGGCAGGTAAGACGGGTCGGACGGGCCGGAAATGAGGCAAAGAGCGGATAGTTCCGTGCTTGGGGATAATGCATTAGGATCAGGTGGCTGTGCCGTCAGACTAATACCGGTATTAGATCTGCGCCTATAGGGGTGACGCATTTGAGCTTTACAGCTATGCAGAGGAGATCTGCGGCGCGAGATTCCTCTCCTAATGCACACGCCTGCCGATCCCGCAGGGGCGGAGCCCCGGAGGGATCACCGGTCTTTAGCTGTAAGTTTGTCATATGATCGTTGAGGGGCTTTTGAGCCCCGCTCAAAAGCCCCTCAACGCCACTCAAACAAAGGAGATAAATCTTTTGGGAGCT
>NZ_UQJH01000014.1 GCF_900541275.1 uncultured Porphyromonas sp.
CCCGAGCTCTTCTTTCCCGGAGTCTTCGGGGCTTCGCCCCTCGACATCCGGGCTAAAGACCGGTGATCCCTCCGGGGCTTCGCCCCTGCGGGATCGGCAGACGTGTGCATTAGGAGAGGAATCTCGCGCCGCAGATCTCCTCTGCATAGCTGTAAAGCTCAAATGCGTCACCCCTAACGTGGGGAGATGCATTTGAGGGGTACTAAGTGATACAGAAAGCCCCTCAGCTCACTGTGAAGATGCGGATGCGAAGCGCCCTTTGCGGTACGACCCATCAGCCTATCGAAGTGCGCGCCTAAGAGTCTTCTCCTACAGCTCGAGATACCCGATAGAGGATGTAGAATGCGCGTAGCGGGAGTAGCAGAGGCTGCCCCCATCACCCCAAGCCACGATCACCTCACTTATCCGGAAGCGTCAGCGGTGCAAATATAGCACCCCGGCGGGAGGAGTTGTCTCTCCGTGTCTCTTCCTGCCTCTTCTTGACCAAAAATGCGTCTTCTGCGGTCTTCGCCACCTCGTGTCTTGATGTACGATGATGCCTCTGAAGCTCCGCCCCCTGCTGGACCGGTAGGTAGGAGCATCACGAGGTCCACCGGTCAGCGGGATCGCACCTGGTATGGGTGATCGCTACTTAGCTGTAGCGCTCAAGTGCGTCAGCCCTGGGAGGGCGCTTCCGTGCGCAGGAGAGGTCTACCGGACAGTAATCAAGTACGAGGCTATGCCCACGAGCGCAGCCATCAGTAAGACAGCGAGGAGAACTGATCCAAGGGAGAGCGCCCAGCCCTGCTTTTTACCTAAGAAAAAGTAGACCGGGCCGACGATCACGATGGGCAGAATGGTGGCGATCAGGTCCACGAGGGCACTCTGATCCATCAGGTAGCGACTCACCAGCATCAGCAACGCCGCCGAGGCGAGTATGACGACGAAGGGCGTCGGGTGGGATGACAGTCTTAGGGCTTTATGTCTTGACATATAGGATATTATTACTTTGATAAAAGTCTGCTTTGCTCAGCAACAAACAGTAAGTGACGCTAATCGCAGATTATGGTCTAATCTACGGGGAGGAGCTCAGCACGTGACTATTTGCTCTAATTACCTAAAAACCAAGAAAAAAGAGAAAGTTAATTTTCTTCGTTTCCACTTTTGGCCGGTTTTCGCTTCCGACTTTGGCCGGTTTTCATTTCCACTTTTGGCCGAGGTGGGAGGAAAAAGAGGAACCCCGGGGCGAGGGCTGTGCATCGTCCGGGGTTCCTGAGCCATTAAGAAAGGAGGGATCAGCGCTCTAAGGGGAGCGTGTGGTCGCGGAGCCACTTGGCGGTCTCCTCGTCCAGCTCGGGGCTGATCTCGCGATAGACACGCTCCTGGTAGTCGTTGTACCACCGGAGCTGCGCATCATCGAGCATCGACGGATCTACCATCCTATTGTCGAGCCAGCAGAGGGTCAGGCACTCGAAGCCGTAAAACTCCTCACCGCCCCCTTCGCCGACCTTGATGCAGCGGATGAGGTTCTCGATGCGGATGCCGTACTCGCCCTCGGGGTAGTAGCCCGGCTCGTCCGAGGTGACGCTGTGGAGCCGGATGGGCGAGGGATTATTGTCGGTGCGGATGTTCTGCGGGCCCTCGTGGCAGCAGAGGAAGTGACCCACACCGTGGCCGGTGCCGTGGCCATAGTTCTTATGCTCCTGCCAGAGGTAGCGGTGCGCCAGCACGTCGAGCTGGTTGCCGCGGGTTCCCTTGGGGAAGACCGCCAGCTGCAGGTCGATGTGGCCCTTCAGCACCAGCGTGTAGTCGTGGCGCAGCTTCTCAGACGGCTTGCCGTCGAGGGAGACGGTGCGGGTGATGTCGGTGGTGCCGTCGTAGTACTGAGCGCCGGAGTCAAGAAGGAGGGACCCCTTGGGCTCGATCTTGGCACTGGTGTCGGGCATCGGGTGGTAGTGGACGATGGCACCATTGGCATTATATCCGGTGATGGTGGTGAAGCTATCGTAGAGGTAGCGGTCACTCTCGGCACGGAAGCCGGCAAGGATCGCATCGATCTCGTACTCCGTAGGCGTCTCACCGCGGTCGAGCATCTCGTAGAGGTGCTTCCAAAACTTCGTCAGCGCCACGCCATCCCGCAGCATAGCCCGGCGGCAGCCCTGGTACTCCGCCTCGGTCTTGATCGACTTTAGGATCGTGATCGGGCTCATCTGGTCGACGACGATGCAGCCCTTCGGCACACGGCGACCCAGCTCGGCATTGGTGCGGATCGGGTCAACCCAGACGATCGCCGTCTCCGGGAGAGCAGAGACGTCCTCATAGATCTGGTCGTAGGGGCGAACCTCCACCCCATTCTTCTCCAAGTGGCGGCGCACCTCGTCGGTCATCTTGCGGTCATCGACGTAGAAGAATGCACCCTCCGCCGTCACCATCGCATACGCGACGCCGGTAGGATTGTACTCCACGTCAGAGGAGCGGACGTTGTAGAGCCAGCATACCTCGTCCATCATCGTGACGATGAGGGTGTCGGCATTCTCCTCCCTCATCATCCGACGCACCTCCTCCACCTTCTCGTGGGGAGTCTTGCCGGCATCCTCATCCGGCTGTACGAAGAAGTCATTGAGCGGGATGTCGGGCATCTCCTCCCCGCGGATCTGCTTGATGAAGTCGTGCGACAGGTCGAGCTCGATCCGGCCGAGGCGCAGCTCCTTCTGCAGCTGTGCTGCATCGGCGACGCTCATGCACTCGCCATTGAGTGCCACGCGCTTCACCTCCGGGAGGCTGCGCAGCCACGCGGCTATCGTCGGGGTGCCGGGCATCCCCTCCTTCATCAGCTCATAGGTGGTTCCCCGGAGCACCTCCGTCGCCTCGAGGAAGTAGCGCGAGTCGGTCCAAAGGGCAGCATGCTCAGCGGTCACGACAGCGGTGCCGGCAGAGCCCATAAAGCCACTGATATACTGCCGGGCCTGCCAGCAGCGGGGGGTGTACTCGTTGAGGTGCCGGTCAAAGCTCGGCACGATGACCGCATCGATGCCGGCCTCTTTGATGGCGCGGCGCATCGACTCCAGTCTCTTGATGATCTCTTCTTTCATATATATAAGTGTAGTGTAAAGTGATTCGGGTATTACTCCTCCACCGCCTGATGGATCGGGCGAAGGAGGTCATTGACAGTCTTCACGGGATTAAATGTATCGGCAGGCACCTCGACGAAGCAGGTATTCCAGTAGGCCATGGCGCCATTCCAGAGTCCGGGACGCTCGAGTGCCTTGAGGGGCTGACCATTGCGGCTCTTGTGGGAGATGAAGCCGGTACTCTTGTCGACAAACCGGGTGAGGTCAAAAGAATTGCCCCGGAAGTCGCGCGTGCAGCAGACGAGGTCCACGGGATTAAAGAAGCGGCTCTCCCTAAACTGCCGCTCTGCCTCCGGGTCGTCGTGATCGATCTGCGTGCTCTCCAGGATCTGCAGCGATGTCGTGCCATCCTCACTCCTGACGATATAGGGTCCACCGCCCGGCTCGCCCTCATTGCGCACCATACCGCAGACGCGGATCGGGCGATTGAGCAGGGAGCGGAGGGTCAGGATGGTGGACTCCTTCTCCTGATTACGCTCCAGCTCCGCCACCACATCGCTCTCCTCGGTGGAGTCGCTGTGAGTGGAGGTCTCGACGCAGAAAGCCGACCTCAGGAAGTCCTCCACCTCGCGTATCGTCGAGGCGCTCACGCGCGTCTCGTCCCGCAGCTCCTCCATAAGGTGATACGCCCTGTCTCGCAGCTGTACCAGCACGCCACCGAGGATCTGCTTGTAGATGATGGTGCTGCTCTTCTCGCTGTCGGGGACGACGTTGTCTATATTCTTGATAAAGATGATGTCCGCATCCACCTCCGAGAGGTTCTCGATCAGCGAGCCGTGCCCACCGGGGCGGAAGATCAGCCGTCCCTCCTCATCGCGGATCGGCCTATTGTCCGGACCCACCGCGATCGTGTCGGTCGAGGGCTTCTGGGTGCTCGTCGTGATGTCGTACGCGGCGGAGAAGGTGTCCTCCAGGTCCGACTGACGTCGTGAGAGAAGGGTCTTGAAGGGGTGGATATGCTCCGGAGAGAGGGTGAAGTGGAGGTGGACCGTGCCACTGACCGGGCGGGCATACTTAGCCCCCTCGGCGAGATGCTCCTCGACAGCCGTGCGGGGGCGGTCGCGATACTTATGGAAGAGGATCAGCGCCTTGGGCAGACTGCCGTAGTGCAGCCCCTCCTCCGTCAGCAGGTAGCGGACCACCGTACGCCCCTCACCGGCATCGATGAGGCGGCGCGCCCCCTTGCCTCGCTCACCCAGCATACAGGCCTTATTGAGGTCGTCGTAGAAGGCAAAGTCCTCCATCCGATCCAGCACCTGCTGCACCGACTCGGTCGGCTCACCGCCCTCCATATAGGCAAAGAGGTCGCGAAACATCCGCGATGCAGCGCCACTGGCGGGGACAAACTTGAGGACCCTCACCGATGGATCCCTCAGGGCCGAGGACCAAGTCTCCAGCGCCTCGCGCTGCTCCTCCTCCGTCAGCACACGGATACCATGCTCCTCATCAGCTGCCTGCACGATGGTGGGGAAGGGGAAGCCCTCCTCGAAGAGCTCCAGCTGGTGCTCTACCTCCGCTCTCGTGATCCCATGATCACTGATCTGACGGAGATCCTCCTCCGTCCATTGGGTCTCTTGCATAATCTTCTCTCTTTTACTCATGGGTTACCACACTCTCTCAGCGGCTATCCTACCGCATCCACACAAACCTACCTATTTTTTTTCACCCACCGCATCCCGGACAATAGGGACAAGGTACCAGACCGCCACACAAGCGACCCGAGACATACCCCGATCTGAGTATAAGTGGCTTAAGGGGTACTTACAAGGGGGTATATTTCTCCAAAAAGCTTCCTAAAGTGGGCAAGAGGACTTACCTTTGGGTCATTGAATAAGTAAAATAAAACTGTCGTGAAGTTTCTTTGGGCTCCCAAGCGAAGACCCATAGGTCCTCTCCTTTAAGGGGGGAAAAAAGCTAAGCTGTAGAAGGTCGATAGGCACTGATCTTCATTTACAGACGAGGGAGTAAGAATAGAGCGGAGGGCAATGGATCGTGAGATTCGTTGCCCTCCCTTAGTATGCGCTCAGAGCCGAGGTCCTCAGCACGGCGCTCCGAGCCATCCGGCGAGAGAGAGGGTACTTAATGGCTATATCGGCGACCCGCTCGATACTTTTGTGGCTGTTTAGTCGGTACTTTTGTGGCAATCCACTCGATACTTTTGTGGCAATCCGGTCGGTGCTTTTGTGGCGGCGGAGGGTCGGCGGGTACTCTTGAGCATCGCATAAGGGGACAGCACTGGTACCTCCTAAGGGGTCGCCTGACCGGATGCCGGAGGAGGCGGATATCTAATACCGATATTAGGCGCGACTAATACCGATATTAGAGTTCACTAATATCGGTATTAGAGTTTTCTTTTACCGGTATTAGATTTCTCGCAGAGAAAGGACGGTGGTGCGGGGTGAGGCATTTAGGCATTAGGGTCATCATATACCAAGGGGGACTCATCCGGGTGGCACCCGAAGGGTGCTCGCTCCATAGGCATCGGTCATCCGCAAAGCGGTGACCGATGTGCCGAGACCTACCCCTACCCTCTCGACCCGTAGCGAGGGAGCGACACCCTGTCGGGGTCGTATGTATAAGGCGTATCACCGGTAACCCGGGTGTCCTCTGTTAGGGAAAATAGGTGGCAGATGAAGCACCTCGGAGAGGTGCGTTTTTCGTAGCCCGGGTGTCGGAGGGGCGTAAGCCCCGACGACCCCGGGTAAGCTGTCGGGGCCCTCTCTCCTCGACCCCGCCAGGGGTCGGTCGTAATATTGAGCTTTTGGAGGGAGCGACACCCTATCGGGGTCGTATATATTAAGGCGTATTACCGGTAACCCGGGGTCTTCGGCACTTCGTGCCTCGACACCCAGGCTATGAAGAAGGCACCCCTGTCGGGGTGCACCACCGGTTGTTCTTGCCTCTGTCCGACTCGTCCGACAAGATACAGGGGGTGAGGCATTTAGGTATTAGGGTCATCATATACCAAGGGGGACTCATCCGGGTGGCACCCGAAGGGTGCTCGCTCCATAGGCATCGGTCATCCGCAAAGCGGTGACCGATGTGCCGAGACCAGCCCCTATCCCCTCGACCCCTTGCGGGTCGCAGAGCAGAAATCCCCCTTCCCAGCGACCCCGTCAGGGTGTCGCACTTACCAGTCAGTCGATCAGTGCGACACCCTGGCGGGGTCGTATATCTTTCCCGAGCTCTTCATTCCCGGAGTCTTCGAGGCATGCGCCCCTCCTCGACACCCAGGCTAAAGACCGGTGATCCCTCCGGGGCTTCGCCCCTGCGGGATCGGCAGGCGGGTGCATTAGGAGAGGAATCTCGCGCCGAAGATCTTCTCTGCATAGTTGTACCGCTCAAATGCGTCACCCTTGGGGCAGTGGAGAGAAGGGGATGGAGCGTCTCGATATTTGTCGCTATATTTATCGTGTGATGAGAGCTCCACTATGGGGCCCTCGCGAGCGTATAGATCAGCAGTATGAGCGACCTGATACAGGACTTCGTCGACTACCTCACCTACGAGCGTGGCGCCTCACCCCACACGATCGCCGCCTACCGGCGTGATCTGGAGATATGGAGTGAGACCTGCGGTGTGGAGCCGGTGCCGGAGGCTCTACGGGCGATCGACCTGAGGGGCGCTCGGCGACAGGCGATGCAGCTGATGGAGCGGGGGGACAGCCCACGGACGGTCCACCGGCGACTCTCCTCGCTACGTACGTTCTTTACCTACCTCCTCAAGCAGGAGGTGGTGGAGAGCGACCCCTTTGCCGCCGTGCAGCTGCCCAAGATGGAGCGCAGCCTGCCGCCCTTCGTCGATGCAGACACCCTTGTCAGCCGGATCGATCGCCTCTACGGCGATGCCGAGACGGCAGAGCGGGAGGAGGATCGGGACCACCTCTTCCTGATCGCCTTTGTGACCGACCTGCTCTTCCAGACCGGCATGCGGTCAGCGGAGGCACGCGGTCTGCAGCTCACCGACATCGATCGACCGGGGCAGAGGCTGCGCGTCATCGGCAAGCGAAATAAGGAGCGACATATCCCCTTCGGTCCTTTGCTTGATCAGAAAATAGCTCTATATTTGTCCTACAGGGACCGCAGAACGCGTCCGGAGGAGACGCACTTCCTCACCACCGAGCGAGGGATGCCGGTCAGCGCCAGCCAGCTCTACAGCTACGTCAGGGAGGCCCTCGAGCCCCTCTCCGGCTACTCCCGGAAGAGCCCTCACGTGCTGAGGCATAGCTTCGCCACGGCGCTTCTCAATGACGGCGCAGGACTGATGAGCGTCAAGGAGCTCCTCGGTCACGAGGAGGTCTCCACCACGTCGATATACGCCCACACCACCTTTGAGGAACTGCAGAGGATGTACCGTGCCCACCCCAGGGCGCACAAGCCTCACAAGGAATAACTCACCAACCAATCACTTACGATTATTATTATGAACGTAAAGATCCAAGACGTAGACTTCAAGGCCTCCAACGACCTGCAGAATTTTGTCACGACCAAGGTCGAAAAGCTGGAGCGCTACTATGCTGATATCTTAGATGCAGAGGTAGTCATGACCCTGGTCAAGCCGGAGACAAAGCGCAATAAGAAGGTCCGCATCACCCTCTCCGTCAAGGGACCTGACCTCTTCTCCGAGAAGACGGCTGATACCTTTGAGCAGGCTGCTGATGAGGCATGCGAGGCGCTCGAGATCCAGCTGAAGAAGCTGAAGGACCGCATCTCAGGTCGCTGATAGATCAATCACATACCATACATATAAGAAGAGGGCGGACCGCACGACTGTGCGATCCGCCCTCTGATGATATTGTGCCCTATGTCGGGGTGACTTACTCTGCGGCAGGTGCCTCAGGAGCAGCGGCCTCCTCTGCGGGTGCCTCCTCAGCTGCGGGAGCCTCCTCCTCAGCAGCCTTGGCAGCGGCAGCCTCCTCGGCAGCCTTCTTGGCCTCAGCCTCCTTCTCGGAGATGGCCTTGGCGCGAGCCTCGTTGATCTTACGCTCAGCATCGAGGAGCTTCTTGGCGCTGTCGCGCTTAGCGGCCTCAGCCTTCTCCTTCTCGCTCTCGTAGGTGCTCTTCTTAGCCTTCATCCAGTCGTCGAAGCGCTTCTGAGCCTCCTCCTCGCTGAATGCGCCCTTGCGGACACCTCCACGGAGGTGCTTCATCATCATCACGCCCTCGCGGGAGAGGATGCTGCGTACGGTATCTGAGGGCTGTGCACCCTGCTCGATCCAGTAGAGTGCGCGCTCAAAATTGAGATCCACGACGGCGGGATCGTTATTGGGATTGTAGGTGCCGAGCTTCTCGATGAAACGACCATCGCGCGGTGCTCTACGGTGTGTGACGACGATCGAGTAAAAAGCATAGGCTCTGTGACCGTGTCTCTGCAGTCTGATAACTGTTGCCATAATCTATGGGTATAAAAAATAAGTGTACTGTGCGTCCCACGGTCTCTCCGAGAGGTTCACGACCTTGGAGGTGAAACGCGAGGGCAAAGGTACGACTTTTAGCCCTAGCGTCCAAGGTCCCCAGCGGGCGATGTCACTCCTCCGCCTGATCGATCCTCAGGTAGTAGTGCAGCTTGGCCGCCTCAAGGAAGAGCGGTAGCCGCGCGTCCTCCACCGCCACCTGCCAGATGTACCCCTCGAGATCGGAGGTGGAGTCGATCGTCTCTACCTCGTAATCCCGCAGGAGCATCATCACGGGATTGATCTTATCGTAGGAGAAGCGGAGCGTGAGGGGTGTCGTGAGGAGCGTCTCCTTATGAGGAGCATCGGTGAGGGCGAGCTCGGCGGCGGTGCGGTAGGCGACGATCAGGCCGGAGGTGCCGAGGAGCTTGCCACCGAAGTAGCGGACGACGGTGACCACCACCCCCGTCAGACCGAGTGCATGGATGCGCCCGAGGATCGGCTTGCCGGCGGTGGAGGAGGGCTCGCCGTCATCGCTGCATCGCTCCTCACGCTCCCGGATGCCCACCACATAAGCCCAGCAGCAGTGGCGCGCATCGTGGTACTTGGCCCGCTCCTCCTCGATCACCGCCATAGCCTCCTCGACCGTCTCCACAGGCACAGCGCGCGAGATGAAGCGACTGCGCAGCTCGGTGTAGAGACCGGCACCCTCGGCCGTGAGGGAGCGGTAGGAGGTGATGGGGCTTGGCTCACTCATGGGACAGCAGTCTCTCCAGGGCGGGACGCCAGTCGGTCCCATTCGCCGGGCGCAGGGTGGTCAGCCCCAGCTCCCGGGCAGCAGTCACATTTTCCTCCCGATCATCGATGTAGAGGATCTCCCGGGGGTCGAGGTCGTTTTCGTCCAAGATAAGGTGGTAAAAGCGCGGGTCGGGCTTCTTGATGTGGAGGAGGTGAGAGGCGTAGCATCGCTCGAAGTAGCTCTCCAGCGACTCGCCCGAGGGGAGGAAGTGGGGCGAGAGGTAGAGGTCGTAGAGGAAGGCATTGGTATTCGTGCCGAGGAAGAGGCGGTAGTCACTCAGCTGAGTGCGGAGGTAATCCAGCTTATAGAGCTCTACCTCGCCCGCATAGCCGGCGAGGGCCCATGTGATCTCATCGCTGGTGAGGTCATGACCGTAGGTGGTGCGGACGATGTCGCGGAACTGCTCCTTAGTGATCCGACCGACCTCTAAGTCGGGGAATAGTCCCTCCTCGGGATAGGGCGAGAGGAGCCCACGAGCCTCGACGAAGCCGAGCCGGTCGAAGCGCCGGACGCTCTCTGCGGGGCGGTCGATCAGGAGAACGCCGCCGAGGTCAAAGATGATGTTGTGGATACTCATACGGTCAGACGGCGAGAGACGATCTCGATGACATTATATATAGCCACTATATCCTCCACGTGGAGGTCAAAGTCGTGGTAGAAGGGATTGAGCGAGTGGAGCCTGAAGAGCCCCTGCCGAGGGTCTTGGCCAATCACCTGCTTGATGACGATCCCCTCAGAGCGGGTGACGAAGATGAAGTAGAGCCAGTCGCGCGTGTGGAGCCCATCGAGCCAGTAGTCCCTGTCGACACTGCGTGCCAGCACGCGATCTCCCTCAGAGAGACCTTTGCTCGAGCCGTCGTCCATCGAGTCGCCCTGCACTGTAAATATCCGGTAGATGCCCCGGTAGTGCCGGTCCACCGGCACCTCGATCATCCGCACCCCATCCGGGTCGGGATCGCCAAAGCTGGTCAGCGTGCCGGCGACGGCGGGGTCCTCCACGAGAGGGAAGCGCATAGTCTGCGAGGGGTGGTATGGGAGAGCGGTGCTCTTGGCGAGGGCCTCCTCATCGAGGAACTCTATCGGGCTTGCCGGTGCCTCCTCAGCCGGCTCCGGGGTGCTGAGCATCGGCTCGATACCGGTATAGAGCCACTCCCTGCGGTACTTGGGGAAGCGCTCGAGGATCTTATCGAGCGTCGCATCCTGCGGGCGCTGTCCGTAGCGGGTGATGCGGAAGAGTGTGGAGGCGTTGCTCAGACCCACTTCTTTCGTCATCTCACTATAGGTCAGCCCCTCCTGCTCCATGACATAAGTCACTCGGTCGCTACGCGTAGGGTACGGAGAGGTGGAGAAGACCTCCCCTCCCGCAAGCATCTCTCCCTCACCATCGACGAGCCAGGGGCGGGAGAAGATCCCGTCGAATGCGTCTAAGAAGTCGTCGATCAGATTGACCGACATATAGGTCCCCCCACGCGAGAGGGCCGAGCGGATGGAGCTCCTATTGACCCCCATACGGAGAGCCACATCATCGGTCGTCTCCACAAAGTTGTGCGACCGGAGGTAGTCGTAAGCCCGGACCATCCGGTCGTGCTGACCCTGACGGATCTCAGCGGTGTCGTTTTTCTTCACGATAGGCATCTTACTTATATACAACATTGCAAATATAGTTATATTCCGCGACCTATCCACCCCCCTTTGGTCCGATGGCAGGGGCGGTGTATTTTTGGCAAAATGGATAATAATGGCTAAACTTGCGCCCACGTAGACTATTTGGTGTCCTCCCGCTCGGGCTCTCCGGATAGGAGGATGAAAAGGGAATCAGGTGCAAGACCTGGGCAGACCCGCTGCCGTAAGCTCCATAGAGAACTCCCCTCACACTCTACTCTCCACTGTTGCCCAGTAGGCAATGGGAAGGATGCGAAGGGAGGGAGCAAGCCGGAAGACCTGCCATAGTCTTAAGAGTATAGTGCTTCCGGGGAAAGGAGCCGTGCTTGAGTCGCAATCGACCGACCCGCTGTCGGATCCACGCCATCGCTGTGCCTGCCATTCATCCTACCCTCTCTCCCGGTGATCGCAATTGCTGTAGAGAGATATGAGGATACGAGTACAGGCAATGGGATTGCTGGCTGCACTGCTCTCGGTGGTGTGCGCCTGCGACAAGATCCCGGAGCTCCCCTCCTTCGAGGGCGAGGATGGCAATAAAGCGGTGATGATCGTGGTGAATGAGGGACTCTTCACCACCAATACCGCCGCCCTCTCGGTGATCTACGCCGATGGGACCGTCCACTACGATGTCTTCAGGGCGGTCAATCAGCGCCCTCTCGGCGATGTAGCGCAGTCGATGGCCGAGATCAATGGGCTTTACTTCATCGCTATTGACAACTCCCGCCGGATCGAGATCCTTGACCCCAAGAGCTTCCGAAGCGTCGGGTCAATCCGGTATGGTCGTGCAGGCTCCCCTCGCTACATCACTCCCCTGACCGATAGTACTGCCGTTGTCTCTGACCTCCACAATCAGCTCGTCACGATCCGCACTCGCCCGCCCTACCGAGAGCTGGAGTACATCGAGCTACCATTCTCCTCCTCCGGCATCGAGCAGATGATCACGGTGGGAGGCAAGGTCTTCTGCACCTACATAGACCGGGGTATCGCAGTCTTTGATGCAGCCAAGTTTCGTCTCAGCACCATGCGACTTATCGACGAGGTGTCAGTCAGCTGGGCGCAGTCGACAGCGAAGCCGGTGGTGGATCACCGGAGGAGGATCTGGATCCTCTCCACGAAGCGAGTGGACGGCATCGAGCTGCCACGACTCAGCTGCATCGACCCGGTGGCTGAGGAGGTGGTGGACGAGCTGCTGATCCCGATCAAGAAGAGAGGCGACCTGAAGCGGGGTGACCTTATGGGGATGCCGGGCTACAATCGGATCGACATAGACCCCTCCGGCCGGCGGATCTACCTCAGCCTGACAGAGGCATCGGAGGACAACCCGGGAGCAAAGACTCGCCCGCTCCAGGTGATCTATACTATGGACGTGGACTCTAAGGAGCTGACACGCTACCTGCCGCTTCCCGAGGTGAAGCTGATGTACGGCATGAGTGTCTCACCCGAGGGGAAGGTGTGCATCTGCGACTGCCTCGACTTCACTGCCCAGAGAGGCTATGTGCGCGTTTACTCTCCTGACCGCGGAGAGGAGAAGAGCTATAAGGTGGCAGTCTACCCCAACTTTGTCTTTTTCCCTAAGTCATGATGAACCGAGTCATGATGAAGCGCCTGCCACTTCTCCTCCTCCTGCCCTTCCTTGCTCTCCCCACTCTACTCGCCCAGGATAAGGTGGAGCAGGAGGGGACTCTCGCTGAGCTTTTCGTCTATCAGCGGGCGATCACGAAAGAGAGGGAGATCAATGCCGGAGCCAAGGTGGAGCAGATCGCCCCGGCTACCATCGAGCTCTTCCGCTCACGCTCTCTCGCCGAGCTGCTGGCTGACAATACCGCGGTACACATCAAGAGCCTCGGTATGGGCGCTCTCGCCACCGCCTCCTTCCGCGGCGCCGGCGCGTCACAGACACGGGTGATGTGGAATGGCATCGACCTCACGCCGGCGATGTCGGGGATCTTCGACTTCTCCCAGATGCCCACCTTCTTTGCCGACCGCGTCTCGCTCGTCTATGGCAGTAGCGACGCCACTACAGGTAGCGGTGCCATCGGTGGCAGCGTACGGCTCAGCACCACCCCGATGTGGGACGGGAAGCGGGCACTCACCCTCTCCGGCGAGTATGGATCCTATGGCACCTACAGCGCTATGGCATCGGCAAGGTATGGGACCGATCGCATATCCGGTAAGACGAGGGCCTTCCTTCGCCACTCTGACAATAACTACAGCTATCTCAATAAGGTATCCTCCGCCGATGCTTACCTCGAGCAGCGGAGCGATGCACGCTTCACCCTTGGCTCGGCTATGCAGGAGGGCCACTTCCGCCTCGGGGAGAGCTCTTTCCTCTCCTCCGCACTCTGGTATCAGCAGGGGACGCGGATGCTGCCACAGCCCCTTGGCGTGGAGACGACCGTGCATGAGCGACAGGGGGAGACCAATCTCCGCGCCTACCTCGGACTGGATCACAGGGCAGGGAAAGGTCAAGCGGATGTCAAGGCAGCCTATATCTACTACAGGATGAGGTATGACCGATGGTTTGACAATGATTACTTTGACCCCCAAGGCAATACCAATCTCTCCCATACCATCCACCTGAGCGGACAGTACCGCTACCGCTTCAGCGATCGCCTACACGCCTCCACCACCCTCACCTACCGACACGATATCGCTCGGGCGGAGAGCTACCGCGAGGATGTGGTGCGGGTGCCTGATGAGAGTGGCTACGAGCGTCCAGAGCTGCCGGCACCGGAGCTGATCCACCGCTCCGCACTCTCCTGGGCGAGCGCCGTGAGGTGGCAGTGGGCCGACCACTGGCTCGCCGACGGACGACTGATGATGGAGCTGGTGGACCGCCGTAAGCCGGTGGTCACCTACTCCCTCGGCATAACCGGGACGCTTCTCCCGGAGCGCCTTCACCTCCGCGGTAGCGTCGCCTACAACTACCGCTTCCCGACACTCAACGAGCTCTACTGGCGACCCGGTGGCAACCCCAAGGTGCGCCCCGAGCACGGACTCTCAACCGACCTGACTCTCTCCTACCGACAGCCACTCGGCAGCCACTGGCGCATAGAGAGCGAACTCTCTCCCTACCTCCTCCTGATCGATGACTGGATACTCTGGCTGCCGATAGACCCCGAGTCGGGAGCCTTCACCAAGGGAGGCTCACAGAATCAGTGGCTCTGGTCGCCCCAGAATAAGCGCAACGTCCTCTCCTCCGGACTGGAAGCTATGGCGAAGCTCTCCTACCGTCACGGCAACTGGGGTGGTAGCGCAGCCTTTAATTACTCCTACACCGACTCCCACTCCCGCAAGAGCGATGTCAGGGATGATGGTGCCTACCTCAAGCAGATCCCCTACGTCCCTCGACAGAAGTGGCACCTGACACTCTCTCTTGACTACGCCAAGGCGTTCCTCTCCGTCACCACATCCTACGTGGGGGTGCGGTATGTGACGACGGACCAGAGCTACTTCACCTATCCCTACAACGTCACGCAGCTCGCCCTCGGCTACACCTGGGTACTGCGGAGTGGCGTCACCCTCTCTCCTCAGCTGAGAGTGGATAATCTCTTCAACACCTACTACGAGTCGACGCAGTACTACCCGATGCCGCGTCGCAACCTTCTCGCATCTATTCTTATCACGCTATGAGTAAGTTTTCTGCCACTTCGCTCCTCCTGCTACTCCTCCTTCTCTTCCCGGCATGCGGTGACGAAGGGACGTCTCCCTCCCCCACCCCCACCCCGGCAGGCAAAGACCTCACGATCTCTATCTCTATGCCTGAGGGCATCATACCGATAGAGGGGCTGAGGGTAGGTATGACCTACTACCTGGACGAGTCACAGAGTGTGGAGGTCAAGCTCTCTCAAGGAGCGAAAAGTGTCACGATCTCGCATCTCTCCCCGACAGAGGTAAAGGGCTCCGCCAGAGAGGCCACTATCCGCATCCCTCAGGGCAAACTATCAACGATAGACAGGACAAAAAAGTATCAGCTCACACTTCGCCTCACCGGGGCGTCACCGGAGGAGCGCCCACGGATCATGGAGCTCGACCCGAAGCAGCAGCGGTCGATCCTACACATCATGGATCTGATGCCCGTAGAGATGGAGGGAGAGGGAAGCTTCCAAGGCGATAGCATATCACTGACACTGACCCAGAGCAAGGAGCAGAGCATTGTCCTCCTCCGACTGGTCAATGTCACTAAGGAAAAGAAAGCCACAGAGAGGATCACCCTGGCGACAGCAACGGAGAGGCTCACCACCTCACCCGCTACCAAGAGTCTGCCACCTAAGTCTCAGATCAAGCTCCTCGCACTACTGACCCGCCCCTCAGAGGCGACGCTGACCATCGACAACGTCTCCGACAAGATTGACGCCCCTCGCCTCTCACACCGTGGGTCCGTCACCGCAGCCTTCATCGGGGATCGCTTCTCCTCCACCGTCCCGGAGGCCGAGGTCCCCGAGGAGGCCAATACGACCAATGGCGGAGATCCGCTCTTCAGCGCTGAGGACATCACCTACTGGGTAGGGGAGGGAGCAAAGCAAGCGGCACTCGTCATTGACTGGCACGACGACCGACTTCCTCACGCCCTCGTCTGGGGCTACAGATGGGAGGGCGAGGTGACTGCAGAGCAGATGCTCCGCGATGTGGTGACGGCTGATCAGCAATTAGTGCTACTCACCTCCCCCTTCAGCAGCTACGGCATCGCCTGCACGGGGATCGGCTATCTCCCGAAGAAGCCGGAGAAGAAGGTCGAAGTCCTCATCGACGGCATACCGGTCGATGAGGTGTCACCGCGGATCTTCCACGCCAAGTCGGGGAATGCCAATGTGGATGCCGCTCAACTCACCATCCCCTCCGCCCTCTGGAGGTCAGGCTGGAAGACTGCCGGCTACTGGGTCTATTACCAAAAGGACAAGCGCCTTGCCCCTTGGAGCTACAGCAACATAGGTATTACCGGCACTACGGTCACCGATAAGAGTTGGCACGGACTATCCTTCCAGATAGGTATGGAGAGCCAAAGTGGCAACCCCCTGCAAGACCACTTCGCACCGGCAAGCGATAAAGCATTTCAGTAAACACTCCTATTTATACAAGTAACACTTATGACTAGACTAAAGACACTGAGGACCCTGATGATGGGTCTGATGGCGGTGGGTGCGCTCACGAGCTGCGCCACCGACGATGACATCACCGACCTCCAGCAGGAGATCAATAAGCTCAAGCAGCAGATCGGGCAGGAGGGCGGCTCCCCCATGATCAAGCTGACCGGCGGCGAAGCCGGTCAGACCGAGCTGTCCCTCTTCCCCGGAGAGACACTCACCGTAAAGGTTGAGGCCGAGAAGGGCATCACCGACCTCGCTGCCTCCACCACCGACACCGACTGGCGCGTCCTCTGCGATGAGGAGAAGGGTGAGCTCCTCATCACCGCACCCCTCGCGGTCCGCGACACACCCGCCAAGGTGTTCGTCTCCGGGGCCAATGCTCAGGGCATCATGTATCGCGCCGGCATCGTCTGTCGCATGCGTAATTACGCCGACCCCAAGGCGGTCCTGATCCTCAACGAGGGCCAAGTCGGAACCGGTGAGATGGGCTCCATGATCTACGTCAACCCCAAGGGCGATGCCGTAGCATCTCCCTTCCACGCCATCAATGGCACCGATCTCGGAGTCGCCTCACAGGACATGAGCCGCTGCGGTGACAAGATCTACGTGATCGCTCAGGGTCCCTACAAGAAGAGTGGCACCCTCTCCGAGATCGATGCCAATACCCTCCGTCTCGTTCGCACCTACACAAGTGAGATCAGCGAGGCCCAAAACCCCACCCACCTCCTCGCTTACGATGCTGAGCACATCTACATCCGCGACGAGCACGGTATCGCATGCTACGACAGCAAGATGGACCTCTACGTACCGGTAGCCGACAGCAAGGGGGCACTCAAGCACCCTTTCCTCCAGGTTGGCGGCAAGGTATTCTTCACCACCAACGACGCTCTCTGCGCCATCGAGGTGGGAGAGAAGACCTTTGACAAGGTCGCCAAGCGGATCACCTTCCCCGGCAAGGTCTCCGGTATGGCCAAGGCGGATGACAAGCACCTCTACCTCTCCTATGGTGTTGAGGGAGAGGGTGTGATCGCCCTCGTCAATGTGGAGACTTACGAGATCGAGAAGAGCCACACCCTCCCGCTCGCTGAGGGTGGAAGTGCTCTCCAGATCGCCTGGGCCTCTACCTCGACCATCACCGCCAAGGGCGACACGATCTACTTCGGTGAGGGCAATAACTCGATCTACCGCCACCTCTTCTCCACCGGTGCCACCAAGGAGATGTGGAGCTACAAGACCGTCAACCCCGACCACTCAACCTCCTACCAGACCCCTGCCGTCCACCCCGTCACCGGACTGGTCTACTACGCAACCCTCAAGGGGTGGGGATCAGCCTACAAGACCAATACCGTCTATGTCCTCGACCTCAAGGGCGATGAGGCGAAGCTGGTAAGTCGTATCGAGAACCTCGTACGCTTCCCCGCGGGCTACTTCTTCCCCTACGCAGAGGATAAGAAGTAATACCCTACCTCATCCATAAGAGAGGGGCTGTGCCGCCACGTGCGACACAGCCCCTCTTTTTTTGCCCCATCACGATAGAGTACTTCTCCATGGGGGAGGGGTATAAAAAAGATGAAGCCCCCAGTTGTCACAACCGGAGGCATCCAAAGTGATGTTTAACAAATAAAATACGCAAAAAAGTGACCCGGATAGGATTCAAACCTATAACCTTCTGATCCGTAGTCAGATGCTCTATTCAGTTGAGCTACCGGGCCGAAGTATGATTGCTCACACCCCGAGACAGTCTGGCGACCGTCTGGAAGTGACTCGGATAGGATTCAAACCTATAACCTTCTGATCCGTAGTCAGATGCTCTATTCAGTTGAGCTACCGAGCCAGGCGCAGGTCTATCGACCTCGCTTATGACTGCAAAGGTACAATATTTACAGAAGTAATCCAAGGGGCGTGCTTTGTGACCTGATCGCTCCGGACAGGTGGTGGAAATCCTGTAAAATGAGTACCTTAGGGGGCTGATCGGGCTGTAGCTCGACCAGCCAGCAATAATCTATCTAAAGTATATTTGAGCCATGGACTTGAATCCCACAGACATGAATACCGCTCCCCAGGAGGTGGAGGAGCAGAAGACCATCACCGACGCTGCCACCGAGCAGACCGCAGAGACCGAGACCACAGAGACTGAGGTCCCCACCGAGGAGACTACGACAGAGGAGTCGGTCACTCCGGAGGACAAGGCGTCGGAGGAGAAGGACGTCACCCCCGAGGAGCC
The DNA here is from genome assembly GCF_900541275.1 of uncultured Porphyromonas sp. Lineage (GTDB taxonomy): Bacteria > Bacteroidota > Bacteroidia > Bacteroidales > Porphyromonadaceae > Porphyromonas_A. Next base: position 18,273 of record NZ_UQJH01000014.1, read on the forward strand.
GCAGGAGGCTCCCACCGCTGAGGACGGCGAAGAGGAGGACGAAGAGGAGGAGGAAGAGTCCGAGGAGGGCGACGAGCAGGCGAAGAAGCCACACGCCGACCTTTCCAAGCTCAGTGGTGACGAGCTCTACGAAGCGATCAATACTATGGTCGAGGAGGGCACCATCCCGAGTCAGCGCGACATGCGCCGTCTCGAGCGGCAGATGATGCCCAAGGGCAGCGTCACGGCCAAGCCTACCGGTGAGGAGAGTGCCGAGACGGAGACCACCGAGGCAGCCCCCGAGGACGAGTCGGTAGTCCGCTTCATCAATCTCAAGACCCGCGTGCAGAAGCTCCGCAGCGATCAGCGCGAGCAGGAGCGTACGGAGCGCGAGGCCAACTTAGCCGCCAAGCGCCAGCTGGTGGAGCGCCTGAGGGACCTGCTCAGCCCGACAAATACAATGAATCCGATCACCCTCCGCAACGAGTTTTTCAACATCCGCCACTCCTGGAGCGAGGTGGGTCGCGTGCCCGACAATGACCGCAACGCCCTGATGGACGAGTACTCCGGTCTCCTGGACCGCTTCTATGAGGAGAAGGAGGTCGGCGAGGGGGAGCGCATCCAGGACTACGCCGACAACCGCGCCACCAAGGAGGCGATCATCGCCAAGGCAAAGGCGCTCGCTGACGACAAGGACGCCGTCAAGGCCTTCCGCAAGATGAAGGGTCTCCTCGACGAGTGGAAGGAGGTAGGTCCCGTGGCACCGGAGTTTAAGGACAGCCTCTGGAAGGACTTCAAGGACGCCCAGCAGGTGATCTACAAGCGTCACGACGACCACTTCAAGGCCATCCACGAGGACGAGAAAGCTAATTTTGAGAAAAAGAAGGAGCTGGTCGACAATCTCGAGAAGATGCTCGTCACCCTACCCGACAGCCGTCAGGGCTGGCGCCGCTACGAGAATGAGCTGCGCAAGATCCACAGCCAGTGGATGTCCATCGGTCGGGTGCCTAAGGATCTCTTCATCGATCTCCGCAGCAGGTACGATGTAGTGAGGGACGAGTTCTTCATGCGGCGCAAGGCCTTCCTCAAGGACCTCTCCGCCGAGATCTCGCCCAAGCTTGAGCGACTCCGCGAGCTGGTCGATGAGGCTGAGGCTCTGCAGGATAGCGAGGAGTGGAGTGCCACCACCGATAAGCTCAAGGCGATGCAGAGAGAGTGGACGGAGAACTCCCGCTTCGGCACCCAAGTGGCTGAGGCCCAACGCCTCTGGAAGCGCTTCCGGTCAGCCTGCGACAAGTTCTTCGAGCGCAAGGCAGAGCTGCACAAGCAGCGCAATGCCGACCGTAAGGAAAACCTTCAGGCCAAGTACGATGTCGTAGACCGCCTCGAGGCGCTCCTCGACCGCCGCAACGACCCCTCCACAGCCGATGAGGTGAAAGCGCTCGAGCAGGAGTGGCGCACCATCGGTCCGGTCCCCAATGACGAGAAGGACGATGTCCTCAATCGCTACTTCGGCGCCATGCGCATCCTCACCGGACAAGGCGGTCAGGGCGGACGCCGTGGCAACCGTCGCGAGGGAGGCAATAGGGATCGCCGAGGAGGGGGCGGAAACTCCCGCCACGGTGACCGTCGTGACGACCGCCAGAGGGAGCCAAAGTTCTCCAAGGTCAATCTCGACAAAGACCTCTCCAAGCTCTCCAAGGACGACCTCAAGGACGAGCAGAAGAATGTGAAGCACGGCATCTCCAAGCTGGAGGACGAGCTGCTGCAGCTGGAGACCAACTTCAGCTTCTTCTCCGGAGACCCCAGCAACCCCATAGTCAAGCACGTCCAGCAGCAGATCGATGAGGTCAAGGCCAAGATCTCCCAGTACCAGGATCGTGTAGGCGAGATCAAGGAGGAGGCCAAGAAGCCTGAGGACGAGCAGTCCGACGACAGCAAGTCCGAGACCCCGGCTGAGGAGCCTGAGACCAAGCCTGAGGCAACGGCTGAGACCCCGGCTGAGGAGTAAATCACTTAGACCCTAATCAAGGAGGGCTGCACCCATAACTGGTGCAGCCCTCCTTTTTTTGCTCATCGCCAAGCGGTGACCGATGTGCTGATCCCCCAACCCCCTTGACCCCGAGAGGGTGTCGCTGAGCTACACCCTCTCCCCCGGTGACCCACAAGGGGGCGCTTCGCTCCACACGCTTCATTAATGGATGGAGTGGCTTCTCTACCGCTCAAATGCATCGCCTCTGCTGCGAGGACCTTCTGGCCCTCCTGGTTAATCAAAACCTAATCTTAATCCTTGTTTTAATGGAATATGGTCTGCGAGAGGTCTATGACAGCGCAAAGGTCTACGGAGATGCGTGTCTTAATCCTTGTTTTAATGGAATATGGTCTGCGAGCTCCAGATCTTGGAGAGTGGCCTCTGCCGGGAGCAGTCTTAATCCTTGTTTTAATGGAATATGGTCTGCGAGTTGCTTGCCATCTCGCAAACGCTCTCAAACGAACCCAGTCTTAATCCTTGTTTTAATGGAATATGGTCTGCGAGATACCGCTAGAGAAGCTACTTGATGTCCTTATTAAAAAGTCTTAATACTTGTTTTAATGGAATATGGTCTGCGAGGGTCAAATCTGTGAAGGTCTGTATATGAGCCCTTTACAACCAAAAAGACCGCAGAACCCTAAAATTTTGAGGGAAAACATGTACCTCTGAGTGCAAATATACAAAGGTTTTTTGAATTGATTGTACAACGTGTCATCTCTACTTTACAATTTTGGGGTTTTCGGCCATTTTCTCTCTCGGGGATGACCCATTTAATTGGCTTCTCTGCCACTCAGGTGCGTCACCCCAGCCCTAAACCCTGATGCAACTCCTATTTACCCGTCTCAGGGCGGAGGAGGGCGGTGAGCTGGGCGTGGAGCCGGAGGTACTCGTCGGGTGTGAGACGACGGGAGGCGGTGATACCGCTGTAGCCACCATAGTTCATCACCCAATTATTGACATTACGTACCGGGCCAAAGCGCTCTACAAAGCTCTGCCCCTCGACCGTGGCACCCCCCGTCTCCGCCTGCTCCCGAGCGGGATGCTCGTAGGTCTCGAGGAGCGCTATCTCTCTCTCGTACCTCAGTATCTCGGTGTAGCGATCGTCTGCCAGTCGCTTCTGCACCTGGAGTGCCTCGGGCCAGAGGTTGAGGGACCAGAGTCTCTCTCGCAGGTCCGCGAGCAGCATCCGCTCCATGAGAGACCCTCGCGGGAGAGTCGAGAGTATGATGGGAGTATTGAGCCGAAAGTAGTCGGCAGTAAGCTCCGCATTACGTAGCACCTCCGCCCACTCCCTCAGCGGACCCTGCTCTCGCATGGCGATCAGCCGGTCGATCGCCTCCGCCCTCTGGGATGGATAGGCAGCGAGTGCCCAGGCAGCAAGGCGCTTGGTCTCAGCGGGGTACCCTTTCCCCTCCAGCACCAGTGCGAGATGTCTCTCTGCAGCGACCGTATCGCCCCGGAGGTGAGCCAGCGAGTATGCCATCGCTGCATCGGGGTTGGTATCGATCAGCCGACACAGGCGCACCGTGTCTCCCACGAGGGCAGCCGCCATCACCGCCCTATGCGGGTCCTCGGAGTACAGTGCCTGCTCTGGGTGACCGGTCACGAGGGCCACCCGCTCCAGCAGGTAGGGGTCACCGAGCGCAAGAGCAGTGGCGTAGAGCTTCTCGCCCTCGCCCAGAGGGAGGGTAGAGAGGGGGTAAAGGAGTAGAGGCGTGTCGGTCGTCAGAGGCCTCCGGCTCTCCTGAGAGAGATCCGCAAGGGTCTGCCGGAGGTAGGTCGAGGCATTGAGCCGCTCGACACGATGCAGCAGTGAGCAGGCGGGAAGTAGGAGGGTAAGGAGAAGTGCGGCAGCGTGTGCCGGGTGGAGCGGTAGCGAGGAGTGGTCCACAGGCTCAGTTACTGATTGAGCACTAAGCTAAGCCGCCGCGTCACCTCGTCAGCGACACCCTCGGGGAAGTGGATCCCGCGGCGATGGATGCTGGTCACCCAGCCCGCCACATCGGCATCCTCGAGCGTCTCGAGGACATCGCGAAACTCCTGCGTCTCCATCTCGGTGTATAGCCCGGCAGCTCGTCCGCGGAAGCGATCCAGCTCCTCATCCTCATAGTAGAGGATCATCGGTCGTCGCTTGCCCTGTAGCTTAGGGTCGATGGGGGTTGTGCAGCCGGTAGTGCAGGCGAGACATCCGCCCCCGCAGTCGGCTGCCACCGCAGCATCAGGCGCCTGACCGCCATTGCGGCGGATCATGCGGATCAGCTGCCGGATGAGAAACCCGACAGCGACAGCCAATATCAGGAGTGTGATGATCGTAGACATAACCGAGGTACTTTCTTTTACACAAAGGTACTACTTTAAGGGCTTAGTCAAAAGGCGATGCGTCAAAGCGTGCAGAGCAGAGACCTCCGTGCGGTGGCTCCTGAAGCTCCATGCCCTCTGTCCTAGCGCCACCTGCGCAAACCGCCCCACCCTCTTATCCCGCTCCGAATTGCCTTTTCTCTAATACCGATATTAGCGTTTACTAATACCGATATTAGAGATCACTAATATCGGTATTAGAGAAATCGCTGCTGAGGGGGGTAAAAAAAGGGGCTGCCCCGCCATTCGGGACAGCCCCATCTGTATGTGAGCTATGAAGTGGTATCAGAAGGCCTCAACGATCGGGAGGAACTTCTCTGCCGAAAGGGAGGCGCCGCCGATCAGTCCGCCATCGACATTGGGCTTGGCGAAGAGCTCAGGTGCATTCTTACCATTGCAGGAGCCACCGTAGAGGATCGAGGTCTCCTCAGCGACCTCCTTGCCGTAGCGGTCGGCGATCGTCTGGCGGATGTACTTGAGCATCTCCTCTGCCTGCTCGCTCGTGGCAGTCTCACCGGTGCCGATCGCCCAGATCGGCTCGTAGGCGATGACGACGCTACGGAACTCGTCCTCGCTGAGATTGAAGATCCCGTCCTCGAGCTCCTTGCGGACGACGTCAAACTGCCGTCCGTCCTTGCGCTCCTCGAGGTCCTCACCGCAGCAGAAGATCACCTGCAGCCCGTTGTCGAGTGCCTGTGCCACCTTGGCGACCAGAGTCTCAGAGTCCTCGCTGTAGTACTGGCGGCGCTCGCTGTGGCCGAGGATGACCGCCTTGGCTCCCGTGCTGGCTACCATGGCTGCGGAGACCTCACCGGTGTAGGCACCCTTGGGCTCGGTGGCGCAATTCTCTGCCGCCACGATGATGTCGGTGCCCTTGACCGCCTCAGCGACAGCGCAGAGGTGGGTAAAGGGGACGCCGAGGACGATGTCGCACTTGCGGTCCACGCCCTCGAGAGCCTTACGAACACTCTTCGCAAGCTCGATACCCTCAGGGACGGTGGTATTCATTTTCCAGTTGGCAGCTGCAATTTTCTTTCTCATAATCAATCTTTACTCTGTTAGTATACTTGTTAGTTGCGGATGTCTGAATAGGTGGGCGAGGAAGTGCCGGTCCTGCACGGCAAAGCGGAGACTCACGTAGGAGAGCTTGTCGGAGAGGATGCCATCGTGGATCACGACCAGCCCTGGATTGCTCCGGATGAGGGTCTGCGCCATCTTCAGGTCCATAAAGAGGACCCTCCCGTAGCGGCGGATCAGGTCGATCCGGGGGTGGCTCTCCAAGCGGTCGATCGGGGTGGTGATCACGAGGGTCACCGGATGGTGGGCGCGCTCCTGCAACTCCAGCCCGAGGCGGAGCTGCTCCTCGCTCATCCGATCAATGTCGTAGGTGATGTAGAGGAGTGCCTGGGCGTCGGTGGCTGCGAGGTGGTGGCCCACCTCCTCACCCTGTGCGTCCAGCAGGATCAGGTCTGCCTCACTCTCCCGCTCGTGGGCGGGCTTGGCGGTGAGCTCCTCATACCGGACATAGGTCCAGGTGGAGTCGATGGTCGCCAGCTCATCAGTCGTGAGTATGCGCTCCTGACCGGCTCGCTCGTAGATGTAGCGCATCCCGTCGTCTGCCGGTCGGTCGTAGAAGTGGCTGATCGGTGTGCCGACCTTGTAGGGACGGAAGTCGATCGTCGGCAGGTAGAGGAGGGGGTAGATATTGAAGGAGAGGAGCACCAGCGCCATAGTCGCTCCCGTGATCACCTGAGCTCTCAGGCTCCGGAGGGCGTAGAGGGCATCTCGGTGGCGGACCAGGAGGGTGAGGAGGAGCAGCAGGACCACGTTTTTCCAGAAGGTGGCCCCATTGCTGATCTTGAGAGCATCGCCGAAGCAGCCGCAGTCGGCGACCGGACTGGCGATGTAGATGTAGAGCGTCAGGCAGGTCATCGGCACCATCAGGACGAGGGTCGCGATGGAGACCCACCGGTGACCTATGCCGAGTAGGAGGAGAGTGCCGAGGAGCGCCTCGAGGACATTGAGCCCCACAGCGAGGTAGGTAGCCAGCGACAGGTCGATGGACTGTCCCGCGAGACCGAGGTACTCCATGATCTTGAGCCCGGTACCCATAGGGTCGATCCCCTTGGTGCAGCCGGAGAAGATAAAGAAGAGCCCCACTAAGACCTGTACGACACGGACGATGAGGGTCAGTCCCGGGGAGGTGGCAGGGCGGTGGTCGGAGTAGCGGTGACGCATGGCTGGTGGGCTATTAGTACATCGGGTCGGTCCCCTCGTCGATGCGGATGATGGCGAAGGCGGCGTAATTGCACATATCGAGGTAATTGGCATCGATGCCCTCGCTCACGCTCACCTCGCCACGGTGGTCCTCTATCTGCTTGGTGCGGAAGATCTTCTGGAGGATGATGTCGGTGATCGAGGAGATACGCATAGAGCGCCACGCCTCACCATAGTCGTGATTCTTATCCAGCATCAGATCCTTGGCGCGCTTGGCGTAGCTGTCGTACCAGCTGAGGAGCAGCTGGGGATCGACCCGGCTGTCATCGGCATAGCCGTGCTCCAGCTGCACCATCCCCATGAGGGAGTAATTGAAGATCCCGACAAACTCGCCCCTGATCCCGTCCTCGACACGCTGGACACCCAGCTCCTGTATGGAGCGGATGCGCTGTGCCTTGATCAGGATCTGGTCGGTGACCGCCGACGGACGCATGACCCGCCACGAGGCGCCGTAGTCGTCAAACTTCCGGAGGAAGAGCCCACGGCACTCCTTAAGCACTGCATCGTACTGGCAGGCGGTATCGCGGGGGCTCACCTCAGGTCGTAGGCTCGCTCCCTCACTCATTTCTCCTCCTCGCGAGAGGGCTCCTGGAGGAGGAAGGAGAAGTCGCCCGTAGGCATCATCTCCTGAGTCTCCTCACCGCCGTGGTAGATGCGGACGTTATTTTCCCCATGCACCTCGATCTCATCGCCCTGGATGAGGAAGCGGCTGCCCTCACGCAGTCCAGCGACGAAGATGTCCGGATTTTGCGTGATAAACTCTACGATGCGGAAGTCCCTCGTCTCGCCTCCGTGTCCCTCGGGGGCCTTGTCGAGGTAGTGAGGATTGATCTGGAAGGGGATCAGCCCGAGTGTGCGGAAGCTCTCCGGCTCAGCGATAGGCATATCATTGGTCGTCATAAGCGTGGGGCAGGCGACATTGGACCCTGCACTCCAGCCGGAGTAGGGGATCCCAAGGCTGACGGCTTCGCGGATCGGCTCCATCAGCCCGAGGCGCTGCATCGTGGCGGTCAGCACCCAGGTATTTCCACCACCGACGAGGATGGCGGTCGCCTTCTTTATCGCTGCTACCGGGTCATCGTAGGTGTGCAGCCCGTGGACCTTGATCCCGAAGGGCTCGAGTGCCTTATTGACCTTGCTGACATACTCATCGTAGGAGTAGGTGATGGCGGCGTAGGGCACGAGGATCACCTCCTCACGATCGGCCTCGGTGAGGAAGTCATTGAGATCGGGGCCGGCTTTCTCCAAGTAGCTCTCGCCAGGAGAGGCTGAGTTGCTGATCAGTAGTAATCGTCTCATAGGTCTAAGTGTATTGTCTGATTAGTTGTTATGCAAATTTACCCATTTATCTCCGCCCTCACACGAGATGCACCCCGCGCCACTTCCCCGAGCGCATAAAGAGGTAGCTGCGGACGGCGATGATGCCGAAGTAGATCGCCTCCACCGTAAAGCAGACGGCGATGGGTGCGCGGAGCAGGTAGACCATCGCCACGGCATAGAGGAGGTAAAAGATATTGCCTGTGAGCTCGATGCGGAAGACCTTCTGCGTCGACCCCACCCCGCCGACGGCATGGAAGTACATATTCCCCACACTCGCTATGACAAAGGAGAGGCAGAGTACGCGCATCGATGGCACGGCCGCCGTGATCAGCGCCGGGTCGTCGGTAAAGACACGGAGGACGGAGGAGGCAAAGAGGGAGACCAGTGCCGCCAGTACCGCCGCTGTGCCGAGGGAGAGACGGCTCGCCCGGTGCAGGTAGGGTGCGATCTCGTCCGCAGCATCGGCACCCATCAGCTGCCCCGTGGTGGTCCGTACAGCGGTGCCGTAAGAGATGATCGGGATGAAGAGGACATTGTAGACGCTTCGCGAGATCGAGGCGACACCGAGAGACATCTCCCCGAGGCTCTCGAGCATAAAGAAGAAGAGCGTCCAGACGCTCTGAGACATCAGCGCCTGCAGCATCAGGAAGTAGGAGATATGGAGCAGCGAGCGCGCCACTGAGCCATCCCAGCGCAGCATATCCCGCATATCCATACCATACTTCTTGAGGTCCACACGGGTGCGGATATAGAGGAGGTAAAAGATGAGGGAGGCGCCCTCGGCGCAGACACTGGCGATGGCGGCGCCCTTGACGCCCAGCGCGGGGAGCCCGAGGTTACCGAAGATCAGCGCCCAGTCGAGGACGATATTCACGACCGACATCACGAGGGAATTGTAGGTCAGCACCTTCGTCTCCCCTATCCCGACAAAGAAGGACCGCATCGAGGAGGAGATAAAGATAAAGATGAAGCCGAGCATCCGGTAGTCCCAGTACTCCATCGCCGCCGCTCCCACCGCCTTGCTCGTGAGCAGCGTGCCGAAAGCCCATCGCCCTATCGGCATCGCGAGCACGATCGCGAGGATCGCCGCCCCGAGGAGCATCATGATACTATTGCCGAGGACGTTACCGATGGAGCGGTACTGGCCGGCGCCATACTTATGGCTGATGATGATCTGCGTGCCGGAGGCGAGACCGAAGCCTATGGTAAAGATGCTGAAGTAGACCAGCGCAGCAATCGAGGCACCACCCAGTTCTGTCACCCCGAGACGACCAAGGAATGCGGTGTCGATGACACCGATGAGGTTTTGCGCCATCAGAGAGATGACCACCGGCCCGGAGAGCCGGAGGAGTCTCCTCAGTGAGGTGTCGGGGATCTCTCTCCGGAGTAGTGTCTCTGAGTCTGCCTGCATAGATCTTCCTTTACTTCCACACAAAGGTACACATTATTGCCAGCGCACCCTCAGAGAGATGACAGGTCAGGCTAGGGGTGTCTGCTCCCTTTTGTGACCTTTTTCCCCCTCCTCAGAGGACAAAGGTGGCGAGGAGGAGATCACCGATGGCTCTTCGCACCTCGCTGTGTCGGATGGTGTGGTTATTGACCATCACGGAGACGGCATAGGTCCTACCCCCGTGGGTGATGTATCCGGCGTAGCAGGTGACCCCGTGGATGCTGCCGCTCTTCATCCGTCCCGCACCCTCGAGCCGGGTGCCGGCGAGGAGCAGCCTGAGGGTCCCCTCCTGACCGATGGCGGGGAGCAACTGGGGGAAGCCGACGCCATCCGTCTCGCGCCATACCCTCGTGAGGAGATCAGTCATATAGGCGGGGGCCACCTTATTGGCTCTGGTGAGTCCGCTACCATCGTACATCTCGAGGAGGGCACCGGGGATGCCCTGCGAGGCCCAGTGGTCTCTCACTGCGCGGATGGCTGTCTCCGTCACGGTCTCCCCGGGGAGGGCAGGGATCCTGTCGGCAATCAGCCGGAGGCACCCCTCAGCATACATATTAATGGAGAGGTGGTTGGTCAGCCTGATGATCTCGCTCAGCTGTGGTGAGTAGTGCGTCATCAGTCGGGCACTTCCGCGGGGGAGCTGTGCCACGGTGCGGTAGTCGCCGTCGACGGTGATGCCGTCACGTCGCAGCCGGTCACGTACGCGCTTGGCAAGGAGGAGGGGTGGGTCGGGGACCGCCCCACGGATGCCGAGGCTCTTGGCTCGCGAGGGGTAGGCCCCGGTGATGGCGAGGGAGCCATCGGAGAGGGGGAAGGAGGAGACGTAAAGCGAGTCGGAGGTGATGCGTGAGGTACGGGCGTAGAGTCCCACGAGCCTAAGCCCCGGCACCTCGGGCGAGACGCTGAAGTCCCGACCGTAGTTTCGGAAGCTGAGGTAGTAGGTATTGTCCAGCACATTGAGCATAAAGTGGCCCGCGCCGTAGTAGTTGCCCATATCGACAGCGGACCAGTAGGGGTTGACCGCCTGGAAGTCCCGCCGGTCGGAGAGCGCCAGCACCGAGCCGGTGACCCGGCTGACGCCTCGCTCGCGGAGGGCAGCGGTGATCTCGTCATAGAGCGCCCAGCGCTCATCCCTGGGGAGATATTTGGACTCAATCGTCGGGTCACCGTGCCCCACGAGGCAGAGGTCGCCCTCCAGCACACCGTCCCGCACGGGTCCGGTCATCATCACCTCGGTCGGGATGCGGTAGTCGGGGCCGAGGATCCGGTAGGCGGCAGCGGTGGAGATGATCTTCATCGTGCTGGCGGGGGTGAGGAGGTGACTTGCCTGCAGGTCGACCACCTGCAGCCCTGTGGAGACGTCGCGGACGCTGAGGCCCCAGGCAGTGTCATCGAGCAGCTCAGGGATGACGGCAGGCACCCGGACGGACTGCGCCGCAAGGGTGGATAGGAGGGTGAGGGAGAGGAAGTAGAGAGATAAGCGTCTCATGGAAAATGGTATCTTTGTGGCGTGGATGCCACACGACATCCGCATCCACTTATGGGGGACCTCCTGCATTGAGGTCGTTCATATAGGTATAAAGATAGACAAAATTTCCCTTCCTCCGAGCGAGGAAACCTCGCGACTCGTTTATGCTGACAAACTTTTTCAGAAAAGAATTTACTCTAGATCGGACTGTCCGATGCCTCTTTGCGATCGCAGTGATGGCGCTCGCGATTTATCTCGTCGGCTCACTCGAGGTGATCCTCTGGCCCTTTGTCCTCGCCTGGATCACCGCAGCAGTGTTGATGCCGCTGGTACACTACTTCGAGCGGAAGTGGCACATACGGCAGCGAGGCTGGTCAGTGACGCTGGTGGTACTGCTCTTCCTGCTCATCGTCGGGGGATTCCTCGCCTTTGTCATCCCATCTGTGATCAACGAGGTGAGCAAGGGATGGAGCCTGATCTCGCGCTACACCGATGCGGAGGTACTTCTGGCGATAGTGCCGGAGCAGTACCGCACCGATGTCGCCAATGCCCTCAATCTCGATATGTGGCTCCAGCACTTTGAGATCAAGGAGATCCTCGACTACCTGATGCAGGCTGCCTCGGCGGGCTGGGATATGCTCTCGAGCGCTATGGGGATAGTGAGCGGCTTTACCGTGGTCTTCCTCTTCGTGATGTACCTCTTCTTCATCCTCCTCGACTATGAGGTGCTGATCCACGGGCTCTACCACCTATTCCCCCACAAGATCCGCCACTACGCCATGGAGGCCGGTGAGGTGATCAATGTCTACGTCAATAGCTACATACGTGGTCAGGGTCTGATCGCACTGATCATAGCCGCCTATCTCGCCGTCGGCTTTGGACTTATGGGCATGCCTATGGGGATCACCCTCGGACTGCTGATCGGGATCCTCAACTTTGTCCCCTATCTCCAGATCGTTGGCTACCCGCCTCTCGTGCTCTGCTGTGCGTTGCAGTCCGTAGCCACGGGGCAGAATTTCTGGGTCGTGCTGCTGATCGCCGTCGCCATCATGATGGTCTCGGAGGTGCTGCAGGACTTCGTGCTCCGACCACTGATCATGCAGAAGAGCCTCGGCATGCGCGCATCGATCATCATCCTCTCGCTGGCCGTCTGGGGATTCCTCCTCGGGGCGATCGGTATCTTCTTCGCCCTCCCCTTCACGATGGTGATCTACTACTTCTACATGAAATACGTGGTCGGCGAGCCGATACCACTCTATACCCTCAGTGAGGAGAAACTGACGAAGAAGGAGGAGAAGGCGCAGAAAAAAGCGCAGGAGCGCTTCGAGAGAGAGCGCGCCGATAGGCTCCTCAGTATGAATAAGGATGGTCGCAATCCCATCGTCGTCACGACACAGGAGGACATCGATGAGAGCTACACCACCGAGGAGAAATGAGCTGCTACATCTACAATATCACGCTCTCCTGCGAGCCGGAGCTGCTGGACGAGGTCCTCTTTTACCTCCGAGAGCGGCTACTGCCCGCCTGGCGGGACTACGAGGGAGTGACGGCTGTCCGGCTCCTCCGCCTGCCCGATGAGGGAGGGTATGCCCTTCAGCTCGAGGGCGACCGGCGGGAGCTACTGGAGGAGCTGAGGCTCACGGAGGATCGCGAGCTGCACCGACTGATGCAGACCTATCCGCGGAGGGTGCTCCCCTTTATGACCAAGCTGGAGGTGCTGGAGTGACCCATGAGTGAGGAGAGGAGCAGCAGCCCCACGACAGCAGGGGTCTATCATGTGCCGGCACTGCTGCGGGAGACCGTCGACAGCCTGATCACCGACCCTGATGGGATCTACGTCGATGCCACCTTTGGCGGCGGCGGGCACTCGCGGGAGATCCTGAGCCGGCTGGGACCCGAGGGACACCTCTTCGGTCTCGACCGCGACCTCGATGCGCGCGACCGGTGCGACATCAGCGATGAGCGCTTCACCTTTGTCCGGACCGACTTCCGCTACCTCTCCCGCTTCCTCACCTACTTCGGCGTGCCCCGCATCGATGGTCTGCTCGCCGACCTCGGAGTCTCGTCGCACGACTTTGACGAGGAGGGGCGAGGCTTCTCCTTCCGCTACGACGATGCGCCGATAGATATGCGGATGAATCAGTCCGCCGGTGAGACCGCCCGTCAGCTGATCGACCGGCTGGAGTGGACCGAGCTCGCCACGCTGCTGCACACCTACGGTGAGGTGCAGCAGTCCCGCCGCGCCGCCACGCTGATCAAGCAGGCTGCCGAGCGGGGCGAGCTGGAGACGATGAAGGGGCTGATCGATGCGCTGAGCCCGATCGCACCGGAGAGGAATAAGAAGCTCCGGAATAAGGTGCTCTCGCAGGTCTTCCAGGCACTGCGCATCGCCGTGAATGACGAGATGGGCGCCCTCTATGCGCTCTTAGAGTCGCTCCCGACCCTGCTCGCTCCCGGCGGGCGGGCGGTCTTCCTCACCTATCACTCGCTCGAGGATCGCCCGGTGAAGAATTTCTTCCGGTACGGCAACGTAGCGGGCGACCGAGAGACGGACCTCTACGGCAACCTCAGGGCGCCACTCCGACCGCTCTCAAGCAAGCCGATCATCCCCTCAGACGAGGAGATAGAGCGCAATCCCCGCGTCCGCTCCGCCAAGCTCCGTGCCGCCGAGCTGGTCTCAGAGTAAAAAAGCTTACTCGTGTGCCTCGAGACGGCGCTCCGCCAGCTGCTCGTAGCGGGTGCCTGGACGGCCGTAATTGGCGTAGGGGTAGATGCTGATGCCGCCTCGGGGCGTGAAGAGCCCCGTCACCTCGATGTACTTCGGGTCCATCACGCGGATCAGATCCTTCATGATGATATTGACGCAGTCCTCATGGAAAGCCCCGTGGTTGCGGAAGGAGAAGAGATAGATCTTCAGCGCCTTGCTCTCCACCATCCGCACGTCTGGGATGTAACTGATCCGGATCTCGGCAAAGTCCGGCTGCCCCGTGATCGGGCAGAGGCTGGTAAACTCAGGGCAATTGAAGCGGACCCAGTAGTCGTTGTCCGGGTGCTTATTGACAAACGTCTCCAGCACCGACGGATCGTAGTCCTCCGGATAGTGCGTATCGTGCGGGCGGAGCAGCTGCAGCCCCTCCTCTTCTCTCTCTTTGTCTCTATGTGCTGTCATAAGGATCATTCGTTATGGGGCAAAAGTAGCGATTTTATCTCCAAGTGTGGGTACCTTTGCGACACAACACTTAGTCACCACTATTATGCTTAAGTACTTTGACGAGGCGGATATATCCGTCACTATTTGCGACAAGGAGGGGAAGATCATCGAGATGAATCAGCAGTCTCGCCAGGTCAATTGCCCCGATGGACGCGACCTCATCGGCTTCAACGTCCTCGACTGTCACCCCGAGCCTGCCCGCTCACTCCTCCAGAAGATGATGACCGAGGAGCTCAAGCACGTCTACACCATCGACAAGAAGGGGAAGAAAAAGCTCATCTACCAGATCCCCTGGTACCAGGACGGCGAGTACGCTGGCTTCATCGAGCTCTCGATGATCCTGCCCGACGAGCCGATGCAGCACTACGTGCGCAAGTGATGCACTGACCCCACAGCCACCCTCTACAGAGCGGCTCCACCGGCATCTCCTATGAGATCTCGGTGGAGCCGCTCTTTGTATATAAAAGGGGATCAGCGGGCGCCTTGCTTGCGGGCGAGGTAGAGGCCGCAGACGCCGGGGAAAAAGATGCGGTAGCGACACTGCTCCAGTCCGGCCTGCTCCATGAGGGCAGTCATCCGCTCTCTCGCGGGGACGCGGGCGATGGAGTGGAGAAGGTAGTCGTATGCCTCGGGATCCTCGGAGTAGCGCTGCGCCATCCGCCGGAGGTAGAGCCGGGTGTAGAGCCGGTAGCCGGTGTGGAGGAGTCCACTCTCCGGCTCAGTCAGCTCGAGCACAGCGACGACGCCACCTGGGCGCAGCACGCGGGCAAACTCCCGGTACCCCTGCTCTATGGAGGCGAAGTTGCGGACGCCAAAGGCGCACGTGACCGCATCGACAGCCTCGTCAGGCAGGTCTATGTCGAGCGCATCACCGACCCCAAATCCGATCCGATCAGCGAGACCGGCAGCCTCCACCTTGCGTACTCCGACAGCCATCATCTCCCGAGAGAGATCCATACCGGTGACCTGCGCCTCGGGGCAGGCACGCGCCAGCGCAATCGCCACGTCACCCGTGCCGGTCGCCACATCGAGGATCTGCCTCGGGCGACTGCCGGCGACAGACTGCACCAGCACATGGCGCCAGTAGCGGTCGAGGCCAAGCGAGTTGAGCTTATTCAGCAGGTCGTACTGCGGCGCAATGTGGTCAAACATCTGCCGCACCTGGGTGGAGAAAGCGGGACTCTCGCGTCTCGGCTCACTTGCCATGCTGCCGGATCCAGTCGGTGACGTTGGTCTCTATACGCTTCTCGATGTCGCCACTCTCGTGACGCTCAAAGGGCTCGTCCATGATGTCATTGAAGAGCTCGATGTAGCGCTCCGAGACGCTGTCGCAGTAGGCGTCGGTCATCTCCGGCACCTGCTGACCCTTCTCTCCCTGGAAGCCGTGGTCGATGAGCCACTGGCGGACAAATTCCTTGGAGAGCTGGCGCTGAGGCTTCCCGGCCTCAAAGAGCTCCTGATAGGTGTCAGCGTAGAAGTAGCGGCTCGAGTCGGGGGTGTGGATCTCGTCGATGAGGTAGATCTTGCCGTCCTTCTTGCCAAATTCGTACTTCGTGTCGACGAGGATGAGCCCTTTCTTCTTCGCCAGCTCGCTGCCGCGCTCAAAGAGGCGGAGCGCAATGTCGGAGATGGTCTTCAGCTCCTCGGCAGTCATCAGCCCCTGCTTCACGATCTCGTCGGGGGTGATATTCATGTCGTGCCCGGAGTCGGCCTTGGTGGTGGGGGTGAGGATCGGGTGATCGAAGTACTGATTTTCCTTCATCCCCTCAGGCAGGATCACGCCGCAGAGGTTGCGCTCGCCGGCCTTGTAGGCGCGCCATGCGCTACCGGTGAGGATGGCACGGACGATCACCTCGAGCTTATACGGCTCGCAGGCGTGACCGATGGTGACCATGGGGTCGGGTGTGGCGATCTTCCAGTTGGGGACAATGTCCTCTGTGGCA
This sequence comes from uncultured Porphyromonas sp., assembly GCF_900541275.1. Classification (GTDB taxonomy): domain Bacteria; phylum Bacteroidota; class Bacteroidia; order Bacteroidales; family Porphyromonadaceae; genus Porphyromonas_A. The sequence continues at coordinate 34,311 of NZ_UQJH01000014.1, forward strand.
TCGAGATTGGCAGCAGCGATGCGATTGAGGATCTCGCCCTTGAAGGGGATCCCCTTGGGGAGGATCACGTCAAAGGCGGAGATGCGGTCGGTGGCGACCATCACGAGGAGGCCGTTGTCGAGGGTGTATACATCACGGACTTTGCCGTGGAAGACATGAGTCGTACCCGGCAGCTTGAGGTCGGTATGGGTAAGTGCTTGTGCCATGATTGTATGGAAACGTTATGTATTTGTGTGTAGTAAAAAGAGTCTCTATTCCTTCTCCTCCCTCGCGGCTCCCCGCTTGCGGTCCGCCCGCTCGTAGACGGCGACGATCTTCTTCACCAGCCCGTGACGCATGATGTCGCTTCGCTCAAAGTCTATCCAGCCGATGCCCTCTATCGAGTGGAGCAGCCGGTCAGCCTCTCGGAGACCGGAGGTGACGCCACGGGGGAGATCGACCTGCGACATATCGCCGGTGACGATCATCTTCGCCTCGCTACCGAGCCGGGTGAGGAACATCCGCATCTGGTGCGTAGTGGTATTCTGTGCCTCATCGAGGACGACGATGGCGTCATTGAGCGTGCGGCCGCGCATATAGGCGAGCGGGGCGATCTGGATCACGCCGGTATCCATATAGTCGTGCAGCCTCGTGGGCGGGACCAGCTCCATCAGCGCATCGTAGAGGGGCTGCAGGTAGGGGTCGAGCTTATCCTTCATCTCGCCGGGGAGGAAGCCGAGTCGCTCGCCCGCCTCCACGGCAGGGCGCGAGAGGATGATCCGGCGGGCTCTCTTTTCCCTAAGAAACTTCACCGCCATAGCGATGGCGAGGAAAGTCTTGCCGGTGCCAGCGGGACCGGTAGCGAAGACGAGGTCGTGCCGGTCGACCAGCTGCACCATCTCCTGCTGGTGGGTGCTGCGCGGGGTAATCGGCTGACCATAGGCGCCGTAGAGGATCACCCCGTCGCCGCTCTGCCGATCGGGGGACTGGCCCTTGACGATCTCGAGGACAGCGGTCTCGGGGAGGCTGTTAAATCGCGCAGCGTACTTCTCCAGCTGGTGGAGCACCTTGAGGATCTCCTCGGTCTCCTCCTCGGCGCCCATCACCTTGATCACCGACCCGCGCGCCATGATGCGGAGCTTAGGGTAGAGATCCTTGAGGAGCGTGAGGTTGCTGCTATTGGTGCCAAAGAAGACGACCGGATCAGCCTCCTCGATGAGGTAGATGTGCTCTGTCATCACTTGTAGCTCTGTATCATACGATCGGCCTCAGCCCGTAGGCGCTCATCTATCTCATCCTCAGTCCACTCGCTCATAGGCCGTACGGTGACGTAACTGCCATTGCTGTGGATAAAGAGGAGGGTGGGCACCTGCTGGATATTGAGCTTCTTGATGATCTGGCGTATATCCTTACTGAGCCGAGAGTTGAGGTAGCTGACAGCCACCCGCCCCCGGTACTCCTCAGCAAATTGCTCCATATGGGGCATCAGCTTCTGGCAGGCGGGGCAGTCGGGTCGGTAGACCTCTATGATCGTGGGGCGTGGCTTCCTGAGCTTGATCTGCACCAGGTCGTAGTAGGTGACCAGCTGGTCAAAGTCCTGCATCGTCAGGTCGGCAGGCCGACCCTCAGTCTTCTTCTCCTCGGGGTCCTGCATCGGCTTGCAGCCGGAGAGCAGGAGGGCAAGGAGGATGCCGCCCAGAAGGGCTATATAGAGGCTTATCTTTTTCATTATAGTGAGTTGTCTCTTGTGTGGGACAAAGATAACAAGAAATAGGTAAGGGGGGACTATTTTGCCCCACCCTCCCTCTGGCAGAAATCTAATACCGATATTAGGCGCGACTAATACCGATATTAGAGTTCACTAATATCGGTATTAGAGTTTTCTTTTACCGGTAAAAGAATTTCCCCAGAGGGGAGGGGGAACTATTAGGGGGAAGGGCATTAGGGAGAGAATTGCGGGTAAGTAGATGGAAATGGGAGGGATTTGCACGATATCTCTGTGATTTGCGCTGCGAGGTAAAGTGCAGAAAGCGTGGATTTGTGCAGAAGTGCCGTTACCAAATCGTTAGCCCATTCTCCGAATGGTAACGAAGAGGTAGGAGCAGGTAACTGACGGAAGTGTATTCGGTAAGTGAACTCTCTGTATTTCTGGGGCTGTTGCTCTGATATACAACGCTTTGCGTAGCTGAGAACGCTTCGGTAACGGGTAACTTTGCCCATAAAAACAGAAGCGTATGCAAACAGACAAAATGAAGGTGTGCTCTACCTCAAAAAGAGCGGATTGGACAGGTCGGAACTAGCTCCGATTATGGGGCGGATAACCTATGGGCGAACCATCGCTCAGTTCAGCTGTAAGCTGTCGTGCGACCCCAAGCTGTGGAATGCTCGTGAGAGCAGGCTGAACGGCAAGAGCCGTGAAGCTGTGGCAACGAATGGCAAGTTGGAACGCTTGCTACTATCGGCGCAGTCGGCTTATGCTAGAGGCTGGTGTGCCTATCGAGAGCATTGCTAAGATGATGGGGCATTCGTCTATTGCCAGCACGCAAATCTACGCCCAAATCACCGACCAAAAGATTGCAAAGAACATGGACAGGTTGATACGATAATAGAAAGGATAAGGCTAAACAAAAAGAACTTACTCCATTTTTGTGAAATAAGTTCTTTTTAGGTTTATTGTATGTGAATTTGATTTATCCAAACTTGAATTCTATCTTGGCTTGTATTGAATCTCTGCAACATAAAATCCGTGTCATATTCAATCCGCTTATTAAAACACAATTTCCCATTTAGATATATCCGTACATTCTTTTCTGTATCTATCATTTCTGGAGATATGTTCACCGAGAAAGATTTTATACAAGAGGTTTCTATTCTGAAGACATTATCATTATACTTTGCTATTATCTTGCCTGATTTACGAGGGAAATCAAAAGCCATTTTATTCACATCTCTAACAACAAGACTATCCTTTTCGTTATATCCTAACCAATGATTGATTTTGAAGTTCTTTACTATATGCCAGTCTTTTTTCACTGCTAACGTATCGAGCTTAATATTTGAAAGCCAATCAATCTCTCCGTAACATTCATCGTCAAACTCCCAAGATATTTCTTTGGGAAAAGGATTTCTTTGTCGCTCAAGAAGGTCCGCAAATATAATTTCATAGGCAGACTCTGATTCATCGAATTGAGGAAATTGGTGTGGAAACCCATTGTAGCGATATTCTTTGTAATCGGCATTGATACTATTCATCAGTTGAGTGAAATCGTCATTTGCATTAGGTGGATAGTAGTAATCCTCATCTGTTGAGATATTGATAAATGAACGATTTTTAATATTCTCTACAAAAGTTCCTCCTGTAAAGACTTTAGGATAAGTATTGAAGCCGTAGAACCCTGCAAATAAAGTTGGCTGTTTCATTAAATACGAGAAAGAACCTGTTGCCCCATTAGAATGTCCTGAAATAAACACTTTATCATCATCTACATTGAGTGCCTTTTTGACCAGTGTAACTATCTTAGGAATTATAAAGAAGCCGTTATCGGGAGTCATCCAATTGAAGTCTCTACTACCTTTTGGAAAGACCAATATTACATCATTCCTTTCAGCGTACTTCGTGTAATATCTATTCCAATCATACAGCACCCAAGAAGCAAGTTGATAATCAGACAACCGATTATATCTAACTGCTCCATGTAAAAAGAATAGCAGAGGATAGCCCTTGTTAGGGTTGTATTTTGGGGGAAGATGTACAAAAAATGAAGTTTTGACCGAATCATTTATTGCAAATGAAATAGAGTAATTCTGGCTTTTCTTGGGTAAATATCCGTCTTTCTTTCTGATTTCTTCATATAGAGTTTTCCCATCTTTCCCTTTTTGTGGCGGAACATTATTGGAAGCATAAAATTCCTCTTCATTTACGCTCAGTTCTTTATAAAATGTTTGTTTGGCTTCCAGGGCTTTTTGTCTCAAATCATTCCACCTTACATCTGAGAGCAAATTCTTATACTCATTTTCAGACGCATCTCCAAGGATATAACTCCAGTTCGGTTCCAAAGGAAGAGTAGGCTTTAGCTCAAATAAAAGAGTTAGATACTTGAAAGCCTTGTCATACTCTTTTAGGTCGGATGAAAGAACTGAAGCCTTGTACAATCCAACTTCATCTATACTGTCAGGAAAAAGAAAAAAGGCATGCTCGTACATATCAAGAGATTTTTTGTAGCCTACGGCATCTTTCGCCTGCCACATAGCTTCCAAAGCCTCTTCCGTTAGTTTGGAATAATTCTCTTGCCCATGTAAAGGAATACATACAAACACATAAAAAAGGATGATATACTTTAGTTTTCGTTGTTTCATATTGAGTCTTCTTCCTCCTTTGTTTTCTCTTCCGAAGTCGGAGGATTTCGCTTGCGGAAGATGTTGCTTTGTCCTGATAACGCAAATGTACTCGATTTATTTCGAAAGAGATACCGAGCGATTGCGAGACGTAGATTCAAGGACGAAGTGCAACAGGGAGGAAGAATGGGGCGAAAAGTTTGAAAGGGGAAATGTACTCATGTTTCTTCCTGGGTCTGTTGTTGAGTAAAGTCTGGATTTCAAATAGTCGATCGTCGTCGAAGTCAGAGAGATCAGATTTTTTAGGGATGTATTGTCTGATGAGTTTGTTGGTATTCTCGATGGCCCCCTTTTGGCAAGAAGCGTAGGGGTCGGCAAAGAAGACCGGAATACCGAGCACACGAGTAATTGTGTCGTGATCTCTAAATTCAAACCCGTTGTCGGTAGTAATAGTCTTGAGTTTATCCTTATAGGGGAGCAACAGCAAGATAGCTGCTTTAGCAGCTGCCGCTGGATTAAAACCCCCATCAATTTTCTTGATGAAACACAAGTTGGTAGATTTCTCGACAAGGGTAAGGATGGCAGACTTCTGTCCTTTGGCAACAATGGTATCCATCTCAATGTCCCCAAATCTCTTCCCATCGACCTCCGTAGGTCTCTGATGGATAGAGACTCTGTTAGGGATATGAGCGGCAGAGGATTTCTTGTAAAGACCTCTACTCCGATGTTTGAGCTTATGACGACAGTTAAGGTAAAGGGAGCCGCCTCTAGCTTTATTCTTCCTAATCCATTGGTAGATAGTTTCGTGAGAGATGCTGATCCCTTCCTTCCGAAGAGTACCGGATATCTGCTCTGGAGACCATTGGTACTTGGTTAGTAAGGTAAGCACCTTATAGCGATACCTCTTTTTTGTCCGCCTGTTTCGAGCTGATCGAGCCCTATTTCCCCGAGCCATCTCATTGGCTAGGGCAGGGATGAATACTCCTGTTTTCGAGGAGCTTCTCTTTATCTCTCGGCTGACGGTAGAAGGACTAACTCCGATCAGACGTGCAAT
>NZ_UQJH01000015.1 GCF_900541275.1 uncultured Porphyromonas sp.
AGCTCCCAAAAGATTTATCTCCTTTGTTTGAGTGGCGTTGAGGGGCTTTTGAGCGGGGCTCAAAAGCCCCTCAACGATCATGTGACAAACTTACAGCTAAAGACCGGTGATCCCTCCGGGGCTTAGCCCCTGCGGGATCGGCAGGCTTGTGCTTTAGGAGAGGAGTCTCGCGCCGCAGTTCTCCTTTGCATAGCTGTAATGCTCTAATGCGCCACCCCTGGCGCTGCCGGGATAGGTGTCACGCGACGGCGCAATTCTGCGTATCTTTGTAGGTATGAGACTATCCTATGACATTATCGTGGTCGGTGCCGGCCATGCCGGCTGTGAGGCGGCCCATGCGGCTGCCCTGCTCGGCTCCCGTACCCTCCTCATCACCATGGATCTTGACAAGATCGCCCAGATGTCGTGCAACCCCGCTGTGGGGGGCATCGCCAAGGGTCAGATCGTGCGCGAGCTGGATGCCCTCGGCGGTCTGATGGGGGTCATCACCGATAGGTCGTCAATGCAATTTCGGATGCTCAATAGGAGCAAGGGACCTGCGATGTGGAGCCCTCGCTCTCAGAGCGACAGAGGGCGCTTCTCCCACCTCTGGCGGACTTATCTTGAGCAGACGCCCAACCTCTCCCTTTGGCAGGATGCTGTCGTGCAGCTGCTCCACGAGGGTGGGGAGGGTGGGGCGGTCACCGGCGTAGTCACCGCCATGGGGCTTAGGATAAGGGCGAGGGCGGTGATCCTCACCAATGGGACCTTCCTCAATGGCCTGATGCACATCGGCAGCGTGAAGATCCCCGGGGGACGCATCGCCGAGCCGGCCTCGCTCCGCCTCTCGGAGCAGATCACGGGGCTGGGCTTCAGGACCGATCGGATGAAGACCGGCACGCCGATGAGGCTGGATGGTCGGACGATCCACTTTGACCTCTGCGAGCGTCAGGATGGTGAGGAGGGATGGCACCACTTCTCTTTCCTCCCGGAGGTGTCCCGACTGGAGACGCCCCAGAGACCCTGCTTCCTGACGGAAACGACGCCTGCCAGCCACGAGGTGTTGCGGTGTCATCTCGACGAGGCACCGCTCTACAATGGCCAGATACACAGCATAGGACCGCGCTACTGCCCCAGCATAGAGACGAAGATCGTCACCTTTGCCGGGAAGGATCACCACCCGCTCTTCCTCGAGCCGGAGGGTGCCGACACGACGATGTATTACCTCAATGGCTTCAGCAGTTCGCTCCCCATAGAGGTGCAGGAGGAGGCGATCCGGCAGATCCCGGCGCTGCGGGACGCGACGATTATGCGGCCCGGCTATGCGATCGAGTACGACTTCTTCGACCCGACGCAACTCCACCACACGCTGGAGACGAAGTTGGTCAAGGGGCTCTTCTTTGCCGGTCAGATCAATGGCACGACAGGCTACGAGGAGGCGGCAGGGCAGGGCTTCGTCGCCGGGGTCAATGCTCACTTCGCTGCTCAGTCTCTTGCCAAGACCTTTACCCTCGCTCGGGACGAGGCCTACATAGGGGTTCTGATCGATGACTTAGTGACGAAGGGGGTGGACGAGCCCTACCGGATGTTTACCAGTCGCTCCGAGTACCGCATCCTCCTAAGGCAGGACAATGCCGACAGACGACTCACACCCAAGGGGATAGAGCTGGGTACGGTCGACTTGTGTCGTGAGAGGCGACTGGAGGCGAAGCTGGCGCTGATCGATCGCTTTGAGGAGCTGCTGAGGGACACTTCCGTAGCCGAAACGCCCGACCTCGTGGCATACTTCGAGCGGGTAGGGGAGACGCCGCTGAGGCATTCGCAGAGGCTCCGTGAGGTGATCCTTCGCCCCCGTATCACGCTGGATGGACTGGTCCCCTTTGTCCCACAGCTGGCGAACTTCTTAGAGCAGGGTCAGCTGGCGGAGGAGGTGAAGGAGACCATCGAGGTGGAGGTGAAGTATGCCGGCTACATTGCCCGCGAGCATCAGGCTGCCGAGAATGCTCGCCACTTAGAGGATATCCGCATCGCCGGTCACTTTGACTACCTCTCCATACAGTCGCTCTCGACCGAGGCTCGTCAGAAGCTCGACCGGATCCGCCCGGCGACCATCGGTCAGGCCTCCCGCATCCCCGGCATCAGCCCCTCGGATATCAATATCCTCCTGATACTCATGGGACGATAGCCCTCTTTGTTTCACGTGGAACGCTATGCTGATAGCCAAGAAAGACATACGCAACAGCCTATCCGTGATCCCCGAGTCGCCCGGAGTCTACATCTACCGCGACAAGGAGGATAAGGTGCTCTACGTCGGTAAGGCAAAAAATCTCCGCAAGCGGGTGGGGCAGTACTTCCAGCGCGAGTCGGATCGACCCAACGCTCGGGCGATGCTGCGCGTCTTTGAGACCGTGGAGTATATCGTGGTCCAGACGGAGACTGATGCGCTCTTGCTTGAGAATAACCTCATCAAGACGCACCAGCCACCCTACAATATCATGCTCAAGCATGGTAATTTCTACCCCTACATCTACGTCACGAGGGAGCGCTTCCCACGCTTTGGGACCACACACAAGCCTCAGCCGGGTGGCAGCACGGAGTACTATGGGCCCTATCCCAATAAGTCGATGGCCTATCAGCTGGTCCAGCTCTTTCGCCGGCTCTACAAGTTTCGCACCTGCTCTTTTAACCTTTCTCCGGAGAATATCGAGAGGGGAAAATTCCGGGTCTGCCTGAAGTACCACATCGGCCGCTGCAAGGGGCCTTGCGAAGGTCTGCAGACGGAGGAGGACTACGACAGGGACGTCCGGGCGGCTAAGGAGATCCTGCGAGGGCATATCACGGAGGTGAAGCGGGATATCAAGGAGGTGATGGCAAGAGCATCTGAGGAGCTGGACTTTGAGACCGCCCTGCAGATGCAGAATATGCTCTACACGCTGGAGAACTACCAGGGGAAAAGCACCATCATGAGCAACGTCATCGGTGATGCGCTGGTGGCCACCTATGGCTCCTCGAGGCGCTCCTTCTTCGTCAATTACCTCCTGACGCGGGACGGGCGGATCATCTCGGGGCGAACCATGGAGTACCGTCGAGGGATAGAGGAGGAGGATGTGGAGCTCTTTGCCTCCGTTCTGAAGGACTTGCTCGATACGCTGTCGCTTGAGGGCACCCGCGAGCTCATTCTCCCCCTCATGCCGGAGTACCTCGACCTCTCTGCCTATCGCGTCACGATCCCTCAGAGGGGCGACCGAAAGCATATCCTCGACCTGAGCCAGCACAATGTGGATCAGTTCATCAAGGATAAGGACCTGCAGGCGGAGAAGCTCAACCCCGCCCAGCACAATATGCAGATCCTGCGAGACCTGCAGAGCTCGGTCGGTCTGCCTAAGCTTCCCTGGCACGTGGAGTGCTTCGATAACTCCAATATCCAAGGAGCGGAGCCGGTGGCTGCCTGTGTCGTCTTTAAGGGCGGTGTCCCCTCCAAGAAGGACTACCGACTCTTCCACATCAAGACGGTCGAGGGACCGGACGACTACGCCTCGATGCACGAGGTGGTGGTGCGTCGCTACAGCCGCCTGCGTGACGAGGGGGAGGAGCTCCCCGACCTCATCATCACCGATGGTGGCAAGGGACAGATGGGGGTGGTGCGAAAGGCGCTTGACGAGGTGGGGGTAGAGATACCGATCCTCGGTCTCGCCAAGGACGACCGCCACCGAACGAGCGAGGTGCTCTATGGAGATCCGCCTCAGGTGATCGGCATCATGCAGCGGGGGCAGGTCTTTCACCTCTTAGAGAGGATACAGAATGAGGTGCACCGCTTCGCGATCACCTTCCACCGAAATGTCCATGCTAAGAAGTCGATCTCCTCTGAGCTCGACGCTATTGCAGGTATCGGTTCTGCTACTCAGAAGAAGCTGATCCGTACCTTCAAGTCAGTGAAGCGGATCCGCGAGTCAGTCTCTCTGGACGAACTGACAGAAGCTATTGGTCCTGCCAAGGCCCGCCTCGTCTGGGACTACTTTCACCCCGACAGCGAGGCCTGACGCCCTGTCAGCACGCCTGGGCTACACTGCTTTTTGGTTTCTCCTCCGTGCCGACCTCTTATTTCTCCTAAAGTGGTATCTTTGGTCTATGAGAGCAGTTATTCAGCGTGTGAGCGAGGCGTCCGTGACGGTCGATGGGTCTTTGGTCTCGTCGATCGGTCCCGGGATGCTGGTTTTACAGGGAGTGGAGGTGGGCGACACAGCCGAGGATATGGACTACTTAGTCCGCAAGATCATTGCCCTCCGCATCTTTGATGACGAGGAGGGGGTGATGAATAAGGACATCAAGTCCATCGGTGGGAATATCCTGCTGGTCAGCCAATTTACCCTCCTTGCATCAACAAAGAAGGGCAACAGACCCTCCTACATCCATGCTGCCAAGGGACCCGAGGCAGAGCCACTCTACGACCTTATGGCGCAGGCTCTCTCCGATGAGCTCGGGTCGGAGGTGAAGAAGGGGATCTTCGGGGCCGATATGAAGGTCCGGCTACTCAACGATGGTCCTGTGACCATTTGCATAGATTCGCGAAACAGATGACCGACACACCCAGCCCCACACTTAGAGAGGTCCAGACCATAGTAGACCGGTGGATCCGCGACTACGGGGTCCGGTACTTCTCGCCTCTCACCAATATGGCGCAGCTCACGGAGGAGGTGGGCGAGGTGGCTCGCATTATCGCTCGAACCTATGGGGATCAGAGTGCGAAGTCCACGGACGACCTCTCCAAGGAGCATCTGGCAGACGAACTCGCTGATGTCCTCTGGGTCCTCGCCTGCATTGCCAATCAGACCGATTGCGATCTTACGGAGGCCCTTGAGAGGAATATAGCGAAGAAGACAGCTCGCGACAAATTCAGACATTTATCCAATCCCAAATTATACAACCATGAGTCATAATCACCACGATAACGACTTCTTCCCCTCACAGGATAAGTACAGTGAGGCCTTCGGAAAGTTTACCTTTGACCTCAGTATGGAGGAGGTGACGGCCAAGGTGCAGGAGTGTGTCGACAAGCACTATAAGGAACTTGATACCAGAGATAATATCAACCTTATCCACAGTATGATTGACCTCACCTCGCTTACCTCTGAGGACAGCGAGGATAAGATCTATAAGCTGACTCAGCAGGTCAATAAGCTGGATGACGACCACCCTGACATTACCCCTGTGGCGAGTATCTGTGTCTATCCTAACTTTGCTCAAGTGATCAAAGAAAACCTAACCGTCGAGCAGTGCCACATCACCTGCGTGGCAGGTGGCTTTCCCTCGTCGCAGACCTTCCCCGAGATCAAGGTGGCTGAGATCGCCCTGGCGATCCACGATGGGGCGGAGGAGATCGACATTGTACTCCCGGTCGGTGCCTTCCTCGCCGGTGACTACGAGACCGTCAGTGACCAGCTGCAGGAGCAGCGACAGGCCGCCAAGGATGTGATCCTAAAGGTGATCCTCGAGACCGGTGCCCTCCAGACTCCCGAGAATATCGTCAAGGCGTCCATCCTCGCTCTTTTCTGTGATGCAGACTTCATTAAGACCTCTACCGGTAAGGGGTACCCCGGTGCCACGCCCGAGGCGATCTACATTATGGCCTCCATCGTCAAGCAGTACTACGATCAGTTTGGTCTCAAGAGAGGGATCAAGGCCGCCGGTGGCGTGCGTACGACGGAGGAGGCGCTCAAGTACCTCTGTATCCTCAAGGAGGTGCTGGGCGACGAGTGGCTGACCCCCGACCTCTTCCGCTTTGGTGCCACCTCCCTGGAGGCGGACACGCTCAAGCATCTCCTCTGATCGGAAGTTATTAATCTAAAAGGTCCACAGGCTGCGTTTCGGCAGCTTTGTGGACCTTTTTTATGTCCTCAGACGCTACTTCCTAAATACCTGTCGCTTGCGCCGTCCGACCCGTCCGACCCGTCCGATTAGGTGTCGCACTGCTTGAGTAGGCGGCTACCGGCGCAATGCCCTTGCGTGGTCTTCGGTATGGGTGATTTCTGCTCGGCGAACCGCCTGGGGTCGGAAGGGTAGGGGAGGGGCTTCTGTACATCGGTCACCGCTTCGCGGATGACCGATGCCTATGGAGCGAGCACCCTTCGGGTGCCTCCCGTATACCCCCCTTTGTATATGATTACCCTAATGCCTAAATGCGTTAGCCCCGTATCTAATGTGAAGAGGACCCTTCTATCCAAGGATGGGACGGGACTTTCTGCTATATTTGTGACTATGAAGTTGCTCACGAAAACGGCTTTTGCCTCGTCTATTGAGGTAAACCTCCCTCTGTCGAAGAGTGAGGGCATTCGTGCGTTGATCTCCTGCTACCTCCTTCGGCGGGGTAGGGGAGTTACTCAGATGCCCCATAGTGATCTCTTGGGTACCGATGCCCCGGAGGACCTCTACGCTATGTACGATGGTCTACAGGCACTTCTCTCGGGACACTCTGATATTACCCTCACCGCCTCTGCGAGTGTCGCACGGTTCCTCTTGGCACTTGCTGCTGCAGAGCGTCGTCAGACTACCTTTCACCTCACCGATCCTCAGTTGCTCCGACGCCCTATGGGTCCACTCATCGACTATCTGCGTAGTTGTGGTGTCACGATCGACCAGACGGATGACCGGTGGGTGGTCGACGCACAACGTCAGGTTGTTCCACGTGAAACAGAGATAGACGCAAGAGCATGGGAGTCAAGTCAATTTATCTCTGCGATAATCTATTTTGCGGTGGCTCAAAACTACCCTGTGAGTATCCGGAGACAGCATTCTGATCCCAGCTCAAGGTATATCGCCTTGACGATCGACCACCTGAGTCAGATCGGTGTAGATCTCACTTGGGAAGCGGATCGGATCAAGTTTGAGCCTGGTCGGAAGATAGGTTTGACTTCTCTTGATTCTTATGATCTGACTCTCCCTGCCGATTACTCATCCGCTGCCTCTTGGCTGGAACTGCAAGCCTTACATCCGGAGATCCAAATATTAGTTTTGAAGGGGCTGGATCCTAATTCATCCCATCCGGATGCTTGTGTGCTTGACTTTTTTGGACCATTTCTGGATGTCGTTACGAGTGATCACTCTGTGCGACTGATCCGACGTCTTGAACCGACTGAGGTAGACCAGCCGCTCAATCTTGACTTGTCTCAGAATCCTGACCTCTTCCCCGCTCTCTTTGCCACAGTAATTGGCGTAGGAGTGCCTGCCACTTTTACGGGACTATCCTCACTGGTCTACAAGGAGTCGGATCGCCTCAGCGCTTCGCTCTCTATCGCTCACTCGCTGGGATGGTCCGGTGAGGCGTTTGTCTCTCACTCCCCTGACAGCGTTACCTATACGGGCGTTCCACGTGAAACAATTCCCGGTAGTGTGACGCCCGATCATAGAGGGGATCACCGCCTCGCTATGGCCTTTGGCGTCCTTGCTACCGCACTGGAGAGGACGCAGGTGATGATACCGGATGATGTCGCCGTGACGGTACGGAGTTATCCCCACTTTTTTACCGACCTTTGCAGGCAAGCCCGTTGAACTTATGATGAAGTACAGACGTCGATCTCCTTGGCTCCACCTCTCTCTCCTGATAGGCGGAACGATTGCCATAGTCTACGGATGCGCCAATAGGGTGGCCCCCGATGGTGGTCCCTATGACGACCAGCCCCCGAAGCTCGTCCGGAGCAACCCGGCTGAGCGAGAGCTCAATATCTCGTCCAGAAAGGTGTCCCTCTGGTTTGACGAATTTGTCACCGTCAAGGATCCGCTTAAGAAGATCATCGTCTCCCCGCCTCAGCTACAGCAGCCGGAGATCATCTCTTATGGGAAAAAAGTGGTGGTCAACCTCAAGGACACCCTTACGCCCAATACCACCTACACGATCGACTTCACCGATGCGATTGTCGATAACAATGAGGGCAATCCGCTGGAGAACTTCTCCTTTGCCTTCAGCACAGGCGATCGAATCGACACCATGGAGATAGCAGGGACGGTACTTAACGCTCGCACGCACGAGCCTATGCAGGGGCTCCTCGTCGGTCTTCATCCCGACACCGCCCCGAGGAGTGCCTTCCACGACACCACTTTCCTCCGCACCAGTCGCACGTCCGACAAGGCGAAGTTTGTGATCCGCAACGTCCGTGAGGGACGCTACCACGTCTATGCTCTCAAGGAGAGCGATGGGAACTACCGCAACGATATGGTTGGAACCGAGGGCGTTGCCTGGCTCGATAGTGCCGTCCTCACCACCTGCAAGCCCGACATTCGCCCCGACACCCTCTGGGTTGACTCGCTCACCATCGACACCATCAAGCAGGTCCCCTTCACCCACTATTACCCCGATGATCTTGTCCTGCTCTACTACGAGCCGCGTGACCCAAAGCGCTTCCTGAAGAAGCGCGAGCGCCCCGCTCCCTATCAGCTTCGACTCACCTTCAACGCCCTCCCTGACAGCGCCATCAAGCTCGCCCGGGTCGACTCCCTCGCGCTGCCGACCGACACGATGAAGCCCCCTTACGTCATGGACAAGAGCAAGGATGGGGTCGTCAACTTCTTCTTCACCGACACCACTTGGAGCGCCCACAGCACCTTTGCGCTCACCTATCTCTCCGTAGACAGCCTCGGCCTCCCCGCCTACAAGAGCGACACCCTGCGCATCGCCTACAAGGCGCCCAAGATCGATAAGGAGGAGAAGAAACAGAAGAGTGCCCAGAGCGACTCCATCGCTCATGCTGTCGAGAGTCCTTTCTCCATCAAGATCGAGCACAAGGGTAAGGGCGGTATTTCCGACTCGATCCTCTTCGCCTCGACCCTCCCGATCGACACCTCGATGCTCCGCGCCTTCACCCTCTACGATGCCAAGGACTCGATCCTCCAGCCGATGCGGATCGACACCATCGCATTCTTTGACGGCAGCGTCACCTCGGGGCTGATCAGCGCCCGCCTCAGCTATGGCGGTCAGTACGAGCTCCACGTCGACAGCGCTGAGATCGCCGATATCTATGGTCACCGGCTCAATAAAACCGTTGTCGATGCCTTTAAGGTAAAAGAGAAGAGCGACTTCTCCTCCCTCCGCGTCACCATCCACGATCTGCCGGACTCGATCATAGGCGAACTCCTTACGCCGGATGACAAACTCGTTTGGACCTCCTACAGCCGGTCTGGGGAGATCTTCTTCCCGGACCTCGATCCGGGGAAGTACGGTCTCCGCATCATCTATGACCGAAACGGCAATCATCGCTGGGACCCTGGGGACTACGATGCCTCCACCCAGCCCGAAGCGGTCTACTACGCCCCCAAGGTCTTTGAGCTTATGAAGAATTGGGAGGTGAAGGAGAATTTCTACCCCCTCCTCACGCCCCTCCTCACGCAGAAGCCCCGGACGATGATCCAGACAAAGTTTAATGAGGAGAAGCGCAAGGACCGCAACAAAGAGCGCGAAGAAGAGCTTCGTCGGCGCCGAGAGGGCGGTGGAGACCAGCCCGGCGGCAACCCCTTCGGAGGTCAGATGCCCGGAGGTGCCCTCGGTGGCATGCGCCAAGACACCCGCCGCTACTGATCCCCACCTTAGGCGACATAGACCGCTGTAAGGCTTATGTAGAGACCCCCCTCCACAGGTCTCCTTTGAACTATACCTCTCTTATACTATAGTCCTTAGGAGCCCCTTAAGAAAGAGGGCATTTCATCTTGATAGGACGACACACCCTCGCTAATGAAGGCAGAAACGGATTACTCGGTGTAGGGGACGAAGCGGTGCTCTTGGATGAAGGTGGTCTTGACCTGACCGGGATTGGTGTGGGGGAGGTCCCCGAGTGCCTAAAGTCTATGGTGGGAGCATTGCTATAGTGGCTTGTACGCTCAGATGCTGACCAGTTGTGTTTATAGTTGCACTTAGGAGATCGGTCGAGACACAAAGAGACATTGTGTGGTTGTCGAGGTAGTATCTTTGCAGTGCGAAGAGTCGGGGAGGGCCCCCTTTACTAAGTCCCCGGAGGGAATGACAAGGAGATGCTAGGCAATTCTTTGATCAGTACTAGAAATCTTTCGTATTCCCCAAGGGCAAAAAAACTTTAGAGCACGCCTTTTTGAGAGATCAGATGGGGGTGGATACTGGGCTGGAGTTGCGGCACGCCCGAAGGGTGCAGCATTTCTTTCCCAATATCCATCCGTTAGAGATTTATTCCAATCAATCTCTCTGAACTGTGGATGGCGGTTTTTAGTCCTCTACCCAGCGGATGAGGGGGAGGTGGTGGCGGAGGAGGTAGTCGTTGGTCTTGGAGAAGGGCTTGCTGCCGAAGAAGCCTCGGTAGGCACTGAGGGGCGAGGGGTGTGGCGCACGGAGGATACGATGGCGCTCGGGGTCGATGAGGCGCGCCTTCTGCTGCGCATCCGATCCCCACAGGATGAAGACGAGGTGCTCCCGCCGCTCAGCGAGGAGCTCTATCGCCCGGTCTGTGAAGTGCTCCCAGCCCCAGCCGTGGTGGCTACGTGGCTGGTGGGCGGTGACGGTGAGGGTCGCATTGGGGAGGAAGACGCCTTGTCGCGCCCAGTGGGTGAGGTCCCCGGAGAGGGGTTTCTTAACCTCAAGGTCGTCGGCCAGTTCCTTATATATATTGTCAAGGGACGGCGGGATCATCACTCCGCGGGGGACGGAGAAGGCAAGGCCCATCGCCTGCCCGACGTTGTGGTAAGGGTCTTGCCCGACGATCACCACCTTGACCTGGTCAAAGGGGCAGAGGTTGAAGGCATTGAAGATCAGGGGGGCGGGCGGGAAGCACTGCCCCTCGGCGTAGGCCTGCCGTACTCGGTCGGTCAGCTGACGGAAGTAGGGTTGCTCGAAGTCTTCTCTTAGCACCACCTTCCACGAGGGCTCTATCTGTACGTTCATTGCCTGAGGTACTCCAGCAGTTCGGTCAATTCTTCCCCCACCCCCTTGCGGAGCGGGTCTTCCTCTTTGGCACGGGCATTGGCGAAGCGTGCGATGCGCTGTCGCATCTCGGGCTGACGCTCGGCGAGGCGGGAGAGTGCACGGAGGATGTAGGTCGCCTGGAGCGGTCGCTCCTCGGAGAGCACCTCCTCGGCGCGGTCGAGAGAGTGCTTGACGAAGCGGGTAGAGGCGCTACCGGCAACGGCGAGACGGGTCAGCACGACCCACGGCAGGACGGCCTCGGGGGACTTTGCTGCCACCTCCGTAGCCACCCTCTCCTCCTCACCGGAGCCGATCAGCAGGAGGGTGACAAATTGCTCCGCCTCCTCGATCGTGCGACACTCGCCCGCGAGCGAGAGGAGATCCTTGCGAGTCAGCTCCTCACGGGGGCGGATCATCAGGGAGAGGAGGCGCATCTCGCGGACCTCCTTCGTCCACATCAGGTCGGCAAGGGAGCGGTCGCGGGGCTGCTCTGCAGCGATCTCGCGCAGGTCGGGTAGGCTGACGCCAAAGTTGATCCCGTACTGCAGACCCTTGTCGCGCATACTCTTAGAGACATCGCCACTCATCCGCTTGCGGAGTCGCTGCCGGATCGCATTGAGCCGGTCGTGCCACCTCCCCTCGACGTAGACCTTGTGCTCCTTGCGGAGAAAGTCCTCTAAGGGCAGTGCCAGCGTGCGGTACTGCTCGCTGTAGCGGAGATTTTGCTCGATAAATCCCTCGGTGTAGTCGATCTCCACGCTCTCCCCACGGAGCGAGAGTCTGGGATTGACAAAGCCGAGATAGGGTGCCATGCCGGTGGCTCGGTCGCGACGGATCGCCTCCTCCCTCAGCTCCGGATCCACCTCGGTGCCAAAGCGGGCAACGAGGTCGGCGGCCGCCTCGTAGTCGCCCCGGCTCTTGATGCGCTGCAGCTCTCGCAGTAGCTCACCAAAGATCTCTCTCAGCCGATCGTAGTCGTGGATGAGGACAAAGTGCTCCCCATTGATCACCTCCAGGGTCACCGCCTCCGGGTACTGCAGGGCGTAGCGGGCGATGAGGGCGCGGTTTTGCATATGCGCCTCCCTCAGCACGGTGTCCTCCCCGAGACGGGAGAGCTGAGTGATGAGGGCAGAGGTAAGGTAACGGTCGTACTCCGCCCGATAAGCGTCAGGCGAGGGCAGGATCCCCAGCTCGACCAGCTTTGGGTCGGCGATGAAGTAGAGGGCATTGATATCCGCCCGTGCCTCCTCGATGCAGGAGTCGTACTCCCTCAGGTCGGCACCTGAGACGCCGGGGAGGAGCTTCCCCGAGCCGTGACCGATGATCTCGTGGAGGTCGGTGTGGAGCATGTCCGCCTCGGCACCATAGCGCCTCAGCCGCTCCTTCACCTCCTCACCGTGGTAGAAAAGGTCGATCGACGCCGCACTGCGGTAGCGGTCGATGGCGAGGGAGATATTGGAGAGGGTGACACTCTTGCTCCCCACCTCGGCCCGCATACGCTCGTCATTGGGGAGGTTGATCCCAAGTGGCGAGGCGGGGTAGCTGTCTCCCGCCAGCATCACCACGTCGATGGCGCGGGCAGCACGCCCGAGAGGCTCTGTCCGCTTGTAAGCTTTGTCGATGGGCGACTGCTGTTCGAAGTAGCCCGCCAGATCGACGATCTGCCTCACCCGCTCGGTCCCCTCGGGATCCTCCAGCTCCACGATCCCCTCATAGGAGCCCTTCAGCCCGAGCGGATCTTCGTAGGTCTCGATGAATCCGTGGATCAGGTCCACCGGCTCCAGTAGACGCACCCATGCCTCGCTGTAGTCGGCAAAGGCATCGATGTCCCCGCTCTCGTAGTAGGCGATCAGCGTCCGGAGGGTCTCCCTTGCCGCTTCGCTTGGGGCGTAGGAGAGCGCCGCGGTGAGCTGCCGGACGATCGCCTGCAGGGCGTCACCGTAGAGCCCGTCGGTATAGGCGGTCAGCTCCTGCAGTTCGCCTTTTTCATCCTTCACGAGCCGGCTATTCAGTCCCGGGGCGATGCGGTACTTGTCTTTTCGCTTTTCGTAAAACTCCAGCGCCTCCGCTGTGGTGACGCCGGGGCCGTAGAAATTGACCGCTGACCGCTCCACTAAGGTCTCCCGATCCCCGTCCGCTCGGCGAAGGGGGTCCTTGCTCGGGTCGAAGATCATCTCATCCAGGGCGTCAAGGGTGAAGCCCTGCGCCTCGAGGTACGCCTCCACATCGTACGGCAGCTGCAGTACCGCCTCGTGGAAGTAGGTCCGGCTAAAGGCGGGGACCGTCTTCGTCTCCTTGTAGTGGTGGTGGAAGCCGGAGTACATCCAGAGTTGCGTCAGGTAGTCCTCCATATCGTGATTGCGGAAGGTCCCCTGCTCCCAGATCGCCTCGAGGATCGCCCGTGCGGCAAGCGCCATCGGGTGGTGCTGCAGGTAGAGGATATCCCGACCGTAGAGGCACGCCTCGGCGAGGTGGTAGACGTAGCGCTGAGCCTTCGGCTCCAGAGTCTCCCAGCCGGGGACCCGGTAGCGCAGGATGTCGATATGCTTGGAGTGGAAGACGAGATCGTCTGCCGTTGCTTTCAGTGTCATAGGAAAAGAGAAGAGAAGTAGGTCACCTATCCCGATAGCTGCTGCCACCGATGAACTCCCTCAGGAGCGACCCATGAGGGAGCAGCTTCTCCGGGATCGGATCAAAGAAGCGCAGCTCCCGCAGGAGTCGAGCCGCCACCGGATAGACCGGACTCATCTCCGGCACCCGACTGATCGCCAGCTCTGCCTGCTGTCTCAGCGCACCGAGCTCGTAGACCATAGCGCTATTAAAGATCACGTCCGCCTCCTCCTGGTAGGGGAAGACCCACTTCTCCTCACCGGCACGCACATCGGGCCAGGAGGTAAGCGTCTCCTCGGGCGGTTTGTTTCGGTACTTCACATCCCTCACCATCCGCCGTAGCAGGCGGTTGTCACTTGTGCTGAGCCAATTGTGCTTGTCGTAAGAGATGGCTGTCAGGGCGGAGACGTAGATCTTGTACGACGATGCCTCCACGGCATCAGTGAGGATGATCGGGTTGAGCCCGTGGATCCCCTCGATGATGATCATATCCTGCTCGGTGAGCCGAAGCGTATTCCTTGGGTCCATCACCCGTTCACCGAGGACAAAGTCGTACCGCGGCATTGGCATCTCCTCCCCCCGGACCAGCCCCTTCAGCGTCTCCCTAAGGAAGGGCAGGTCGAGCGCATAGACTGACTCGTAGTCCGGCTGCCCCGCCTCGTTGTGCGGGGTGATCGCCCGATTGACATAGAAGTCATCGAGAGAGATCGGGTAGGGCCGGATGAGGTGGGTCAGCAGCTGGGTCGTCAGGCGGCGGGAGAAGGTGGTCTTCCCCGACGACGAGGGCCCCGAGATCAGGACTGCCGACACCCCTTTGTCCCGATGCAGGCGAGCGATGTGGGAGGCGATGGCAGCGATCTGCTTCTCCTGCTGTGCCTCAGCCACCTGGATCATCTGCGTTGCCTTGCCGGAGCGGATCAGGAGATTGAGCGGCGTCACGTCCTCCACACTCAGTCCGGTGATTAGTCGATGCTGCGAGTCGAGTGCCTTGAAGAGCTTGGGCTGCAGTTCTTTCTCAGCGAGCCTCGTAGGATCCCGGCGATCCGGCACCCTGATCAGGAAGCCGTCATTTGCCGGCTCGAGGTCAAAGAGGTGGAGCTGCCCCGTCCGCGACAGCACCTGGTGGAGGATATAGTAGTAGTCGCCCTGCAGCTCCCAGAGGACCACGGAGTAGCGCCCGGAGTCGCTGATGAGCGCTGCGGTGTCGACGTCCCCTTTCTCCTCCATATACTTGATCGCCTCCTCGGCAAAGAGCCTCACCCTATTTATCGGCAGGTCGGCATCAATGTACCTCTGGATGCAGGCGCGCACCCGATCCAGCTCCTCCGTCGTCGGGCGACGGTCTCCTATGGTGCCGTAGTAGCCCTTGGCGAGGGCAAATTCGAGCTTCAGGGTGGGTAGCTTCAGCTCCCTTGCGGCAGCAGTGAGCAGCAGTGCCAGGGTCCTGATGTAGGCTCTGCTGCCCTCCTCCGAGGAGTAGTCTGCAAAGGTGAGCCTGCAGGACTCCACGATGGGTCGCTGGAGCGCCCACGGGTGATTATTCATCGTGGTGGCATAGGCATCGCTGATGCCGATCGCCTCGAAGTCTTCGCGGAAGCGGTCAAAAACTTCTGCCGGGCTCAGCAGCTCCTCCGTCGCGAGGCTCCGCTTGATCTGTGGGAGAAATATCGTCTTACCTGTAGTCATACTCTATCGCATTCACTTTTTCCAAAGGTACTACATTCCGCCCTATCCCACGTAGTCCCACTCTTCCCCGACTCCCTGTACTCCTGCAAAAGAGACGTTAAGTCTGTGGGTTAGGAAAAAGATTGATTAACTTTGCGCCAAAGAGGGTCACCACCCCTCAGTAGACCATATGTAGGCCCGGTATGAGTCATCACCACAGTCCCTGCCGGATACTCTGCATAAGAACCGGAGTTTTACCTTTTACAACTTTATAATGAAGAATCTACTATCACTCCAAAGCAGGCATTTCCTTCTGCTGCTCATGTGCTTGGTGTTTGCTCTTCCGCTGTCGGCGCAGAGCAAACTCACGGTGAAGGGCCATGTAGTGGACGAACAGAATGAGCCCATCATCAGCGCCACGGTGGTCGTCATCGGGCAGGCCAATATGGGAGCAATGACTGACATTGATGGAAACTTCCAGATAGCCGACGTCCCCTCCGACGCTACGCTACGCTTCTCCTACGTGGGATATAAGACGCTCGAGGTCCCTCTGAATGGACGCACCTCTCTGACGGTGGTCCTCAAGGAGGATAGCGAGCTCCTTGACGAGGTCGTCGTCACCGCTCTCGGCATCAAGCGCCAGACCAAGGCTCTCGCCTACAATGTCCAAGAGATCAAGGGAGACCAGCTCAGCTCCCGTAAGGACCCCAACTTTGTCAACTCTCTCAACGGCAAGATCGCCGGTGTCACCATCAATACCAGCTCCGCCGGTATGGGTAGTGCCGCGAGAGTGGTCATGAGAGGTACCAAGTCCATCCAGGGCAATAACAACGCACTCTACGTGATCGATGGTGTGCCGATCTACTCTCTGACCCAGGAGCAGGGCTCAGGTCGCTTCTCCTCCTCCGGCTCTACGGAGAGCGCTGCGGACATCAATCCTGACGATATCGCCTCGATCTCTGTCCTCACCGGCGCCTCTGCAGCCGCCCTCTATGGATCGGCAGCGGCCAATGGTGCCATCCTCATCACCACGAAGAAGGGTCAGGCGGGAGCGCCCAAGGTCTCCTACGCCATGAATATGGACTTCGGGCGACCGATGATCCTGCCGGAGTTTCAGAATCGCTACGGCAGTCAGGGCAACCTCCTCTCCTGGGGCTCACTGATCCCGGAGGGCGACCCGAGATGGGAGGTAGGCGACTTCTTCCGCACGGCATCCAATATGACGCACTCCATCTCCGTCTCCGGAGGTACGGAGCGCAACCAGACCTACGTCTCCGGCAGTGTGACCACGACGAAAGGTCTCGTGCCTAATAACAGCTACAATAGATACAACCTCTCGGCACGCAATAACACCTCCTTCCTTGAGGATCGCTTGAATATCGGCACCTCGGCGAGCCTTATATTCGAGGACCATATGAACCTCATCAACCAGGGTGAGTACATGAACCCCCTCGTGGCAGCTTACCTCATGCCGAGGAGTGAGAGCTTGGAGTCGGTCAAGAACTTTGAGAAAGCCGATCCCAGCCGCAACATTTATGTCCAAAACTGGGCATACGGCAATGGAGACTATACCCTCCAAAACCCCTACTGGATTGCGTACAGAAACCTCCGCGGCACGAAGCGCGAGCGCTACATCCTGGGGCTGAATGCCAAGTACGACATCATAAAGTGGTCCGAGTCGGACTTCTGGAACATCGCCGGTCGTGTCCGGTGGGATCGTACGCTCGTCAAGTCTACGGACAAGCGCTATGCGACGACCGAGAAGACCCATGACGTCAGCAAGAATGGCTACTATGGCGAGCTGAAGGGAAGCGAGAGCCAGACCTACGCCGACCTCCTCACGACGGTAAATAAGGGATTTGAGCTGCAGAATGACTGGCGACTCAATGTCAATGCCACCCTCGGTGCCTCCATCCAGGACACCCGCTACGACGACACCACGTATGGCGGTCCGTTGCGAGAGGACGGCATTCCCAACGTCTTCAATATCTTCAATATCGATCAGGGTGCCCAGAAGACCAAGCCGATCCCTCACGGATGGATCGAGCAGACGCAGAGTATCTTTGGGAGCGTGGAGCTGGGACTCAATTCCTACCTCTACCTGACCCTCACGGGACGTAATGACTGGGCATCACAGCTCGCCAATTCGCCCCAGAAGTCGTTCTTCTACCCCTCCGTGGGTCTCTCCGGCGTCATTACCGAGATGCTGGATGAGGAGACCTACCAGAGGATCCGTCCGGTGCTCAATTACTTCAAGGTGCGTCTCGCATACAGCTCGGTCGCCTCTCCATTCCAGCGCGGTCTGACGACTCCGGTCTACCTCCCCGATGAGGACAGCAAGAAGTACAAGACCCAGACCTACTTCCCCATCGGTCAGCTCTATCCGGAGCGTACCAACTCATACGAGGTCGGTATCTCCTCTCGCTGGCTTAATGGTCTCATCACCCTCGACGGGAGCTACTACCTGACTGATACCAACAATCAGACCCTGCGCGTCGCCGCCTCTCCCTCCTCCGGTTACGACGCAGTCTACATCCAGACCGGTAGCGTACGCAACCAAGGAGTGGAGCTTGCCCTGGGACTTCACTTGGGCAAGGATGAGGGCTTCCGCTACGACGGCAACTTCACCTACGGATACAATCACAATAAGATCGTGGAGCTGGCCGATAACTACTACAACCCCCTCACGAAGGAGCAGGAGTCACAGCCCTTCCTCGACATGAATAGCATGGGCTCGATGCACTATATCCTCAAGAAGGGCGGCTCACTCGGCGACATCTACACCACACAGGACTTTACGCGAGACGCTAAGGGCCGGGTGCTGATCAATAAGAATGGCTCCCTGAGTGTCTCCAACTTCAAGGACGACCAGATGGTCAAGCTCGGCAGTGTGCTCCCTAGCCACAACCTCGGCTGGTCCAACGAGCTCTCCTACAAGGGACTGAGCTTGGGCTTTGCCCTTACCGGCCGTGTCGGCGGCGTGGTCGTATCTATGACTCAGGCAGCCCTCGACCACTATGGCGTCTCTGAGGCGACTGCCGCAGCCCGGGATCTCGGCTATGTGCCGGTCGATGGCAGACCTGTCGATCCTCAGAGCTACTTCATCGCCCGGGGTATGAATCGCCTGGCGCAGTACTACGTCTACGATGCCACCAACTTCCGTCTGCAGGACCTCCACATCTCCTACAGATACAAGTTCCCCGCATCCATTTTCATCTCCGATGCCACGCTGTCCCTCTATGGGAGGAACCTGTGCTTCATCTACAATAATGCTCCCTTCGATCCCGAGTCTGTCTCCTCGACGGCTAATTACAACCAGGGCATGGACTACTTTATGCTGCCGTCCCAGAGGACTCTCGGATTTAGTCTAAGTCTCAATTTCTAAGTCACACACTTGAGCTCTTATGAAAAATATAAATCTTACCCTCACTGCTTTTTTGGGCTTCACGCTCCTCGTAAGCGCCTGCACGGAAAAGTTTGAGGACTACAATAAAGATCTCTCAGGCATCACGGAGGCAGAGATGTCCCGTATCCCCACCGGAGGTGCTGAGCTGAGCCAGCTTATGAATTGGGTCATCCCCAATCAGGAAAACGGCTACCAGATGGACTACGACCTCCCGGGCGTCCTGTCCGGCTTTGTCGGTTCGCCCAATTTCACCTCCGACTTTGCCCGATATGCCCCCAGACAGGGATGGAATGACTACCCCTTTGATGACACCTTCGGGGGACACCTCTACACACAGTACAATGTGCTGAAGCGGAAGAGCGAAGGCGATATGACCAAGCCCTACTTTGCCCTCGGTACCCTTCTCCGCATCGCCATAGTCCACCGCGTGGCGGACTGCTACGGACCGGTGCCCTACTCCAAGGTCACCGGAGTAGATCTCCGCGTCCCCTACGATACTGAGGAGGAGCTCTATACCGCCATGCTCGCTGATCTCAAGACTGCCGTAGAGGCGCTCGACGAGACTCCCGCGGGGGATTTCTCGTACGAGGACTACGACAAGGTCTACGGTGGCGACATGCATAAGTGGGCCACCTACGGTCGCTCCCTGATGCTGCGTATGGCGATCCGCATCTCCGGTGTGGCCCCCTCCATGGCCAAGGAGTATGCAGAGTATGCGGTGCAGAAGGGCGTCATCGAGAGCAACGACCTGACGGCTGCCTTGCCCTCGATCGACAACC
The DNA here is from genome assembly GCF_900541275.1 of uncultured Porphyromonas sp. GTDB lineage: Bacteria > Bacteroidota > Bacteroidia > Bacteroidales > Porphyromonadaceae > Porphyromonas_A. Next base: position 19,355 of record NZ_UQJH01000015.1, read on the forward strand.
CTGCTGTCAAGATGAATGACTGGAACGACTCTCGCGTAGGGGCTGATATCGTGGAGTATATGCTTGCCTTTGGCGATCCGCGCACCTCCGCCTACTTCACTGCCGTACGTGGGGAGGAGCCATTCGGCCTTCACGTGCCGCCCGTAAAGGGCTTTAAGGGCGATCCTCAGCAGGATGAGTACTCTCGCGTGAATGTTGCGAAAGACTCACCCATCTACCTGATCACTGCCGCCGAGGTCTCTTTCCTCAGAGCTGAGGGTAAGCTGCTCGGCTGGAGCGTCGGCGACAAGAGCGCTCGCGAGTACTATGAGGAGGGGATCCGCCTCTCCTGCGAGCAGTGGGGCGTAGAGGTAGGCGACTATCTCTCCGGTACTGAGACCAGAGGAGGCTTCCAGGATCCCGTCTTCCCCTCTGCTGATGTCCCTTCATTCTCGTCCGATATCACAGTCTCGTGGGATGCAGCTGCCGGTGACAAGGAGAGGGAGCTGGCGCAGATCATCACCCAGAAGTGGATCGCGCTCTTCCCCTACAACACCATCGAGGCATGGTCCGAGTGGCGTCGCACCGGGTACCCCAATCTCCTCACTGCTACCGTCAATGAGAGCAAGGACTGTCAGGACATCGTGCGCAGAGCTGATGGCAAGGACTATGGTGGCATGAGGCGCTTCGCCTTCTCCAATAAAGAGAAGGTCAATAACCTGGAGAATGTGAATGCCATCCTCCCCTCTCTGAATGGCCCGGATACACACGCCACCGATCTCTGGTGGGCACTCAAGAAGTAATCCCCCCTACATCAAGATAGTATTGTATGAATAAGAATAGATATTTCATCGCACTCCTGCTGCCACTGCTGGCCCTCGGCAGCTGTGCGGACTGGACCACTCAGGATCCCATCCCCGTGGAGGCTCCCGTACTCCGTCCGGCAGACAAGGTCGTCAGAGAGTACAAGGCTGATATTTTCTCTCGCCCCATCGTCATCGGTATGATGCACGACTGGTGCAAGCAACCACTCCACTGGCTGTCGGAGACCCCGGACAGCCTTGACGTGGTGATCCTCAAGGGGGTGACGGAGGAGCTCACCTCCACTCAGAGCTATGACCTCGCAAGCGCCCAGAGTGCCAAGCATACCAGGGTGCTTCTCGGCATGGACCTCAGCCAGTACGATGTCAGTGGCTCTAAGGAGCTCGACCGACAGCTCACTAAGGAGCGAATGATCCTCAATACCAAGTGGGCTGCCGCTGAGACTGAGCCGACGCCCGAGGAGAAGGATGCGGAGCTATCCGCCATGACCGAGAGAGTGACCAAGGAGCTGCATGACAAGTGGCTCCGGTCCGCTCAGCAGGAGATCGTCAGAGGTCTCGGGCTGCTCTCCAAGACGCCCCTCGACGGCTACTCGATCAAGCTCCCCGTGGACTTTGCGCTCTTTGACAAGGCTGAGATCACCGATATCCTCGCTGACCTCTACAAGCGTGCCTCTTCGCAGAGGGCTGACTACCTCATCGCCGTCGAGAGCCCCTATGCGGAGGCTGCCTCCTTTATCGAGAAAGCGACCTGGGTGCTCTACAGCTGCACCGCTGTCGACCCCACCCTCGCTCACTTCACCGAGCAGGCATCACTCTGGTCCGGCAGTCGCTTTATCCCCACCATCGATCTCTCGGATAAGAAAAACGCCATCGGCTACCCCGACAGCCCCATCTTCTCTGCCGACAGGATCTCAAGGGATAGGGAGCTTATCCACTGGACGTCTGCCAATAAAGCCGGAGTCGCCTTCGATCACATCGAGATGGATGCCGGCAATAAGTCCGGCACGGAGGGCTTTGCTCTCCTCAGGGATCTGATCAATGCCAATAGTCTAACGAAGTAAACCGAATGCCATGAAACAGATAACTCTGAACTCACTTCTCCTCTCTGCCCTCCTGGCACTCGGCTTGGCGGCATGCGACAGCAAGAGTGACCTCGAGCCCGGCTCCCTCACCGGCGACACCGCTGCGGTGCTCAATCTGGTGAAGGACGATGGTAAGATGAGTCAGTCCTCCCCCTACAGGATCACCAGCTTCGTGATCAGCGACCCGGAGATCACATCACAGGACGTGACGATGAATGTGCAGCTCTTCAGACCCGCAGAGGAGACCCGCAAGGTGACCCTCACCGTGGATAAGGAGGCTGCCGACCGCTATCAGCACCTACAGGGTCAGGCGTACAAGCTCCTCGATCCCTCCATGATCACTCTCCCGGAGCAGGTCGTGGTGAAGAAGGGAGCAACCTACTCCGACAACTTCACGATCAAGGTAAGTGTCCCTGAAACCTTGGAGCCCAATACCAAATATCTCTTTGCCATCGCGCTGACCGAGGTTGAGTGCAGCAAGGTGATACGCCCGATACACAGCATTGCTCTCTATACCGTAGAGCGCTTCGTCGAGTCCGATGACATCCTTAAGTCCGTTCGCCTCACGAGAGACCTCTACTTCACCCTGGCACAGCCCTTCGGCAACAAGGGGGACGAGGCCATGACCTTAGAGACGCTGATCAACGTGGAGAAGTTCCGCACCCCTGATGATCCCGGAGAGGCAAGCATCTCCACCCTGATGGGTGTCGAGGGCGGCACGCTCATGAGATTTGGCGATAGTGGTGTCCCCGGCAATCAGTTGCAGGCCAATGGCACAAGGGTCGACTTCACCTTTGAGACCGGCAAGTGGTACCACATCGCTATGACCATCGCCGACGGGATCACCAAGGTGTACATCAATGGTGACCTCAAGGCGACATTCCCTGGCCGTGGCTCGCTGTCCGGAGGCAATCCCTTCCTGATCGGCCAAAGCTTCAGCCAAGGACGCGGTATCCAGGCCCGACTCTCCGAGACCCGTGTATGGTCAGTCGCCAGGAGTGCTGAGGAGATCAAGGATAATATGTACAAGGTGGACGCCAAGTCCGGCGGGCTGCTCGCCTACTGGCGCATGATCACAGCTGACGGCTCCGTCGTCTCCGATGCCACCGGCAACAACTACGACCTCCTGCAGAAGGGGCAAGCCGCTAAGAGTGGCGATCAGCCCGTGGAGATCTACGAGGAGTCCTCGCCCATCACTATTGAGTAAGAGAAACTTTACGATGATTATTTCGATGAAAAGAAGATATACTGTCTCAGGGCTGGTGGCTCTTGCGATGCTGACGGCATCGTTGCTGACAGGGTGTAGCGAGCAGGAGCCCATCCTGCTACCTGCTCCCACGCAGTCAGCCACCACTCCCGCCCTCAAGCCCTACTCGATTTCCTCACAGGACGGAGATGAGCAATTCACGAGTGTCTACCACTCCAGGACGGTGGACCTGAGGGTCGCCCTCCCCTATGAGGGCTGCACGGTGCAGCTGCTTCCTACGACAGACGAGGAGGTCGGCGCGATCACCGATAAGCTGGAGCACTTCACGCACTTAGGTGCCTTCACTCTCCTGCCGGAGGAGTGTCGCACCACCGAGTGGGTCGATGATGCCGAGGATCCTCTCATCAAGCACCTCAAGGTAGCCCTCACCGGCATTGAGGATCTCGAGTATGGCTACTATGTCCTGCCGATCAAGGTACAGGCCGCAGAGTACACCATGAGCCACTACATACTGGTCAATCGCCTCGGCGATGTGGTCCCGCTGGACGAGGCGACCAAGAGACTCCCCCCGGATCTCTTGGGCGGCCCTGAGAGGACGGAGCCGATGAAGATGGTCGCCTATGTCGAGACGAATGATAATGACATCAGGAACTACGGCAACCTCGTCCTCACGGGCAGCCGTCTCCCTGTATTTGACTTCATTGTGCTCTTTGCAGCCAATATGAATTACGATGCTGTCGAGGGAAGGAGGTACATCTCCTTCAACGACAAGCTCCAGCCTATCGTACAGCACCCCGAGATCTACATCAAGCCACTGACAGACCGTGGGATCAAGGTGATCGTCGACATTCTGCCCAATCACCAGGGCGTGGGGTACAATAACTTCCAGAGCTACGAGGAGGCTCTCGACTTCGCCAAGGAAGCGAAGATGTGGACCGATAAGCTCGGTATCGATGGATGGGATGTGGATGAGGAGTATGCCGAGTACGGGAAGCTCCCCTCCCTCGGGTACACCGAGATGTCTGCCCTCTGGATGGTCAAGGCCTTCAAGGAGGTCATGCCCGACAAGCTCATCACGCACTACGAGTTCAATAGCCCCTTCAGTGCCGGTCTGACGGACGAGGACGGGAAGTCCGCCAAGGACTATGTGGACTACAGCTGGTCAGACTACAGTGTCTCCTCACTCAGCTTCATCGATATGCCTAAGCTCAGGTATGGCAATAGATCCATTGAGGCCAATCGCTCATGGGCAGTGGCCGGAGCAGCCTCATCGGCTCGGGGGGTCCTCAGCTCCGGGCTCGGGCTCTTTATGTACTTCAATCTTAACCCCGAGGCGCTCCACAACGGCAGCCAGCTCGGATACCTCAGCGAGGTGACCAAGATCTTCTACGGAGAGTCCTGTGACTTCGTGGGACCACTCTACAAGGGCCCGGCTAAATGACCAAGACAGCAATGGATATGAATAAGATACTTAATGCAGCCCTACTGACTGCCCTTACACTCTCCCTGACCCTCCTCCTCGGCTCCTGCAACTGCGGCGTTGACATCCCTGATGCTCCCCCTGCGATCACACTTGACCGCACCGAGGTGACCGTCCCTTGTGGCGGGACCGCTCAGGTCATCGTCACGGAAGGGTCGGGAGACTACTCTGTGGTACTCCCTCAGGTCTCTACCGCCACTGCTGTTACACATGGAGATACGATCATACTCCATGGTAAGGCTGATGGTCAGGTGAGCGGCGTAGTGAGAGACAACCAGTCCCGGATGACGGCTCAGCTCAAGGTCTCCGTCACCTCCGCACAGCAGCTCCTACGGCTCTCACAGTATGATGCCGGGCTACCCATCGGCAGCTACGTTACCCTGTCGGTACTCTCCGGCAGCGGAGACTACACCGTAGAGGTGGCCGATGAGGCCATTGCCTCCGCCAAGGTAGTACCCTCCGGGATCCGCATCGTGGGTCTCAAGGAAGGCAACACCACGGTCTCAGTCAAGGATAATGCCACCGGGGCAGTAGGCAAGTGTGAGCTTACCGTCTCTATGAGAGCCTTCAAGCTCGACCTGCCGGAGCTCCCCCTCACCTTCCCATACGGTGAGAGTCGCATCATCGGCATCCTCAGCGGCAATGGGACCTACAGCGTCAAGAGCGCAGACCCCGCTATCGCCGGTGTAGAGTATCAGTCGGGGCAGTTTGTCATCACCGGCATCAAGCCCGGCAAGACGACAGTCACCCTGACCGACGACATCTCCGGCGAGAGCCGGGAGGTGGAGGTGGTCATCACGCTCAAGCCACTCCTCCTTGACTTCCAGGCTGAGATGGTCGAGGTGCTCCAGGGCTACGACACCACCCTCAGGATCATCTCCGGCAACGGAGCCTACGAGCTGACCGCTGACGAGGCACTCTTCACTGCTGAGCTGAGAGAGGACCTCATCATCCTTACGCCTAAGAGCAATGGCGACGGTAAGCTGATCATCAAGGACACGAAGAGCGGGGAGACCAAGGAGCTCACCGTCCGAGTCCGCGACCTGATACACTCCGGTAGGGTCACTCTCACCTCCGTGTCGATACGTGTGGGAGAGACAGCCAAGATAGAGGTCCTCAACGCGAGTGACTGGGACTACTATATGTGGAGTGTCAAGGACGGGTCACTGGTCTCGCTCTACACGCGAGGTGGCTGGGGCGAGCCCTTCTCTTGCACTGTCAAGGGTATCAAGCCCGGTAAGACGATCATACAGCTATCTACTAGCGACTGGGGCAGTGGTGCCAAGGTGATCGAGGAGATCCCGGTCACCGTCACCGAGTAACCCCTTCCTATTCCCGATGAGAAACGGGGGTGTGCCGAGATGATCTCTCAGCACATCCCCGTTTCTCATTCCTCTTAGGGATTGCTGATGCGAGGTGCTACTCTCCTTTGTTGCGGTAAACGTAGTCGATGCCTACGAGCCCGCCCACGAAGGTCATCACCTCGCCGTAGGCTACCAGCACGCTGGAGTCAATGATCCCCTGAGGGGGCATCCAGAGGGAGGTGAAGAGCAGGTTCAGGCCACTGGCGCAGAGCATAGAGGCCCATATCAGTCGGAATCGGTTGTTTCTTTCATTCATAGTCGTATTGCATGGATTAGTCGTCGCCATAGCATTGTGAGCAGCATCGCCACCATTAGGCCCATCCCGAGACCTACCATAAAGGTCCGGACGGGAGAGGTGCCTCGGCGACTTAATGGTTGCTCTATAGTTGTCTCCCTCTTCTCTTGCGTCGCTTTGGTCTTCCCCATCTGCTTGGTGACCTGATGCCTTGCCAGCACTACCTTTTGCTTCTTAGGCGCCACAGACCTCAGCAGGGTATCGAGAGGAGTGGGAGGGGCATTGTCCCACCACTCGATCGTCACGGTGTCCCGGAGGTCCGTATTTGTGATCTCTCTCACCTCATGCTGCACCGCTGTCTGTAGCGTTTTCTCTCTGCTCTTGCAGCTAACCATCAGGCACAGCAGGAGTAGGAGGGCGATGCTCACTCTGAGATGACCCATGACTTATTGTAGAGCTTGGCGTCAAAGCAGGGACAGAGCTTGGTCCACTCGTCCGGCGTGATGATCCCGTCGTGGTTTCGGTCTCGCGACAGGTCCCGGTGACCCACGACGTAGGCATCGGGGTAGAGTTCCAGCAGACGGTGGATCAGCTGTGTCAGCGCCTGTCGCTGCATCGGTGTGCGAGTGTCGGCAGGCACGTACTTATGGTCCAGCCCGCCCTCGTAGCAGATGCCTATGGAGCGCCTGTTGAAGCCCCTCACGTGGGCACCGGGTAGCTCTACGGGACGCATACCATACAGCGATCCGTCCTTCGTGATGTAGTAGTGGTACCCGCACCCCCTAAATCCCCGCTGTACGTGGTCCCGGATCAGCTGCTCGGGGGAGTAGTTGTCGCAGTTGCGTGTGGCGCTGCAGTGGATCACCAAGAGGTGGATGGCTCTCTCAGCGCGCCTGATCTCCTCCGGTCGGGTGAGTAGTGTGGGCCCACCATAGTCCTCCATAGGGTCGGGGGAAAATTTATCGGTTGCTACGGGTGTGGTGTGTACTTGTGTCATATGGCTTGTCTTGCTATAATGTGTGTTACTGTAGTGGTGAGGCGAGGAGGTGTCACCCTCCTCACCCCTGTGAGCCCTACTGGTGGGTGGACTCAGGACCCTTCAGCGAGAGTGGTGTCACAGCCCGCCATTGCCCGACTCCTTATTCTCCTTAGGCGTCACGCTCTCGGCAGGCTTCTCATTGGCCTCCTCTGCCTTCTTCTTCTCGGCGATGAGGGAGCTGAAGCTCCGCACCGGCACGGTAGCCATCTCCGCCAGCATGATCGGGCTGGGCGTGTAGCGTATGTGGACCTTCTTCACATTGCTTGAGGTGAAGTCCTTCTCCGTTGCGGCCGCCTTGCTGCGGAAGCGTAGGGCAAAGGAGCCCAGCTCGCCCAGGCGCACGGAGAGTCCCTGTGAGAGGTACTCCAGCACCACCTCCGGCAGTACGGTGAGGACGGCGTTGACGTCCGCGCGGTGGACGGTAGATCGCACAGAGATGCTCTTGGCGATCTGGTGGAGAGGGACGACGCCCATCATACGCGAGGTGGCGACAGCCACGCGGGGCATCTTGGCGTTAGGGATGGAGTTCTTGCGCTCAGTTACACTGTAGATAAATGCCATAATTGATTTTTGTATTGCAAAGTAGATGAATAATTAATAGACGATTCGCCGCTCCTCTTCGGCACCCGAACGAGCGGGCTTCTCTCCTCCTCACAGTAGCGTCTGCAGCCGCACTGATCTCTCGGAGGCTATGATCGGAGAGGGTTGTCGGTGATCGTGATGCAAAAGTACGATCCCCCTCAGGGGTGATTGTCTCTTAGTATCGCCTTCTGTCTCGTCGAGGAAAAAATGGTCAAGTTTTGCGCGTTGGATGAATAATGCATACCTTTGCAATATCTCGGTAACTAAACTATGACAGAAGAAAAACAACAACAACATTCGGAGCCAATGCTCAGCACCTCCGATCTCCGACTGCTGGAGGAGATTAAGAGCTGGGAACCTCTCAAGGGGGACCTGGGCGGCATCGTTCCCGTCAAGCAGGTAGCGCTTCAGTACTACCCCGACTACCATCCGCAGAGCGCCTCGAGGGCGCTCCGTATGTCTATCAAGAGCTATCCGCTGCTCAGCCATGCCCTATCCTTAGTCGGCTGGACCAGTCCCAAGCGAAACTTCACCCCTCGACAGACTGCCGTCCTCGCACACTACCTCGGCACCCCATAGCCGTCCACCACGCCTATATATAAGGACCAAAAGACCATCTGCGCTGTCACCCTTGAGCTCATCCTCGATCGTGGCAGCGCAGCTCGCATATCCTGTGAGGCTCATTCCCTGAGAGCTAAGTCTCTCTTAATGACCCAATGATAAGTCGCACATTATGTAGGGGTAGAGTTCAAGCATATGAGCGAAGCCCAAGAAAGATGTGACCAACGGACTGCTACACCGCTACAGCCTTTCTGACTATTCACTGTGGAGGTTTGATATGATTGCTTAGGTGGTATGTGATTTTTCTAAGGTACTCTCGAGAAAATTTACTACCATTGTACACTTGCCTAAGCCAGACGGGATAGCTGCCGGGACTGTGTCATCACATGTGACGTGATGAGGTGGACTCTTCCTCTCGCGATGCCCGCTCTTAGGTGGGGAGTGCCTCAGCAGGGAGGCACCAGATCATACTTAATCACATTAGTCAGCAGACATGAGGTATGCCACCAATTGTTCGGCTTGAGTCACGCCGTAGCGAAGAGGTACAGACCTATGAGTAACATCAGCTATTATGAAAACCATTGATCAGATCCGATGGGTGATCGTCCTGCTTTCTCCATGGATCGCCCTCTCTACCGCAAGCGCACAGGAGATCCGAGGTGTTACCCTTCGTGAGGATGGCAGCCCTGTCCCCTACGTGGGTGTCGTCCTCCGCACGACAGCCGACTCTACCCTCATAGCCGGCACCTATAGCGATGAGAAGGGGCGCTTTGTGCTGACACCAAGTGGAGACTACCCGGAGGGTGTCCCTCTCAGTCTCTACTGCTCAGCGATCGGCTACGAGTCCCGCACGCTGCCTGTCACGCGCCTCGATGAGACGATCAGGATAGTACTCCGAGAACAGTCTGAGACCCTCTCAGAGACGGTGGTCATCGGAAGCCGTATCAAGCGAAGTGCTGCAGGGTACGTGGCGCAGGTCAGCGATGACCTGATCACCAAGGGGGTCAATATCGACAAAACGCTCACGTTCCTCCCCGGCATCACCCATAATCCCACGGGGTACTATCTGAATGGTATGCCTATTGCTCAATTCTATATCGATGATCGCAAGGCATCCGTCAGTGAGCTGGAGACAATCCCCGGAAGTATGGTACAGTCCATCGAGGTCTCCTTCATCGACCGTACCGGGGTGGAGAAGACCGGAAGTGTCGTGCACATCCGCCTGAAGGCTCCGGAGATAGGTGGCTACTATGGGAACGTGCGCACTCAAGCCATTGCCAGGGGAAAGTACTTTGACGGGATCTACCCAGGGGCGATACTCAACCTCCGCAAGGGGAAGACAGAGGTCTATGCCAACGTCAGCGGGTTCTATAGTTATGACAGAAACAAGCAGAGAGACGACACCGACTGGACAAGTGGGAAGTACCTCCACACCATTACGACCCAAAAGGGGAAAAATGCCGGGATTAACTCCGAGCTAAATGTGAATTACAACTTCACTGACGAGCATCGTCTCGGGGCTGTGATCTCAGCATCCTATGGTAAGTGGGGTCTCCGGTCAGAGGAAGTGAATAGCTCGAGCGACAGCGCTCACGAGTATGGTGCCTCGACGACCGGGGATAGTCATCGCACCATATGGCAGGGGAGGCTGAAGTACAGCTACACCCCCAAGAGCAATAAGTTTGACATCCAGACGTGGGCAGAGATCCTAAGCAGAGATCGCGATATGAGTAAGCGGTACAGTGCTCCGTCCCGTATCGGCAGTGGCGACGAGGATCTGCACCAAGATACTAAAATGTGGGAGCTGGTCGCCACCTCATCACAGAGATGGAGTGAACGTCTCTCCTCCGATATTGCGCTCGTGCTGAAAGGGTCACGGGAGCAGATCCTCTCTCAGTCCACACTCCACCGGAGGCAGGAGGCAAGTACAGCGGCTCTGGTCCAGAATCCCTATCTCATGGCGGGAGTCTCCTATGACTTAGAGCAGCTGTCACTCTCCGGACGACTCTCGTACCAGGGCTCTTTCGTGACGTATGAGGATCGGGAGAGCGAGGTCGTCAGCCACCACAATACTCAGGGACCGGAGGTGAATGTCAGCAGCTCCTATTACTTTGACCCTAAGAGGGAGAGTGGTCTGACTCTACGTTATGCCCATAGGGTCTACACCTTTAATTACGGTATGATCAATTCGACCAAGACCTGGCAGGATCGATACCACTACTATATGGGCAATCCCGATATCAAGGCTCCCACGGATGATGACATCAGACTTTCCGGGAACTATCGCAACCTCGTCAATGCATGGATCGGTTACTCGGTGGAGACGAATCCGGTCACCGTGGGGACATTCATCGACCCGGATCACCCTGAGCTCTCCTACACCACTCCCGTCAACGGTGAAACGGAGCGGTGGTGGAACTTTGGTCTCCAGGCAAGCTATAGACCGGCTTCTTGGTGGCAGACCCGGCTGAATCTCAATGGTGGGATCGGAAGACAGTGGGGTGAGATAACGCCGGGAGAGAAGATCAGTGTCCTCAGCAAGCGTCTCTGGGCTGACTGGAACCACAACATCTCCCTCCCCCGGGACTGGTCACTCTTTGCCATGCTCTACTGTGAGCCGACTTACCGAACCTATAATCAAAAGTATGTTGCTGTCTATGGACTTGACACAAGTGTCACAAAGAGAATAACGCCGACCATAGAGGTTTCCCTCTATGCTTCCTATGGAAACTTGCGAATACTTCACACCTACCTGACAGACGCAGTGCAGACCTATGAGAACCTCATCCCCACACCCTATGTCTCACTGACCCTCCGATGGAGCTTCCGCAAGGGCCGAGATGTCAACGTCCGTCGCGAGTACACCACTCAGAGGTATCAAGGCTGGCAGCCCCGCTGAGTTGGTCGTCTGCGGCTGTCTGGTGTCGATCAGAGAGGTGATTTAGTCACGTTTTTCTCTACATTTGTCGAGTACTTGATCTAGTGATAATCACGTGTGGGCACTGCATCAGTTTGAAGAAGAATAGACGCTTTTATAACGTTCAATCATATTTTTGTTACTATCATATTATGAGAAGATTACTATGGTCGGCAGTTATTGCCGTATGTCTCGCCACCCCTCTCTCGGGGCGAGCTCAGGTAGTATTCTTGGATGATGTGACGTCATCCCCCATATCGGAGGTTGTGCTGATGGGTGGAGATGGACACCTGATCGGGCTATCCGACCGAGGGGGCAGGGTACTGCTGGATAGCTATCCGTCCGGTGTGCATGAAAGAGCATATAGAGGAGGAGATACATCAGTACATTCACTCTGAATTGTCTTGATATGAAAGAGAAACTTTACCTAGTACTATTAGCCACCGTACTGATGTCGCTCGGAGCCGGAGCGCAGCAGGTGGCGACGATCCAAGGAGTGATCACGGACAGCGCGGGGCGATCTCTCGCGAGTGCCGGCATCACCGCCCTCACTCTTCCCGACTCCGTCCGGGTCGGGACTGCGATCAGCGATGACGAAGGTCGATACGTCCTGCAGGATCTCCGGAAGACTCCGGACTGTCTGCGGGTGAGTCTCCCGGGCTTTGTCCGGAGGGTGGTTCCCATTTCCGAAGCCGATCGTATTGTCCTGGAGGAAGATCCGACCCTCCTTGCTGAGGTGGAGGTGGTCAGTCGCTTTACCCGTAGAGATCCCTCCGGCACGCTTCATGTCACGATGCAGGGCAATCCGATTGCCAAGGGGAATATCACAACTGATGCACTCCGACTGGTACAGGGGGTGGAGCTGTCGGGAGAGGAGTTGCTCATCGGCGGGAAGCCGGGGACCCTGATCTACATAGACGGTCGGCGGTCTTCGCTAAAGGAGCTGTCCTCCCTCCCCGCTACTTCAGTCAAGGCTCTCGAGATCATCCCGCACCCCGGTGCCTCTTATGGAAGGGAGGCGATCGGTGGTGTGGTCAAGGTGACCCTCCGCAAGAAGGAGGGTGTCATGGGCTCCCTCGTCGGTCGGGGACAGCTGGATCGGGAGGCACCCGTGGATGGACTGGTCACATCCACAACCAGGTATCAGAGAGGGCGCTTCTCCCTCTATAACAGTCTCAGTCTCGGTGTCGGGACTTTCCGCTCCCGTCATCTATGGAGTCGTGAGGACGGGGAGGAGTACAAGGTGAGCCGTGACAAGAGGCAGCGGGTGCTTATGGACAACATTGACCTGGCGTTCGCCTTCGGCAAGGCTCATGACCTGCACCTCTACGGTGGACTTTACCTTTTGAACGATCGGATCGACCGGTCGATCGACCGGGAGGGCTCCTTAAGGCAGGAGGAGGACATCAAGTCTACCAACGCACACGCCGGACTGCTTCACTCGATAACGCTGCCGGTGGCCAAGGGGATGAGAGTCAGGACACTGGTGGAGTATACGCATCAGCAGCAGTCCGATGATATGCTCTACCGTACAGTCAGAGAGGAGAGTGCCCGCATGAGCGAGAAGATGGACTACCTCCGCGTCGAGCCCACGGTACGTCTCTCGCTCCCCGAGGGAGCCACCCTGAGTGGGGGTATTCGGTATCATCTGGCGCAGGATCAGAACGAGCTCTCCGGGCTTGAGACCTCTCTCCTTCCGGGACTGGTCAATCACCATTACAAGATATGGGGAAGTGACATCGACCCGTGGATCGAGTATTCCCGGATGATTGGTCAGCGGTGTTATGCCATGATGGGGCTCAACTATCTCCGCACCGAGATGAATTTCTCTGATCTGTCGGCGAAGGATAATGATTATCATATCGTTCATCAGGGGCTTCTGGCCTCGCTGCAGCTTCAGTACCTCATCAATCCGGCAAAGCAGTCGGGCGTGGGTCTTAGCTACAAGAGGCAACTCTCCCTCCCCAATTATGGTTACTACAGCCCCATCTCCTACTATCAGGCGGACGATCTCTACAGCAGGGGAAACCAAAAGCTGAGAGCTGAGGTGTACCATAACATCGGGATAGAGTACCATATCAGTCCTGAGTGGCTGCTCACCTACGACCTGAGGATGGGAAATGACCTGATCCGCCTGATGACCCACAGAGATCCGGAGCGTCCGGAGATCCTCTACACGATGCCGGAGAATGTGGCTCGGATGATGCGCCATACACTGGCTCTCTCCTACACCGCACGCCCCACGAAGCAGTGGAATACAAATACCCGTGTCTACATCCGCCACGGACGAGAGAGTATGCCGGAGCTGACGGTCTCTTACCCCGGCATCGGCTGGAGCTCCTCCAACCAGTACTGCCTCCGGGACAATCTCGGTCTGTCCCTCAGCCTAGCCGGTCAGACCCTCGAGAGACACCTGGATAGTGAGCTCGGCACTCGGGCGTCGATGGATCTCGGTGCTTACCTCATCCTGCTTCGAAACCAGCTGACAATAAATCTGTCAGCGGACAATCTCCTGCACACAAGGGATGTTATGCGGGTCACCACCGGTCCCGTGGACGTGACGAGGGTAGATGTCTCACCACGCACTCGCCTCCGACTGACCGTCACCTGGCTCTTCAGCTCCGGGGATAAGGTTCGGCAGGGAAGCGCCTCGACCGTCTCCACGCCGACGAAGGAGAGACCGATCCTCTAAGTCCTCTGACCAATTGTGGGTCGCCGAGCAGAAACTCCCTTTCTCGGCGACCCGCAAGGGGTCGAGGCCTAATGCGTACGCTTATACATCGGTCGAGGCACGAAGTGCCGAAGACCGATGCCTATGGAACGGGCATCCTTGCGGATGCCGTTATGCTTCAGAGCCTACTATATTTGGGCAGAACGTCCGACTCGTCCAATAAAGTCTCTCAACGATCATGTGACAAACTTACAGCTATGGAGCGATGATCCCTCCGGGGCTTCGCCCCTGCGGGATCGGCAGGCGGGAGCATCAGGAGAGGGTTGGTATATGAGATGGTACAGCAATATGGATTATCACTTCTTTGCAGTAGAGTTCAAATGCGACACCCCTGACCTCTCGTCGAGGTGGGTTAGGTCTTGTGGGGGGATATGTCTACATTTGTGTGACCCACTCACTTAATACTAAGTACTAAGACTATGGATAAGAGAAAAGACTTACATGTGACCCACCGCAAGTCGGATGGGAAGTGGCAGATCCTCAGCGAGGGTCAGCCCAAGGCGCTCAAGCTCTGCCCCACTCAGGAGGAAGCGATCCAGGCTGCCCGTGAGATCGCGATCGACCGAGGTGTCTCGGTTGTCATCCACGGCATGGATGGGAAGATCCGCGAGGTCTACTCCTACGACGATAGAAAGCAGAAGTAACGCCGCTCACGCTGCCTCTCCTGATTACCCTCCTGGAGATCTACTTTCGAAACCTCGCTAGGGGTGTACGGAATGAAGGTCACCGAGCGGGAGCGACACCCTATCGGGGTCGTATCATAAAGGTGAGACGCAGGAAACCCGGGGTCTTCGGCACTTCGTGACTCGACCACCGGGCTAAGCAAAACGGACCCCTACCGGGGTCCCCGGCTAGATCGTCAGGCGGGGTGCTGTCAGGCGGGCTACGCCCCTGCGGGGATCGTTAGGCGGGGCGGACCTTATGGGCGAATACCAGGTGTCTGTTGCGCTGTCCGACCCGTCCGACTCGTCCGATAAGATAGTGCGACAGTCGGTGGTGGCACCCCGATAGGGGTGCATTTTGCATAGCCCGGGTGTCGGAGGGGCGTAGCCCCGAAGACCCCGGGTAAGCATAGCCCTCTTTTATCCCACGACCCCGCCAGGGTGTCGCTCGTAATGGTGATCGTTAGAGGGACCGACACCTTGGCGGGGTCGTTTATCCCAAAATACATCCTCGTTTCCCCGGGGTCTTCGGCACTTCGTGCCTCGACCACCGGGCTATGCAGAACGGACCCCTACCGGGGTCCTCTGCTGTATCGTCACCTGGGGACCGACACCCTAGCGACGTCGTATTGGAGTATTTGCGCTATATTTACAGACAAGGGGGAAGGGAGGAGCACCTTCACTTTTCCCTCCACTAGCTGTACGTGATCATGAACAAGAAAAATAATACTACCCTTCCCACGCTGATAGCCGGTGTCGTTGCTATCCTATCCATCGTGGGGCTCCTCAGGGCGACTAATTGGCTGATCTTCTGGATATCCATCGGTCTCCTCGCTGTCTCGGTGATCGTGATGGTCCTCCTCGTGCTTAGGCCGAGGCGGGTTCGTCGCGCCGACTACGAGCAGCGTGTCTCCGATCGCATCTCTCACCGGGATCGCTAAGCCATGTACCGTCATCGCGCCATATCGTACGAGAGCAGCTTCGGCGAGATCCTCCGGTACCTCCTGGCACTGGAGCACGGTCTCTCTCGGGAGCAGATCCACCGCGTGCTGGAGGTGCTGAGACGCTCCTTTGACCGGGGTGCTTACGAGGCGAAGAGCATCGATAGCCTCAAGACGCAGCTCCTCACCGCCGTCTCTGCCGTCGAGGAGATCGGTCTCCACTCCACCTCCCTCCTTGCCATCCTCCTCTGGCGTCCGCTCAGCTGCGGCGTGGTGACGGAGGAGCAGATCGAGCAGAGCTTCGGCGCCGACACCGCTCACCTGGACCGCCTGCTCCTCCGTGTCTGCGAGGTGTACGACCCGACGGAGGTGATGACGAGCGACAATCTCGGGCGCTTCCTCCTCTCCTTTGCCGAGGATGTGCGGATCATCCTGATCCTAATAGCGGACCGGCTGGTTCGGCTGAGGCTGGCCGGTCATCTCCTCGGCGAGGAGGAGCAGCGGGTGCTCTCCGACGAGGTGCACACCATCTTTGCCCCCTATGCGCACCGTATGGGGCTCTATGCGGTCAAGAGCGAGATGGATGACCTAGCGCTGAAATACACCGACCGCAAGGTCTACACCTATATCAAGGAGAAACTGGCCCAGACGAAGGATGCTCGCGATGCTTACATCGCTGCCTTTATCGAGCCGCTGGAGAAGCGGCTGAGGGAGGCGGGGCTGAGGTTTCACATCAAGGGCAGGACCAAGTCCATCTCCTCCATTCACCACAAGCTCCAGGTGCAGAAGTGTGCCTTTGAGCAGATCTACGACCTCTTTGCCATCCGCATCATCCTCGACTCGGAGCCAAGAGAGGAGAAGGGCGACTGCTGGCACGTCTACTCTATCGTCACCGATATGTACCAGCCCAATCCCAAGCGGCTCAAGGACTGGATCTCGATCCCGAAGAGCAACGGCTACCAGAGCCTCCACATCACCGTGATGGGCCCTGACCACCGCTGGGTGGAGGTGCAGATACGGACCGAGCGGATGGATGAGATCGCCGAGAGGGGACTGGCGGCGCACTGGCGGTACAAGGGGATCAAGAGTGAGACCGGGCTCGATGACCTGATGACGGAGGCGCGTCGGGTCCTCGAGATGGGGGATAAGCTCCCCGAGGATGAGGTGATCAAGGACTTCCGGATGGATCTCTACGACGAGGAGGTGTACGTCTTTACCCCCAAGGGGGAGGTGCTGCAGCTGCCCAAGGGCGCCACGGTGCTCGACTTCGCCTTCTCCATCCATACCAATGTCGGCAGCCACTGCGTCTCCGCCCGCGTCAATGGGCGCAATGTGGGGCTGCGGTATGTGCTGCAGAATGGCGACTCCGTCAGCGTCATCACCTCCGACAGCCAGGCACCCAAGGCGGACTGGCTCGACATCGCCCAGACCTCGAGGGCGAAGAGCAAGATCCGCAGCTACCTCCGCAATAAGGACGAGGAGCGGGTGGCACTCGCACGGGAGGATCTGGAGCGAAAGATCCGTAACCGGAAGCTGGAGTGGGACGAGGGCGAATTTGCCCGTCTCATGAAGCGCCACGGCTACAAGGGCGAGAGTGACTTCCTCCTCGCTGTGGCGGACGGGCGCTACGAGGTCAATCAGGTGCTCGACGACTACAAGGCACTCCTCGAGGAGCGCACCGAGAGTGCCAAGGAGAGCAAGCCTAAGGTCTCGGCAGAGGACTACGAGCGGGAGACGGAGCTGGAGCAGCTCTCCACGGCGGATAAAGACGTGATCCTCATCGACGGCAAGCTCACCGGCATCGACTACGAGCTGGCGCAGTGCTGCCACCCGATATACGGCGACCGGATCTTTGCCTACGCCTCTCGCACCGGCATGAGGATCCACAGCTACGACTGCCCCAATGCCACCGACCTCTTCACCCGCTACAGCTACCGCATACACAAGGCGGAGTGGGCGGGTATCGCTGCCGATAGAGCCGCCCGGGAGGTGACGCTCAGGGTCGTCGGTGAGGACGACATCGCGGTGGTCAATAATATCTCCACCCGGATAGGGCTGGAGAAGGGGGTCAAGCTCAAGAACTTCCGCATCGAGTCCAATGACGGGCTCTTCCTCGGCTTCTTTACCCTCTATGCGGATGATGAGCGGTCGCTCAAGCAGCTTGTCCGACTCATCCGGCAGGCGAAGGGGGTGAAGTCCGTCGACCGCATCGAGTAAGTCAAGTACCCCCTCTCACGCCATCTCATCGGACGAGTAGGACGGTGCAATAGACACAAAGTGCTCTCTTGGAAGGCATACCCCACCGACCGATCCCGCAGGGGCGGAGCCCCGGAGGGATCACCGGTTTTTAGCTGTAAGTTTGTCACATGATCGTTGAGGGGCTTTTGAGCCTCGCTCAAAAGCCCCTCAACGCCACTCAAACAAAGGAGATAAATCTTTTGGGAGCT
>NZ_UQJH01000016.1 GCF_900541275.1 uncultured Porphyromonas sp.
ACGACACCTTATATGATCCCGATCACCACCTCAAAGTAGCTCAACAATATCAGACTGCATAAAATTTCTACCCAAAAAGTTTGGTGGTTAGCATAAATAGCCCGGATGTCGAGGGGCGAAGCCCCGAAGACTCCGGGAAAGAAGAGCTCGGGAAAGATATACGACCCCGCCAGGGTGTCGCACTTACCCAGTCAGTCAATCAGTGCGACACCCTGGCGGGGTCGAGGATTGCTTGCGAGGCCGGGTCCACGGGTCTTCGGGGCTACGCCCCTTGACCCGTGGCTAAACACCGTGCACCCCTGCCGGGGTGCCTCGTTCCCCACCCTTCATAATGAGTTGATAGACTTCTGTGCTACTCAAATGCGTCACCCCTGTCTGTGCCTCTGCTCTCGGCTGATATCCAGACTGGTGCGCGTGGGTCTTTGGGCGCCATTGCCGTGGGGGCATTACTTAGTACCTTCGTGCGCTTGATGGGAGGGCGTTTTTTCTATGACCCTATATATTCAATGTGTACGTGCTGATATGAATGGATGGCTGACGGTGGCGATGCTGATGGTCTCTAATGTCTTTATGACCTTTGCCTGGTATGGGCATCTCAAGCTCCAGGAGCTGCATATACTCCGGGACAGCACACCGCTCTATGTGGTGATCCTACTCAGCTGGGGGCTGGCGCTGATGGAGTATGCCTTTCAGGTGCCGGCCAATCGGTATGGCTTTGTGGGTAATGGAGGAGCCTTTACGCTCCTGCAGCTCAAGGTGATCCAGGAGGTGATCTCGATCACGGTCTTTACGCTCTTCACAGTCGTCTTCTTCCGGGGTACGCCCCTGCAGTGGAATCACCTCGCTGCATTTGTCTGCCTGGTCCTGGCAGTCTACTTTGTCTTCCGGTAAGGATCGGGACTGACCAAAAATACACGAAGGCAGGTAGGTATTGAGTGATAAAATACCTACTTGTGAGGATGGGCTTACGCCTTGATTTGGGTCACCTTTGCAGCTATATAGGGAGTGGTCCCTAATTGCATCACTAAAGATTAAGGAAGAAAGATGACTCTGATCAACAAGTGGAGCCTTATGCTGCTCCTCGGTATGACCCTCGGCCTCGCATCCTGTGGGGGTGATAATAATAAGAGTAAGGCACAGGCCTCCGCGGAGGAGGCGAACCCTGCCGCCCTCGAGGTGGATCAGGTGTTGGCAGACCCGGATAGCCTGGTCGGTGATACCATCAAGGTAGAGGGGGTCTGTACCCATATCTGCAAGCATGGAGGAGGAAAGATCTTCCTCATGGGCAGCGATGATACCAAGACCCTCCGTGTAGAGGCGGGTGAGTCGATCGGCAGTTTCCCTCAGGAGACTGTCAATAGTATCGTACGGGTGACCGGTGTCCTCGTGGAGGACCGCATCGATGAGGACTACCTCGCTCAGTGGGAGGCTCAGATCGCCGATCAGGCTAAGGAGGCTCAGGGCGAGGGTGGCTGTGCTGCCGATATGAAGGCCAATGCGGAGGCGGAGGCCAATAGCGTCCGAGAGCGGATTGCCAATTTCCGGTCCCGCATTGCAGAGCGTACAGAGAGGGAGGGTAAGGCCTACGTCAGCCTCTACCATATGGAGGGACTCTCCTACGAAATCCGCTGATCCCTCGGACTATGGCATACTGTCCCAGAGGGGACCGGTCTAAGAGTATGGTGAAGGCGTGCCGGTGGATCCATAGGCATCTCTCCTTCTTCTTTGCCGGGATCGTCATTATCTACGCCCTCTCCGGCATCCTGATGAATCATCGGGATGAGCTTAATCCTACCTACTCAGCGAGGAGGATAGAGCTGTCTAGTACACTCGCCGAGACCCCTCGGACGAAGGGGTCAGTCACCACGGCGGAGATAGAGAAACTCCTCGACGAGATCGGAGAGAAAGGGCACTATACGAAGCACTACTATCCGGATGAGAGGACGATGAAGGTCTTCCTCAAGGGCGGCTCCACTCTGGAGGTGGATCTCCAGACCGGTGCCGGCGTGTATGACCGCTTACGGAAGCGGCCGATCCTCGGCGACTTTGTACGCCTTCATTACAATCCCGGTCGCTGGTGGACCTACTTCTCTGACCTCTTCGCGATAGCCCTCATTATCATCACCCTCTCGGGTCTCTTCCTCGCTCGTGGCAAGAAAGGGCTCAGAGGGGTAGGCGGACTGGAGCTTGTCTTAGGGATACTCATTCCCCTCCTTTTCCTACTCCTATGAGGCGACTCCGCTGGACTCTCCTATCCCTCTTCTCTCTGCTCTTAGTGGCGCAGGGGCAGACGGCTGTGACACTCACGGTAGTGGACTCAGGTGATGGGATGCCTCTCCCCGGGGCGATCGTGAAAATGATGGCTGGACAGCGGGAGTACAAGGGGGCTACGGACGTGAAGGGTGTCCTGGCACTCCAGAGAGTGATCCCCGGGGAGTACCTGGTCCGTGCGACCTACGTCGGGTATCAGCCCTACGAGAGACGGGTACAGGTCACACCAGAGCAGCACACCTTTACTCTCAAGCTCCAAGTCAGCACCGACGAGCTCCAGGAGGTGGTGGTGACGGCTAAGCCCTCCAAGGGCATGGTCACCTCGTCTCTCATAGGGCGTGAGGCGATGACGCTGCTCCAGCCCTCCAGCATCGGCGATGTACTGGAGCTTCTCCCGGGAGGCTTCTCCTCCGATCCACTCCTCACCTCGCCGGATATCGTCCGGCTGCGGGAGGCGACACTCCCCATCGTAGGGCAGCATAATCTGCTCCCGAGGGTCAATCAGTCGCAGTACAATACCTCCTCCATGGGGACGAGATTTCTTATCGATGGCGTACCGGTGCAGATGGATGCCGGGCTCAAGGGGATGTATGGGAGTGATGGGGCCTACTCGACTCAGGTGCCGATCAATGCCGGCGTGGATATGCGCTCCATCTCCACCGATGACGTGGAGAGCATCGAGGTGGTGCAGGGGATCCCCTCCGTGGAGCACTCCGACCTGACAAGCGGTCTCATCAAGGTGAAGCGTAAGCAGTGGACAGATGAGCTCACCGGGCGCTTCAAGTCGGATATGTCCAGCAAGCTCTTCTTCATCTCCAAAGGGATCGACCTCCTCCCCGACCGGCTCAATCTCATCAGCAGCATCGGCTACCTCAGTGCCTACTCCGACCCCCGCAGCGTACGTGACTGCTACGAGCGCATCACCGGCTCGCTCCGTCTCTCCGGACGATGGTCGGGGACGATAGGCAGCCTTTCCTCGCTCTCCAGCATCGACTATACCGGTTCGCTCAATGACCGAAAGCGGGATCAGGACCTTGACGTCACCCCCTTGGATACCTATCGGTCGGGCAACCATCGCCTCGCTCTCTCAGAGAGTCTCTCCTACCTCCCGACGGAGAATCCCTGGCTCAGTGCCGTGGATCTGACTCTGTCACTCTCCCACACTTGGGACCGGACCGCCATCACCAAGGATATGTTGATGAGTCGCGATGTCCCCTACCTGACTACCCGCGAGGAGGGAGAGCATGAGGGGCGGTACTATCCCCGCACTTACTTCGCCTCTCACACCGTCGATAGCAGGCCGCTCTACCTCTATCTCAAGCTCAAGGGCAGTAGTCGTCTCGACCTTGGCCCCAGCCGGCATAGGCTGAAGTATGGAGCTGACTGGAGCTACAGTAAGAATATCGGGCGAGGGGCGATCTTTGATCTTGATCGCCCCCTCTTCTGGCTCTCCGGCAGCCGTCCCCGACCCTTTTACGATGTCCCGGGTAAGTCGGTTCTCTCCCTCTTCGTGGAGGATGAGATGACACTGCCGATCCGGGAGCACTCCCTAACCCTGATGGCCGGGGTAGTGGCCAATAGCCTCCTCGCCCTCGATCGCTCCTACCGGATGTCTTGTCGGTGGTATCCGGACATCCGACTCAACGCCCGCTGGAGCTTCGCCCCGATAGAGGTAGCCGGTCGACCTCTGAGGGTCCAGGTGAATGGTGGGGTGGGGAGCCTCAGTATGTTTCCCTCTATGGAGCAGCTCTATCCGGACACGATCTACGACGACTTTGTGGAGCTCAATTACTACCACAGCAATCCGGACTATCGCCTGGTCTATATGCGAACCTATATCTATGATCCGAATAATAAGCAACTGGCACCGGCGAAGAACGTCAAGGGTGAGCTCCGTCTCGATCTCGACTATGCCGGCTACTCCGCCACTCTGACCTGCTTCCGGGAGCGGATGCGGAGTGGCTTCCGCAAGGATACTGAGCTACGGATCGCGGACTTCCGGTACTACGATCCGCAGTCGGTCGACTATGCTACCCTGACAGCTAAGCCGGACATCAGGGACTTCAAGTACAGGGATACTCGAGACTTCCGCCTGCTCCCTCTTGATACAAATGGAAGCGAGACTGATAAGAGTGGCGTGGAGTGGGTGATGAGTACTCCGAGGTACCGCTTCCTCAATACCCGCGTGACGCTATCGGGAGCGTGGTTTAGGACCACCTATCGGAATAGTCTCCCGCAGTATGAGCGCCCGAGAGCTGTCCTCGGCGGGCGCGAGGTCCCCTATGTGGGCATCTATCAGGATAATGAGATACTGGTCCGCGAGATACTCAATACCGACCTTCGGCTCGACAATTACCTCCCTAAGATCGGACTGGGACTATCGCTCTCCTTTCAGTCCAATTGGTTTTCCTCCTCGCAGAAGATGCCTCTCTCCAATTATCCCGACTACTTCATCTCCCTCTCAGATGGAGAGCGACGCCCCTTCACTGCGGCGGATAAGGGCGATGCTCAGCTGCAGTGGCTCAAGCGAACCTACACCGAGAGCTCCTTCGAGCGGTACGTGGTCCCCTTTATGATGATCACCAATCTGAAAGCGACGAAGTCCCTTTTTGAGAGCAAATTGCGGGTTGCGCTCTTCGTCAATAAGATCTTCGACTACAGTCCGGACATAGAGCGAAAGGGCTTCGTGATCCGGCGCAATCAGACCCCCTACTTCGGTATGGAAATGATGATCAATCTATGACAAAGTTTCAGACCCTGATCGCACTCCTGCTCCTCGTGGGGCTGTCCGCCTGCCACCTGCCGGAGCGTCCGGACGTGATGAGCCACGTGACGCTCCAGCTGGACTACAGCGCCACCTCTCCCGTGGTCCGCCAGAGCTATAAGATCGAGTGGGAGAATATCAATACCCGCCGTACCACCACCCGCAACTCCGTCACCACCTCTACCTATACGGACGAGCTCTACCGCGGGCTCTACGATGTCCGGGTGGAGGGGACGCTCCTCTTGGAGAGCGGTGAGACGATCTGGATCAGAGGGTCGGCGACGGAACAGCTCTTCCTGGATAAGGAGGAGACCTGTGGGATCAAAATGCTCCGGATGCTATGAGACGCCTTCTCCTTCTTCTCCTCGTCCTAATGGTCGTGATGAATGCTCACGCTGCGGATACGCTCAGTGTGGCCGCACGATCCTATGAGTGCTCGATCGCTTGGCAGAAGCTGTGGCTCCACTATACCGATCAGGTGGCGCTCCATCACAGGCAGTACCGCAACTCCCTCTCCTCCTTTGCTGCTCGATACGAGGGACGAAACGAGACAGAGTCGCTCTATGATGAGCGGGGACGGGGTGAGAGCATCGCACGACTCCAAGCGAAGACCTACCTCCTCCCGTCGACAAAGGAGCACCTCTGGGGCTATGCCGACTATGCCAATGGACGTGTGAAGGAGGTGAAGTGGCGCAGCACCTCTGACTACGATCGGCTCTACCCCTATATCATGGCTGACGAGAAGGGCGGAGACCTATCGCTGGAGAGGTATGCCTTCGGTGGAGGCTACAGCCATCAGCTCTCCCGGCTCCGACTATCTGGGGAGATGTACTACCGCTCTCAGCAGGAGTACCGCGCGGTGGATCCGAGACCTCGGAGTATCGTCTCTGACCTACGTCTCTCCACCGGGCTCACCCTACCGGTCGCTACCTACGAGGTGGGACTCTCACTCGACTATGGGCTCTACAAGCAGCGGAGTGGGGTGGCGATCTATAGCCCTATCGGAGGCAGTCTCCAGCGGTTGATGAGTGGTCTCGGGGGCAGCTTCCGGAGGTTTGACACCAATGAGCCCTCTCTCCACTATCGTGGTCGGTCACTCGGGACTGCGCTCCACCTCCTGCCCCGGAGCTCCGACGAGGGTGTGCGAGCTCTTCTTAGCTACCGGTATAGCCGGCTGGAGCAGGCGGTGAGTGATTTGAACGAGGTGCCGATCCACCACTATGCCGATCATCAGGGGAGGCTAAGTGTCGGCTACCAGCACCGGGTGGGGGCACTCATGGGTGCACTCGATCTTGAGGCAAGTGTCGAAAGCCGCTCCGGAGTAGAGCATATCGTAGGCGAACCTAAGGCTGGGACCTATCCCGTCGTGGGGTACAATGCCAATTTTCACCGAGGCATCGTGGAGGGAAAGCTCTCACTCTCCCTCGGCGATGCTGCCTATCGACAGCCGGGCTGGCACTGGCTTGTGCAGCCCGAGGTGGCTTATCTTCATCTCCGGACGAGAGTGCTCGAGCCGGAGAAGGAGCTCCGTCTTGACCGCTGGCGTGCGGTCCTCTATGGAGAGGTCTCCCATCGCCGCGAGCGGAGCTACGGCCTTCTCTCCCTTGAGGTGGGCTATGCCCCTGAGGCGGTCGGCCTGCTCACGCTCCCTATGGCAGAGATGGAGGAGTCGGTGACGGCTCATCTCCAGCAGAGCTATCGGTCCGCTACAGCGAGCTGTCTCAGCCTCAGCATTGCACCCAAGTACCACCTCCCTATGCCGCTCAAGCCCTCTTGGGGACTCGTGGTGGGCGGTCGCTATCGGCTCGACCACTTCCCCTCTTCACTCCGTCACACCCTGCTGGCGGAGATTCAGCTAACTCTATAGAACCATTTTGTATATGAAGAAAACTCTTTTTATCGCATTTGCACTGCTCCTCTCAGTCCTCTTCTCGGGCTGCCGTGAGGACGCTCCTGAGCAGCCGAGTGAGACTCTCGTCACCCTCGAGGTGAAGAGCCCGCTTGGCATCGAGGGGCAACTTACTAACCTCCGCGGTGAGGTCGTCTCCAAGGCTAAGGGGACGAAGCAGTCCCTCACCTTTGAGCAAAATAAGGCGAGGATCACCCTCTCTCAGGATGCCTCCTACACCCTCCATCTCACCGGTGACTTCGCCACGAAGGGAGTCCTCACGACGCTGGAGTACAGCGAGGACCTTGTGGCGAAGAGTGAGCAGAGCTACACCCATACTTGTCAGCTTACCTTTGTGATGCCCAAGGAGAGCTTCGTCATCAGCGAGATCTTCTTTGCCGGGACGCTCAATAAGAATGGTGAGCAGTATGATGAGGATAAGTTCATCCGCATCACCAATAATAGCCCCGTGACCCGCTATGCCGACGGCCTGGCGCTGGTCCGCTCCACTTTCCAGTCGGACGACAAGAAGGAGCAGATCCAGCCGGATGTCCGCTCGACTCACATGCCGGTCAGTCTCGTGATGCAGATCCCCGGCGATGGGACCAGCTATCCCGTCAAGCCGTATGAGAGTATCATCCTCTGCCACTCGGCGATCAATCATGCGCAGGCAAATCCTAACTCAATCGACCTCTCCGGGGCCAATTTTGAGTGGATGAGCGAGAAGGGCTATACCGACTCCGAGACGCCAGACAATCCCCAAGTACCCGACATGAGGCTGATCTTCATCAGCGATCCCTACGGTGATGGCGTGCAGAATTGGGCGATGAGCACCAATGGTCAGCACACCTATGCGCTCGCTGACCTCCAGGGGCTCACCGCAGAGGAGCTCGCTAAGAAGTACAGCTACCCCTACGAGGAGGTCATGATCATCGAGGGGATGGATCCGATGAAGATGCCGGGCGAACCAGCCCTCCAGATCCCCAATGAGTGGATCCTCGATGCGGTCAATCTCAGTATGAAGGATGACTTCCAGTGGCTCCCCGTCTCCGAGAAGCTCGATGCCGGCTACTCCTCCGTCGCGCCAGCGCTCAATGACGACACCCGCTACGGAAAAAAAGTTGTCCGTAAGCTCCTTTCTGAGGGCAGTAAGGTCCTCAAGGACACCAACAACTCCTCCGAGGACTTCCGTGCTGTCAACCTGAAATAATAATCTCAAGTATAAAATGATCATGAAACAACTTCATCACCTCTGGGCCCTCGTCGCCCTCCTCTCCGTCCTCCTCGTAGGCTGTAAGCCTGAGGAGACCCGTAAGCCCGCCATCGAGAGCGAGTGTACCTTTACCATCGAGACGCCTGTCGGTCTCAAGGACGCTACCTACAGCGACCTCCAGGTGACCATTAAGAGCAGCCAGGACGGCAAAGAGATCGCCCTCAAGCCGGAGTCCGCTACCTTCCACCAGAAGCTCCTCGAGGGCAAGTACCAAGTCTCCCTCACTGCGGGGATCGCCTATCAGTCCGATCGGCTCGGCAAGGTCCAGACGATCGTCTCCATGGAGGAGAGCATCGTCGTGAAGGGCGAGAAGAGTACCTTCACCCTTATCCCTCAGTATACGGAGAATGTCAGCTCCGGCTTCGTCATCGAGGAGCTCTTCATCAGCCCTACCTACAATCCTGAGACTAAGAAGTCCTATAAGTACGGCGAGCAGTACATCAAGATCACCAACAACTCCGACGTCACTCTCTATGCCGATGGGCTCGGTATTGCGCAGTCTGCCCTCCTGTGCAATATGAAGCAGGACTATGTGGATAAGGATGCGATCAAGGATATCCTCCCGGTCGGATTCCTCTCCATCATCCCCGGTGATGGGACCACCTATCCCGTCAAGCCCGGTGCCTCGATCATCGTAGCGAATGACGCTCAGGACCACTCCAAGTTCTTCCCCGGAGCGGTCAATCTCGAGCACGCCGACTTCGAGATCTACGATCGCTCGTCCAATCCCCGCTTCCAGGATACAGACAATCCTGGGGTGCCCAATCTGATCTCCTACTACAAGTCCTCCCTCACTGTCTCCTCTTTCCATCAGGCGGGCTGCACCACCATTGCCCTCGTTAGGGTTCCGGTCGATGCCGCTACCTATGAGAAGGACTATGCGTGGTCGGCGAAGTATGTCTTCCGCTTCAAGGATTTTGTCAAGGAGATGGAGACTAAGGCCTACAAGGTTCCCCTCGACTGGATCGTCGATGCTGTCTTCCTGGGTATTAAGGATAAGATCGACTGGCGCTATATTCCTGACACCATCGATGCTGGCTTTACCGGTTGGCGCGATAGTTTTCAGGACAATAGCGGTCAGGGTACCGCTGTGATCCGCAAGGTGGAGCGCGAGGTGAATGGCCGGAAGTACCTCAAGGATACCAATAACTCGACCGAGGACTTCAATGCTCGCGTACAGCCCTCTCTGAAGGCAGGCAAGTGACGCCATGCAGGATAGCATCATCCAGTGTGACCACCTGACCCACTACTACGGGAAGCGTCTCATCTACGAGGACCTCTCCTTCGAGGTCCCTCGGGGACGGATCCTCGGTCTCTTGGGGAAGAATGGCACCGGCAAGACCACCACGATCAATATCCTCGCGGGCTACCTCCGCCCCGCCGGAGGCGCTTGTCGGATGCTCGGCTACGACATCCAAGCCATGCCTCCCTCCGTAAAAGCGCAGATCGCTCTCCTCATCGAGGGGCATGTGCAGTACAGCTTCATGACCGTCACGGAGATCGAGCGCTTCTATGCGCGGTTTTACCCCCGCTGGAAGCGTGAGATCTACTACGACCTCGTCAGCAAGCTCAAGATCGCTCCACGGCAGCGGATCAGCCAGATGTCCTGCGGGCAGCGCTCCCAGGTCGCCCTCGGACTGATCCTCGCCCAGGATGCCGACCTCCTGATCCTTGACGACTTCTCCCTCGGGCTCGACCCCGGCTACCGGCGTCTCTTCATCGACTACCTCAGGGACTACACCAGCGGGCGTGACAAGACGGTCTTCCTCACCTCCCATATCATCCAGGATATGGAGCGGCTGATTGACGACTGTATCATCCTTGACTACGGGAAGATCCTTGTCCAGATGCCGGTGAGGGAGCTGATGGAGACCTTCCACCGCTACACCTTCACCATCGGTGAGGGGGTTACTGCTCTGCCGGGGGATGAGAAGCTCTACTACACCGCCGTCATCGGTCGTGCGGCAGAGCTCCACACCTTCCAGTCGAGAGAGTATGTGCAGGCCTACCTGCAGAGAGCACAGATCCCCTACGACCAGCTCGTGGAGGAGCCGATGACCCTCGAGGACGCCTTCATCGGACTAACCGGTAAGTACTGAGTCGGATATGATACAGGGACTACTATATAAGGAGTGGATCAAGACCCGCTGGGCGCTCTTAGTGCTCTACATCGTAGGGCTCGCCATAACCGCCTACGCCCTCCTCACCCTCCAGAGGGTCATCACTCTCCGAGGAGCGGCACACCTATGGGAGATCCTACTCTCCAAGGATGTGCTCTTCCTCAATATGCTGCAGTATCAGCCCCTCTTCACGGGCCTGATACTCGCTGTGACGCAATTTGCTCCTGAGATGACCCAGAAGCGGCTCAAGCTCACCCTCCATCTGCCAATGAACCAGGGGACCATTGCCCTCACCATGCTTACCTATGGAGTAGGGGTCCTTGGGCTCCTCTGCCTCACGCAGCACTTGATGCTTGCCCTCTACCTCCGGAGCATCCTTGCCCCGGAGCTGGCGACCCATCTGCTCGTCAGCATCGCCCCGTGGTTTATGGCCGGCTTCACCGCCTATGGACTCACCGCCCTCGTGGTGCTTGAGTCCACCTGGCGCCGACGTGTGCTCTACATACTCCTCAGCTACGCACTCGTCCACTTCTACTTCATCAGCACGACCCCTCGTTTCTACCAGGGGGCGCTTCTCCCGATGGGGCTGGTGACGCTGCTGCTCTGCTACGTCTCGATACTCTCGATCCAACGCTTTAAGGAAGGAGTGCAATGAAGCCACTATACACCATTTTGCTTACCCTCCTTGCCGCACTGGCACTGATCTGGGGCATTACCTCGCTCAGCGATATGACGGCACCCAAGGGGGATTATGTCCCCTTCACCCTCTACAGTGAGGTGGTGGAGGACTTCGCCTCGCTCGACAATCGGGATGGAGAGGGGACCCGCTACTACGACTACGCCGGTCGGAAGTACACCGACAGCGAGTTTGATAGCATCCTCCCCTCCTTCTACTACCGCCAGCTGGTGATGGATGGACGTCTCCCGGATAGCATCCGGGGCATCGCTGTGGATCAGGGACTGCTGGAGCGTGAGAGCTTTATCTTCGTCTCTCACCCCGCGAGTCTCAATACGCACGAGACCCCGCTCTATTTCCTCCTGGAGTCGATGTCCAAGAGAGTCAATCTGGAGATGCCGGAGGATGTCTTCCGCTTCACAGATCGGCGGATCGAATTTGTCAACATGGAGTCCAATTCGATCGAGGAGGAGAAGTCGGCCCTCTACCAGCGGGCGCTGGAGGAGAAGGGCGTCACCTTCCCCATCCGCCTCGTGGCAGGTAATCCGACGACCCGTAAGGCGTACGACAATGGCTACCTCCTCGTCGACGCTGCGGACCATCTCTACCAGCTACGACAGACTGTCGGTCGTCCCTTCGTACGACCGATCGACTTGCCGGAGGGCGTGCGGCCTGAGTACCTCTTCGTCACGGAGTACCCCTCTAAGCGGTTCCTCGGCTTCGTCGTCGACCGGGAGGGCTCGCTCTACGTCATACATATGCCGGAGTATCGGCTCCAGAGGGCCGATCTCCCCACGCTACGGATGCGAGAGGAGAAGCTGACCATCCTCGGCAACCCCTTCTTCTGGACCGTGATCCAGAGTGATGCAGAGGGGGCAGAGTACACTGCGCTGGATGCCCAGACGCTGGCGAGCGTCAAGAGCCTCCACTTCGACACCCCCAGTGGACGAACTTTCGCGGACTATGTCGTGCCCTTCCAGCTCCGCTTCGAGTCGGGGGAGTACAATTACCTCCACCCGACTGTTAGCCAATTCTCCTGGATCGGTACACTCGTCTGGCTCCTCACCATCGGCGGCATCGTCTGGTACCGCCGAAGGAAGTAAGGACCATATATAGAGACTATTGCACGAAGGCGATTTGCTGCGTTGCTTTCGGAATTCGGTCTCGGTCACGTACGTGAGTACGCTCCCTTCGACCTCATCCTCAGCGCCTTGCATCTCATCCTTCGTGCAAAGTCTCTGCATATTTGAAACAAATGTGCGAGAATGGCACTTCGTGCAACATTCTCATATAGATACTCGAGGTCGCTCTGCTCTCTCATTGACGGGCAGTGCGACCTCGTCTATTAGGTCCCTCTCACTCGGGTGCAATAGTGGTCGAGAAAAAGTGTCGAAACGTACATCATCTGCTACAGAGAAGGGCATCCCCTGACACGTCCCCACAGGCGCTGATCTAATATCGGTATTAGAGAAGACTAATATCGGTATTAGAGATCACTAATATCGGTATTAGAAATACCCCTGAGGTATCAGCCTGCTTCAGCGGGGTAAGTCACCGGGTCCCCTCCACTCCTGCCGGGGCTTCCTACTATACCCTATATATAGGGTCTTAGCCTATTTTTTGCGACAAAGTGGCACTCAAGGGTCAGAAGTACTTGCCGGATCTGGATTTTTGTCGTACATTTGCAACCACATTCGAGAGATATGCGGGCGGAGGCCGGCATAGCGGATGTGACAGAAGACGCGCAGATACCAAAGTGGCCAACTGGGGCTGACTGTAAATCAGCTGGCTTTGCCTTCGGTGGTTCGAATCCGCCTCTGCGCACACGACAAGGGGAAGGAGGTGCCCGGGTGCGGGCATTGATTCTCTTCTTGGATCTGCGGAAGTAGCTCAGTTGATAGAGCATTAGCCTTCCAAGCTGAGGGTCGCGGGTTTGAGTCCCGTCTTCCGCTCTTAGTGTAGTCCCTATGGGGCTGCGATCATGGCAACAAATGCCGCTTTAGCTCAGTGGTAGAGCGCATCCTTGGTAAGGATGAGGTCCCGAGTTCAACTCTCGGAAGCGGCTCTTATACGAAGTGTGAGGGAGTAGATGAGACGGCGTTACTCCGTTGGTCTCCTTAAGGGGGAGAAATGGGAGTATTGCCGGCTACTATTGCCCTTATGTGGGTAGAGAATTACTTAACTCAACTATATTTTTTGTATTATGGCAAAAGAAGAATTCCAGAGAACGAAGCCGCATGTCAACATCGGTACCATCGGTCACGTAGACCACGGTAAGACGACTCTGACTGCGGCCATCACCAACGTACTTGCCAAGGCTTCTGGTAAGGATTCTGAGGCTCGCTCTTTCGACCAGATCGATAACGCTCCCGAGGAGAAGGAGAGAGGTATCACCATCAACTCCTCACACGTGGAGTATGAGACCATGGATCGCAAGGGTAAGTCCCTTGATGATCTGCTGGATCCCGATGCTGTAGAGGGCGCAGAGCGCGGTACTGACATCGTAGGACGTCACTACGCTCACGTAGACTGCCCCGGGCACGCCGACTATGTCAAGAACATGGTTACCGGTGCCGCTCAGATGGACGGTGCCATCCTCGTAGTAGCTGCTACCGATGGTCCTATGCCTCAGACCCGTGAGCACATCCTGCTCGCCCGTCAGGTGAACGTCCCCAGCATCGTCGTATTTGTCAACAAGTGCGATATGGTCGAGGATAAGGAGATGCTCGAGCTCGTAGATATGGAGACTCGTGATCTGCTCTCTAAGTACGACTACGATGGCGACAACACCCCCATCATCCACGGCTCTGCCCTCGGTGCTCTCAATGGTGAGCAGAAGTGGGTCGACACCGTTATGGACCTGATGGACGCTGTCGATCAGTACATCCCCACTCCCGAGCACGAGCTAGACAAGCCGTTCCTCATGCCTGTCGAGGATATCTTCTCCATCACCGGTCGTGGTACCGTAGCTACCGGTCGTGTAGAGACTGGTCGCATCAAGCCCGGTGACGCTGTAGAGATCATCGGTCTCGGTGCTGATGGCCTGAAGTCTACCGTAACCAGCGTGGAGACCTTCCAGAAGAACATGTCCACCGGTGGTGAGGCAGGTGACAACGTAGGTATCCTGCTCCGCGGTATCGACAAGGATCAGCTGAAGCGTGGTATGATCGTCTGCGCTCCCGGCACCGTGAAGCCGCACTCTGAGTTCAAGGCTTCCATCTACGTCCTCAAGAAAGAGGAGGGTGGCCGTCACACGCCGTTCCGTAACCACTATCGTCCGCAGTTCTTCATCCGTACGCTTGACGTAACCGGTGACATCGAGCTGCCTGAGGGTCAGGAGATCGTGATGCCTGGTGACAACGTAGAGATCAAGGTGAAGCTTCTCTCTCCGGTTGCTTGTGACGCAGGTCTTCGCTTCGCCATCCGTGAGGGTGGATGCACCGTCGGTGCAGGTCAGATCACTGAGATCCTCGACTGATCTCACGGTCTGTAAGACCCAAGTAAGTCAATAGACTATGATAAGCCGTCCCTCGGGACGCTAACGCCTCCGGAGACGGCTTATCTATAGGGGATTAGCTCAGTTGGTAGAGCACCGGTCTCCAAAACCGGGTGTCGTGAGTTCGAGCCTCGCATCCCCTGCTCAATTTAAAATGTGTAAGTAGATATTAGGCTTTATGGCTGAACCTGAGAGCAAGAACATCTTCCAGCGCAGCAGCGCCTACGTCAAGGCGTGCTTCGACGAGCTGCGTTATAAGGTGTCATGGCCGACGCCCAAGGAGTTATCCCAGAGCGCGGTGATTGTATTGGTAGCTTCCGTCATACTATCCCTACTCATATTTGGTGTAGACCAGATCCTCGAGTACGCGATGAGTGGACTTTACCGTCTGATCATCTAATAGCCGAGCTGGAGGTCAAGGGCTGACGGGCGAGATGAGGACTCATCGCGTGCCGCAGTCTTACCCTATATGATAGGCTTCATGACAACCCTTGCGAAGTGAGGTGCGAGACCGATAGGTCTCTCCTGCACCTGCTCGCTCCCCTTGGGCTTCCTATTTAGTCCGATTTACTTTAGTTTCACACAAGTCCGTGAGTGCGGTCCCTTGGGACTGTCGGACTGGCAGATGCTTTGACAATGTCTCACGACGATCAAGATCAGGTATACAAGTACTACGTCCTCCAGACCATCTCCGGCAAGGAGGAGGCTGTGAAGGACTATATCAACGGCATGCGTGATGTAGAGCCGTTCTTCGACAAGAATGTCGGAGAGATCTTGGTGCCCATGGAGACGACCATCACTAAGCGTCGTACCGCATCAGGCAAGCGTGTAGAGCGGGTAAGACCGTACTACAGTGGCTTTGTCTTCGTGGAGGCGCGCCTGGCGGGCGAGACGACGCATAAGCTGCGTCGCGTCCCCGGAGTGCTGGGCTTCATCGGTGGTGACGTCCACCCGGAGCCGCTGTCTGACCTCGACGTGAAGCGTATCAAGGAGATCTCCGACCGTCTTGCAGAGGGTCCGGAGGATCTCGATATGAGCTTCTCGGTCGGCGATCGTGTGAAAGTCAATGAGGGCCCCTTCACAGGGTTCTTTGGTGACGTGACTGAGGTATCCCCGGATAGTAGGAAGCTGAAGATCTTGGTGAAGGTCTTCGGGAGAGACACTTCGATGGAGGTGGATTACACACAGGTAGAAAAGGAGAGTGAGTCATAGCCGTCTCATCTGTGAGAGGTGAGCCCGGGCAGTCGTCCCGGCGTGAGCTGATCACAGGTATCCCGGCATCATAGGTCCCAGGAGTCACCCCTCCCCTCCTCGCGAGAGGAATGGTCTGAGGAAGGAGCTCCACACGTGGGTCTGATGTCATCAAGGGTGGCGGTTCCTCGAGTGTACTTTTCGCCAAATTATTGTTTGACAATAAACTGAATGAATCATGGCAAAAGAAATTGCCGGTCAGTTGAAACTTCAGATCCGCGGTGGAGCAGCTAATCCTGCCCCTCCGGTTGGTCCTGCACTTGGTGCAAAGGGGATCAACATCATGGATTTCTGCAAGAGATTCAATGCTGAGACACAGGACAAGGGCGGACAGCTCCTTCCTGTCGTCATCACGTACTATGCGGACAAGTCCTTTGACTTTGTCATCAAGACGCCGCCCGCTGCCGCTCAGCTCATCGAGGCCTCTAAGGTCAAGAAGGGTAGCGCACAGCCCAATCGTAGCAAGGTGGCTAGCGTCACTTGGGACCAGGTGAAGGAGATCGCTCAGAATAAGATGAGCGACCTCAACTGCTTCACCGTGAAGAGCGCCATGCGCCTGGTTGCCGGTACGGCACGGAGCATGGGGATTACCATTAAGGGAGACTTCCCCGAGGATGTCGAGTAATATCAGAAGGTAGAATACGATTATGAGTAGAATATCTAAGAATCGCAAGATCGCTCTGACTAAGGTCGACAGCACGAAGGAGTACTCTCTCAAGGAGGCTTCACAGCTCGTCAAGGAGATCACCACGACGAAGTTTGATGCCTCCGTAGATATGGATGTACGCCTTGGCGTCGATCCTCGTAAGTCCACCCAGATGGTACGTGGTACCGTCACCCTGCCTCACGGCACGGGTAAGACGGTGCGTGTCCTCGTCCTCTGCTCTGCCGATAAGGAGCAGGAGGCTAAGGATGCCGGTGCCGACTATGTGGGCCTCGACGAGTATATCGAGAAGATCAAAGGCGGATGGACTGAGATCGATGTGATCATCACTATGCCCGCCATTATGGGTAAGATCGGTGCCCTCGGCCGTGTACTCGGTCCGAGAGGTCTGATGCCTAACCCCAAGAGCGGTACGGTGACCAACAACGTCGGTGATGCTGTCCGTCAGGTCAAGGCCGGTAAGATCGACTTCCGTGTCGATAAGGCCGGTATCGTCCACACCTCCATCGGTAAGGTCTCTTTCACCCCCGAGCAGATCGCTGATAACGCACGTGAATTCCTTCGCACACTGGAGCGCCTGAAGCCCACGTCTGCCAAGGGTACGTACATGAAGAGCGTCTATCTTTCCAGTACCATGAGTCCGGGTATCAAGATCGACACCCGAGCATTGACTGAGGCGTAACGTATGTCTCCCTCGGAGATATATCCATCCCTCTTTTGTCCTATAGATAAGTATGAAGAAAGAAGATAAAGCGAAAGTCATCGAGCAGCTCAAGGAGCTCCTCGAGGCTTATCCCCACGCATATTTGGTCGACGCCATGGCTCTCGACGCTGAGCAGACCACTGCCCTCCGTCGCCAGTGCTTCCAGCATGGTGTCAAGATGATGGTCGTGAAGAATACGCTCCTACACCGCGCCTTCGTTGACATCAACGAGGAGCAGTATGAGCCCTTCCATCCCTATCTCAAGGGCACCAGCGCGCTGATGCTCTCTGAGACCGCCAATGCCCCTGCCCGTGTGCTCAAGGACTTCCACAAGGAGCTCAAGAGTGCCGGTACCGATATTGAGAGGCCGAGTCTGAAGGCTGCCTACGTCTATGATACCTTCTACCTGGGTGCTGCCGAGCTCGATACTCTGGCTGCCCTCAAGAGCAAGGATGAGCTCCTCGGAGATATCATCTCCATGCTCGAGTCTCCGATCATGGACGTCATCTCTCAGGCCAGCTCTGCAGGCAACACCATCCACGGTGTCCTGGAGACTCTCGAGAAGCGAGCCGAGGCGTAAGGCGTCCGGGTCTGTCTCTCCCTCCCCGGAGGCTGAGACTCTCCCCATCGGTGACCATCTATGCCGGGACCTGATCTGCCCTCCCCCTTACTGCGGGATGTGCCCGGAATACCAGACTAAGCGGCAGGTCAATGTAAGACAATCCATTAATACGTTTACAACTTTTTTATATATATAATAACGATATGGCTGACGTAAAAGCAATCGCTGAGGAGCTGGTCAATCTGACCGTCAAGGAGGTAACTGAGCTGAAGACTATCCTGAAGGATGAGTACGGCATCGAGCCTGCTGCTGCCGCTGTAGCAGTAGCTGGTCCCGCTACAGCAGCAGCCGGTGAGGCAGCTGCCGAGAAGTCTTCTTTTGACGTAAACCTGAAGGACGCTGGTGCATCTAAGCTCCAGGTCATCAAGGCTGTCAAGACCGCTCTCGGACTTGGTCTCAAGGAGGCTAAGGAGCTTGTCGACGGTGCTCCCTCTATTGTCCAGAAGGATATGGATAAGGCTAGCGCTGAGGCTCTTAAGAAGACCCTTGAGGAGGCCGGAGCTACTGTTGAGCTTCAGTAATCCTCACTTACTACCCCTGACTCTCTCGTAGAGTAGGGTGAAGGGTTAAGGACCGGCCATTACCGGCAGGTTCTTAACCTTTTCGTGTCTTTTACTACTCCTTGAATTAAAGAATTTTATGTCCTCACAATATAAGCCTGAGAGAGTCAGCTTTGCCTCTTCCAAGCATCCATTACCCTTCCCGGACTTTCTCGACATTCAGCTCAAGTCGTACAAGGACTTCATGCAGCTGGATATGCCTGCCGGTAAGCGGAAGAGCCAGGGACTGTACCAAGCATTCCTGGAAAACTTTCCAATCACCGACACGAGAAATAACTTCGTCCTCGAGTTTTTGGATTACTTCGTGGATCCTCCCAGGTACACCATTGAGGAGTGTCTGAGCAGGGGGCTCTCTTATACTGTCCCTCTCAAGGCGAAGCTCAAGCTGTATAGTACAGACCCTGAGCATGAGGACTTTGATACTTCTATTCAGGACGTCTACCTGGGGCAGATCCCCTATATGACGCCTGCAGGTAGCTTTATTATCAACGGCGCTGAGAGAGTGGTGGTGTCGCAGATGCACCGCTCCCCGGGAGTTTTCTTCTCGGTGAGCGTGCATAACAACGGCACCAAGCTCTTCAACGCCCGTATCATTCCCTTTAAGGGATCTTGGATCGAGTTTGCGACAGACATCAATAACGTCATGTACGCCTACATCGATCGCAAGAAGAAGCTGCCCGTGACCACTCTGCTGAGAGCCATCGGCTACGAGACTGATAAGGATATCCTGAGTCTCTTCGGCATCGCCGAGGAGGTGAAGGTGACCAAGACCAACCTGAAGAAAAATATCGGTCGTAAGGTAGCCGCACGTATCCTCGATACGTGGGTAGAGGACCTCGTGGATGAGGAAACGGGTGAAGTAGTCTCCATGGAGCGCTACAATGTAGTGGTCGATCGAGATGAAGAGCTTACGGAGGAGAATATCCAGGCGATCCTTGACCTCAAGAATGCGCCCAAGACGATGCTCCTCGAGAGAGAGTCTGAGTCCGGACTCGACTATAGTGTCATCACCAATACGCTGCAGAAGGACCCCTCCAACTCTCAGAAGGAGGCGGTCTACCATATCTACCGCCAGCTCCGCAGCCAGGACCCTATGGACGAGCAGTCCGCTCAGGAGGTCATCAATAACCTCTTCTTCTCTGACAAGCGGTACGACCTCGGCGATGTCGGTCGATACCGTATCAATCACAAGCTGGACATCGATATCCCTGAGGATACGAAGATCCTCACCAATGAGGATATCGTCGCCATCATCGACTATCTTGTGAAGCTGAAGAATGGTCGTGCCAACATCGATGATATCGACCACCTGAGCAACCGCCGCGTCCGCACCGTCGGCGAGCAGCTCTATCAGCAGTTTGGCGTCGGCCTCGCTCGCATAGCCCGTACGGTCCGCGAGCGTATGAATGTGCGGGACAATGAGGTCTTCACCCCTGTCGATCTGATCAATTCGAAGACGATCAGCAGCGTGGTCAATTCCTTCTTTGGGACCAACCCGCTGTGCCAGTTTATGGACCAGACCAACCCTCTGGCAGAGATCACCCACAAGCGCCGTCTCTCGGCTCTTGGTCCGGGCGGTATCAGTCGTGACCGCGCAGGATTTGAGGTGCGAGATGTCCACTACACCCACTATGGCCGCCTCTGCCCGATCGAGACCCCTGAGGGTCCCAATATCGGTCTGATCTCCTCTCTCTGTGTCTACTCCAAGGTGAGCGACATGGGCTTCCTCGCCACGCCGTACTTCAAGGTCGATGGTGGCAAGGTAGACTTCAGCAAGGGCGGTGTCCAGTACTACACCGCCGAGGCGGAGGAGGATATGACGGTGGCGCAATTCACCCCCAATATCGGTGACGACGGGACGCTCCTCGACGGCCAGATCAAGAGCCGTCACGGATCAGACTTCCCTGTCGTGGATGCCGAGGACGTAGACCTCATCGACGTAGCGCCGATGCAGATCTGCTCCATCGCTGCCGCACTGATCCCCTTCCTCGACCACGATGATGCGCACCGTGCCCTCATGGGTAGTAACATGATGCGCCAGGCTGTGCCGCTTCTCCACGGAGAGTCGCCTATCGTCGGCACCGGTCTCGAGGGACCGATGGTGCGTGATGGTCGCTCTCAGGTGATGGCTGAGCGGGATGGCGTGGTCGAGTATGTCGATGCCAATACGATCCGCATCCGCTACGACTACACCGAGGACGAGCAGTTTGTCCGCTTCGCTGACGAGGTGACCGAGTACCACCTCTCCAAGTGGCGCAGGACTAACCAAAGTACCACCGTCGATCAGCGCCCGATCGTCATGGAGGGCGATCGCGTCACTGCCGGACAGATCCTCACCGAGGGCTTCGCCACTGAGCGTGGTGAGCTCGCCCTGGGACGTAATATCCTCGCCGCTTACATGCCGTGGAAGGGGTACAACTACGAGGATGCTATCGTCATCAATGAGCGCCTTGTCCGCGAGGACTTCTTCACCTCCGTCCACGTCGACGAGTACAATCTCGAGGTCCGCGACACCAAGCGCGGTATGGAGGAGCTGACTAACGACATCCCCAATGTCAGTGAGGATGCCACCCGCGAGCTGGATGCCAATGGTATCATCCGCGTCGGTGCCCACGTCCACCCGGGAGACATCATGATCGGTAAGATCACCCCTAAGGGCGAGAGCGACCCCACCCCGGAGGAGAAGCTTCTCTTTGCCATCTTCGGAGAGAAGGCAGGCGACGTGAAGGACGCTTCGCTCAAGGCGGATCCCTCACTCAGTGGTGTCGTGATCGATACCCACCTCTACTCACGTGCCGTCAAGACCGGCAACAGCCGCAAGACGATCCGTGACCTCAAGCAGCAGCTCGACGAGGAGCAGGAGAAGGAGCAGGACCAGCTCATGAAGCTCTTCCTTACCAAGCTCGGCAAGCTGACCAATCGCAAGGTCAGCCAGGGGATCAAGGACTACGTCGGCACCACTGTGGTCGCCAAGGGAGTCAAGATCACCGGCCCCGTGCTCAAGCAGATCATCTACGAGGAGGTGGTGCCCGAGGGCTGGACCTCTGACGAGCATGACAATCAGCTGATCGCTGACCTGATCATCAATTACCTCCACGAGTCCAAGGTGATCGAGAGCCGCTACTACCGTAAGCAATTTGACGCCACCATCGGTGACGAGCTCCCCAATGGCGTGATCCAGAATGCCAAGGTGCTTATCGCCAAGAAGCGTAAGATCCAGGTGGGCGATAAGATGGCAGGACGTCACGGCAATAAGGGTATTGTCTCCAAGATCGTCCGCACGGAGGATATGCCATTCCTCGAGGATGGTACGCCGGTCGACATCTGTCTCAATCCTATGGGTGTGCCCTCGCGTATGAACCTTGGGCAGATCTTTGAGGCGGTCCTCGGATGGGCAGGTTATAAGCTGGGCGTAAAGTTCTCCAGCCCCATCTTCGATGGCGCCTCACTTGACGACCTCAACGAGTGGACCGACAAGGCGGGTCTCCCCCGCTACGGCGTCTCCTACCTCTACGATGGAGAGACGGGTGAGCGCTTCGACCAGCCCGCCACCGTCGGCGTCACCTACTTCCTCAAGCTTGACCACATGGTCGAGGACAAGATGCACGCCCGCTCCATCGGTCCCTACTCGCTCATCACGCAGCAGCCACTCGGTGGTAAGGCACAGTTTGGTGGTCAGCGCTTCGGAGAGATGGAGGTATGGGCCCTCGAGGCCTACGGTGCCGCCTACACCCTGCGCGAGATGCTCACCGTCAAGTCAGACGATGTGGTAGGTCGCTCCAAGACCTACGAGGCGATCGTCAAGGGCTCCGCCTTCCCGGAGCCGGGCATCCCTGAGTCACTCAACGTCCTTGTCCACGAGCTTCGTGGTCTCGGGCTGGGCTTCAATCTCGAGTGATCGATCGGTGATTTTTTGAGACGCATAAAGTAGAGAAAATCATAGCTTATGGCTTTCAAGATAACAAACAAGATCAACCCCAACTTCTCCCGCATCCGCATCGGGATCGCCTCTCCGGAGGAGATCCTCGAGAATTCGCACGGTGAAGTAACCAAGCCGGAGACGATCAACTATCGTACCTACAAGCCGGAGCGCGACGGACTATTCTGTGAGCGTATCTTCGGTCCGGTCAAGGACTACGAGTGCCACTGTGGTAAGTATAAAGGGATCCGTTACCGCGGGGTCGTCTGCGACCGCTGCCAAGTGGAGGTGACGGAGAAGAAGGTGCGTCGTGAGCGCATGGGGCACATCAAGCTCGAGGTGCCGATCGTACACGTCTGGTTCTTCCGCTCTGTACCCAATAAGATCGCCTATCTCCTCGGCATCCCCTCCAAGAAGCTCGAGAAGATCGTCTACTACGAGTCTTACGTGGTGATCAATAAGGGTGTAGCCGAGGACGTCGAGGATCTCGACTTCCTCACCGAGGAGGAGTACCTCGACATCATCGATCGTCTCCCCGAGGACAATCAGGACCTCCCCGACAGCGATCCGGATAAGTTTATCGCCGGCATCGGAGGTGAGGCCATCCTCAAGCTCCTCGAGCGGGTCGACCTTGACAAGCTCTCCTACCAGCTCCGTGCCGGTGCCTCCAAGGAGACCTCCCAGCAGCGCAAGAAGGAGTCCCTCAAGCGCCTCCAGGTGGTCGAGAGCTTCCGTGCCTCCAATGGCTACTCCCGCCCCGAGTGGATGGTGATGAAGGTGATCCCCGTGATCCCCCCGGAGCTCCGTCCTCTCGTGCCGCTCGATGGTGGTCGCTTCGCTACTTCAGACCTCAATGAGCTCTACCGCCGGGTCATCATCCGCAACAACCGTCTCCGCCGACTCATCGAGACGAGGGCGCCTGAGGTGATCCTCCGCAATGAGGAGCGTATGCTCCAGGAGTCGGTGGACTCTCTCTTCGACAACAGCCGTCGCTCCGCTGCCGTCAAGAGTCGCAGCAATCGTCCCCTCAAGTCGCTTACCGACTCCATCAAGGGTAAGCAGGGACGCTTCCGCCAAAACCTCCTCGGTAAGCGCGTCGACTACTCCGCCCGCTCCGTCATCGTCGTCGGTCCTGAGCTGAAGATGTACGAGTGCGGTCTGCCGAAGAATATGGCTGCCGAGCTCTACAAGCCCTTCATCATCCGTCGCCTCATCGATCGCGGCATCGTCAAGACCGTCAAGAGTGCCAAGCGCATCGTTGATCGTCGCGAGCCGGTCGTCTTTGACATCCTCGAGAATATCATCAAGGGACACCCCATCCTCCTCAACCGTGCCCCTACGCTCCACCGACTCGGTATCCAGGCCTACCAGCCCAAGCTCATCGAGGGTAAGGCAATCCAGCTCCACCCGCTCTCCTGTACGCCCTTCAATGCGGACTTCGATGGAGACCAGATGGCGGTCCACCTCCCCCTCTCCAATGAGGCGATCCTCGAGGCACAGTTCCTCATGTTTGCCTCACAGAACATCCTCAACCCCGCCAACGGTGCACCGATCACTGTACCTACGCAGGATATGGTCCTCGGTCTCTACTACATCACTAAGACCCGCACTGGGGCCAAGGGTGAGGGTAAGGTATTCAGTGACTTTGAGGAGGTGCAGGTCGCTTATGATCAGGGCTGTCTCGACATGCACGCCATCATCAAGGCGCGCGTCGATGACCTTGACGATCAGCGTCAGCCGATCACCCACGTCATCGAGACCTCCTACGGGCGTATGCTCTTCAATCAGATGATGCCCAAGGGCGAGCTCCCCTTCTACAACGGCGTAGTGGGGAAGAAAAACCTCCGTCTCATCATCGGTGAGGTGATCAAATACTGCGGTATCGCAGAGAGCTCCGCTTTCCTCGATCGCATCAAGAACCTCGGCTACTACATGTCCTACAAGGCGGGACTCTCCTTCAACCTCTCCGACGTCATCGTACCTAAGGAGAAGGAGGAGATCATCGCCGACGGCTTCAGCCAGGTTGATGAGATCATGGACAACTTCAATTTCGGTATCATCACCGACAACGAGCGGTACAATCAGATCATCGACGTCTGGACCAACGTCAATAATAAGATCTCCCAGGTGCTCATGCAGCAGCTCAAGGAGGACGAGGACGGCTTCAACTCCATCTACATGATGATGGACTCCGGAGCGCGTGGATCGGCCAACCAGATCCAGCAGCTCTCCGGTATCCGTGGT
This sequence comes from uncultured Porphyromonas sp., assembly GCF_900541275.1. Classification (GTDB taxonomy): domain Bacteria; phylum Bacteroidota; class Bacteroidia; order Bacteroidales; family Porphyromonadaceae; genus Porphyromonas_A. The sequence continues at coordinate 24,452 of NZ_UQJH01000016.1, forward strand.
CTGATGGCCAAGCCGGTCCGCAGTGGTGAGGGCGCCCAGACGATGGAGAATCCTATCCTGACTAACTTCAAGGAGGGCCTCTCCGTGCTCGACTACTTCATCTCCACCCACGGTGCCCGTAAGGGACTCTCCGATACGGCACTCAAGACTGCCGACGCCGGATACCTTACCCGCCGTCTCGTCGACGTCTCCTCCGACGTCATCATCACGGAGGAGGATTGCGGTACCCTCCGAGGTATCGTCCGTCGTGAGATCAAGGAGGGAAAGAATGTCGTCGCCTCTCTCTACGAGCGCATCCTCGGTCGCTGCTCTGTCCACGACATCATCCACCCGATCACGGGTGAGCTGATCGTCCGTGCCAATGAGGAGATCGACGAGACTGCTGCCACCAAGATCCAGGAGTCCCCCATCACCGAAGTGGAGATCCGCTCCGTCCTCACCTGCGAGAGCAAGGAGGGTGTCTGCGCCAAGTGCTACGGCCGTGATCTGGCACACAACCGCCCCGTACAGATGGGCGAGGTAGTCGGTGTCGTAGCGGCTCAGGCAATCGGTGAGCCTGGTACACAGCTGACCCTCCGTACCTTCCACGCCGGTGGTGTCGCCTCCTCCGATACGGTGGAGCGCTACATCAAGGCTCAGTACGATGGTATCCTTGAGATCGACGAGCTCCGCACCGTGGACTCAAAGGGCGAGGACGGCAAGAGTTACAAGGTGGTCATCGGCCGACAGGCAGAGATGCGCATCGTCGACCCCAATACCCACATGTCGCTCATCAGCAGCAACATCCCCTACGGTGCCCACCTCTTCGTGGAGCCCGGTACGGCAGTCAAGGCCGACGACACCATTTACGAGTCTGACCCCTTCAATGCCGTTATGGTCGCTGAGGCCGATGGTACCCTCCACTTTGAGGGACTCAAGGAGGGCGTCACCTACGAGGTACAGAGCGAGTCCAATGTCGCCACCGGCCGCAGTGAGTGGGTCATCATCGAGAGTAAGGACAAGAACACTACCCCAGCCTACAGCGTGATCCGCAAGGGCGAGGAGAGTGCCACCTCCTATGACCTCCCGGCCGGCGCCCTCCTGACACAGCGAGATGGTGCCAAGCTCAAGGCCGGCGACATCATCGCCAAGATCCCCCGTGCTGTCGTCAAGACTGGTGATATCACCGGAGGTCTTCCCCGTGTCACCGAGCTCTTTGAGGCACGCAATCCTACCAATCCTGCCGTCGTCTCCGAGATCGATGGTGAGGTGACCCTCGGGCGCATCCGTCGCGGTAATCGTGAGATCATCGTCACCTCCAAGACCGGTGAGGAGCGCAAGTATATGGTGCCGCTCTCTCGGCAGATCCTCGTGCAGGAGAATGACTTCGTCCGTGCAGGCGATCCCATCTCCGACGGGCAGATCTCTCCGCAGGACATCCTCGCCATCCTTGGTCCCAATGCGGTGCAAAATTACATCGTCAATGGTGTCCAGGACGTCTACCGCAAGCAGGGTGTGGCGATCAATGACAAGCACTTCGAGATCATCGTCCGCCAGATGCTCCGCAAGGTCCTCGTAGAGGATGCCGGCGACACCAACCTCCTCGAGCAGGACATTGTCGACAAGCAGGATATCAAGGACGCCAACGACGCCCTCTGGGGCAAGAAGGTGATCACCGACCCGGGAGACTCCGAGGAGTACAGCGAGGGTCAGATCATCACCCTGCGTCGCCTGCGTGACGCCAATAGCCAGCTCCGCCGCAAGGACCTCCGCACTATAGAGGCGCGTGACGCCATGCCGGCAGTCAGCAGCCAGATGCTCCAGGGTATCACCAAGGCTGCCCTGCAGACCAAGAGCTTCATGTCCGCCGCCTCCTTCCAGGAGACGCCCAAGGTGCTCAACAACTCTGCCATCGAGGGCAAGACCGATGCGCTCGACTCCATCAAGGAGAACGTCATCGTCGGTCACCTCATCCCCGCCGGTACCGGCCTGGCAGCGCGCAAGGGCTTCGTTGTAGCCAATAAGGCAGACCTCGAGACCAAGCGTCTCCTTGAGGCCGCAAAGGCTACCGCCCCCGCCCCGCTGGACGAGACACCCTTAGAGGATATTATGCCTGAGGACTGACGTCCGGTCAGCCTCATTTGAGTTAAGTAAGGTCGGCTCCCGACAGGATTTTATTCCTGTCGGGAGCCGACCTTTTTTTTTGCTCTCTGCCCCATCGCACCCCGACCGGGTTGCTGTGTGTCAATCGCCCCGTCCGCCAAGAAAGCCCGCACCCAGCGGGGGGAGTAGGCACCCCTCCGGGGTATACCTCGATGGTCGTCAGTCTTCACCGTCCGACTCGTCTGACTCGTCCGAAAAAAGAGCGCATCCGGCAGGTGGCACCCCGGCAGGGGTGCCCGCTCCATAGGCATCGGTCATCCGCGAAGCGGTGACCGATGTGTAGCTCCACTCAAGATAGAGGATGTGCATACGCAAAGCTGGAGAAGCAGAGGCTGCCCCCCATCTCCCCGCACCCGGCGAAGATCCCCCTCATTTGTCCGGAAGCTCCAGCGCTGCAAATATAGCACACCCACCGGAGGGGTTATCTCACAGAGTCTTTCCCTGTCTCTTCTTGTCTCTTTCTGTCTAAAATGGCGTCTCTGGCGATCTTTGGCACTTCGTGCCTCAACACCCGGTCTATGAAGAAGACACCCCTATCGGGGTCCTCTGTTGGATCGCCTTTGGCGAAATAGAGCGGGGAGGCGGCCCTCCCTAACGGATGCTGGTGGGCTGGGGCTTTGTGCAGGTCGTCCGACTTGTCCGACTTGTCCGACCCGTCCGACGCCCCCACCTCAGAGGAGGGCGCGGGCGAGGGTGGGGGAGCCATTGGGGCAGGGGATGAGCGTAAGCTCTTCGCCACCAGCCTCGTGGAAGATCCTTCGCCCATCGATGCCCACTTCCTCAAGCGTCTCCAGGCAGTCTGCGACAAATGAGGGACAGAGGACCGCCACCCTCCTGACCCCTTCGCCCGGCAGTGCGGCGAGCCGCCTCGTGAGCTCGGGCGTCAGCCAGCGGTGACCGAAGCGCGACTGGTAGACCAGTTCGTAGCTCCGCAGTGGAGACACCTCCGGGCACTCCCGCAGCAACTCCATCGTCCGCCGGCACTGGTAGGTATAGTCCCGCTCAGGGGCGCTCAGGTAGGGCTTTACCTGAGAGAGCGGAAGCCCGTGGAAGGAGAGGAGAAGATGCGTCTCCGGTGACAGCTCGGCTCCTGCCACCTGCTCCGCCAGAGAGCGGATGAAGTCCGGGTGGTCGTAAAAGGGGCCCCGCTCCGTGAGTCTGTAGGAGGGTCGTAGAGCCTCGTACCTCCTTCGGATAAAGGTGCTTGCGGAGCCGAAGCTACTCGAGGCATACTGCGGGTAGAGCGGTTGCGAGATCAGCTCCGTCACGCCGTCGACCTCAGCCTGCCTCAGCGCCCGATCGACCGATCCCTCCTCGTACCGCATGGCGAGGTAGGCGGGGCAGCCGGAGAGCCGGCTCAGCTCCTCCGCCAGTTGTCGGCTGTAAACCACTAAGGGTGACCCCTCGGGCATCCAGATCTGCCGGTACCGCTTCGCCGACTTGGGCGCTCGCCTCGGCACGATAATCTCCCGCACCAGTAGCTGCCTGAGGAGGTAGGGCATCTCCATAATCGCCGGGTCGGTGAGGAAGGTCCGCAGGTACTGCCCCACATCCTCCACGCAGCACGAGCGGGGGGAGCCGGTATTGGTGAGGAGGTAGCCTACCAGTGTCATTTTTCTTTACTCTTTTCTCTCAGGAAAGGAAGGAGCAGGATCGCTGCGAGACCAAAGATGGTGGTCGTCGCCGTCTGCGTGGTGTGGACGATCAGCGCAAAGGAGGCGGCGGGATCGGCAGCGACGCCGAAGAAGATCAACGACTGGATCACGACGAAGTGCCACGGCCCGATATTGCCCTGTATCGGCAGGATCGATGAGATGGTGATGAGGGAGAAGATCACCAGAGCCACCCCCGGCCCCAGCTGCTCCGTGAAGCTAAATGCGCCAAAGGTGAGGTAAAAGGCGAAGAAGTAGCACGACCATATCCCGACCGTGTAGAGGAGGAAGAGTCCCCTCGCTCGGCGGTCCATCTCCAGTATCGTCCGCAGTCCCACGAGGAAGTTGAGCCACCCCTTGCGGAGCTTATGCCGGAGCCGCAGTCGCCTCGTCACTCTCCCGATCAGGTAGACCCCCAGTCCCGCGGCCAGTAGCAGGAGCAGCCAGGTGAGGGGAGAGGCGGCGGGTCCCTCTGTGGGTGAGGGGATGCGGACGTGGTGGCGGAGAAATGCGGTGAAGTAGGCTGCATTCAGTGCCAGACCGGGGAGGATCAGGAAGAGCGTCGTGATCATATCCACAGCCCGCTCGGCGATCATCGTCCCGAGGAGCCGGGAGAAGGGCAGCCCGCTGTAGCCCTGCATCGAGCTGCAGCGCCAGAGGTCTCCGAGGCGAGGGATCACCATATTGACCGCGTAGCTTCCCTGCACGTGGAGGACCGAGGCGGTGAGGGTGGAGCCGTCCCTGACGGCGCGCAGGGGTGCCACCTGTAGGTCCCACCGCAGCCCACGGAAGAGTACGGAGAGTGGCCCGAGGAGGCAGGAGAGCACGATCACCCACCACCTCACGTCCTCCCGGAGCGTCTCCTGCACGACGTCAAAGTCGACCTTTCTGTAGAGCAGGACGATGAGGAGCACCCCTATCAGCAGGGGGAGGATGATCCGGAGACTCTTTGGTAGCTTACCTGTCATGAGTGCGTGGGTCCGCTCTCTTTTTGGTACTTTTGTACGAAATGGGGTGAGAGAAGCGGGGATCCCTATCAAGTGATGGGCAAAGGTAGCCTTTTTCACTCTAACTCGGGACCTCCTCGCCCTCTGATCCGACCGACTGATAGCATGACAAAGCGCGTACGGGCCAAGAAAGCCCTCGGACAGCATTTCCTCCACGATGAGTCCGTGGCGGAGCGTATCGCTGAGATACTGGTCTCCCGTCGGGATCTGCCGATCCTGGAGGTGGGGCCCGGTATGGGTGTGCTGACGAAGTACCTCCTCTCGATCTATCGGGACACCGTCGTCGTCGAGCTGGACGGGGAGTCCGTGGAGTATCTGCGGGAGACCTTCCCCGAGCTGCAGGGCGATCGGCTCATCGAGGGAGACTTCCTGACACTCCCCCTCGATCGGATCTTCCCGGAGGAGCAGCCCTTCCTCCTCATCGGCAATTACCCCTACAATATCTCCAGTCAGATCTTCTTCCACATGCTGGAGTACCGCGACCTGATCCCGATGGCGGGGGGGATGCTGCAGCGGGAGGTGGCGCGTCGCCTGACGTCTGAGCCGGGCACGAGGGACTACGGCATACTCACGGTGCTTCTGCGCGCCTGGTACGATGCGGAGTACCTCTTCACGGTCCCACCGGGCGCCTTCACCCCACCGCCTAAGGTGCAGAGTGGCGTCCTCAGGCTGACACGCAACGACCGCACCACCCTCGGTGTAAGTGAGCAGTCCTTCCGTCGGGTGGTCAAGGCGGCCTTTGCCCAGCGCCGTAAGATGATCCGCTCCTCGCTGAGAGGACTGCTCCCGGAGTCGATCCCGCCGGAGATTGAGCGCTACCTGACGATGCGCCCTGAGCAGCTCGACGTCGAGGACTTCATTGCCCTCACCCGTGCTGTGGACGATAAGACGATCTGCCCTAATGATGAAGAAACGCTGAGATGATCGAATTGACCCCCGAACTGACGAAAGAGCTCCGTCACTACCTCGACACCAACGATGCGGCTAAGCTGCAGCGCACTTTCCACGCGATGCACCCGACCGACATTGCCACCTTCATCGACGACCTCTCCGATGAGGATGCGACGCGTGCCCTCCGGGTGCTCCCCGATGTCAAGGTGGCGGACGTCATCACCGAGATGGACCAGGACCGGCGACGTGAGATCCTCTCCCTCGTGCCGGAGCAGGAGATCGCTACGAAGATCGTCCAGAATATGGATACCGACGACGCCGCCGACCTGATCCGCGACCTGCGGAGCGAGCGGCAGGATGCGATCCTTGCCCATATCCCCGACCTGGAGCAGGCTGGCAATATCGTCGACCTCCTCCACTACGATGAGGACACCGCCGGCGGTGTGATGCGGAAGGAGATGATCGTGGTGAATGCCAATTGGTCCATGCCCATGTGCCTCGACGAGATGCGCCGTCAGGCCGAGGAGCTGGACGAGATCTACTACGTCTACGTCGTCGATGACCTGAAGCGGCTGATCGGCATCCTGCCGACGAAGACCGTCATTACCAATCCCTCCATCAGCGAGATCCGGTACGTGATGCTCCCCAATCCCGTCATCCTCCACGAGAGCGACTCCATGGATACGGTGATCAAGACCTTTGACCAGTACGACCTCGTCGCCATACCGGTCGTCGATGCCCTCGGGCGGCTCAAGGGCGTCATCACCATCGATGACGTGGTGGATGAGATGCGTGAGAAGCACGAGGCGGAGAGCCAGATGGCGAGTGGTCTCTCCTCCGACATCGACACGTCCGACAATATCTTCAAGCAGACCGGTGCCCGTCTCCCGTGGCTCCTAATCGGGATGATCGGGGGGATTTTCAATAGTCAACTCCTCGGCATCTACGACAGCGTCTTTGCGATGATCCCGCAGATCTCCCTCTTCATCCCCCTTATCGGTGGTACGGGCGGTAATGTCGGCATGCAGTCCTCCACAATTGTCGTTCAGGACCTTGCGCGCGGGACACTCGACCTGAAGCGCATCCCCCGCACGATACTCAATGACCTCTGCGTCGCCCTCGTCATCGCCAGCGTGATCAGTATGGTCGTCTTTGTCTACAATTATTTTTACATCAAGGATATGCTGGTGATGGCAAGCGTCTCCCTCAGCCTCTTTGTCGTGGTGATCTGTGCCAGTCTCTTCGGCTCGGTGATCCCGCTCCTGATGAATGCAGTGAAGATCGACCCCGCACGCGCCACCGGTCCCTTCATCACGATCTTAGATGACCTCATCGGTATGTTTGTCTACATGACCATCACCCAAGCCCTCTATGGTCACTTCCGCTGATCTCCCTGCTATGAGGCGCCCCCTCTTCCTCCTTCCCCTCTTCCTCTCTCTCCTCCTCCTCTCCACCGGCTGCGGTTCCCGCAAGAGTGTGGTGCAGAAGGCTGCAGAGAAGGCCTACGAAGCGAACTACAAGGTTCCTCGGCGGGAGGTACGGGCTGTCTGGTTTCCCACCATCTACCGCTCCCAGTATGCGCGGATGACCGTAGCGGAGCTGCAGAGCGATCTGCGGCAGAAGGTCGACCGACTGGCGGAGCTGGGGGTCAATGTGATCTACTTCCAGGTTCGGCCCGAGGCAGACGCTTGGTACTACTCACCCTATGAGCCGTGGAGCCGCTTCCTCACCGGAGAGCAGGGTAGGGCACCGGAGCCACTCTGGGACCCGCTTGCCTTTATGGTCAAGATCTGCCACGAGCGCTTCATCGAGCTCCACGCCTGGATCAATCCCTACCGCGCTGTCGCCGACGTCGGCTCCGCCGTCGCCCCGGGGCACCCCTCCCGCAAGCATCCCGAGTGGTTTGTCCGCTACGGCAAGCAGCTGCTCTTCGATCCCGGCCTCCCCGAGGTGCGCGCCTACACCTGCAGGGTGGTGCGCGACATCGTCACCCGCTACGATGTCGACGGGATCCACCTCGACGACTACTTCTACCCCTATCCGATAGCCGGGGAGACTTTTGACGACGACGCGACCTACCGCCGCTATGGTGCCGCCTTTGCCTCTAAGGGCGACTGGCGGAGGGACAATGTCACCCGACTGATCCGTGACCTGTCCCGCACGATCCACAGCGTCAAGCCCTACGTCCAGCTCGGCATCAGCCCCTTCGGCATCTACCGCAATGAGCGGACCCATCCCATAGGGTCAAGAACGGCAGGACTGCAGAATTACGACGATCTCTACGCTGACCTCCTCCTCTGGGACGAGGAGGGGCTCATCGACTACGTCGTCCCTCAGATCTACTGGAATATGGGGAATAAGGTGGCCGACTACACCGAGCTGGTGCTCTGGTGGTCGCGCCACATCCACCACGCGCAGCTGGTAGTTGGTCAGCACGTGCGCCGCACGATGGATGGCGGGCAGCTCCACCCCAAGTTGGTCCTCGCCGCCGAGCATACCGCAGGCAACGCCATCTGGCCGGGGGACGACCTCTGGGGCGTCTCCTACAGGGGGATTGCCGATCAGCTCCACCGGGACTACTGGCCCCTCCCCGCCCTCCTCCCTGAGCGCCCCTATCCCGCCACCATGGAGCCCTTCCCGGAGCCGGAGCGCGACGCCGCAGTCCTCCGGGGGAGCGGCAGGCAGGAGCTGGTCTGGATGGACGACCTGCCCCTCCCGCCGGGTCAGGAGACCGCCTACTACGTAGTCTACTGCCACAAGCGCGGGACATCCCTCCGCAAGGCCCTCGACCCCGAGAATATCGTTGGGCGGACTCACGACACCCGCTTCCGTCCGCTCGACTTAGGGGGGACCTTCAAGGTCGCCTTCACCATCACCCGCATCGATCGCTTCGGTCACGAGCACGTGATCGCTCGAGAGATCAAAGCGGTCCTATGATCTGAGATCATTTTTTTTAGAGAAAAAAAGAAGAATAGCCATGAGCCACAAGATTGCTTTTACCTTCCCTCCCTTTAAGCCCGAGGGCTACGACGAATTGAGTGAGAAGGGCTGTGAGGTCTTCATGCCTGAGCCCGGATTTGTCTATGACCCCGAGGACCTCTCCGCCCTCCCGGCGGATGCTGAGGTAATCGCCTCAAGCTTCACCCACCCGATCACCGAGGAGGTGATGAGCCACTTCCCTCACCTCAGGCTGATAGCCAACTACGGTGTCGGCTTCAATAACATTGACCTCGACGCCGCAAAGAAGCGCGGCATCGCCGTCACCAATACCCCTCGGTCGGTGATCCAGGGGACGGCGGAGCTGACGATGGCGCTCCTGCTGTCGCTCACCCGGCGCATCACCGTATGGGACAGCCGCCTGCGTCGCGATCGCGATGCGGTCAATACCGGGCTTATGGGGACTGATCTCGGCAAAAAAACTATCGGGCTGGTCGGCTTTGGCAATATCGCCCGTCGTGTCGCCGACTTCCTCCGCCCCTACGGTGTGACCATACTATATAATAAGCGTCACCGGCTCGACCCGCTTGAGGAGGAGGCACTCGGCGTCACCTATGCCGACCTGGAGACCCTCCTCCGAGAGAGCGACATCGTCTCCCTCCACACCCCGCTCAATGCTGACTCCCGGCACCTCATCAATGCCGACACCATCGCCCTGATGCGTGACGGTGCTATCCTCGTCAATGTCGCCCGAGGAGCGGTGATGGACGAGCAGGCGGTGGTCGACGCCCTCCGGAGTGGCAAGCTCGCCGGGGCGGCCTTCGATGTTTTTGAGCATAGCGACAAGCCCCTCGATGCCCTCTACGATATGGAGAACGTGGTGATGACGCCCCATGTGGGTACCCAGACGACCGAGTCCCGCCTCTCTATGGAGTACGAGCACCGGGACAATATCCTCGGCTTCCTCCTCGGGGACCGTCGTGTCGCCTACGTCTACAACCCCTCCGACCCCAAGTAACCGCCCGACCCGGAGTTGCACACACATAGTAAGGACTTGTGCCGAGAGCCACCGCTCCCCGGCACAAGTCCTTTTTTTTGTCTACTACAGCCCTCTCCCCAAAGATGATCCCTGCGGGGTCGGCAGGCGGGGTGAGTCTTATACAGGTGAGCACTTAGGTGTCTATCGCATCGTCCGACCCGTCCGACTTGTCCGATAATATAGCGCGCCCTTCGGGAACGGGTTGCACCCCGGCAGGGGTGCACGGTTTTTAGCCCGGGTGTCGAGGAGGGGCGTAAGCCCCGACGAAGACCCCGGGATAGCTTGGCAGGGAGAAATCCCCTCGACCCCGCCAGGGGTCGCACTGATAGCCTGACTGGTAAGTGCGACATCCTATCGGGGTCGTATCTATTTATGATGATCGACCGTTACCCGGGGTCATCGGCACTTCGTGCCTCGACACCCGGGCTAAAAGCCGACGATCCCTCCGGGGCTCCGCCCCTGCGGGATCGGCAGACGTGGTGAGTCTTATGCAGGTGAGCACTTAGGTGTCTATCGCACTTGTCCGACCCGTCCGACTCGTCCGATAATATAGCGCGCCCTTCGGCATCGGACAGCGAGGCACCCCGGCAGGGGTGCTCGGTGTTTAGCCCGGGTGTCGAGGAGGGGCGTAAGCCCCGACGAAGACCCCGGGATAGCTTGGCAGGGAGAAATCCCCTCGACCCCGCCAGGGGTCGCACTGATAGCCTGACTGGTAAGTGCGACATCCTATCGGGGTCGTATCTATTTATGATGATCGACCGTTACCCGGGGTCATCGGCACTTCGTGCCTCGACACCCGGGCTAAAAGCCGACGATCCCTCCGGGGCTCTGCCCCTTCGGGATCGGCAGGCGGGGTGAGTCTTATACGGGTGAGCACTTAGGTGTCTATCGCTCTGCCCGATTTGTCCGATAATATAGCGTGCCCTTCGGGATCGGAGCACCCCGGCAGGGGTGCACGGTTTTTAGCCCGGGTGTCGAGGAGGGGCGCAAGCCCCGACGAAGACCCCGGGATAGATCGGCGGGGAAAAATCCCCTCGACCCCGCCAGGGGTCGCACTATCAAGCTAGCCCTGGGAGTGCGACACCCTATCGGGGTCGTATCTATTTATGATGATCGACCGTTACCCGGGGTCATCGGCACTTCGTGCCTCGACACCCGGGCTAAAAGCCGACGATCCCTACGGGGCTTCGCCCCTACGGGATCGGCAGGCGTGTCGTCACTTTGGACCTCTACTTTTTATAACGAACAACGACGTCTTCGTCCTTCTGATAGTCCTTCTTCATCTTTTCCCATTCCTCGGCAAACGTCATACTGATATGGTGTTTCTGCTGATTCTTGATATACTCGTAACATCCCGGCACGCGCTCACGACTGATCGCCTGGGCAAAGTAGCCTTTTTGCCAAGAAAAAAGGCCGTTGTAACCTAACGTGTCATTGCACAACTTATTCGTGCACTTTTTTAATTCTCTCACGAAGTCAGAAAGACAAAAGGATGGACTTGAAACATAAAACAGAAGGTGCATATGATCGCGTACTCCATTTATAATGAGCGGCACCGCTCCATTGTTCTTACAGAATGAGGTCATATACGGTTGCAGTCGCAACTGTATTGAGGGTGTTAGGAGCCTCATTCGTTGCTTTGTCGAAAATGTGACGTGAACAAATAAGGTGAAGTAGGTGTCTCTGTTCATAATGGTTAGAGAGTTTAACAAGTCAAATCTATTTAGAATCATCCGATTATTCAAATACCGCCTGTTGGGGTGCCGCGTTGCCCGATTCCGCAGGGGTGTACCGCTTGTCGGGCTGACTGACTGATCCCTCCGGGACTCCGCCCCTTCGGGATCGGCAGGCGATGGACCTCGGCAGGGGTGCTCGTAATGGTGATTGCCAGAGGGATTAATGCCCCTTCGGGATCTGCAGGCGAGGCACCCCGGCAGGGGTGCACAGTTTTTAGCTGTAAGTTTGTCACATGATCGTTGAGGGGCTTTTGAGCCCCGCTCAAAAGCCCCTCAACGCCACTCAAACAAAGGAGATAAATCTTTTGGGAGCT
>NZ_UQJH01000017.1 GCF_900541275.1 uncultured Porphyromonas sp.
ACGGTGGGGCTTACAATCCCTCCGCCGAGAAGATCACCTTCTCCTTTGCAGCCCCTCGGGGGCTCCCCACCACTTATGCCATCCATGACCAGGCGGAGTGGACAATTAAGGATAACAGGATTACTCTGTACGAGTTCCTCGCTGGGCCTAAGACCTACGTTAAAACCCATGAGCTCACTCTCACGAATAGCGGTGGTCCAGAGTACCAGGCAAGTCTTACGGCAGCTGACTTTGTCGGATCAGGCAATACGATCCATGCGGGAGAGAATCGATTCTTCCTCTTTGTCGCCAACGATGAGCCTCTTGCAGGGCTCCAGTCCGGTGTGACTACGGTAGATGATGTTATGTCACGTCTGATCAGCCGCAAGCAGAGTGCGAATGCATCCTGCAAGGCCCTACTTCAGGATGGCAAGTACCTGCCTATGGTCGGTGTGGCGAAGATGGGACAGGCGTCCACCTCCATCCCTATGTCCGGTGCTGCGATGATCAATGTTGACTTGATCCGCGCTGTAGCCCGCATAGATATCCAGACCACGATGAAGGCCACGGCAGCGCATCCTGAGTACAAGGAGGTCATCATCAAGGATGCCGTACTCAAGAACGCTTACGACAGGACCGCTGTGGGCGAGCATCGTGCTACCGCTCTGACCACCGTGGGTGGCGTGAAGACTTTTGCCACCATCCCCGCGGGTGGTGTAAGCCCCAGCCGGTCATACAACGGTGTTATGGGTAAGCTGGCTAAGGCCTTCTACCTCTATGAGACCCCGAAGACACTCGTTAGCAAGGATCAGGCGCCCGTGGTCGACATCACCGTAGAGTATGACGGCAAGGAGCATCACGTGGAGGTACCCTTCTATCAGAACGGAGCGGTCGTGCCGGTGAAGCGCAACTACCTCTACACAATCATCCTCGGACCGAAGGAGAGCCCCGTGCCTCCTGTGACGGGAGGGGGCGTTTCCTTTGCTATTGCGGTGAATGAGTGGAATGGTCCGGTCAGTGTCACCGAGTCGCTCAATCTTCTTGCTCCCGCTCAGGGTGCCAAACTTCCTACCGGCTACGATGCGAAGACACACAAGCTGACCGTTGATGCAGCCGGTGTTACCAATGTACAGATCCCCTTTGCCAGCAATTTCGCAGGCTCTAGCTCTACCATTGTTGTAACCGCCAAGGGCAATCCCGACTGGGTCCAGCTCTCCTATGCCGGGAGCCTTATGACCCTCACCGTGAAACCCAATACGACGGGCGTGAAGCGCACTGCCGTCGTGTCGGTAGCTGACGCGAACTTCCCGACTGCTTATCAGTATGAGATTCAGATTGAGCAAGACTAATGGGAGTCGTCATCAGATGAGAAATCACCATATAGAGAAGTAATAAGATGAATAGACATAAGATAGTATGGGGAGCTGCTCTTATAGCACTCCTCGGACTGATCCTCGGCGGCTGCAGCAAGGAGCTGGGTCGCAGAGGCAATGAGGAGGTTCCCGGCGTCCCGGAGAAGGGGCAGGCGGTCACTTTCACCGTGACGACAGGCGTGGAGACCTACGCTGTGCCTGCACAGGACTACGAGAAGTCGATCTCCACGCTGCAGGCGATCCTCTTCGATGGCAATGGTGTCTATGTGACGTCAGGCACCCCGGTGCCGACAGCTCAGGGCTCCACGAGCTACACCCTGCCGATCGCTACGACGGGATCCTACAAGATGCTCCTTGTCGCCAATTGCACCATCCCTGCGGGGAGCCTTACAGGTAAGTCTCTCTCCGACGTACGCGCCATCCTCGTCGATAATGAGCCGGGTATGCCGAACGCCTTTGTCATGGCATCGACGACTATACCCGACTTCACCGTAACGACGGGAGCGATGTCCGATGCCGGTACGATCAATCTGGAGCGACTCGCCGCCCGCATCGACGTACAGTCGACGCTCGACAAGCTGACGCTCAGCAAGATCACCGTCAAGAACCGGAAGACCCAGTCCTCCCTCCTCGCCGCCTCGTCGACCGACGCCTACAGGACAGATGGCAAGGAGTATGGTTCCTTTGAGCGCTTCCGCAAGTCCGCCACTGACGCCTCCATGGGTCAGATCTACGCCTACGAGAATAGTGCTGCCTCTGCCTCCTCTGCCGACGGCACCTCTCTCGTCATCGAGACCGCCTATGCCGGCGTTGCCGTCAAGCCTCTCGAGGTGAAGCTGCCTCAGCTGAAGCGCAACTACATCTACTCCGTCCAGCTGATGATGGGCGATGAGGGCTACGTGCCGGATCCGAGTGACAACCCCGATCCCTCCAAGATTAAGCTCACCTACAATGTCAGGGTGGTCGACTGGAATAATGGTCAGACTTTCGTTGTCTCTGAGAATGAGCTCCTAGAGATGTTTGGAGGAGGTGTTGATCACTCCGCCCTGAAGTACAATCCTCTTGCCTACGTGGCGAAGTGGAATGTGACAAGCAGCGGGGAGTGGGATAAGGCACACACCATCCCTGCGAGTAAAGATGACCGTAATGTGCTGATGGACTGGAATTTGGCCAAGTCTAAGTATGCCAATCCACAATCGATCCAGGGCTCCACGGAGACCTTTCTGCTCCCCTCTCGTGAGGCATGGCAGGGGATTGTCAAGTACACGGGCTACCCCCAGCTCTTTGGCAGTGGTGAGGTCCTGTATAATGAGACTGAGGAGGTAGAGGTTGCCGGACAGAAGTTTTTGGCCACTGGTGACTATAAGCCAACCACTATGACAGTCAACGGCAGCAGCGTGAAGTGTAACGTTGCGCTCCGCTTCAACGGAGGCCGCACTTTAGAGGATCAGTATCGCTCCGCTTGGCTCTACTACTGGGGTTCGGATGTAGTGAATGGCAAGAGCGTTAATGGTCTCTGGATCTACTGTGTCAACATCTCTGGACGTCAGGACATCTCCACAGTGGATAATCTGGATCAGGCATTCTGGGATCAGAGTTTGTCCTCTGCAGTGGTTCGGTTCTTCCCTGCTGCAGGCCACTCCGATGGCAGACAGGGTTGGTATTGCTGCTACTGGTCTGCCACAGAGTATTATAGCGGCGGTGCGTACGGCATGTACTGCATTAGTAACGATGTCAGCGTGGGCCACACCGACTCAACTCCGTATGCCTTCGCAGTTCGCCTATTTGCTGACAGACCTCTTGATTAATTCCTGACGGCCTTTGAACCGCTCGGGAGGATCACCGAAGGTCTAGGACAGAACCATTAGGACATCTTTTATCACAATAATTTTGACAGACATGAAACAGACGATTATCGGAATGCTAACGCTGGCGTTGCTTGCGGGCATAGGGTTCAGCTCCTGCAGCCTGAACAGCCGGCAGGAGGTGAAAGAGAACGGCGGGACCTACAATCCTTCAGCCGAGAAGATCACCTTCTCCTTTGCAGCTCCACGGGGGCTCCCTACCACTTACGCCATCCATGATCAGGCGGAGTGGACAATTAAAGATAACAGGATTACTCTGTACGAGTTCCTCGCTGGGCCTAAGACCTACGTTAAAACCCATGAGCTCACTCTCACGAATAGCGGTGGTCCAGAGTACCAGGCAAGTCTTACGGCAGCTGACTTTGTCGGATCAGGCAATACGATCCATGCGGGAGAGAATCGATTCTTCCTCTTTGTCGCCAACGATGAGCCTCTTGCAGGGCTCCAGTCCGGTGTGACTACGGTAGATGATGTTATGTCACGTCTGATCAGCCGCAAGCAGAGTGCGAATGCATCCTGCAAGGCCCTACTTCAGGATGGCAAGTACCTGCCTATGGTCGGTGTGGCGAAGATGGGACAGGCGTCCACCTCCATCCCTATGTCCGGTGCTGCGATGATCAATGTTGACTTGATCCGCGCTGTAGCCCGCATAGATATCCAGACCACGATGAAGGCCACGGCAGCGCATCCTGAGTACAAGGAGGTCATCATCAAGGATGCCGTACTCAAGAACGCTTACGACAGGACCGCTGTGGGCGAGCATCGTGCTACCGCTCTGACCACCGTGGGTGGCGTGAAGACTTTTGCCACCATCCCCGCGGGTGGTGTAAGCCCCAGCCGGTCATACAACGGTGTTATGGGTAAGCTGGCTAAGGCCTTCTACCTCTATGAGACCCCGAAGACACTCGTTAGCAAGGATCAGGCGCCCGTGGTCGACATCACCGTAGAGTATGACGGCAAGGAGCATCACGTGGAGGTACCCTTCTATCAGAACGGAGCGGTCGTGCCGGTGAAGCGCAACTACCTCTACACAATCATCCTCGGACCGAAGGAGAGCCCCGTGCCTCCTGTGACGGGAGGGGGCGTTTCCTTTGCTATTGCGGTGAATGAGTGGAATGGTCCGGTCAGTGTCACCGAGTCGCTCAATCTTCTTGCTCCCGCTCAGGGTGCCAAACTTCCTACCGGCTACGATGCGAAGACACACAAGCTGACCGTTGATGCAGCCGGTGTTACCAATGTACAGATCCCCTTTGCCAGCAATTTCGCAGGCTCTAGCTCTACCATTGTTGTAACCGCCAAGGGCAATCCCGACTGGGTCCAGCTCTCCTATGCCGGGAGCCTTATGACCCTCACCGTGAAACCCAATACGACGGGCGTGAAGCGCACTGCCGTCGTGTCGGTAGCTGACGCGAACTTCCCGACTGCTTATCAGTATGAGATTCAGATTGAGCAAGACTAATGGGAGTCGTCATCAGATGAGAAATCACCATATAGAGAAGTAATAAGATGAATAGACATAAGATAGTATGGGGAGCTGCTCTCATGGCACTCCTCGGTATTATCCTCGGCGGCTGCAGCAAGGAGCTTGCGCGGGGAGGAAAGGGAGAGGTCCCCGGTCTTCCCGAGAAGGGACAGGCGGTCACCTTCACCGTGACGACAGGCGTAGAGACCTACGCCGTGCCTGCACAAGATTACGAGAAGCACATTGGCACCCTACAGGCGATCCTATTTGATGCTTCCGGTCAGTACGTATCGTCTGGTACCCCGGCACTGAAAGCCACGGGTTCCATGACCTACACCCTGCCGATCGACCGGGCGGGGAACTACAGGATGCTCCTTGTCGCTAATCACACGATCCCGGTGTCGGATCTGACGGGTAGGTCGCTCGCAGATGTGCGTGCGATCCTCGCGAAGGATGAGCCGGGAATGCTGAACGCATTCGTTATGGTCTCGACGACCACGCCCGACTTTACCATCACGGCGGGAGGGGAGTCCAATATCGGCACGATTAATCTGGAGCGCCTGGCTGCGCGAATCGACGTCCAGTCAACGCTAGGCAAGCTGACGCTAAGTAAGATCACCGTCAAGAACCGTAAGGTCCAGTCCTCTCTCACCGCCGCCACCTCGACGGATGCGTACGGGGCGGACAATAAAGTGTACACTGCCTTCGAGCGGTTCCGCACCGCCGCCAACGATGCCTCTATGGGTCAGATATACACCTATGAGAACAGTGCGAGTGCCGCAGCCTCTTCCGTCAATGGTACCAGCCTCGTAATCGAGACCGCCTATGCCGGTGTCGCTGTGAAGCCTCTCGAGGTGAAGCTGCCTCAGCTGAAGCGCAACTACATCTACTCCATCCAACTGATGATGGGTGATGAGGGTTACGTTCCGGACCCGAACGACAATCCCGATCCGTCGAAGATCAAGCTCACCTTCAACCTCCGCGTCCTTGACTGGAATACCGGTGAGACCTTTGTAGTGTCAGAGGAGGATCTGCTGAAGATCTTCAAGAAGGACGCTGTCTCCTATATATATTCTGTCAAGGTCACTACTACGCCTGACATATTATCAGACGGCATCTCCTCGGAAGGCGGTAAGGTTGTCCTGCATCCAGTAGCAACAAAGCGGAAGCTTGTTGGTGGTGTTCTTGATCCTTCAACCCCCGCAGAGACAATCACAGGCAATGACAAGTTTACGTATACGGTGGTCAACGGTCCTGTGGATTGGATCACGATTAGCTCAACAGGTGTTGTGACTGTTACCCCCAACACTTCCACGACTCCTCGCGTCGTGACGGTGAATGTAAGCCCCAAGGAGTCCCCCTCCTCGGGGGCCATCGTCAAAATCTCCCAGCAGGGCAAGGCTGTTACTCCGATAACGACTCACGTTTATACCCTCACTTCCGTCACGCCTGCATCGCTTTCCTATGATGCTATGGGGGGGAGTCAGACTCTCATAGTGAAGGGTAATGATAAAGAGATGCAGAATGGTACTGTGATCAAGACTACTCCCCTGACGATTGCCGACATGACTATTAAGAAGAGTGCAGAGGCAGACTGGCTCACAGTAGTGAATGGTACTATTACTGCAACGGAGAATAAAACCACGAAGGCTCGTACAGCAGTCTTGACGATTAGTGTCAGTGCCGATCCCAAACAGACTAAAACAGTCCCCGTCTCACAGCAGGCTGGTAAGGCAACCACGGAGTACTCTATTACCTCAGTCACCCCCTCTGCAATTTCCTTTAATGGTAAAGGAGAAAGCAAAACCATCTCTGTCGCCGGTACTGTGGTTAATAAAATGAATGGCAAGGAGGTTAGCAGGCGGAATCTTAGTCTTTCCGATATTGCTATTGATAAGGGTGCTGGAGCAAATTGGGTCACTGTGTCCGGTGGTACCATCACTGCAACTGCGAACAATACTGGCAGTTCTCGTCAGGCGACTCTTACCGTACGAGTCAAAGCTGACTCAACTAAGTCTAAGGTCATTACCGTCTCCCAGGTGTCTAATGGTCCCGATTACTCCGCTGCGAAATATAATCCACTCTCTTATGTGGCGAAGTTTAATATCCGGAGTAACGGAACCTGGGATACCAATCACACCATTCCCTCGAAAAAGTCTGATACCAATGTGCTGTTGAACTGGCCTTCTGTCATACGCAATGTACAAATCCATGGCTACAAGCTTCCTACTTTTGACGAGTGGCGAGGGATTACGGGTGGTTCTTTTCTGTCCTTTGGTAGTGGGGACGTTATTCGTAACCAGACTGATCAGGTAAGGGTGGCCGGGAGTACGTTTAGTGCCACAGGTGACTACAAGCCGACCACTATGACAGTCAACGGCAACAGCGTGAAGTGTAACGTTGCGCTCCGCTTCAACGGAGGAGGCACCATAGAGAATCAGTATCGCTCCGCCTGGCTCTACTACTGGGGTACGAATGCTGTGAATGGCAATAGCGTCAACGGTCTTTGGATCTACTGCGTCAACATCTCCGGACGTCAGGGTATCTCCACGGTGGATAATCTTGATCAGAAATTCTGGAATCAGAGTCTGTCCTCTTCTGTGGTTCGGTTCTTCCCCGCTGCAGGCTACGATCTCGGCTTCCAGGGTAAAATTGGTTTCTACTGCTCTGCCACTTCCCTTCCCAACAGTCGTGGTGACACCTCCTTATACGGTATTTCCTTCTATAGTAACGGCGTCGGGAAGAGCGCTCTTACCCCCCACCACCACAACGGTATGAGAAACGCCTACACTGTGCGCCTTTTCGCTGACAGACCTCTTGATTAATTCCTGATAGCCATTGGACCGCTGGGGATGGCGTTTGTCCTTTCACTGGTCTGTCTTGATGGTTATTGTCTTTTTATCTTTGTGAGTTTTTTGTGAAGGGCGGGGCATAGTGACTTCCCATATGTGAGGTCGCTCTGTCCCACCCTCTTTATAATCATAGTGCATGCCGGGCTGTGGGGATCTCTGCAGGGTTCCTCTTGCCCCTTATCCCAAACTACATACGCTAATAGTCATATAACTCTTACAAAGCTTCATATATGTATCTGTGTCTTGCTTTAAGTGGGATACAAGCATATTTACAGAGGGTGCGCCTGCGATGGGTGCCCCCTCTTTTTCTGCTCCCCGCCTGTCCCGACCCCGCTAAGGTGTTTTTCCCCCTGACGCTCCCCGATTCGGGCGACTCCTTTGCGGGTCACCAAGTGCGGGGTATGTTTGCTCGGCGACCGGCAGGTAGTGGTGGCGGAAGGGGTGCCCCCCCCCCTGAGACGATCCGGCCGGGGGATGTGTCCTCCTTCGACCATTATATAATTCCTTAGTCTGGGGAGTTTTTGTGTAGATTTGTCATCAGATAATGGAATGGCACTGACAGGACTATGATGAACCTAAGTAACGCAATCAAGGATGCCCTCCACAGGCATCAGATCGAGGAGACTGATCTCCTCTGCCTACAGATCTCGGACGAGGTCCTCGACAGGATCGTCGCCGGTCGCAAGCGGGTGGACTTCCGCGAGCTCACCGAGTACTACGAGCAATTGCTCTTCCCGAGCTTCGATGAGAGTCTCCCCTCGACGAGGCTTCCCAGGCCCTACAAGGTGGTACTCTTCCAGAGTACGTCGCCTGAGGGGACACGCTCGACCCTCGTGCGTCTCCCTCAGATCCACTTTAGTGACGAGGAGCGTCAGCTGTACGATCGAAGCGAGAGCCCCGTGATCCTCGACTACTACGGCGTAGAGGAGGGTGAGACGGAGGAGATGGCCGACATCGTCGGTGACGAGATCGCCCAGGAGGCGTACAATGAGGGACTGGAGGATCAGGACCCCTTCTTCGCCATTCTCCTCGGTGAGGTGCTGCTGGATGAGGATCCCGAGAGGGAGCAGAAGGAGGAGCGCTGGCGGCAGATCCGCGAGGAGGGCCCGCAATTTGAGCAGCTGATCGACACGGAGGCATCGCCCCTCCCCGAGGAGGTGGCGGAGATGCTTCGTCAGTACAACCTCGCTCCGGATGAGGTGCTGCGCCTCGAGGTGAAGCGAAGCCACTTCGGTGAGATCCTTAAGGATAAGTGCTACCTCGCCATCCTGGCTCCCACGAGCGACTTTATGGAGGCTATCCTCATCCCTGGGACCAAGTCCGTGAAGCCCTATCGGGCGATCCTCTTTGAGACGCGTGACGAGGAGCCGACGCGCTACGCTCTGACCTCACTCTTCCTCCCCACTGAGGAGGAGCTGGAGGAGGGGATGCCAGATGAGCCACTCGTGATCGTCTATCGGGGGGACAGTAAGGGGGAGATCACCACACCGGAGGATGCACTGGGAGTCACCCTCGCAGCTGCTATCTATGAGCGGGGTCTGGTGGAGCGGGATGACTTTGCCGTCATTCCCACCAATGAGCTCCTCGCCTCCCTCTGACACACGCTACAGTCGGCATTGACTTTTGATATAAAGAAGAATTGCTCCTATGACTCCGGAGGAATTAGAGTTTGCTCGTACGTTCACTGATAGAGAGGTGATGTCAAGTGCCATTAGTCAGCTTAGAGCGATGGCGATCGATGAATACTATGCGACCACCGACGAGAGTGAGAGGAAGGAGCTCGAGAAGCGTCAGCTGCTCCTGGAGTTTGAGTCCAGAGCTGTCTTGGGAGACGATGATATATCACATAGCATACGGGACAAGGTGATCAACCTCTATGGTCCGATGCTACGGAAGCTCAATGGTGTGGAGTGATGTAGTGCACGTCTGCGTGGGGACTTTGAGGGCTTGTTGACCTAGTTGGATAGGAGACTATATTATGCGGACTACTCTGAGAGTTGCCTTACGACCTCTGAGTATGGTCTATGTCACCCATTGATATGATACAGAGTGATCGAGTGCTTAGCTGCTTCAGGTATTTCTTCCTCGGGCTGGCTGTAGTCTATGGGGGCTACTGGATCCTTGCCACGTTTGTCTTCAGAGACTGGTATATGAGCAAGCCCCTTGACGCACTGTTTTTCGTATTCTGTGCCGGCTATTGCCTCCTCCACGAGCGGGCTGATCGGTTGCATAAGATAGTCTGGACAAGTCTAATGCTCTTGCTTGGGCTTCTTAGGGTCATCGGACGGGGGCAAATGAAAATCGTCTACCAGCAGTAGAGCTGCATCCGAAGGATGCCCGTTCCATAGGCATCGGTCGAGTCACGTAGTGGCGAAGACCGATGTAAGGGGAGTGGTTAATATACGCCACGACCCCTTGCGGGTCGCCGAGTGAGGGAGTTTCGGCGACCCACAAGGGGGTCGTGGGTGGTAGGGGCGTGTCTCGGCACATCGGTCACCGCTTCGCGGATGACCGATGCCTATGGAGCGAGCACCCGCAAGGGGTGCTTCGTCCCCAACCCTTCACAATGAGTTGGATGTCTTCAGTACCCTTCAAATGCGTCACCCCTGATATAAGGACTCACTTTGCTGTCGTTGTGCTATGATCTGACGGGATGAAATCCGAGTGATTAGTCGCCGAAGAAGGTCAGTACTCTTGGTTTGTCAATCAGGAGATCATACGAGACTTTGCCCTCTCGCTGTGATGGCATCTTTGCAGCCGTACTTAGTACTCGGAGGAGTGGCTTGGGAGCCTGCGGAAGTGGTACCGCATATCCTCACTTATCACTGGGATAGCAGGACGAAGACTACTATATCGCGCTGATATTCTTAGCTATAAGTGCGATAAATGACTCTTTCATATCATCCGGAAGCGTAGACTCTTGGATGAAGTCGTACCACTGCTCTGCGACCTGAGTAAACTTTGAGAATGAGTTCTCGATGACCTTGTCGGGGATACCGGAGTCCTTCATCGCCCTTGTGAAGTGCTCCTTCCTTAGCTTGCCCTTCTTCCCGCATAGCGTGAGCGCCAGCTCCTCTGTGTCTTCCGGCAGCACAAGTTTGGTGGAGAGTAGGTCGTACGCCGGAGTCAGTTGATAGCCGGCAGCCCTCTGAGGTCGGTAGAGTGAGAAGTTCTTCAGGTGCATATCGGAGTTGCCGACCATCCAGGAGAAGAGCACAACTTCCCAATAGCTGAGTAGGTCAAAGGTGGGTCTGGAGGAGTACTGTCGCAGGACCTTGGCTACTTGCTCATAAGAGCCCCTGTACTTGTGCTCCGTGAGCTTGTTGCTGAGCTGACAGAAGTCTTCCATCGGGAGTTTCTCACCTTTTTCAGTTCGGTCAATCCTCCGCGTGATATAGCTGAGCTCGCCATCTTTCATCCGGATCAGCCCATGGGGGACCACATCTATCCTCGCCATCTCGGCGAGATGCATAGTCACATCCTCCAGCTCAGGGAGGTGCCTATATCTGTCCGTCTGTGGCTTGAGGATATAGCGCCCCCATAGACCCACCACGGTAAGCCGATCCGGCACCCCCTTTTCTCCTTTATCTATATCAAGGGAAAGCTTTGGCTGGACGCCGGTCAGTGTGGTCTGACTCTTGATGATCTCAGTGGCCAGCTGCGAGATACTCCCTCGGTCAAAGTCAAGCGTGGGAGGCGTAGTCGTCCCAAAGAGCCTACGAGAACAGGCAGGGTGATAGCTCACAACCCCCTCGGGGAGCTCGTCATAGCAAATCAAACACCGACTCATAACACTTCCTTAGGCACAATGCTTACAGCTCCTATGCAATCCCTACAGCAAGCGAGCAACAAGGACATCCTATCCCTGCTGTCGATCTTCCAATTTCGCTCAGCAATATTCAGTAGCCACCCCTCCGGGATCAGGCCATCAAAGAATGGAAAGAGCACCTTGTCCGTAAAGCACTCGCTCGTCAATGGTAGCGTGAGGCTTATTGCTTCGGCATCCTCAGAAGCAAGATAGGCTGTGTCATAACAAAATCGATAACCCTCGTCGCTCTCAGTCAGGATGCCGGCTAATCGGTCGTATAGATATACTTCTGCCTGCTTCATGGCTCACTTCCATTCTTTGCCTGCACACCCACCTCAGCGTCAAAGAGAGCAAGGACTTGATTTGCTTTGTCGAGACGAATGGTCGGCTTACCTGCCTCCAACTCACGGACAAAGCGGATGCCAACCCCAGTCTTCATACTGAGATCCAGCTGAGTCAGCCCGTACTCCTTGCGTTTCTCCCTCACAAATTCTGCAATGGTCATATCTGCTAAAATTATACCCGATCTGGATGATTACGCGGTAAATATACGCTTTCTGCCTGAAATAACACCTTTCGGGTATAAAACGACTCGCTTTGCTCCAAAAATAATAGCAAACGCCCCTATCGGGTATAATACGATGGGGGCGTTTGCTGTCTTACTACTACTGTCTTGCGGATGAAATCCGAATGATCAGTCGCCGACGAAGCTCGGCGCTATTGGTCTGTCAAAGAGGAGACTATACGAGACAATGCCTCCTCGCTGCGATAGTATCTTGCCAGCCGTTCTTAGTACTCGGAGGAGAAGTGGAAGGTGACCTTGGGGAACTCCTGCTGCGACATGCTGAGCATGTAGGCGGAGTCGGCGAGGTAGACATCCCGTCCCTGGGTGTCGGTCGCCATATAGGGCGCCTTGCGTCGCTTGAAGTCCTCCAGCACGGCCGGATCATCGCACTCGATCCAGCACGCCTTGTAGAGGCTGAGCGGCTCCCAGCGACACTTCGCCTGATACTCGTGGAGGAGGCGGTACTCGATCACCTCAAACTGTAGCTGCCCCACAGTGCCGATGATCGTGCGACCGTTGTAGGTGCTGGTGAAGAGCTGCGCCACGCCCTCGCCCATCAGCTGGTCGATGCCCTTGTGGAGCTGCTTCGTCTTCATCGGGTCGGCATTCTCGATGTACTTGAAGAGCTCGGGGGAGAAGCTGGGGAGCCCGCGGAAGTGGAGTTCCTCGCCGCACGTCAGGGAGTCCCCGATGCGGAAGTTACCGGTGTCGGGCAGACCGACGATGTCTCCGGCATAGGCGTCCTCTACGATCTCCTTCCGCTGCGCCATGAAGGCGGTGGGGCTGCTGAAGCGGAAGTCTCGCCCGAGGCGCACGTGGTGGTAATTGGTATTCCGCCGGAAGACCCCGGAGCAGATCTTGACAAAGGCGATGCTGGAGCGGTGGTTGGGATCCATATTGGCGTGGATCTTGAAGACAAAGCCGGTGAAGTCTGGCTCCTCAGGTCTCACGATCCGCTCCTCAGCCTTGGTGGGTCGGGGTGAGGGGGCGATGCGGACAAAAGTGTCGAGCATCTCCTTGATGCCGAAGTTATTGAGCGCTGAGCCGAAGAATACCGGCGCCAGCTGCGCAGCGAGGTATTTCTCCTCATCCATCGGTGGGTAGACCCCTCCGATCAGCTCGAGGTCGGTCAGCAGGTGCTCCGCCTGCTCCTCGGTGGCATACTTAAGCAGCTCGGGGGAGTGGATGTCCACCTCCACGCGGCTGGAGACGTGGCTCTTGTCCTGAGGATTGAAGACCTCGAGGTCGTCCTTGGCGATGTTGTAGACCCCGCGGAAGCGGTCCCCGCAGTCGATCGGCCAAGAGAGCGGTGTGACGGCGATCTGCAGCTCCTGCTCCAGCTCATCGAGGAGGTCAAAGGGGCTTTGCGCTTCGCGGTCCATCTTATTGACGAAGACGATCACCGGGGTCTGCCTCAGGCGGCAGACCTGCATCAGCTTCTTCGTCTGCGCCTCCACGCCGCGCGCCCCGTCGATCACGATGATGACCGAGTCGACGGCGGTGAGGGTGCGGAAGGTGTCCTCGGCGAAGTCCTGGTGTCCCGGGGTATCGAGGATATTGATCTTATAGTCCTCGTACTCAAAGCCCATCACCGAGGTGGCGACGGAGATGCCGCGCTGCTTCTCGATCTCCATCCAGTCGGAGGTGGCGGAGCGGCGGATCTTATTGCTCTTGACCGCCCCGGCGACGTGGATCGCCCCTCCGAAGAGGAGGAGCTTCTCGGTGAGGGTGGTCTTACCGGCATCGGGGTGAGCGATGACGGCAAAGGTGCGTCGGCGGGCTATCTCTTCTGTAAAGTCTTTCATTTATCGCTGTGTGTCGCGGTCGATGACCTCCTGGAGCGCCTCTTCCCAGGGGCGGAGCAGGTCAGGGTAATACTTCTGGATCTTCTCGGTGGAGAGAGCGCTGTAGTGCGGTCTCGAGGCAGGTAGTGCGAGGTCGGCCTGAGTGATGGGGCTGATCGGGTAGTCCTCACGGCCGGTGAGGAGCCGGGCGATGGTCTCTGCGAAGTGGTACCGCGAGGTCTCGCCCAGGTCTGCCACGTGGTACAGCCCATAGGGTAGGGGATCGGGAGCCTCGGGGTCGGTGAGACCGTCCAGCAGTCGACCGATCACGCGGGCGAGAGTCAGCGTCGAGGTGGGAGACCCTACCTCATCGGTGACGCAGCGGATCGGCTCCCCCGCCTCCACCTTTTTCCTTATGGAGCGGTAAAAGCTCCGCCCCCACGACGCCGGCCCGTAGAGCCAGGCGGTGCGGAGGATGTAGCTCTCCGGATGGTTGGCGATGAGGAAGTGGTCGGCGTCAGCCTTTGACTTCCCATACCTGTTGATGGGGTCTGCCACATCCTCCTCTACATAGGGCATAGTGGACTCCGCATTGCCCCCAAAGACGTAGTCCGTGCTGATCTGCACGATCGGGAGGTGAGGCCTCAGCTCGTGGAGTTGCATCAAGCAGAGGGTATTGGTCTCGAAGAGCTCGTCCTCGGAGAGCGTCTCCGCCCCGTCCACAGCGGTGTATGCGGCGCAATTGATCACCACATCAGGCTCCCTCTCCCGGAGGAAGCGGGATAGCTGACCAAATGCGGTCAGGTCCACCTCCGCCCTCGTCGTCAGCACTCGGTCGTAGTGCGCCGACTCGGGGAGCAGATGGCTGAGCGCCGTGCCCAGCTGCCCGGAGGCGCCAGTGATCCATACGAGCGGGCGCTCGCTCCCCATAGGCTCACTCATGACTCCTCCTCGCTCGTGCGAAATCGGTCTGCCAGCAGGGCGAGGAAGGTGCTCAGCTGCCTCATCCCCCGGATGGTCTCCTCCGACACCTCGCGCCCCTGCTCCCGCAGTTGCACGTAGCCGTAGAGACCGATCAGGGCGGTCTCCACCTCGCCGTGGCTCCCCCCGGCGCCCTTGTCGCGGAGCTGGACGATGGCGGGGAGGGCGGCGTAGTAGAGCGTGGCGAAGAGGGTCTCAGACTTATCCCTCAGCAGCTCCGAGGAGAGCGCCTCGAGCCGGGCGATCAGCTCGGTGAGCGAGCTCAGGTGCCCCTGCTCGAGGATCCCCTCCTCCCGCATCTGCCGGGCGAGGGAGAGGTACCACTCCTCCACCTCCCGCCGCTGCTCCTCAGAGCAGTCGTATCCCCGCTCTATGTAGCGATGGATCTCCGAGGGATCGAAGTGCAGTGCCCGGAGGATATCCTCCACCTGCCACATGTAGAGCAGGTACTCGGCAATGTTCTCGTGCCTCTTCTGCTTAGCGACAAACATCCCTCAGAGTCTCTCGCGGATCTGCTGTGCCACCTCCTCCAGCTCCTCGTCCGTCATGGAGACATGCTCGCCGTGGAAGTCGGCATCGCTCTCGCTATTGATCGGAATCAGGTGCAGGTGGGCATGATTGACCTCCAGCCCGAGGACGACAGCAGCCACCTTGCGGCAGCCACTCATCTCCCGGATGGCGGTGGAGATCTTCTTTGCGAAGCTCATCAGGCTCGCCAGCTCCTCATCGGTGAGGTCAAAGAAGTAGTCTACCTCCCGCTTCGGAACTACGAGCGTATGCCCTGGGCGAAGGGGGTTGATGTCAAGGAAGGCATAGTTGTGCTCATCCTCGGCGATCTTGTGGCTGGGGATCTCTCCCCGGATGATTTTGCTAAAGATGGTCATAGCGTAGGGTAGGCTTAGATATTGATCTCATCGATGCGGAAGGTGAGCACCCCGGCGGGCACCTCGATCTCGCAGATGTCTCCGGGCTTCTTGCCGAGGAGACCCTTGGCGATCGGGGTGGAGATGCCGATCTTGCCCGCCTTATTATCCGACTCCGTGTCGGAGACGATGGTGAAGACGCGCTGCTGCTTATTCTTCATATTCGTCAGCGTCACCTTGCTCAGGATGCCCACCTTAGAGGTGTCGATATTGGCAGTGTCGAGGATGCGGGCGTTGGCGAGCTGCATACGGAGCTGGGCGATCTTGTCCTCCAGCACCGCTTGCTTCTCCTTAGCGGCGGAGTACTCGGCATTCTCGGAGAGGTCGCCCTTCTCGCGCGCCTCGGCGATCTCCTGGATCACCTCGGGGCGGTCTACGCTCTCCAGCTTACTGATCTCCTCGGAGAGCTTCTTGTAGCCCTCCTCGGTCATATAGATAAAGTCCATAGTTTTTATACTAAGTGCTATGAATGGTTTCTCTGTAGTCAGTCCCGACGTGAGGACCATCGGAGCAGCCCGGCAGACAAAAAGGAAACAATCCCAAGCGGCACTCCGCCCGGAATCGTTGCTCCGTCTGCAGTCCGGAGGCTCCGCTCCGATCCTGTAGTCAGTCTCTGTGTATGAGGTCTGTAGCGGTCACGATCGACCCTTTCAGATCCACCACAAAGGTACGAAAAAAATGCCGTCCGGTCTATCCTTCTCCTTATCACTCATCCCGGCCTCATCGCTTCCGCTAAAAACTAATATAGTCGATGCGCCTAATACCGGCAGTAAAACTGCTCCAATAGTCGGCGAATTTCTCTGTCGTAACCCAACGCAAAAAGGACTGACTCCAAGCGTCTTGAAGTCAGTCCTTTTCGGTATCAGTGCTGCCTAATTTACTCAGGCAGCAAAATGGTCGGATCAGAAGCCATTGAGCCGGAGGGCGAGGGTGTCCTCGTACTGGGTCTGTGCCTCCACCAGCTCCCGGCGCATCCGGTCAACGATCTCGCTGTAGGCGGGGTTGTCGTAGACATTCTTCATCTCGTGCGGATCCTCCTGCAGGTCGTAGAGCTCCCAGAAGTCCCGGTCGAGGTAGAAGTGGATCAGCTTGTATCGCTCATCGCGCACTCCGTAGTGACGCATCACGCTGTGCTCGGCGGGGTACTCGTAGAAGTGGTAGTAGATCTTGTCCCGCCCGGGGAGCTCCTTTGCCCCCTTAAGCAGCGGGACAAGGGACTCACCCTGGATGTCCTCAGGGATCGCCACACCGGCGAGCTCGAGGAAGGTGGGCGCAAGGTCGATATTCTGCGTCAGCTCCTTGATCGCTCCGCGGGCATCGAGCCCCTTGGGGAGATGCATCAGGAGCGGGTAGTGCATCGACTCCTCGTACATGAATCGCTTGTCAAACCACCCGTGCTCGCCCATATAGAAGCCCTGGTCGCCGAGGTAGAGGACGATGGTCGTGTCCCAGAGCCCCTCCTCCTTGAGGTAGTCGATGATCCGTCCGACGCCCTCGTCGATCGGGTGGATCACCTTGGCGTAGTCGCGCATATAGCGCTGGTACTTGTACTCCATCCGCTCCCGGTCAGTCATCTTGCTGTCCCAGTAGTAGTCCGCCATAGGGCGGTAATAGGCGAGGAACTTATCCCTATCCGCCTCGTCCATACCGGAGAGGATCCACTGGTAGGTCTGCGAGTAGTGGGTCGGGTGGTCGTCACGGAGGAGCTTGCAGTCGTAGGCGGGATCCATGTGCTCCCCGATATTCATCTCCGCTCGCGCGGCTGCCAGTCGTCCGGCGTAGTCATCGTAGAAGTTCTCCGGTAGCTTGAAGGTCACATCCTCGTACAGATCCAGATCCTGGATACGGGGCATCCAGTTGCGGTGCGGTGCTTTGTGCTGCACCATCAGCATGAAGGGGCGACTTTTGTCCCGAGTGCGGAGCAGGTCGAGGCTCTTGTCCGTGATCAGGTCGGTGGCGTACCCCTTCTCCTTTACCGTATCATTCGGAGCGGTGATGAAAGCGGGTTTGTAGTAGTCTCCCTGACCCGGCAGGATCTCCCAGTGGTCAAATCCCTGTGGGAGGGAGTGGAGGTGCCACTTGCCGATGATGGCGGTCTGGTATCCGGCCGCCTGGAGCAGCTTGGGGAAGGTCTGCTGGTCGCCGTCAAATACGCTGTGCTCGTTATTGGTGAAGCCGTTCTTATGCGAGTGCTTCCCCGTCAGGAGGCAGGCGCGGGAGGGTCCGGAGATGGAGTTGACGACGAAAGCGTTGTCAAATCTCACCCCGTCCTCCTCAGCCAGCCGGTCGATATTGGGCGTCTCGATCTCGCCGCCATAGGCGGAGATCATCTGGGAGGTGTGGTCATCGCTCTCGATGATCAGTATATTGTATCGGGTCGGGGTCTCGTCCTTTGCCTTGGTGGCGCAGGCAGTAGGCAGTACGATGCCTGCCACTGCACTGAGCCCCGCTGCTGCCCGATAGGCGCTATTCTTCTTCATAAGTCTGCTGGTGTTGTATGCAAAGCTAAGGTTTTTGAGAGGAAAAAAGGAGATCCCAACGTCGATGATCAGGATCCCCTTAGCTGTGGAGGGAGACGGCTCTTTTCGCTATATTTACTGACACCTTAGACCTGCACCCTATGAAGATTATTCACACCGCCGACTGGCATATCGGGCATGAGCTCTATGGCTACGACCGAGAGGAGGAGTTTGACTGCTTCTTCACTCAGCTTGCCGATCTGATGGAGAAAGAGAAGCCTGATGCGCTCTTAGTGAGTGGGGACGTGTACGACTCGTATATGCCCTCCAATGCCGCTGTCAAGCAACTCAATACCGCCCTGCTGAGCCTCCACGAAGCCTCTCCCGAGACGGAGATCATCCTCACGGCGGGCAATCACGATAGCGGTCTCAGGCTGGAGGCAGCCGCGCCGCCCTGGCTCTCCCACAGGATCCACCTGATAGGCACGATCGACCCCACCCTTGAGCGCAATCGCATCGAGATAGAGGGGAAAGGGGTGGTGATGGCGATCCCCTTTTGCTACCCCGCCAATTTTCCCCACCGGGAGGGCGATCGGGTAGAGGATCGGCAGAAGTGCTTTTTCCAGAGCGTCAGCGAGCAACTGAGTCGGGAGAGCCTGCCGACGGTCCTGATGGCGCACCTTTACCTGTCTGGCGTGCAGCTCAATGGTACCCGCCAGCCCCGTGACATCGTGGGTGGCAGTGAGGCGATGGCCCTCTCTGACGTCGGCATAGGGTACGACTACCTGGCGCTGGGGCATATCCATAGGCGACAGCAGCTGAGCAATCAGGCTCACTACTCAGGTTCGCCACTGCCGATCTCCTTTGATGAGCCGGAGGAGCATGGTGTACTGGTGGTGGAGCTGCATAAGGGGAAGGCGCCAAGGGTAGACTTTAGGGCTCTGACTACTGCCCGTCCCCTTCTCACCCTACCTGAGCAGGCGGTCTCCTACAGTGATGCAATCGATCTGCTTCGCACTATGGACGCTGATGAGCAGGCTTATATCCGGCTTCACGTGAAGGTGAATGGGGATGCGCCACTCCCCTTTGACTACCTCGAGCAGGCCACTAAGGCTCTCGAGGGGAAGAGTGCTCGGTACTGCACGGTCATGATGGAGTACCCCGAGTCGGTGGCAGCGGAGAGAGTGGAGCAGCGTATGGTCAGCCCCGACGAGCTGAATACCTACTCCCCGCAGAGGATCGTGGAGATGTACCTGGAGGATCAACCGGACCTCTCCGAGGAGGGGCGAAAGGAGCTGCTTGACCTCTTCGGCACCATTGATGAAGTATGTGAGCAAGAAGGGATCGCGATATGATACGACTGAAAACCCTAGAGATCCACAACCTTCTCTCCCTCGAGGAGGCGAGGATAGACTTTGAGAAGGACTTGGGGTCAAGTGGTCTCGTGCTTATCTGCGGCAATACCGGCGCCGGTAAGTCGACCATCCTCGATGCGATCTGCCTCGCCCTCTATGGGTGCAGTCCTCGTCTCAGTCGGAGTAAGTCAGAGAAGTATACCTCCGGTGAGGAGGTCTTCAGCTCGGGTGACGTCGCTCAGCTGATGCGACGTGGCACCGCGTATGCCTCCTGCTGTCTCACATTTACGACCACTTCCGAGGACGAGTACAAGGCTACGTGGAGGATTCGTCGTGCCAGAGGTGAGCACGATGGAGCCCTCCAGCCACCCCAAAGGTCTCTCGCCAAGAAGGATGGTGTAGTGATCACCAAGGGGGTGAAGGAGGAGATCGAGAAGGTCGTCGGACTCTCGTACAAAGACTTCTCCCAGACTGTTTTGTTGGCTCAGGGCGACTTTACCCGGTTTCTCTTTAGTGACGAGGGTACACGCTCCTCAATCTTAGAGCGGCTCACCGGCATGGAGGAGTGCTCAGACTACGGTAAGAAGATCTACCGGATCACTAAGTGGTACGAGCAGCAGTATGACGATCTCCAGCGTGAAATAGAGCTTTTGGCTCCTCCTACTCCGGAGCAGGTCTCAGAGTGCAAGAAAAAGCAGAAAGAGCTGGAGCAAGAGATCAAGCAACTGACTGAGGAAAAAGGCATACTGGACAAGCTGTTGGACGTCTGCAGAGATGTAGAGCATCATCAAGATACTATAGATAAGTGCGACAAGGAGCGGGTGACCCTGAGGGATGACTATGCCCATAGACTGGGAGAGATAGCGAGCATCCGAAGTATCTGCGAGGCTAAGAAGTCCGAGCAACAAAAGATACAGGATGAGCTGTCTTCGCTCTCGGAGCACATCCCCATGTACGATAAGGCTGATAGCTTGGCTAAGTCACTCAAGGATCTCTCACGCAAGCGAAGTGAGTGCACTCAGACAATCGAGAAGAAGAAAAAAGCCTATCAAGAGCGAAGGCAGAGCGAAAGGAAGCTGAACGAAATACAAAAAGAGCTCCAAGACATAGAGCAGACAGCTGAAGAAAAGCGGAAAAAGAAAGCAACGCTTCAAGACAAGCTAAACGCCCTCAATGAGACAGATCTGCGCACGCAGAAGGAGTACTTGACGGACCTCAAGTCCGCCAATGAGGCATCCCGGGAGCTGCTTGACCTCAATACTAAGAAAGCGGATGCAGAGTCAGAGAGCAAGGACTCTGAAAAGGAACTTGAAGAGGCTACGAAAAAGCTGGAGAGCGATCGCAATCGATTGGACAAAATGAAGGCATCGGTCGGAAACTATGCCAAGAGTCTCAGGCTTGATCTCTCTGTGGGGGATCGATGCCCTGTCTGCCATCAGATTGTCCATGAGGTGCCTCGGGATGAGGACTTGGAGGAGTTGCTTCGTCCCCTCAAGGAGGAGTACGATGCCTCTCTCAAGCAGCTGGAAGCGGCAGAGACTGATTATAATGAGAAATCTCTCAAGGTCGCTAACCTCAACGGCCAGATCAAAAGCAAGGAGCAGGAGGTCAAGAAATGGCAGAGCAAGCATCCTGGTGACTTCCCTATCGGTCAGTCTGAGACTGAGATCGAGAAGAGACTTAGGGACATCGAGTCAGGACTGGATAAGATCAATAAGAGCCTGCAGGAGGTCAAGAACCTTAAGGACGAGCTTGATAAGGCAGCAAGGGCGGTTGCCGATCTAGAAAAGAAAGCTAAGTGCAAGAGAAAAGAGCAAGATGAGGAGTGGAAAACTCTAACTGCTCGGCAAAGCACTTGCAAGGGTCACAGCACGACCTGCAAGTCACTTCGCAAGGATATCGCCTCGCTGACTAAAGAGCTGATAGAGGGGCTCACCTATTCGAGTACAAAAGAGCTGCTGCGGTCCGATCTCAGTAAGTTGGCCGAGAGACTGACTAGCGAAGCTAAGGACTA
The DNA here is from genome assembly GCF_900541275.1 of uncultured Porphyromonas sp. Classification (GTDB taxonomy): domain Bacteria; phylum Bacteroidota; class Bacteroidia; order Bacteroidales; family Porphyromonadaceae; genus Porphyromonas_A. Next base: position 21,421 of record NZ_UQJH01000017.1, read on the forward strand.
TCGCTCTAAGGAAGAGACATCATCCGATATGAAGAGAGAGATTCATAATCTCTCCGACCACCTCAGGCGTATGGACGAGATAGTGTGCGAGAGCCTGAGACCTGCCTTTACCGACACACTACCTACACCTGTCACAGATGGGAGCGAGCCAGACCCGAAGGAAGTCAATGATGCACTCGTAAAAATCTGCGCAGATCTCGGTAGGTCTGCCAGGGACAAAAGGGAATCCGAAGAAGCGCTAAAGTCTCTCAGAGCACTACATCCCGACCTGGATAAGCACGCCTCCTCCTCTGTACAGTCTAGCATCAATGACTGCATAGAGACGATGCAGGCAAAAAACAAGGAGCTGGGAGATGCTGAGAAAACTCTTAAAGATTACAACGACAGCCTTGAGAGGCTCAACAAACTCAATGAAGAGACTAAGAAGCTGAGCGAGAGGGTGCAAAAGTGGAAGACCCTCTCGGATCGCCTCGGCGATGCGGAGGGGAAGAAGCTACGGGGCATCGCACAGGGCTACATCCTCAGGTACCTGCTGGAGTCGGCCAATGAGTTTTTGGTCGACTTAGGAGGCAAGTATCGCCTCACGACCACCTCCCTGTCATCGGCCATCCTCGTTGAGGACCCCGAGATGAGTCAGCCTCCTCAGAGCGTGACGATCCTGTCGGGAGGCGAGAGCTTTATGGTGGCACTCAGTCTCTCACTCGCCCTCTCTCGCCTGCGTGGGGAGAGTGTGGTGGACACCCTGTTCATCGATGAGGGCTTTGGTACGCTCGACCCTAAGAGTCTGGACCAGGTGATGCAGGCTCTGGAGCAGCTGCACGAGCGGATGGATCGGCGGATCGTACTCATCAGCCACGTACAGGCGCTCAGGGAGCGCATCGCGACCAGGATCGAGGTGGAACCGAAAAATCGCACCCTTAGCGAGCTAGTGATGGTACGAGACGGACAGAGGGTGAAAAGGGGCAGTGATCAAATGTCGTTTGCCCCAAATGCATTACATTTGTAATACCTATCGATCACGAATATAGAAAATCAGGTTATGAATAAGAGATATTACTCCAGTGGTTCACGCAAGAGAGTCCTCGTCACCGGTGCTGGTGGGACCATTGGCTCCCGGGTACTTAGGGGCTTTGTGCGCTTCCGCCCCGATGTGGAGGTGCGAGCCTTTGACCTCGCCACTCCGCAAAATCGCGACCTCTTCGATCAGCTGCAGGGGCACATTGAGCCCTTCTATGGAGACATCACCAAGCCGGAGACACTCGTGGAGGCTTGCACGGGAGTGGACTACGTCGTCCACCTCGCTGCGATCATCCCTCCGGCTGCGGATCTGAATCCTGACCTCGCCAATAAGATCAATGTCGAGGGAACCAATAACCTCCTGCAGGTATTGAGGGCTCATGCACCGGAGGCTTTCATCGCTATGGCCTCCAGCGTCTCGGTCTACGGTGATCGGGTCGAGGACCCCATGATCCGGGTCACCGACCCCGTCCAGCCCTCCGAGGGGGACCACTACGCCCAGACTAAGCTCGCTATGGAGCAGCTGATCCGGGAGTCGGGGCTACGATACACCATCTTCCGTCTCAGTGCTATTATGGGTGCTGAGAATCACACGATGTCCGGGATTATGTTTCACATGCCGCTCGATACGACGCTGGAGATCTGCACCCCGGCCGACACCGCCCGCGCCTTTGTCAATGCTCTGGATCACTTAGATGAGCTCGATGGGCGCACCTTCAATCTCGGGGGTGGGAAGGAGTGCACCACCACCTACCGGGAGTTCCTGACCCGAAACTTCAAGATCTACGGGCTGGGCGACTTTGACTTCCCGAGCAGGGCTTTTGCTACGAAAAACTTCCACTGCGGCTACTTCGCTGACGGGAAGGATCTGGAGGACATTGTCCACTTCCGCACCGACACACTGGCAGACTACTACTACCAGCTCAGTCGCCATATCCCAGGCATTCAGAAGCTCGCTACTAAGGTCTTCTCATCGGCTGTCAGGAGCTACCTCCTCCATATCAGTGAGCCGTATGTCGCCTGGAAGACTCAGGACGTCACGATGATGCGTCACTTCTTTCGCGATGAGGACCTGACCATGGAGTGACCCTATAGACCACGATACAAAGGGGGGCTGTGCCGGGTATCCGGTACAGCCCCCCTTTTTTTATCCCAATTGTCCCGTCAGTCGATCGCATCCGCCGGCACCTCGGGGAGATCCCTCAGCCCGGCGCGCAACTCCTCATCGGTGGGCGAGCCACCGGTGAGCGTGTGGCGGATGTACTGCTCGTAGGCGGATATCTCGAGCTGACCGTGGCCCGAGAGGCAGAAGAGGATCGTCTCAGCCTTCCCATCCCTCTTGCACCGCTCCGCCTCGCGGATCGCTCCTGCGATGGCGTGGCAGCTCTCGGGGGCGGGGATGATCCCCTCCGTCCGGGCAAAGAGCATGCCGGCACGGAAGCTCTCTATCTGATCCACATCCATCGCCTCTATGTAGTCGTCCCTGAGCAGCTGCGAGAAGGCTGACCCACCGCCGTGGTAGCGCAGTCCTCCGGCGTGGATGGCTGAGGGGACGAAGCTATGCCCCAGCGTGTACATCGGGATGAGCGGCGTGTAGCCCGCCTCGTCACCATAGTCGTAGGCGAAGCGCCCTCGCGTGAGCTTGGGGCAGGAGCTCGGCTCCACGGCCACGTAGCGGGTGGTGGCGCCGTTGCGGAGGGTGTGGCGAAGGAAGGGGAAGATCATCCCGCTGAAGTTGGAGCCGCCACCGAAGCAGGCGATCACCACGTCCGGCCGCTCTCCTGCCAGCGCCATCTGTCGCTCCGCCTCCAGCCCGATGACCGTCTGGTGCAGTCCCACATGGTTCATCACCGACCCGAGGAGGTACTTGGTATTGGGTGTGGTGCGTGCCAGCTCTATCGCCTCGGAGATCGCCATGCCGAGGGAGCCGGGGTTGTCGGGGTCTCGCGTCAGCACATCCTTCCCCGCCCGGGTGCTCATGCTGGGCGAGGGGGTGAGCTGAGCGCCGTAGACCTGCATCATTGTCCGGCGTGAGGGCTTCTGCTCGTAGCTCACTCGTACCTGATAGATGGCGCACTCCAGTCCGTAGATCCTACTCGCCAGCGAGAGGGCGCTGCCCCACTGACCGGCACCGGTCTCAGTGGTGACGTTGGTGATGCCCTGCTCCTTGGCATAGTAGGCCTGGGCGAGGGCGCTATTGAGCTTGTGCGAGCCGCAGGGACTGCCACCCTCGTCCTTGAAGTAAATGTGCGCCGGCGTGTCCAGTGCCCGCTCCAGCTCGTAGGCGCGTACGAGTGGCGTGCTTCGGTACATCCGGTACTTCTCTCTCACCTTCTCCGGTATTGCTATCCAGGCGTCTCGCTGATTGAGCTCTTGCCTGGCCGACTCCTCGACAAATATCGGGTAGAGGTCCTCGGCGGTGATCGGTCGGAGGCTCTTCGGGTCGAGCATGGGGAGTGGCTTGGTGGGCATCTCAGCCTGGATATTGTACCACTCTGTGGGGATCTCGCTCTCGGGGAGGATGATTTTCTTTTGCTTCATGATGTATGGAAAAAAATGTGTCTCGGGATAGGATCTTGCAGCGACGAAAGGGATGCAAGGTCCCGCTGATATGGATGTAAAATAAAGGAGCAGGAGACAACCGGCGTACCGGATGTCTCCTGCTCTTGTATGGTATCGGGATTTCTCTCCCGTCCCTATGAGTCTCTTAGATCATACCTATAGAGACATCAGCAGTCCTGCTCCGGTATACAGTCGTATATCGGAGCCACCACCAGCGATTGAGCGTGCTGCTCTGCGGTCTGAGGGCAAGGACTGACATGGTAGAGTCTTGGATTAGCGAAGCTTGAAGGTCACAGGGAGATTGAAGCGGCAGCGAACCGGCTTACCAGTCTGCATACCGGGCTTCCACTTCGGCATAGACTCCACGACGCGGACGGCCTCCTTATCAAGAGAGGGGTCTACACCGCGGGCAATCTTTACATTGGAGACAGAGCCGTCGCGCTCCACGACGAAGCTGACCATTACCTTGCCCTGGATGTTATTCTCAGCGGCGATGGCAGGATACTTCACGTGGTCATTGAGCCACTTCAGCATAGCGGTCTGACCGCCGGGGAACTCTGGCATCTCCTCGAGGAACTCGAAGATCTGCTCCTCCTCTACCTTCTCCTGCTTACGACCCTGCTGTGCAGGTGCCGGCGGAGTAAAGGTCTGCTGCAGCTTGTCGAAGGAGTCGTCCACAGAGGCGATCTCCACATCGGCAACCTTGACGTCATCCTCGACGACCTGGAGGATCTCCACATTCACCGGAGCCTCCTCGGGCTCGGGGGGTGGGGGAGGGGTCTCGTCGGGTGGCGTGATCATAATGTCCTCGACTTCCTCGATGACTGCGTCAGACTGTACATCGTCCACCTTGACGTCGTGTGTACCCCACTCAAAGGCTACAAACACGAGACCCAGGGAGACGAGCAAGCCCATCAAGAAGTACGTGCCCTTGTTTTTCTCAAGGTCAGCACGCTTAGTCTTCTTGACCTGACGGTCCTCGACGTTCATGTTATTGCTCATGCTACTTGTAAGTTATAGAGTTTTTTGTTGGTTTCGTCATACTCCTCCGCAGTCGAAGCTACGGACTTGTCCACAAATGTACTCTTTTTATTGAGAAAACAAAGCACATCCGGGGGAGAAATACTTTTTTCACCTCCTACTACCGCTATATATCGATATGTAGTAAAGCAGAGTTGCAAGCGATCCTACTGCCGCAATCACGTAGGTGTAGGCGGCGCTACGTAGCGCACTGACGGCGTACTTGTGGTCCTCAGGACCAGTTACCCCGCTTCGCTCCAGCCAGCCGAGAGCGCGTCTACTCGCATCGATCTCCACAGGCAGGGTGACGAAGCTGAAGAGCGTCGTCGCGGCAAAGAGGATGATCCCGAAGAGGAGCAGCTGGGGGAAGACCCGCACTAATAGCAGCCCGGCAAGCAGCACGATGCTGAGGATATTGGAGGAGAAGGTGACCACAGGTACCAGAGCTGTCCGCAGGCGGAGCATGCTGTACCCCACGTGGTGCTGCAGGGCATGCCCAGTCTCGTGTGCCGCTACGGCAGCGGCGGCGACGCTCCTTGAGGAGTAGACCCCCTCGCTGAGGTTGATCGTCCGGTCGCCGGGGTTGTAGAAGTCTGTCAGCATCCCTTGCGTCGGGCGCACCTCCACATCGGTGATGCCACTCTCGCGAAGCATCTTCTCAGCCACCTCCTTGCCGGTGAGTCCGTCGTGGAGGGGGATCTTGCTGTACTTGCGGAATTTTGACGTCAGGCTCCTCTGGATGATCATCCCGACGATCATCACCACGAAGAGGAGGATCCAGAGGAGTGTGCTTGTGGAGCCGGTCATGGTCGATCAGATCTCTCTCAGGATGATGGTCTGCTTGCGGTCCGGACCGACAGAGACGATGGAGATGGGTGCCCCCAACTCCCTCTCGATGAAGCGCATGAAGGAGGTGAAGGCCTCCGGTAGATCCTCAGCTCGGGTGATGCCAGTGAGGTCGCACTTCCAGCCGGGCAGGGTGGTGTAGATCGGCTCGATCTCGGCATTGATGTCAAAGGGGTACTCCGTCGTCTCCTTCCCATTGACCCGGTACTTCGTGCAGACCTTGATCTCCTCGAAGCCTCCCAGCACGTCGCCCTTGGTCATGATCAGGTCGGTGACACCGCTGAGCATGGTGGTGTACTTGAGCGTCACGAGATCGATCCAGCCACAGCGGCGCTTCCGTCCGGTGACCGCGCCGTACTCGTGTCCCACGCGGCTCATCTCGTCCCCGGTCTCATCGAAGAGCTCTGTCGGGAAGGGCCCCTCGCCGACGCGAGTGCAGTAGGCCTTGAAGATCCCAAATACCCGACCGATCCGGGACGGTGCCACACCGAAGCCGGCACAGCAGCCCGAGGCGATCGTGGTGGAGGAGGTGACGAAGGGGTAGGAGCCGTAGTCGATGTCCAGCAGACTGCCCTGCGCCCCCTCGGCGAGCACATGCTTGCCCTCGCGGAGGGCGTCATTGACAAAGTACTCGCAGTTGATCAGCTTGTAGGCTCTCAGCTTCTCAATCGCGTCGAAGAACTCTCTCTCCAGCTCAGCAAAGGAGGCCTCCTGGAGAGGGTCGTGACCCAGCAGGTCGCACAGCATGCGGCGATGACGCTCCCGATGAGCCTCGTACTTGGCGCGGAAGTCAGGGGTCTCGATGTCGCCGACGCGAAGTCCGTTGCGACTGATCTTATCGGTGTAGGTCGGTCCGATGCCCTTGCCGGTGGTACCGATCTTTGTGCTTCCCTTGGCCTGCTCATTGGCAGCATCGAGGAGACGATGGGTCGGCAGTATGAGGTGGGTCTTGCGAGCAATGCGCAGCCGCTCGTGGAGCACCACGCCGGCCTCCTCCAGCTCCTCGGCCTCCTTGGCGAAGAGGATTGGGTCGAGCACCACACCGTTACCGATGATATTGACAGACCCGCTCTGGAAGACTCCCGACGGCACAGATCTCAGGACGTGGGTCTTGCCCTCGATCTCCAGCGTGTGACCGGCATTGGGGCCGCCCTGGAAGCGTCCGACGATATCATAATGGGGGGTCAGCACATCGACCACCTTTCCCTTTCCCTCATCGCCCCACTGCAGTCCCAGCAGGACATCTACCTTATTATCCATAGCTCAGTATCTATTCTATCTTACTATATCTGTGAGTACAAATATAGCAATTTCGCCACTCTTTCATCCGCAAAGGAGTCGGAGAGGGCGAAACGCTCTCTCCGACTCCTCTCTCTCTTGCCGGTGCCGATAGACCTACTTCGCTATCACTTCCACCCTCTCCTCCTTGAAGTCCAGTCTCAGTGTGATGAGGAGAGGACCCCTGTCCGGACGCTTGATGATCTTGTCGCCGATCCGTATGCTCTGCAGCACGAAGACGCTGTCCATAATGTATCCCTCCCGTCCGTGAGCGAAGGTCATGGTGCACTCGAGGGGAATGCTCTGAGTCTTGTAGGCAATCTTGATCCGTGACTTGACGGTCCCCTTTCTCTCTCCCTTCATCACGGAGGAGGGAATGGGTGCCATGAAGTTGATGTAGCAGTCATTTCCCTTGGTGACAAAGGAGTAGGGGATCCGGTTGCCGCCTCGCTCGGTATCAAAGATCATCAGATCTCTGACCAGGGCATCGTTCATAACTGGCTTCCCCATCCAGTCCTCCAGCCGGATCGCCACGTGTGTATCCCTGACCCCTTCCGGCTCGTGCATATCGATCGGCTCGCGGCTCCCGTCCTTGCAGGAGAGCAGTGAGGAGAGGACGATCAGTCCGAGGGATAGTCTGAGGATAAGGTTTCTCTTCATGGGATAGTGCTTGTTCAGTGGTTGGTATGTAGCCGGGAGAGGTGATGACATAGACGATCGGCTCCTCTCACGACAAAGGTAGGCAACAATCCTATCCCAGACCGCTCTTTTCTAATACCGATATTAGAGTCATCTAATATCGGTATTAGAAAAGCCTAATATCGGTATTAGATGACTCTAATATCGGTATTAGATCCGGAGGACCCCCACGTGCTGACAGTCAGGCTCTCGCGATGCGGTCCGTGCAGCCGCTCAGCGGACGGTGAAGCTGATGCGCCAGGTCGCCATAATGGCGAAGCCCTGGAGCCGCATCGCCGTGTAGTCGTTGGTCCGCTCGTTGTAGGTCATGGCCATGACGTTGCGGTAGTTGGTGACATTCTGCAGGTCGAGGCCATACTCCTCCGTGATCCGTCTTCCCGGGTGGCGGAAGCCCAGCTTAATATCGGTCCGGAAGTAGGGCTTCATCCGGAGGGTGTTACTCTGCTCAGCATCGAGGACGGGGCGCTTCTGGGCTGCAGACTGCTCCCTCAGGAGTGGCGTGTAGCGCATACCTCCGGCGACGGTACTCTTGAGGTCTGCCGTGAGTGTCCACGACTCGCTGAGGGCGTACTCACCGCCGCCGGTGAGGTTGAGGATGTACCCGCTGTCCATCGCCGTGTGCCACCGCTTGGAGGAGGAGCCGGTGGTGTAGGTGGAGCTGAAGAGGGTCGCATTGGTGAGGAGGTAGTAATTCTTGGAGATAAATTTCTCCAGCGTCAGCTCCACGCCGACGTTTCGCCCGGTTCCGCGATTGACAAGACTTGGCAGGGGGACGATGCAGTTGTCATCCGAGACGCCGACATTGAGCATACTCCAGGCGGAGGTGGGGTCCTGCTGCACCGGGATGTCAAAGAGGTGCTGGTAGTAGCCCTCCACCTTGAGGTGCCAGTCGGGGGCAAAGGCCCAGTCGTAGTAGGCGTCCGCATGCCAGGCACGAGACGGCTTAAGGTCCCTATTGGTCTCCTCGTCCGAACCTGGTATGCGGGCGAAGTAGAAGGTCCTCGGCTGGAGCTGGCTGTAGAGCCCTCCCGCCAGTCCGAGGATATGGGACGGCGCCGGCTCGTACATAAGTCCCAAGCGTGGCTCGAGAGTCTTATATATATTGAGTGTAGTCATCATGCCGTGGAGACCTGCGGTGAGAGCCCAGCGCTGGGAGGGCTTGTAGCGGTACTGACCATAGAGACGCACCACACCAAATCGCCCCTTCTCGCTTACCGTGCCCGCATCCGTTGCTATCGGTATGTCAGCGTGGTAGTCCACCTGATAGATATCTCCTGTCGCTCCCGCCACCACGAGAGAGGAGAGGTCGGGGTGCCAGGTGAGATCGGTGTGGAGGGAGTACTTGATCTCCTTGGAGGTGTCCTTCATCACCCGCTCGTAGTTGTCCGTCAGCTCACCATTCTCCTTGAGTTGCTTCCTGACATCGAGGTCAAGGGTCGTACGGACGAGGGAGAGGGTAGTGCGCTGCTGCACCTGCTTGCTCCACCGGGCATCGTGGGTGAGGCCGATGATGAGATTGCTACTGCCCTCGTCGATGAGCTGATTGTAGCTGTCGAGCGCCCCCTCATCCTCGATGTCGATCATAGCGTCTTTCTCTGACACCATTTTCTCTGTGTCGATCTTGATGAAGCTCTTCCCCCAGAGAGTCATGAGGGAGAGACTGTGCCGGTCGTCGGCGTGGAGGGTGACCTTGGCCGTCAGGTCCTGATACTCCGGCACGGCGGGGAGCTTCATCAGCTTCAGTCCGCTCATGATCCGCGGAACGGAGTAACGGTAGGAGATGAGGTAATTGGACTCGCTCCCTACAGGGATTGGTCCCTCGAGTCCCAGCTCCAGACCACCGTAGCCTGTCTGCAGCCAGCCCTCGTGGTGTGCGGTGTTGCCGGGGCGCATCGTCAGGTCAAAGATGCCAGAGAGGGCGTTGCCGAAGGGGGCCGGCCAGGCGCTGAGGTGGAAGTCAGAGTTGGTCAGCAGGTTGGTATTGATCATCGAGACCTGCCCGCCAGTGAGACCGATGCCGGCATTGAAATGATTGAGATTGGGCACCTCGATGCCATCGAGGACCCACTGCAGGCCTATGGGGCTATTGCCACGGATGATGATGTCATTGCGGCTGTCGTTGGCGGGCATGACGCCGGCAAAGCTCCGCACCATACGTGCCGGGTCTCCGAGCGAGGAGGCAAAGCGGTAGGTCTCATCGGTGCTGAAGCTCCGCCCCCCGGCGAAGCTCAGCGGGTCGAGCGTCTTGCTCTTGTCGTAGGGAGCGGAGACCACCACCTCACCCAGCACGACATCCAGGGGCTCCAGCTCTACATCGAGGACCGTCTCCTTGGTCGGCATCACGGTGACCGACAGCTCGCGGCTCAGGAAGCCGATGCTCCGCACCTCGATCGTCTGGCGCCCGATGGGTGCACGGAGCTCAAAGGTCCCGTCCTCTCCCATCGTGGTGTAGACCAGTGGGTCTGTCCCCCGAACAAGGATCGTGGCGGCGGTGATGGGTGCATTGGGGTTGGCGCTCGTGATCCTACCCCTGACGGTCCCCTGCCCGAGGGCGACCAAGGGAAGGAGAAGGAGGATGCCGAGCAGCAGGATGGCTTGACGACTGAATGACGACATAGCAGTACTATGCTGAGTGATGTTTTCTGGTGACTTAATGCCCCAAAGTTAGCTTTTTCTTATGACAAATTGGTTTCTTTGTCGTTACAGATTCAGACCTTTTCAGAATTAAGTGTTTCTCCGAGAGTCATCCGATGTGAGACTACTCACTAATGGTCAACCATCCCCGACCCTGCTGCAAGATGCTGATGCGCATTAGTGTATGACTATATCAGGAAAATAGTGTATTATTGCACGCTCCCAACCAAAGAAGCAGAGCAGGATCAAGGGATATGTCCAATAGAAAGAAGCCTTTGCCCCGAGGCGAAGCGAAGTCCAAGCGGATCATCAAAGTCGTCACCTGGAGTCTCCTCGTGGTGGTGATGGTGCTGGTCGTCCGCTTCGTCGCCTCGGTGGACTTCTCTGCGCTGGGGGACCTGCTCCGAAAGACTCCGGTGATGCTCCCCTTAGTCGTCCTGATGTCCTTTATCTCCTATGCGGCATCTAATGCTGCGTGGAATCTCTGTCTCAGCGTCGGCGGGGAGCGGAGCCTGCCCTTCTGGAGGCTCTTTATCTACCGACTGATAGGTGACATGCTCGCGCCTTTCAACCCCACCGGCGTGGTTGCCGGTGAGACGGTGAAGGTGATGCTGATGCGGCGCGACGGGATCTCTGTCGAGCACGCCCTTAGCTCCGTCCTCACCCATAGGGGGCTAGTGATCCTTGCCAATGTCCTGATGACGATCGTGTCAGTCTTCTATATCCTGATGGGGAGTTCGATCCGTGGGACGCAGGGCGTACTGGTCGCTCTCGGCACGGTGGCGGTGATGGCCTTTATCTTTTATGGTCTCTTCCGCATGCTCGTCCATCCGCGGTTGCTGATCGGCCGGACGGTGGACAGCCTTGCTCGGTGGACGCACTGGTCTCTCCTCTCCGAGGAGCGGATCCGCAAGACCTACGCTGCCAATCTCGAGGCGGCACGGTTCTTTCACCGACACAAGCGTCGCTTTTGCCTCACGCTTGGGCTCTGTATGGTCCACTGGGTCTTCGGAGCAATGGAGTTTTTCGTCATTTTTACCACACTGGGGCTCCACGTCACGGTGATGGACGCCATAGCCGTGGAGATGGGCGTGGGGATCTTCAAGACCCTCGGCTCGGTCATCCCCGGACAGCTGGGTATCGAGGAGTACGGGAATAAGGTGATGCTCGACCTCATCGGTGTGCAGAGCAACGAGGTGTGGCTCGCTGCCTCGCTTATGAGGCGAGGGCGTCAGCTCTTCTGGCTCGGAGTGGCGGGGATCGCCTCGCTCGTGGTCTATCGCCGTCATCCGGCAGTGCGGAGTGGGGAGTAGACCTATTTTTACCATGAACTACTCTGACATCCCATGATCGGAATGAAGCCTGAGATCCTTTGTATCTCGCATAAGTATCCCCCCTCCACCGGAGGGATGGAGCGGCAGAGCTATGAGCTCATCAAGGGGCTCAAGACCTACTATAAGGTCCACTCCTTTACCTATAAGAAAGGAGATCAACCCAAGGTGGTCTGGCTCGCCGCGCTCAAGCGACACATCATGGAGTGCCTCGAGAGCCATCCCGAGATACGGTTGATCCACCTCAATGACGGGGCGATGGCCTCCGCCTCGCTCTGGATGCAGAAGGAGCTCGACATCCCTGTCGTCGTCACTTATCACGGGCTTGACGTCACCTTCCCGCTGGACTTCTATCAGGATAAGCTCATCCCCAAGCTGGAGCAGTACAGTGCGTCGATCTGTGTCAGCGAGTACACCCGCCAGCAGTGTCTCAAGCGAGGATTTGACCCCGAGCACACCTATACGGTGCCAAATGGCGTCGATGTGTCGCTGGCGGATAAGCCTGATCGCCGGGAGGAGATCATCGAGGAGCTGCTGTCGCGAGGGGTAGACGTGCGTGGCAAGCGGGTGATCATCGCCAGTGGTCGCTCGGTGAGGCGGAAGGGCTTCTCGTGGTTTATCAAGAATGTGTTACCCTCTCTCGGACCCGATGTGGTGCTGCTGATGACCGGACCTCGGCGGCAGGAGCAGTCCTTCATGCAGTCCGTGACACGGTACATACCATGGAATGACCTGCGACTCTTCCTCGGGGCACCCACCGATGAGGCAGAGCTGGACGAGCTGCTGGAGACGACCCCCGGCGTCTATCACCTGGGGCGGGTCTCCTTTGAGGACCTTATGGCGCTCTACTCGCTGGCGGACCTCTTCGTGATGCCCAATATCCCTGTCGAGGGGGACCAGGAGGGGTTTGGCCTCGTCGCTCTCGAGGCAAGTGTGCGGGGAACCTGGGTCGTAGCCTCCGGCATAGAGGGCATCACCGAGGCGGTGATCGAGGGCGCCAATGGCACCCTCCTTCCTCCCGAGGATCCCGACTGCTGGGTCGCCAAGATCCGCGAGCTCCTCTCGATGCCACAGCAGGAGCTGGCGGAGTGGGGCAGGAGGGGGCAGTCCTACACCACCGACCACTTCTCCTGGAGCCGCATGGTCGATGGCTACAAGGCCGTCTTTGACCGCTACATCAGATAGCGAGATCCATAGCCATAGTCCTTTTTTTGCCCTCCACGCCTCTTTGTTTCTTGGCTGAAGGGACTATTCTCGGTGTCACATAAAGGACATAACCCAAGCCCTATCTCGTGTGCCCAAGCGAGATGATCAGATTGAGTGAATTTCTTTTCGGATTTTTTCTATCTGTAAATCAAGACGATACAGGTGTGTAGCGCATCAATTTTGATGGCAAATGCGAGAGAGGGCTTGCAGGAAGTGAGAAATGTTGTACCTTTGCACTCGCAAAGCCGAGAGGGGTACGCTCCTGAGGCTCCGGCAGAGGTCGGGGTGAGCGGATCAGGAAAAAGAATTTTCCAGGCCGCTTGCAGGAATGAAAAACTTTCGTACCTTTGCACTCACATCACCGCCCGAGGGG
>NZ_UQJH01000018.1 GCF_900541275.1 uncultured Porphyromonas sp.
AGGAGACTGATCCGCGGTCTCTCCATCAGGCGCTTGTAGACGTAGTAGAGGGCAATGCCACAGATCAGTAGGTGCATCAGGTGCATCACCCACGGCAGCCCGCCGTCGGGCATATCCAGCCGGTCGCCCCTCACCCTCAGGAAGAGTGAGATCAAGCAGGCGAGCGACCCGACAGTGTAGAAAAACTTATTATTCATATCTGCCAACAAAGGTACCAACTCCCTACCTACTGACGAAAGTCTCTTTGCTATCAAAATAAAGAGAGATCGCTCATAGGATGATCCACAAGGCGTATGAACCCTTCTAATTAGAAAATCCACACCTTGATTCTAAGTTATATTAGGAAGTCAACTGACTCAAATTGCCAGTCGGAGATAGCATTATAGTAAAAAGAGTAGACATATTGACGGGAAATTAAGAAGATTAGACCCGCATTTGAGGATCTTTGTTTGACTTCACTTAAATTGTCTATAGATTTGTGAGGTGCCCAAAGGGGCCCATAGCGAGCAACCATAATCACATAGGACATACACCTTAATCTACATTTCATAACATGGTCAAACACTTCTCTACCTTACTAAGGATGGCGACCATCACGATCGCCACCGTATTGGTGTGCAGCTGCTCCCAGCAGATGCAGTCACCGACCCCTCCAGAGGATGTGGTCACTGAAGACCCCTACTTCGTCTCAGAGGCGGATGCCCGTCAAGTGGCGGAGTCATTCATCCAGAGCACGGGCCTCAGAGCCCTCACAGACTCACGGATCTCACTGTTGCTTGACGACCTGTCCCTCACAGAGAAAAAGGAGACAGATCAGCAACCGGCCTACTACGTCTATGAGCTCGACAAGGGGGGCTTTGTGATCGTCTCCGCCACAAGACTGGCCAGCCCGGTGCTGGGCTTCTCGCTACAAAATAACTTCAGCAAGGACAATCGCAATATGCGCTCCTTCCTCTCCGTACTCTCCGACCAGATCAGGGAGGCGAGAGTGGCTCTCACCGCTAATGATCCCGAAAAGGACGATCCTCGATACAAGGAGGGTGAGGAGGTCCCCGGTATGGGGCATGTCGTGGTGCCGATGATGCTACGCACCAGATGGAACCAGGATGAGTTCACCGGTGGTCTCCTCCCGCGAGGCTACGCCATCGGCTGTCTCGCCCTCGCGACTGGTCAGGTGATGAAGTTTTGGTCCTACCCCTCTGAGGCCATGGGCTCCTACAGCTACACGGACAAAAATCTCGGCCCGATCCACCACGACTACGATTATAAGATCCACTGGGACGCGATGCCCAATATCAATAGTGAGCGAAACCCGATGCTGGAGAAGTTCTTCTTCGGGCTGGCTATGTCGATGAATATGAACTTTGGTCCGGAGAGCGGTGCCGTCATGACAGACGTGCCGAGTGCCCTCGCACGCCACTATGGCTACCCCAAGGATATGTACGTCCAGCAGAGAGGAAACACTCGGGCTGCTGAGTGGATCGTAGGCGTCAAGGGGGAGATCGACAAGGGACGTCCGGTGCTCTATGGTGGTCAGGGAGATGGTGGCGGTCACGCCTTCGTCCTCGATGGATACACCGACCAGGACTTCTTCCACGTCAATTGGGGCTGGGGTGGCACCTCCGATGGATGGTTCCGCATCGATGCGCTTAATCCTGATGACCTCGGCACCGGTGGCGGTACCGGTGGTGGCTTTAGCAAGTATCAGCATATGATGATGAACTTCCAGCCACCACTCACAGCCACTGGCGATGACACCAATCCGGTCCCCGGGGATGAGGAAGAGGAGACCGAGGAGGTCGTCTACTCCCCCGCCTATGGTCTGTCACAGCTCTACGCCTTCCTCAGCTTCACCCGCTTCAATGGGAGGGAGACCTCTTCCGGTCCCGAGTCGTACACCTGCTTCCCGGATCGTATCATCCCGGCTGACCGGAGCAAGGGGATCACCTACCTGATCAATCCCACCTTTACCGCAGACGTGAAGCCGGCATGGATCAGCATCTGGATGGACATAGATAATGATGGCTACTTCGCAGACTACGAGATCTTGGCTCAGCACGAGAAGGTCTCCGGTCCTGTCGAGGGCGTCATCCAGATCCCCGAGATCATCTCCGATGGATCGCACCGTATCCGCGTCTACTTGTCTCTGGATGGTGCACCCTCAGCACAGAAGAATACGCTCAATGGTGAGGTAGAAGACTACGTCGTCGTCATCAAGTAACCACTAAATCGAATATTATGTTGAAAAAACGCCATACCGTCCTACTGCTGTCACTTATGACACTCTGCGCGCTCCTCTTTGGATGCTGCGAAGAGGAGGACCCGGTCATCCCTGTACAGTCCGTAGAAGTCAATAGCGATGGAGCAGTACATCAGCTGGCCTTAGGTGAGACACTCAAGCTCTCCGTGACCATTACTCCGACCGACGCCACTGCCGATGTCATCACCTGGACCTCCTCCGATCCCACGATCGCCACGGTCAGTGATACCGGTGTCGTCACAGCCCTGAAGCCCGGCGAGGTGACCATTACCGTCACCGTGGGTGGGAAGAGCTCCAGCTTTACGCTCACGATCTATGATCCCAAGGCAGGCTTCATCACACTGGACATCACAGAGAAAAGTCTCCTCGTAGGGGATGAGCTCACCCTCACCCCCACAGTGAGTCCCGAGACCCTGAAGGACAAGACCATCACCTGGACCACATCAGACGACAAGGTGGCTTCAGTCAGCGATAAGGGTATCGTCAAGGCACTGGCACCCGGCGAGTGTACGATTACTGCAGCGCTCTCCAATGGTGAGACCGCTACGGCAAAGGTGACGGTGACCAATTCCTTCTCCATCAGCCCGACATCACTTGAGCTATTTCCGGGGGAGGAGAAGACGATTGCCGTAACCGATCCCAAGGAGAGAAGCCTGACCTGGGAGAGCTCCGACCCCTCCATTGCGACAGTCGATGGTAAGGGGAAGGTGACAGCTGAAGCACCCGGGAAGGTGACCGTAACAGCCTCCACGGACACCGGGGAGAAACTCAGCTGCGAAGTCACCGTCAAGACCCCACCCTTGGCGATCGCAAAGTCCACCATCGAGATGAATGTCGGTGATGCCACGATCCTCAAGACTACTGGTGGCTCCGGTGAGCCCCTCGAGTGGGTCAGCTCCGCCCCCGCCGTCGCTACAGTCTCTGCGACCGGCAAGGTGACCGGCAAGGCTGCCGGCAAGGCAACGATTACCGCAACGGACAAGAAGATCAACCAGAGTGTCACCTGCGAGGTGACTATTATTGCTGATAGAGCCGTACGTACCATCGAGGTCACGCCACGAGAGATGAATATTGAGGTAGGGTATGTCCACTTCTACACGCTGACCGTCCTGCCTAAAAATGCCGACAATGCGGAGATCGACATCTGGTCGGACAACAAGGAGATAGCCGAGCCCACCACCTTTAAGGAGAGACCTTGTATCTGGGGCAAGAAGCCGGGTACCACCACGATCCACTTCGCTACTAAGGACAAGAAGCACGAAGCCACGATCAAGGTGACCGTGACTGCCCCGGCTCTCGAGTCTATAGTGCTCAATCCTGCGAGCGTGACACTGAAGCCCGGTGGCACCAAGCAGCTCTCCGTAGTACTTGATCCTGAGGAGGCACTGATGCCAGTCCTCGTGTGGAAGTCGTCTGATCCTGCCATTGTCACCGTCGACGATGCCGGCAAGATCACTGCTGTGAAGAATGGCAAGGCGACGATCACTGCGACAGTCAAGGGAAGTACCCTCTCTGCCTCATGCTCCGTCGTGGTTACAGACGAGACGATCCCGGACATTCCCGGTCATGAGCTCTAATTCCTCTCTCACCGATCAGAATCATCAGATAATACAATGAGATACCACCATATAACATATCTACTACTCCCGCTCCTCTGCCTCCTCTTCGGGTGCAAGCAGGAGGGGATCCGCCCGGAGGACGACACAGCATCGTCTGATCCGAGGACGCTCACCTTCCATGCCACGGTAGACGATGCCGTCACCCGTGCCATGGTCGAGGAGATCGATGGATCGCTTGACCTGAGCGTCAAGTTTACGCCCAAGGACAAGATCTTACTCTTCGTCTCACAGGCCGACACGACAATTTTCCTCACCACCAAGCCGACCGATGTCGGTACAGATGGCAAGAAGTGTGTCTTCGAGGCTACTCTTCCTGAGGACATTGATATCACTAAGCCGATGACCATCATCGGTTACTCGGGTCTCCAGGATGCCATTAGATATGGCACAAATCTTCCCTACAGCTTTGTGATGGACAAGGATCAGGTCTACCTGGAGGCAACCCCCATCAACGGCAACGACCTCACGAATATGAGGCCACCGGTCTCCTTCTGCCTGAAGGACTGGACGGTCTCTGAGGCTAAGCTCTCCGGTCTCGATGTGACCTTCAGCCACATCGGAGCCTATGAGGTGATCCACGTGACCAATAAGGGGACCAAAGAGACCGTCGCCAATAAAGCAGAGGTCTGCCTGACAGATGTCGCGGCCTCATTCCCTCCTGCGACCCCATGGACCTACGCCTCTGAGTGGGATCGTACGACTAAAAAGAATATGTACCCCTTCCTCAATCTTGCCACAGGTGAGGTCATCATGGCACCCGCTGGATACTCTCCCAAGTCGATCCGCGCAGCCTCTATCCCTGTGGACGGCAAAGGCATCTACGTCAATTGGTTCCTGCCCCGGCCGGGGGCTACCTTCGGCTCCGTGGGTCTCTGCTACAAGAATGGGGTCAGCTACAGGGGAATGGTGAGCACCGCCAGTCTCTCTAACGACCGCCCCATTGAGGTGGGACACGCCTACCATGTCTACGGAGATATACTTGACGATGGGATAGTCCTCAAGACCAAGGGCGGTGACGAGGTGCAGCCCAAGAACCCTCGCATCACCTTCACCACCACCCTCGAGAAGGGATCCAAGATTACCCTCTACACCTACTTCGACTTCCGCGAGCGCGAAAATGCTTTCGTAGACCTCAATGGCAATGGTATCAAGGATGAGGGTGAGGGGATAGACATAGCCATTGGCGAGTACACCAAGACTGTTGATAGCCAGACTATCACCATCTATGGTAAGGCACAGGCAATCAAGCTCCCCGAGTCCGGCATCACCTCCATGCGCCTCTACGATCAGTCAGACCTGACGCAGCTGGATCTGACTAAGAACGAGATGGATGGTAAGGCTCTCGATCAGATGATGGAGGACCTCCCCGACATCCACCACGTCAAGGCAGACTACGTCAATCCCAAGACCCTTAAGATCGAGCGCAATCCCGGAGAGGACTCCTGTGATCCCAAGATCGCTCTCGCTAAGGATTGGAACATTGATATTCCGGTCATCGATGATACTAAGCCCTACATCTACCTCTGGATGGCCAGTAGCACCAGCGATATTTACCTCAATGTCGATGCTGCAGAGGCAGATAGGGAGAATGTCTGGATCGACCTCAATGGCAATGGTATCAAGGATGAGGGCGAGAAGATCACCCGCTTCGGCATGGAGCAGGACAAGATGGTTGCCCTCACTGCGACTTCCTCCAATGTCGTACTCTATGGCAAGGTGACGATGCTCTCCGCACCGGAGAGTGGCATCTTTGCTGTCATCGAGTCCAATCACACGAGCCTCAAGTACGTCGACCTGTCAAGCAATGGTCTTGTGGCATTCTTCCTCAAGGACATGATCAATCTGGAGTACCTCAATGTATCGGATAATAACTTCCAGCTCCAGGCGATACCTTTCCTTGTCGGGTGCTACCCCAAGCTCAAGGTGCTCGATATGAGCAACTCCAATATCTCCGCTGTGACAGGTGGGTTTGGTGAGAATACCGAGCTCGTCTCTCTCAATGCCAATGGCTGCAACCTTGGCAAGATAGACCTCACAGCCAATACTAAGCTCCAGACGCTCCTGCTCTCAGGCAATGGACTCGAGGAGCTCAGCATTGGTCATCTCAAGGATCTGAGGTACCTCGAGGTGATCGGCAATAATATGAAGAGCCCCGCTCTCACGCAGGTCATCTCCGATCTCTGCACCGTACCCGGTAATGTTCCCGGCCGACTCTTCGTGGGTGGAAACCCCGGATCCTCCGGCATCGATATATCCCCGGCGATGAAGAAAAATTGGCAGGTGGATATCGATCACCTCAAGGGAGACAACTACATCTTCCGCCCCGGATTTAAGGGAGAGAAGTGGTAACGCATAGATCATACCATCCACAGACACCTTTTATGATTATGAAACATACTAGCCTTACACTCTCGCTCCTCTCACTGCTTGTCCTACTGGGCATGGCAGCCTGCACAGCAGACACCGTCGGGACTCCGGAGACACCTGACCCCGTACAGGGCGACCGCACCTTTACCCTTCACGTCTCTAATCCCACCAAGTCGGGCTTGAGAGCCATCGTGAAGGACCTCAACTCCGACGACATCATCCTCAAGTGGGATAAGGATGCATTCGCAATCCATCTCATATACAGTCAGGAGGGAATGCTTATCGATGGCGGGCGTATCGCCCCGTCACTGGTCACGATAGACGGCTTAGAGGCGCTGATGGACTTTACACTGCCTCAGTCCGTTGACATCAAAAAGCCCTTTGACCTCTACGCAGTCATCGGACAGGGTGTCAAGATCCGGGACGGCAAGATCCTCACACGCGTCGATGCTCATACGATGTATGCCCTGACCGAGACCTCATCCAATAAGGATGATCTCGCACCTATGTATGCAGTGATCAAGGGCATCACGCTCAAGGATCGAGAGCTGGAGGCGGAGTTTATCCACCTCGGGACGATGGCCTCTGTTGTCATCAAGAATAGCTCTGACAAGCCCTTCCGCATCTCCGGTCTCGCTATGCTCCCCAAGGATGAGACAAAGGCCTTCTACCTGCCCGGCTCGCTCCCCTTTGCCGGAAATGCCGATCTCCCCTATCTCAACATCCTTGATCAGGAGGCTAAGCCGGTGATGATCCGCACAGAGGTCACCTATCCGGTCTACGACATAGCCCCCGGTGAGATCTCCTATGGCGGATTCTGGTTCCGTCCCACGGGAGAGGAGTGTCCTGAGACGGTATTGGCAGCCTACGACACGACTACCCGCACAGCGATCCTCAGCAAGCAGTCCAAGCCCGCCAGGGCAGCACTGGAGATAGGCAAGGCCTATGCCCTCTACGCCGAGTGGGATGGCACCGAGCTGAAGCTCCTCGATGAGGAGCCAGAGAATCCTCTGCCCGCAGATCAGCCCTACATCGAGCTCACCACCACTAAGGCGGTAGGCGACACGATTAAGCTCAATATCGATGCGCCTATGAGCGAGCGTATCAATGTGTGGGTCGACCTCAATAACGATGGCAAGCGTGAGCGTGGAGAGTATGTCACCTCATTCACCGATGAAAAACGCGGATCGGTAATCCCCTTCAAGCTGGGGTCTCAGACGATACGCATCTACGGAGAGGTGACAGCTCTGACTGCTTCTAAGCAGGACATCACAGCCATTGATGCCTCCAATCATCCTGCACTCGAGTCGCTGACGATCGATGAAAATCCGATCACCACACTTGATGTGAGCGATAATAAGTCTCTCCAGTACTTGAGTGCCTACGACTGCGAGATAGAGACCGTCCGGCTGCCTATCTCCATTGAGCTCCAGGAGATTTACCTCGCCGGGAATAAGCTCAAGAGACTGATGATCTTTGCCCCGGGTATGTATGGATTTGACGTGAGCGACAATCCCGACCTCTCCAGTCTCCAGTTGGCAGCCCGCAACTACCCAATGCTGATGGTTGCCAGCTTCAGTGGGTGTAAGCTCGACAAGGATATGATCGAGGGCGTCTACAATAAGTTTGCCGCGGAGCAAGCGGTACCGAAGTACTACGACTGGATGTATACCGTCCAATCATATGACAACCCCGGCTCCAAGGATGCGGACTTTATGATCGCTGTCAATAAGGGCTGGACCGTCTACCAGACGAGTAAGGACACGCCTGATGGCAAGGAGTGATCTAAATCCTCTGAGCTAATCCTCCTCCCGGAGGTCAGCCGATAGATCCCTTCATAGAGGAGGGGGCAGAGTAATGACAGACTCTGCCCCCTCCTCTTTATTTGGTATTACTACCACGCTTCCCCATACGAGGGCATCGCGACTGCGAGGAGACTGATCCGCGGTCTCTCCATCAGGCGCTTGTAGACGTAGTAGAGGGCAATGCCACAGATCAGTAGGTGCATCAGGTGCATCACCCACGGCAGCCCGCCGTCGGGCATGTCCAGCCGGTCGCCCCTCACCCTCAGGAAGAGCGAGATCAGGCAGGCGAGAGACCCGACGGTATAGAAAAACTTATTATTCATATCTGCCAACAAGGGTACCAACTCCCCCGCAGGCATAAAAGAGAGACGCCCGCAAAGAGCATTACTCCCCACGGACGCCTCGTCAGTGATAATGGCGATCAGATAGTATAGGAGAGACCGAGAGACAGTGTACCTCTCTGTTGCATATCAGGATTGTAGGTATAGGCTGTCTGGAGGAAGAGACCCTTGTAGTGAGCTCCGACACCTGCGCTATAGATCATATGCCTCATCTGCACGGAGGCACCTATGCGTAGAGAGAGCATCTGTCGCCAGAGATACTCACCACCCACGCCCCCATATAGTCCATAGTAGGGGCGGAGGTGATAGAAATACCCTCCGGACAGAGCCAAGCCAAGAGTGTGGTCATCGGTCAGTGCGGTATGCAGACCGGCTCGGAGCGCAAGTGCAGAGGGGAGACTGACCTTGCCCCTCACATCTGTGCTGCCGCTTGACGTCCGTCCTCTGTACGAGAGCTTAGGACCGACATTATCGAGCGAGAGAGCCATCGTACTATAGACGACTTGGTCATCCGCCAGTCGGAAGTTATCCTCATAGGCAACACCGACGGAGGCTGCTACACCTCGTGCTGTCACGCCAACACTACTCATAAGGTAAGAGCCGCGTATGTACCCACTGAGCTTTCGGCTAAGCGCCATTGCGACAGCGAGATCCACACTCCCCTCTGAAGGGGTGAAATGCCCAAACACATTGCCGGTCTCGCTTGTCAGTTCTACAGGTAAGCTTCTCCTTACCCTCCCTCCGAGAGAAATGTCAAGACCTCTGCGTATACGGTAGCATCCGGCAAAGCTATGTGTCGCTCCTGAGGCATTCTTAGTTAATGGTATCGCTACCACGCTATAGGAAGCAGACCACTTCTCGATGCCGTTAAGAGAAAGTGTAGGGAGCGAGTAGAGTGGCTGACTCGGTGATAGTGAAATGTTTCCGCCCATAGCAATGCTTGCCACATCGGTACTCTCTGAAGGAAAGCTAAAAACGCTCTCCTGTGCGTCCAGTGTAGCCGACAGAGAAGTTGTGATGAAACAGCAGGCAGCGAGGATCCGAGTACTGCGTACCATATGCTTTATTACTCTTTTCATAGACTTAGTTCTTCACAATGGGCTTACTATATGTCTTGCTGTCAGCTGTGATCACCAAGGTGTAGCGACCTATAGCGAGGTGAGACGTATCAATCCTGACTACCCTATCACTATTCTCTCGGACAGTCACATACCGCTGAAGTACCTCTTGACCGGCTGATGAGATCAGAGCAATCTTCGCTAAATAGATATCCTCAGACAGCTCCACCACAACGTGATCATAGCAGGGGATAGGATACACTCTGTAGGCTAGCTCGTCCGGTACGATATCCACTCTAAGTGGTACCCTCACAAGAGCTCCCTTGGCATCCTTTGCCGTCACCTCTAAATGAGCTTTCCCGAACACCAGCCCTTTGAGCTTAAGCACCGAACCACTCAGATCAATACCTATCAGCTGAGGAGAGTAGGACTTGACCTCATAAGAGACAGCATCACCCTCCGGATCAGAAAAATACTGTCTCAGATCCAGCTCTACGGATGCCCCCAGACCCTTAAGGCGGATGAGCGAAGGCTCCTTTACGACGAGAGGAGACTTATTCTGTGCTATCTCGTAGGGGATCGAAACCATCGTCTCCTCATATCCGTCTGATACGACAAGTATGAGTGAGTACTGTCCCTCTCCTCGGAGGCGTCTGAAGGTTATCTCTAGCGCATCTCCATCTCGATGACACATAGCAGCCTCCGCATCTCCTGACAGCCGGTAGGTCCAGTCGTGCCCATCGGGATCTGATATGCTTAGTCTTAGTGTAATAGGGGTAGCATCAGTAAGGAAGACCGGCTGTATTCCCTTGACAATTGGCTTGTGATTGGCTCGTGTACGAGCGCTGAAGAAGACCGGCTGCCCCTCGTGGTCCCATCTGTCTACCGGGACAAGAGCCAGTGAGTAGGCGTGGTCAAGGAGTAAGCCCTTCAGAGTGTAGACCACCTCATCCCCAGCCTTGTACTTAGCAGCCTTGACCTCCACGGTCTTGCCGCCACTCATCCGAGAGGCGTCCGAGAAGGGTTTCTCACCATAATAGAGGTTGTACGAGAGTGCTGTCCCGTCATCCTCATCAGTCACTGCCGGGAAGTGAATGGTGAGCGAGTCATAGCCATCATCAACCTTGACCTCCCGTATGGCTTGAGGTGGCAGGTGCCGGTCAATAGCGAGTGCCTTAGTGGCATCGATATAGCCTGCTCCCAGCTTCCCTCTGTACTGGGGATTGATCTCCTCTATGTCGTATGGCCGAAGGGAGTGAAGCAGCCTATGCATAAGCTCCTCATTGGTGAAGCCCTTGCCACCAAACTTAGATGCGATCAAGGCAGCCACGCCGGTCACCAATGGCGCAGCCATAGAGGTCCCCTGCATATACCCATAGAGATCATCGGCAATAGTACTCAAGATAAATGCTGTGGGGTTACCAAATCGATAGTCTCCACCGGGAGCAGATATGTCTACCCAATCTCCGTGATTGGAGTAAATGGCTCGTACTCCTGTCGGACCATTTGATCCGACGGCGATGACCCTCTTATAGGCCGGAGGCATATAGTAATACTCCTTATTATCGTTACCGGCAGAGAAGATGACCACTCCGCCCTTCATCGGAGAGGAGGGGAGCTGCTCTCCGGTAACAGGGTCGCACCCGGCGTTGTCGATAAAATAGTCAATCGCCACCTTATAGGACTTAGGGATGGCATCCGGGTCCGGACCTCCACCCATTCCCCAGGAATTGTTGGTGATCACAGCACCATGATCCGCTGCATAAGGAAAGGCATTGGGCGCAGCACGGAGGTTCGCAATGTCCGAGATGATCTCACAGCTCATGATCTTGACACCACTGCCACGAGTCCCGTCTCCTCCAGCAACACCTGCGATCCCGACGCCGTTATTGCGCGAGGCTGCTATGACACCCGCCACGTGTGTACCATGATCACCAGGGTCTATCTCAGACTTTTCCTTACTAAAGTTGTACCCATGGAGATCATTCATCTCAGGATTAGGGGAGGGGTTGGTCCAGATATTATCGACCAGATCAGGGTGATCTACCTGTACACCCTCGTCAAGCACGGCGACGATTACCTTATTGCTCCCAGTCTCTTCTTTCCATGCGTCAAGCACATTAATGTCAAAGCCGGGTACAAAGCCTGGCTCCTGCCCTCTATTGTAGAGGTACCACTGGTCGTCAAAACGAGGATCGTTAGGAATGGTAGAAGCACCTGTGTCAGACCGTAAAGTTGAGCGGGCGGGCTCTGCCGATCGGATCACACTACTGGATGGAAGAGAGATCACTGGTATTGCCTCAGCATAGACGATACCATCTATCTCCTTTGCCTCATCTACAGCGCGCAGAAGAGCTCTTGTGGATGTCGGCTTAGCATCTGGAGAGAGCGTAATATCGTACCAGAGATGAAGGCCTGCCCTCCTCCGGCGCTCTCGATAAGCCCCCTCGCCCTCATCAAAAACCCTTGTCACACTGACCACGCCAAGCCTATCCATAAAATCCTGTACCTTAGGATCTTCAGCACGTAGGGTGCCGTGCTCAAGGGCGTTGGCGAGCTCCTCTGTCACCTCTATACGTATCGCCTCGTGAGAGATCCCATCCTCTACAGGCTCCTCGGTCGCACTCTGATCCTTCGGCTCCAACCCTGACTCAGGCGTGGTGCAAGAGGGGAAGAGACCAATAAGGAGCAAGGCAAGACAGGGAAGAAATAAATCAGACTTACTCATAACTCTAATCTTCCTCAAATGGAATGTAAAGCATCACGACAAGGGGTTGACCGGAGAGCACGGTGGCAAAGGAGGTGACGCGGGCACTTACCGCCATTTTCCTGGCACGATTGATATAGAAACGCTCCCAGATATCACCGGTTTGCCGTGTCTCAGTGAAGCCCTCCCTCTGAAGCAGATCCTTAAATTCATCCGTCATCTTGAATGTCCCCCTTGCCGGTGAGTAGAAGAACTTACTGATATCGTATGTGAAGATCCTCATATTGACCAACTTATCATCCTTGAAGAGGTAGTCCCGACCAATGTAGGTCTTGTCCAGTACATCGAAGAAGTAATATCCATCCTCGCGATTAGAGTTCCTATCCGAGTAGGTACCACCATGTGTGGACTCCCATGCCAGGACCTGCTGACGAGAGAGGTTCATCTCTCCGATACCGTCTGGCAGGTGGTCAAATGTAGGCATCGGTCCCTGCTGCCTCTTCATAATATTGAAGACCACCTTTGGCTCTACAGAGGGTAGCCCATAAGCAAGATTAGCAAAGATCTCATAGGTAGTACCGTTATGGATCACCTTCTTAATAAAGACGCGCTCCATACCACTATCTGCCTTGTACTCAAACCCGGCGGCCTCAAGTAGCTTAGTAAACTCATCATCCAGCATCTCTGAAGCGGTCTGACACTGCATGACGACCTCACGTAGATTGCGCCGATCAAAGCTATACTTGATCTCGTAGAAGAGAGGGCTCACCGTATGATAGGTGTGTGCACCACCGGAGAGATAGCTCGCATTTTGCACCACTCGGCTGTGACGAGCCTCCTCAAAGTCCTTCACCTGCTCCTTAGTAGACTCAGGCGTAAGTAATGGGAGGAGATAGTAGAGGGTACCCTCCTGCCGCACATTGAGCTTAATGGACTGATCCTTTGTCCGGACGAAAATAATCCCCATCCGTGCGGCCCTTTCGCTATTCTCCGCTATAGTAATGAGGAGCTTGCTACCGAGGGTGACCTTGTCTGCCTTGATCCAGGAAGCCCCTTCTGCAATCTCACAGGACCAGTTAGGATCCTCTGTCAGGACATCAAGAGAGACTGTCCCACCAAACTGGCTCTCTCGGACCTCTCTTGCGCCCCCTTCTCCGTCGGGGACCAGGAGAGCCTCACCAGTGAGATTGAGAGTGCTCTTCTCAGCCATCTGAGTAACATCGATCCTCCGAGACAGACCTCCGGTGGAAACAAGCACATAGGTCTGTCGCTGCTCTATCATACTATTGGGAGCCGCTTTTAGGATCACTGTATTTGCTCTCTGATCGATGAGAAGCCACGATGCCCCCGAGACAGCTGTCCACTCAGTCTGATTGGTCTCCACGGCTACCTCCCTCTCACCACCCTGTGTCGGGAAGTCAATGGTGGTGTAGTCCGCCAGCTCAAGAGTGGCAGGCGGGACGATCTCTGACGTACACCCAGACAACAGCAGGAGTACGAGAAGCAAAGGATAAAAATGTCTATTCGTATTCATAACCATCAGCTTCTTTTCTTTGTCGTGAAGGGATAATAGACCACCTCGGAGGTTATGCCATCCTCATCATAGCCAAAGACCACTATCCAGTACTGAAATCCCGGTAGCATCCGCTCATACTTGGAGCTATCCTTACTCTCCGGTGAGATGATGTACTTCCCCTTTGTCAGGATGGTCTCATCGTGGATAAGCTTCCACGCACCCTTCTCCTTGAGATCCTCACGCTTGGAGTAAAACTTGCCATAATTATCTCTCACCAATGCTACTACATACTGTAGATCATCCGATGAGGGCTGCACGGTTGCTATGATGCCATTCGTAAGTATGTCCTCTACATTGATCTCAAATGTGAGTCCCTTCTTGACCTGTTTCGGCGTCGTGAAGGTGATAAATGAGACGTCACTCGTCTTCTCGCCCTTTTCTGTCAGTCCGTAGGCATAGAAGACATACTCCGTATCCGGAGTAAGTGTGGTGGCACCCACCTCCTTGGATGGCAGATCCTTCTTCACACCAGTCGAGATCTGACTGCCGAGCACTGTAGTCCACTCTGCTCCCGAGGAGCTGAACCACCTCTTGTCGTACTCAAATATCCCTTCTGCACCTCCATTCTTTTCCCAGTTTTCCTTATCAGTCACAGAAGCGTAGTAGCTCATATCAGACTCGGACGGGATTATGTCAAAAAGACCCGTAACGGCATGGAGATCATGCGCCTTGAGCTCAAAGGTCAGCACCTTCCGGGGTGCAGTAACAGTGACCATGCAGGAAGCAGAGACACCCCCAATAGTGGCTTTGATCTCAGCATCACCGGCAGAAACAGCTGTCACAACGCCTCCTACAACAGTAGCAACCCTCTCGCTAGAGCTGCTCCACACGACACTCTCAGCCGAGAGTGTGGAGGGCGATAGGGTTGCTATCAGGGTGAATTGCTCCCCCACGATGAGAGACTTCGTATGCTCGCTAAGCGTTATCTTGGTCTCCGGTGGGGTAGTGGTACCACCTCCTGTTGTTCCTCCGCCCTTGGGGATCATAAAGGTCTGGCCTTTGAAGTAAATGATGATATGAGTGTCGGTCTCCTTTATGTCAAGACCGCTCTCGCTGGTGCCACCGGTAGCCTTCACAGGTGCTCCGTCAGCCGTCGTTATGAGATGCCAGCTCTTACCATCTAAGCTGTACTCCCAGTACCCCTTTGGGCTCACTCTGAGCAGAGGGGTGACACCTGCTACACCATCTAAGCCCTGGGCTTGGATTTTCCTGCCATTAGGATCAAGCATCCAAGATCCATTGAGAGTCCAGTAGTAGATATGATCCTCAGGGTCCTCCTTGACCCCTACAGCAGAGCTGCTTCCGTCCTTTCCATGAAGGAGCTTGATAGTGGTGCCATCGGTAAAGGTAAGCAGGTAGCCGGTACCATCGTCCAGGGGACGGTAGCTATCTACCATCTTCTTGCCCGCCTGAGCAGAGAGCAGGCTCTTCAGAGCCTGGATTTCTTGGTTGGCCACTGCGGTGTTTTGCTCCACCTTAGCGAGCCTTGACTCGTGATCATCCAGTCGACGACGCAGGTCGTCCAGCATCGGATTAGTGCAGGACTGGATACAGAGCAGTGGCAGCATCACCGCCAGAGCATATAAGATTTTTGATTTCATAACTGTAAAGGTTTTGAGGGTTTATGTGATATGATCGAGGTCCATTGACCATCTATATAGTTGCGTGATCGCTAAAGTCGATTTCCGTCGCCTGATCCCAATAGACACGGAACATCATCTTGAATGTTTTGTACAGCTCGGGATGCTCAATGATCAGAGCCGTAGTATTTGGCTCCGGAATAGCGGGATCGGAGAGGGGGAGCATCAAGGTATTACCCCCAAAGAGAGACATCTTAATCGGGAGCTCATCCACCATACGAGCCGAGACACCAAGCTCGTGATTCTTTGTGTGAAAGTAATTATTTCCGCATTGTTCAATCTCAGACCGCTCGTAAAGGACCTGAAGCCTAACTCCTCTATCTATGAGTTTTGCATTAGCATCAGCCTCATGGATGGCTTCTTCGTCTGATATAAAATAATCCCCTTTGCTCATCTCTATGATCTCGTCCCGAGCGTTAGATCTAAGATCGTTGTACCTATGTACGATCTCAGCATGCCCCTTCAGGATCTCAATAAACTCATAGTCACCGAGCCGAGTCGCACTATTATTATAGAGTTCGCCCATCTCCTCTTTCAAGGTGCTACTGAGCTCCTCCATACCCCGGAGTCGCTCTCGCTCAGGACGCATAAGACTCTCAAGTGCCAGCTTGGGGTCTACAGCACTATAAGTCAGTATATTTCCGTCTGTGTTCTCTCTGCAGAAGCCTTTTTTCTGGAGTGAAGTAAGGACTTCATACACTTTGGTGCGCGGCACGTCGGCGAATTTCGGGATGGCAGAGGCGGTGATCTCCTCTATTCCCAGTAGCACCCGATAGACTTTGGCCTCTCTCTCAGATAAACCAAGAGATATGAGACTGGAAACAATGTCAGTATTCTTACTCATTAATTTAGTATGCAGGTATATCTTGTTATACCCCCTGCGGGGGTAACACGAAACAAAAGTAGTAATAAATTCTTATTCTCCAAATATTTCCGCGTTTTCTTGACTACAGATCAAAGAGATACCCAACTCCTACACTGGAGAGCTGGGGGGGGTAGAGGAGCAGAGGCTGCCCCGATCACCCCGGCTAAGTGGCGGTCACCTCGCCTGCCCGGAAGTTTCAGCGGTGCAAATACAGCACCCCTATGGGGAGGAGTTGTCTCACAGAGTCTCTCCGTGTCTCTTTCGGACTAAAATCGCCTCTTCTGCACTCTTAGCCACCTTGTGTCTTGAGGTATAGCTAAAGAGCGATGACCCCACAGGTACGTCACCATTCGCCGGACCGAGCAGGGATGACGCACA
Source organism: uncultured Porphyromonas sp. (assembly GCF_900541275.1). Lineage (GTDB taxonomy): Bacteria > Bacteroidota > Bacteroidia > Bacteroidales > Porphyromonadaceae > Porphyromonas_A. Next base: position 16,617 of record NZ_UQJH01000018.1, read on the forward strand.
TAAAGCCACTCTCCTTACCATGAAGAGTAGAGAGCGAAGCACCCCTTGCGGGTGCCATCATACCATCTACCTACTTGTCCCCCATTGTAACCCCGAGGATAAGGATCGCCCGATCACGAAGCACCCCTTGCGGGTACCCGCTTCCTAGCCACCTGTCGAGGGGCGCAGCCCCGAAGACCCGTGGACCAGGCATCGCAAACGACCCCGCAAGGGTGTCGCACTGATTGCCTGACTCGTAAGTTCGACGCCCTGGCGGGGTCGTGGGGAGGGCTCTGCTCGGTGACCCGCAAGGAGTCGAGGGGGTAGGGCGGGTCTGGGTACATCGGTCACCGCTTCGCAGATGACCGATGCCTAGCCTATGGAGCGAGCACCCTTCGGGTGCCTCACGGTTCGTCCGACTTGTCCGAATCGTCCGATAAGAGGCCACCACAAGGAGGTGCGTTTTGCTTTGCTGCAAAGCACTGGAGCGTCACCCCCGCCTGACCAAGCAGCAGAGGGGCTGTGAATTGCAATTTTGATTACCTTTGTCGTGGGGTGGAGGTCTTATCATCAGCACCAAGAGTAGCAAGAGACATCATGGGTATCAAGAAAGTGTACAATAGCAGGCAAGGTCGTTGGCTCAGGAAGCTCCTCGGCATCAGCAAGGGAGAGGTACTGCCTACCCCCCACGAGCTGCGCATCGTACGCGTGACGAGCAAGAGTATGCTGCGCGACTTTGTCGAGTATCCTGTGAGTCTCTACAAGGGGAGTCCCTACTACTGCCCGCCGCTCATCGACGGCGACATGGACACCCTCACCAAGGGCAAAAATCCCACCCTTGAGCACTGCGACTACGTCTGCTACCTCGCCTACCGCGGTGACCGCATCGTGGGGCGCATCGCCGGGATGATCAATCACAACTGCAACGAGCGGTGGCACCAAAATCGCGCCCGCTTTGGCTTCTTTGACTTCGAGGACGACGAAGAGGTGGTCGATGCCCTGATGGACGCGGTCAAGGAGTGGGCCAATGACTACGCCTGCGATGAGCTGGTAGGACCGCTGGGCTTCACCGACATGGACCGCGAGGGGATGCTGATCGAGGGCTTCAGCCAGGTCGCCACCTTCATCGAGAATTACAATTACCCCTACTACCCCAAGCATATGGATCGTATGGGGTTTGAGAAAGACGTCGACTGGCTCGGCTTCCGGATCATCCCGCCGCACACCGTCCCGGAGCGGTACCGCAAGGGGGCCGATCTCGTCCGGCGGAGATACAATCTTGAGGCCTTCATCGTACACGATCGCAAGCGTCTCGTGGAGGAGTATGCAGATGACATCTTTGACCTCTTCAATCGCACCTACAGCAACCTTTATGGCGCCAGCGTGCTCACCAAGGCAGAGACGCAGCAGCTCATCGACACCTTCCTCCCGCTGATCAATACCGACCTCATCGGGCTCGTGCGACAGGTCTCTGACGGGAAGCTCGTCGGCTTCGGGGTCGCCATGCCCTCGATCACTAAGGCACTGCAGCGCTCGCAGGGCAAGCTTTGGCCCTTTGGCTTCATCCCGATCATGAAGGCGCTCAAGAGCCGCAAGGCGGAGGTGATGGACCTGATGCTCATCGCCGTTGACCCGGAGTATCAGGGCAAGGGACTCATTGCGCTCCTCTTTGATCTCATGATCCCGGTCGTACAGCAGTATGGCGTCCGCTTCCTCGAGTCCAATCTGGAGCTGGAGCACAATGTCCACGTGCAGGTGCAGTGGAATTTCTTCCGCAAGATCCACCACAAGACCCACCGCTGCTACGTCACTCCACTGACGGAGAGGGGCGAGGAGCTCGCCAAGAGACGGCGCGCAAAGAGGGCAAAGGAGGAGGCGCAGAGAGACGAGGATCAGCCCAATAGACTGCTGATGCCCCGCACCTCCGTGGAGGAAATGAAGAAATACGAAGGAGAGAATAGGTAAATGACCGACGCAGAAGAGAAGACCGTCCTGCCTACCACACCCGACCCCCTCTACCAGGAGGATAAGATCGTCACCCTCGACCCGATGGAGCACATCCGGCTCCGTCCCGGTATGTACATCGGCAAGCTGGGCGATGGCACAGCTCCCGACGACGGCATCTACGTCCTCCTCAAGGAGGTGATCGACAACTCCATCGACGAGTACACGATGGGGTACGGCAAGCACATCTACATCACGATCGACGAGGAGGAGCATCGCCACGTCACCGTCCGCGACCACGGGCGAGGCATCCCCCAGGGCTCCCTCGCCAAGGCCGTAGGCACGATGAATACCGGTGCCAAGTACGACAACGAGGTCTTCAAGAAGTCTGTCGGGCTCAATGGCGTCGGGCTCAAGGCGGTCAATGCCCTCTCCACCCGCATGGCGGTCTCCTCTTACCGCGACGGTACGGTGAAGACGGTCGTCTTCGAGAGGGGGAAGCTCGTCGAGGAGGGCGACATACTGCCCGCCCCCGGCGAGCACGACGGCACCTTCGTCGACTACTACGCCGATCCGGACATCTTCCGCAACTACCGCTACCAGCAGGAGTTCGTCCACAGCATGATCCGGATGTACACCTACCTACAGCCGGGGCTGACGATCCACCTCAATGGCACCCGCTTCATCTCCCGCAATGGTCTTCTCGACCTCCTCGAGGACAATATGACCTCCACCCCGCTCTACCCCATCATCCATCTGCAGGGCGACGACATCGAGGTGGCGATCACGCACTCCACCCAGTACGGTGAGGAGTACTACTCCTTTGTCAACGGGCAGAATACCCTCCACGGCGGGACCCACCTCTCCGCCTTCAAGGAGGCGATCGGCAAGACGGTGAAGGAGTTTTTCGACAAGAGCTACGACTACAACGACATCCGCTCCGGCATCACCGCCGCCATCAGCATCCGGATCCAGGAGCCGGTCTTTGAGTCGCAGACCAAGACCAAGCTCGGCAGTCGCGAGATCTCCGAGGGCGGCATCTCGATCCAGAAGTTTGTCATCGACTTCGTCAAGCTACAGCTCGACAACTACCTCCACAAGCACCCCGACACCGCCGAGATCCTGCAGAAGAAGGTGGTCGACAACGAGCGGGAGCGGAAGGCCCTCCAGGGCATCTCCAAGAAAGCCAAGGAGCGTGTCAAGAAAGCCTCCCTCTACAATAAGAAGCTCCGCGACTGCACCGTCCACTTCAATGACCCCAAGGCCAAGGACCCGGAGCGTACCGAGATCTTCATCACCGAGGGACTCTCCGCCAGCGGCAGCATCACCCAGAGCCGAGACCCCGAGTACCAGGCGGTCTTCTCCCTCCGCGGCAAGCCACTCAACTCGTACGGTCTCTCCAAGAAAGTGGTGTACGAGAATGAGGAATTCAACCTCCTCCAGGCCGCTCTCAATATCGAGGACGGGCTCGAGGACCTCCGCTACAATCGCGTCATCGTCGCCACCGATGCCGATGTGGACGGGATGCACATACGCCTGCTGATCATCACCTTTTTCCTCCAGTTCTTCCCCGAGCTGATCCGCGAGAATCACGTCTTCATCCTCCAGACACCCCTCTTCCGTGTGCGAGACCGCCAGGGCAAGGAGATCATCTACTGCTACGACGAGCGGGAGCGCAATGAGGCGATGAAGAAGATCGGCAAGAGTGCCTCCGTCACCCGATTTAAGGGTCTCGGAGAGATCAAACCGGAGGAGTTTGGCAACTTCATTGGGGAGAATATGCGGCTCGACCCCGTGGTGATGAAGAAGGAGGACAACGTCCCCGAGCTGCTAAAGTTCTACATGGGCACCAATAGCCGCGAGCGGCAGGACTTCATCGTAGACAACCTTGAGACCGACGATATCTAATGAGTAAGCCCCTCATCGGCGTCTTCGCCGGCTCCTTTGACCCCTACACGATAGGGCACGATGACCTCGTCCGCCGCGCCCTTGGCGTCGTCGATGAGCTGCACATCCTCGTGGGGGTCAATGTCGGCAAGCAGTACGACACGGCACCCGATGTGCGGGTGCAGCAGATCGCCGAGCTCTATCGCGACGAGCCGCGCATCACCGTCACCTCCTCCGAGGGGCTCACAGCGCACTACGCCCGGCGGGTGGGCGCGACGATACTCATCCGCGGCATCCGCTCCGTGAGAGATATGGAGGCAGAGCGAGAGATGGCGGAGACCAACCTCAGCCACTTCGGCCTCGACACCCTCTTCTTCTTCACCCGCCCCGAGCTTGCCGCCATCTCCTCCCACCTCGTCCGGGAGCTCGCCCACTTCGGCGAGGACATCACCCCCTACCTCCCCAAGAAGCTCTCACACCCCGAGGAGCGGTGACCGCATCACGGCGAGGAGGCTATTTCTCACAACTAGGTAGGGAGTCAGGAGTCGCATCAGCACCCCGGTACTCGCTCCATAGGCATCGGTCATTCGCGGAGGAGATGGACGCGCTTGAGCATTATAGATAAGCAAAACGCACCTCTTTGTGGTGACCTCTTATCGGACAAGTCGGACGAGTAGGACGTGTCGGACGAACCGCAACGCACCCCGACAGGGGTGCTCGCTCCATGAGAATGTTGCACGAAGTGCCATTCTCGCACATTTGTTTCAAATGTGCTGAGACTTTGCACGAAGGATGAGATGCAAGGCGCTGAGGATGAGACCGAAGGGAGCGTACTCACGTACGTGACCGAGGTCGAATTCCGAAAGCAACGCAGCAGATCGCCTTCGTGCAATAGTCTCTCCATAGGCATCGGTCATCCGCGAAGCGGTGACCGATGTGCAGCGACCCGCCCTTACCCCCTCGACCCCTTGCGGGTCGCCGAGCAGAGCCCCCATGCGACCCCGCAAGGGTGTCGGTCCCTCGGGTAGGCTGACGGGGCGTCACCCCTCAGGCTATCCCTCATCCTGTAGTGACTCCATTAAGTCTACTACCAGGCAGTAGTTTGCATCATATCGCTCCCGCTTGTCTACCTTTATTTTATTGGGATTCAGGTTTGACGAGTCTAGCTCCAGATCGGCATTGAACTCCACAAGAAGGTAAATGTTGCCATCCTTAAGGGAGGGATAGACGGACAGCTTCTCCATCTCCTCCTTATCTATGAGCTTAGGTGGCTGGGACACAGTGAAAAGATGTTGTCCCTCGTTGCCCCGTATATGAAAGAGAATGAAGCCTATATCGTCAATATGGCGTATAATGTTCATCCCCGTCATCGTCATCTTAATGCCGATGGCGATTTTTCCGGAGGGAAGGAAGTTAGCGGACTTTATGGCATAGTTCTCCATCATCACCATCAGCACGCCTTGACGGGCGCCGGATGCCGGGAAGGTACCCTTGCCTATTGGCGGCCGTTTCGTCATCTAAGAAGAGGTTAAGATTCCACTGTATTACATTGCGGGCATGGGTGAATTGCTTATAGACAGACTCTTGCGATATAGCATTGCCGATCTTGTAGTACTTATTGTCCCCGATGTAGTAAATCGGCTTCTCCTCCTCGTTGTGGGTACTTTTCTAGGACACCACAATCCATCGGGTCTTGAGCTTCCTTTATAGGGATAAAATATCTAAATTTGAGCTGCTGCTTAAAAACGTACCATTTTAATAGGCCATATGAGTCCCTTCCTATCCAATAATCTCATCCACATTGACAGTACGCTCATCGACAACTCGACCGAGGAGCTCTCGATGCGCTACTGGCTGAGCGAGTGTATCAGTCTCCCTACCTTTGAGACCCTACAGATAGCGACAGGTTACTGGGATCTGCCCGGTATGGCCCTTATAGTGGATGAGCTTAGCCAGTTTCTGGAGAGAGAGGGGACCACTCTGCAGCTCCTCATCGGTAAGGATCCATATGTGTATGCCTCTCAGCTCAAGAATCCTAAGTACAAGGACGCCAAGTACCCCTATGACTTCATCAAGACAGACATCCATGAGCTGGAGCTGAGGGAGGAGTACGAGCGCTTAGTAGCTCTGCTTCTCAAGTATTGCCCGCTGGGTAAGATCCAGATCCGCATCTATCGGAAAAACGAGGAGGACGAGACGCAGTTCCTTCACTCCAAGTGCTACCTATTTCTCGGTAAGAGCAATTGCTTCGGCATCATAGGCAGCTCCAACTTTACGAAGAAAGGTCTCGAGGGGAATGCGGAGCTTAATTATCTAGAGACCGACTCCAAGCGCGTGACTGCCGTCCCCTGCTACGGATCACCCTCCAAGGGACATAAGATATGGTTCGAGGAAAAGTGGAAGATCTCCGAAGAGTGGACAGAGACCTTCTTAGAGCAGATACTGAAGCGCTCTCCCATCGGAGGCAAAGTCGATCCCATCGTCCATCCTCATCCTCAGGAGGAGATCTTTACTCCCTACGAGCTCTATATCAAGCTACTGCAGACTAAGTTTGGTGACGTCATTGACCGCTCTCTAACTGAGGAGATAGAAAGCTACCTCCCTGAGGAGATCATACGACTGGACTATCAGATAGAGGCGGTGAAGCGGTGCCTCAGCATCATGCGGGAGCATGGAGGCTTCATGCTCGCCGATGTGGTGGGGCTGGGCAAGACCATCGTCGGGACGCTGATCATCAAGAGATTTCTATCCGACCTACGCGATGATGGTAGGGAGAGGAAAGTGTTGGTGATCACACCACCGGCCATCAAAGCCGGCTGGGAGAGGACCATCGACCTATTTGACCAAAAAGATAATACAGATAAGATATCACCCTTCGTCGACTTTATCACCACTGGCAAGATAGGCAGCTTATTAGACGACGAAGAGGAGGTGGAGGAGGACCTGGCGGATCTGCTGGATGAAGAGAGCACAGACGGGGATCAGGCGCTGCAGGATATAGACTACGGACTGATCATCATCGATGAGAGCCACCGCTTCCGTCGCAGCACCACCAAGATGTACCAGTCCTTAGACACCCTCATCGAGAATATCGGTGCTCGGAGCGGCGCCTACCCTTACATAGGCCTCCTCTCCGCCACGCCTCAGAATAATAGGCCGGATGATCTCAAGAATCAGATCTACCTCTTCGAGCGCAACCATAAGGACAGCACGCTCAAGAGAGCCTCGGGAGGTGATCTGGAGGACTTCTTCGGGAGAGTAAATAAGGAGTATAACGATCTACTCAAGGGACACGTTGGACTAACCGAAGAGGAGCGATCCAGACGGCTGAAGGCAATCTCTCAGGAGCTCAGAGACAATATCCTCGAGGACCTCCTCGAGCGACGCACGAGGACGGACGTCAGAACTTACTACAAGGAGGATATAGAGGCTCAGGGACTGGTATTCCCGGAGATGTCCGGTCCCCATGCGCTTGTCTATAGGATGGATGACGACCTAGCGCGCCTCTTCGCTGACACCATGAGCAACATAGCCCCGTCGGAGGTGGAGAAGATCAGATCCGACGAGTGGCTCCGCTACTATCGGTATCGAGCTATTGAGTACTTCGTTGACCCTGCCAATGAGCAGAAGCATATGGCGCGTGGTAACCGCGGCGTGGGCGATATCGCCGGACAGCTGGCTACGATCATGCAGATCATGCTGGTGAAGCGCTTGGAGAGCTCCTTTACGGCATTTAAGCGGTCGCTCCTCAACCTCCGCCGCTACACGGACAATATGATCCAGATGTGGAAGCAGGACACCATCTTTATCTGTCCCCAGATCGATATCAATAGGGAGCTGGACTATATGGCGAAGACGGAACAGCGAGGGAGAATAGTCACCTTCGAGGATTGTGTGCGAGAGATACGAGGTAAGATCGCAAAGCTGACCCAGGAGGGGCGCAATGAGAGGGGACAGAATGCTGAGTATCACAGGAGCGACTTCCGCCCTGAGTACTACGACTGTCTTAAGAGAGACAGTGCCCTTATCTCCATCCTCTGTGACCGATGGGGGACTATCAACTCGCAGGATCCAAAGTTTGACACCTTTAAGGAGAGCATCGACACGAAGCTCTTCGACCCCAAGACCAATACCTCCGGCAAACTGGTGATCTTCTCCGAGGCAAAGGACACGGTCAACTCCCTGTCGCACGCCTTGGCGTACAAGGGGCATAGAGCTCTCGTCATCACCGCTGCCAATAGAGATGAGAAGGAGCAGGTGATACAGGAGAACTTTGACGCCAATTATACCGGCGAGTGGCGGGATGAGTACGATGTGATCATCACCACAGATGTCCTCGCTGAGGGTGTCAATCTCCATCGTGCCAATGTCATACTCAACTACGACACCCCGTGGAACTCGACCCGACTCATGCAGCGCATCGGTCGCGTCAATCGCATCGGATCTCAGCATCCGAAGATCTATGTGTACAACTTTATGCCGAGTGCGCAGGGCGATGAGATGATCAAGCTGGTCCAGATAGCGCACTCCAAGCTTCAGTCCTTCCACGTACTCTTCGGTGGAGACAGTAAGATCTTTACGGACGATGAGAGCCTGGTACACTACGACAACATCCGTGTGGCAATAGATGGTGAGGAGTCGCCCCTCCAGAAGTATGTCTATGAGCTGAAGCAGTATAGAGACGCACACCCTGACCGCTATCAGCTCATTGCCGACACTGACGAGGGGTGGGAGATGGCGCAGGACGCTGAGGGGAGCGCTTACTTTGTCGTGCGGGCACCTAAGTCCGCCCCCTTGGCCATAGAGGTGGAGCAGGATCCCTCAGGGGACACTAAGATCCTCTCTCTCCTCGACCTCCTGGAGCGACTGCGAGCCCTGCCGGAGGATAAGAGGGTACCTCTGCCGGAGGAGTGGACGTCACTCAGGAAGCGAGCTATATATGCTTACAATCAGCACCACATCCGGATCCTTAAGTCACACGTCGGTCAGAGCAATATAGATAAGGCTCTCGGCATCATCGTCGAGATCTGGAGTAATCCGGAGAGCAGTAAGGAGACCAAGCAACTCTTGCAGTCGGCTCGCAAGCAGGTCGATCGCGGCAATCGAGATGTGATACGGAGGGTGATCCGGATCGGTGACGAACTGAGCCGGAGGGAGTCGCAGCTCATCCCCGTCAGTATGGAGGAGATAGACTCCCTCCTGAGGGACAGCATCGGTAAGCTGATCAAAAGAGTAGAGACACAACAGGGGGCACCGGGGATCGTATTGGGAATCATCAAGTAAGCCATCATGGACAAGGAGCATCTCAGGAAGTACCTAAGCACAGGCTATCAGGGCGGGCAGTCCTTCCTGGACACCATCATCATCCCAATCTTCGGGGATAACTTCGAGGATGGGTACAGCAAAGAGGTCCTGCAGGGCAGCGACGACAAGCGTCTCGCCACCGCGACCGGGATACGCAGCATCAGGCTCCTCGGGAGCGTGTATGTCGGCATTGAGCCTCTTCAGATCTTTGACCTGACGGTGAGTGACAGCGTCATGATGGAGCGAAACAGGGTCTCCATCCAGCGACTGATCCGATCTGTGATGAGCAGCTACTCCGCTGCCTTCATGATCTTCCACTACGAGGATGCAGCGAGGTGGGACTGGCGCTTTACCTTCTGTCGTAAGGAGCGCAGCTTAGCGGAGACTACAGACAGCAAGCGGTACACCTTCCTCCTCGGGCCGGGACAGTCGTGCCGTACAGCGACAGACAATTTCTATGGTCTCTATAGTCGCAAGGAGGCACTTACGATGGAGGATCTGCAGCAGGCTTTCAGCGTCGAGGCTCTCTCGAGAGAGTTTTTCTCACGATACAAGGCACACTACGAGATATTTGTCAGCTTTGCTGCGGATCCTGATAATGGTATCCGTGCTCATCTCATCCCCGAGGAGCAGGAGGCCTCGGAGGAGGGCGTCCTCGGTATGCGGGAGGAGGAGAAGCCTATCCGTGACTATGTGAAGAAGCTCCTCGGACGGATCGTCTTCCTCCACTTCCTGCAGAAGAAGGGGTGGATGGGTGTCCCGAGAGGTGGAGAGTGGGGCGAGGGAGACAAGGACTTTATGCTCCATCTCTTCGAGTACGCGTCACCGGAGCAGCAGGCCGACTTCCTTGACAGCGTCTTGGAGCCTCTCTTTGCCAAGGCTCTCGATACCGATCGGCGGGAGAGTCAGAGTCTCTTCGACACAAGGGTCGACGGTATCGGCATCGTGCGGGTGCCTTACCTCAATGGCGGTCTCTTTGAGCGTGATGCGCTGGATGAGCGACGACTCGCCTTCCCCTCAGACTACTTCCGCGATCTCCTCACCATGCTGTCTCAGTATAACTTTACCATCGACGAGAACGACCCCAACGATGCCGAGGTGGGTATCGATCCGGAGATGCTGGGGCGGATCTTCGAGAACCTCCTCGAGGACAATAAGGATATGGGAGCCTTCTACACCCCTAAGGAGATCGTCCGGTATATGTGCGCGGAGAGTCTGATCGCCTACCTCCAGTCCGACCTGGAGGATGAGAAGGAGCGAAAGGCTGTACGAGACTTTGTCGTGAGTCACGATGGTACCTCCCTTGGTGACCTGACGGAGGAGATCAGGGAACGGCTCCTGAGGGTGAAGATCTGTGACCCTGCCATCGGCTCCGGAGCCTTCCCTATGGGGCTCCTCAGAGAGCTCTACTTCTGTAGGTCTGCCCTCGAGACCACTACAGCCCTGGATCCGGCTGCTACAAAGAGGGAGATCCTGCAGAATAACATCTATGGTGTCGACATCGAGAGAGGAGCGGTCGACATAGCTCGGCTGCGCTTCTGGCTCACCCTCGTGGTGGATGAGAAGGCTCCTGAGGCGTTGCCCAATCTAGACTTCAAGATCATGCAGGGTGACTCGTTATTAGAACAGTATGAGGGCGTGGATCTCAGTACACTGACCAAGACAAAGTCAGAGATAGACCTGCAGAAGGGATGCCGGCTCACCCTCTTTGAGGACAACCTTGACCCCCTCCGCTACAAGCTCTCTCGACTTATCCAGGAGTACTACGCCTGCGACGATCATACGATGCGCCTGAGTATGAGGCGTGAGATCACCACGATGATCGAGCTACAGCTGAGAGAGCAGCAGTTTGACGTCTCGCTCGGAGGCATCGACGTGCACGCCAATGATAAGTTCTTCCTCTGGCATACCTGGTTTGGCGATGTCTTTATGGAGAATGGGGGCTTCGACATAGTGATTGGCAATCCGCCATACATCCAGCTGCAGAAGGACGACGGACGACTGGCGAAGCTCTACGCCGATGCGGGATATAATACCTATGCACGCACAGGAGACATCTACTGCCTTTTCTACGAACTGGGCTGTCGACTACTGAGACCGGGCGGGCACCTCTGCTACATCACCTCCAATAAGTGGATGCGTGCCGGATATGGTGAGAAGACCAGGCAATTCCTATCGGAGCAAACCAATCCCAAGCTGCTGATAGACTTTGCCGGAGTGAAGATCTTCCAGAATGCGACCGTCGATACCAATATCCTACTCTTCGCCAAGGAGAAGAATAGCAAAAGCTGCCGGTCGGTTGTCTCCAGCAAGTCAGATAAAATTGGAGTAGATAATCTGAGCCTTTTTGTCCAGCAACATGCGACGCCCTCCGCCTTCTCCTCCGCCCCCTGGGTCATCCTCACCCCCATCGAGCAGCGCATCAAGGAGAAGATCGAGGCCGTCGGTACCCCGCTAAAGGACTGGGACATCCAGATCAACTATGGCATCAAGACCGGCTGCAATGAAGCCTTTATCATTAGTACCGAGAAGCGAAACGAGATACTCGCCAATTGCCAGACTGAGGGGGAGCGCCAGCGCACTGCTGATCTCATACGACCCATATTGCGCGGCAGAGACATCAAGCGCTACGGGTATGACTGGGCTGGACTATGGCTGATATTCATTCCTTGGCATTTCCCTTACCAATTTGATACCTCTATCAATGGTGCATCTGATAAAGCAGAAAAGGCATTCCAAGAGCAATATCCCTCCGTCTATCAGCACATGACAAGATATAAAGAGCAATTGTCAAAGAGAAACAAAGCTGAAACAGGAATACGATATGAGTGGTATGCTATGCAAAGGTGGGGAGCCCAGTATTGGGAGGATTTCAGTAAGCCAAAAATC
>NZ_UQJH01000019.1 GCF_900541275.1 uncultured Porphyromonas sp.
TGCACGAAGGCGATCTGCTGCGTTGCTTTCGGAATTCGGCCTCGGTCACGTACGTGAGTACGCTCCCTTCGGCCTCATCCTCAGCGCCTTGCATCTCATCCTTCGTGCAAAGTCTCAGCACATTTGAAACAAAAGTGCGAGAAATGGCACTTCGTGCAACATTCTCACCTAAGGAGAGAGCTACTTCTCCCTCACACCCTGGAAAAGGCGATTGCCCCGGAGCAGTCAGGAGAGACGCTCCGGGGCAATCGTCGTAAAAGGGGTACGGGAAGATTACTTCACAAAAGTGAGCTCGCTGATCAGGCTGTCCGCCTTGCCCCACTTGTCCATATAGTAGAGCATGGCACGGATGTCGACGCAGATGCAGCGCTGGAGATTGGGCTCAAACTCAATGTCCCCGCTCATCGCCTCCCAATTACCGTCAAAGGCGAGACCGATCAGGTGTCCCTCACCGTCGAAGACGGGGCTGCCGGAGTTGCCACCGGTGATGTCGTTATTGGAGATGAAGTCGGTGTGGAGTGCGCCGTCCTCCGCTGCCCAGCGACCATAGGTGCTTCTGTCCTTGAGCATGCTTACGATCTCGGGCTGGACAAAGTAGTCCTCCTTGCCGGTCGCATTCTTCTCCAGCATACCGACCGATGTGGTGTAGTAGTCGTACCAGCCGGCATCGTAGGGACGGTAGCCACCGACGGAGCCGTAGCTGAGGCGCATGGTGAAATTGGCATCACTCGGCAAGGCACGATCGGGCCACATCTCCATCAGTCCCTTCATGAAGAGCCTGCGGGCGGCGTAGTAGTCGTAGGTATAGGGCTGCATCTCGGCGGAGATCTTCTTGACCTGCTCCGTGATGCTGGCCACCAGCTCCACGGCGGGGTCAGTGGGGAAGGCAGCCTTCAGCGCCTCATAGTTGCGCAGAGCCTCCATCATCCGTCCCTTCTCCACTACGACAGAGTTGGCGAAGACGTAGTCCGTATACTTCTCCACGTTGCCGCCAAACTTCTCGTCGATCTTCGCGAAGATGGAGGGGAGGTGCTCCGGGGCGACATTCTCCCGGATCACCCTCAGCATCGCCGGCGTAGTCGCCTTAGCGACGATGGGGTTGTAGTCCTTGTAGAGCTTGGTGCCGTCAAAGGCGCCGGGATCCTTGCCGGGCAGGGTGGCGAGGGCGCGGAGCTCAGTGCCTGAGAGCGCCTCGGTGAGGATCGTCAGGTCGTGCTTCATGGGACCGGTCTTCTCGAGGTTGCGCTGCAGTCGGGGGAGCACGCTTCCGTACTCTGCCTGACGCTTCGGGTCGGCGGCGACCCAGCGGGCAAACTCCTCCTCGATGGCACGCTTGTCGCTCTCGACGTCGAGCTTCTTGAGCCCGGCATTCATACCGATCGAGTTTTTCCAGTAATTGGAGGAGCCGAGATACTTGCTGATATACTGGATGTTGATGGCATTGTCCTTTGCCATATACTCACTCCAGATATCCTGCTTGATGCCACGGACGAGGATGCGCGGCTTATTGCTATTCTCGATCCGGTCGATGACGCCCCAGGAGGAGAGGTAGCGGTCTGTGAAGCCGGGGAAGCCTATGGTCATGGAGTAGTCGCCCTCTTTTACCCCCTTCAGGGAGATCTTGGCGAAGTAGGCGGGCTTGTAGGGGACGTTGTCAGCAGCGTAGTCGGCAGGCTTATTGTCCTTGCCGGCGTAGACGCGGAAGACGGAGTAGTCGATGGTGTGACGGGGCCACATCCAGTTGTCGGTGTCGCGGCCAAACTTCCCGATCGATGCGGGGGGTGCAAAGGCGAGACGCACGTCGGTGAAGACGTCGTAGACGATGAGGTAGTAGCGATTGTTCTCATAGAAGGGGATCACCTCCGCCTCGGTGTGCTTGTCCCCACTGTACTCCCTGGCGATCAGCTCGCAGCAGGCGCGGATCGCGCCATACTTCTTCATCGGATCCGGCTCCTGAGCCGCCACCTTCATGACGCGGGCGGTGACATCGACCGTCTCCCTCAGGTACTTCACCTGCAGCCCCTCGATCGGGAGCTCCTCAGAGGTGCGGTGGGCGACGAAGCCATTGGTGATGTAGTCGTGCTCCACGGCGCTGACGCTCTGGATGGAGCCGAAGCCGCAGTGGTAATTGGTGAAGATGAGCCCCTGGTCTGAGGCGGTGATGCCGGTGCAGCCGCCACCGAAGATCACCACCGCATTGGCGATGCCGGGGTCGGCGTTGGAGAAGAACTTGGTCGGGTCGATCTTCAGCCCGAGCTCTTTCATCCGCTCGATATTCTCCTTCTTCAGCTCATTGAGGATCCACATCCCCTTGTCCGCACGGGCGGAGGGGACGAAGAGCAGGAGTGCGAGCAGGCACAGCAGATACTTTGCTCTTACTTTCATAGATGGTTGTATGTTTGGTTTTTACTTGTAATTCTTCTTCTCCTCCCCGATGGTGGTAAAGGGCCCGTGCCCCGGGTAGACCTCCGTCTCATCGGGCAGGGCAAAGAGCTCCTGTCGGATCGAGTGCATCAGCTGCGCCTCGTCACCGCCCCAGAGGTCGGTCCTGCCGCAGCCCCCGGCGAAGAGCGTGTCCCCGGTAAAGAGCGCCCCCGCCTCTTGATCGAAGAAGGAGACGCCACCGGCAGTGTGACCGGGGGTCTTCAGGATCCGCAGCGTCCGCTCTCCATAGTGGACCTGTCCCTGCTCCTCATCGCGGAAGGGGACAAGATCCACCTCGCGAACCCCCTCGGGGACCTTCATGGACATGGCGGCAAATTGCTCCATCAGACTGGGCAGGCTGCCGATCTCATCCGACGATGCCTCGATCTCCAGCCCCCACTTGTCCTGGACGAAGGAGGCGCCCATGACGTGATCGAAGTGGGCGTGCGTCAGGATGCAGCGGACGGGGCGCAGACCTTTCTTCTCGACGTAAGCGGCCAGCTGATCCGTCGCACGGACCGAGCCGAAGCCAGGATCAATGATGACCGTCTCGAGCGTGTCGTCCCATACGAGGTAGGGATGCTCAAAGATCTGATTGACGGTAAATGTCTGGAAGTGTAGCATCAGTGTAGGGGTAGGTAAATGATTTTCTTAGTGTCGTAGTACTCGAGCTCGGGGTAGAGGCTCCTGATCTCCGTCACCTCGACCGACTTGCGGAAGGGACGGAGCTCCTCACTGAGGTCGCCCCCCTTGAGAGTGATGATCCCATTGGGGAGGGCATTGAGCTGCTCCCTTCGGTCGACCAGGTGACCCGATGTGCGGACGAGATCGGAGAGGTCCATCGCGGCACGGCTGACGATGAAGTGGTAGCGCCCCTGCCACTCCTCGGAGCGGGTATGGACAGCCTCCACATTTGTCAGCTCGATCGCATCAGCAATGGCCTGGGTGACGCGGATCTTCTTCCCCGTCCCGTCGATCAGGGTGAAGTGACACTCGGGGAAGAGGATTGCCAGCGGTATCCCCGGCAGTCCACCACCGGTGCCGACGTCGATGATCCGCGTCCCGGGACGGAAGGAGGTGTATCGCCCGATCACCATCGAGTGGAGGATGTGGTGCTCGAGGATCTGGTCGATGTCCCGGCGGGAGACGACGTTGATTTTCTCATTCCACTCCTTATATAGATCAGGCAGCCGGCTCAGTCGGTCCAGCTGCTCAGCGGTGAGGGCGGGGAAGTACCGCTCTATGGTGGTCAGGTCAGCGCTCATTCGGTCATCAGTCGCTGCTTGTACTCATCCTTGAGACAGCCGGCGATATCAGCGTAGGGCAGCGTGAGCTCTATCGGTCCGACGAAGTGGGCAGCGATGTCGTAGGGATTGAAGTAGAAGGTAACACCCTCCGAGGTGAGATAAAAGTACTCGCCCATCTTCGCCTCCTCGTAGAAGTAGACTCCCTTGTCAGCGAGAGCATCGGGGCTATCCACGCCGAAGGACTTCATCAGTGCGGCAAGGAGCAGCTCATCAATCTTATCCTCACTGCCGTCTGCAAAGAGCTGATGGACGGTAACCGGGGTATTGTGCTTGAGGTCGTAATTGGCGGACCGGATCGAGGTGGTACCATTGGCTCCGCCGCTGAAGTCGTACTGGCTGATCTTGACGGAGACGAGGTCTGATTGATTATAGGTCAGGGAGTCGGACTTGAACATCTCTTCGACAAAAAAGGAGAGGAGCGCCGTGGGCGACTCCGCATCGTCTCTCATCAGAGTCTTGGCGCGCGTCAGGTCGGAGATATAGCCCCCCAGCCCCAGAGCTACCACGCTATCGAGGTAGCTCTGCACGCTCATATGGGCCTCGTAGTCGGGACCCTCCAGGGCGTGGCAGGCAATGAGATAGCTCCTGAGTGAGTCTGCGATCACTCCCGCATCTCCCTCGGCCGCTGGCTCGAGGAGATCCAGCGACACGGTGTAGGTCGGGGTCGAGAGCGTGGTATCCTGCCAGTTCCTCGAGGTAAGGGTGTCGGTATACTCCTTAGCCACATGGACCATCTGCCAGCTGATCTGCTTATTGATCCCCCCATCGCCACCTCTCTTATGACAGCCAGAGAGGAGCAGGACGAGACTGCCCAGCAAGAGGAGGAGAGGGAGGGACTTAGATCGTGTCATGACTTATTAATTAGCCAACTCAGAGATGAATTTTATCCGGACAAGGCGCACCTCATCCTCCTCGTACACCTCCAGAGCAGACATCGCTGTGTCCAAATCGTCCGTGGGGGAGTGGCGGAAGTAATTGAAGATCTCATCCACATCGTCGGCGTCCATGACGTCATCGATGAAGTAATTGATATTGATCTTAGTGCCGGAGTAGACGATCGACTCGATCTCCGAGAGGAGGTCGCTGAAGTCCATGTTATTGGAGTTGGCGATGTCCTCGAGCGAGACCTTTCGGTCGATGTGCTGGACAATAGAGACCTTAAGCTTGGACTTATTGGGGACCGTCCGGATGCGTATGTCCTCCGGTCGCTCGATGTCATTCTCCTCCACATACTCCTTGATCAGAGCGATGAAGGGGGCACCATACTTCTCAGCCTTGCTCTTTCCTACCCCGGTGATATTCTGCAGCTCCTCCATCGACACCGGATAGACACTTGCCATATCCTGCAGGCTGGAGTCCTGGAAGATGACGTAAGCAGGCACCTTGAGCTCCTTCGCCTTCTTCTTCACCGCATCCTTAAGTATTGAGTAGAGCTCCGGGTCGGCCGCACCACCACCTCCTGTGCCGGCGCCCTTGGAGGCGCGCTCGGCCTCCTCATCCTCATCCTCCTCATCGGAGGGTAGGCTGACGAGGAAGGACTTGGGCTTCTTCATGAAGGCCCGCCCCTTCGCAGTGAGGCTCAGGATCCCCTGCCGCTCGATGCTCTTGTCGATGTATCCCTCGATGATCGCCTGGCGGATCACGGCATCCAGCAGCTCCTCGTCCTCCCCCTTGAGGGAACCAAATTCCTCAAGATCATCGTGCTTGTAATTCTCGATGTCGACCGTCTTTTTACCGAGGAGAAAGTGAATGATGTAGTCGGTCTTAAACTCCTCCTTGAGCACACTCACTGCCTCGAGTATGCTTGTCAGTGTCTCTTTTGCTTCCACTCTTCTATGATGCGCTTTACAGTTATCGCAGTTGTGACAGTTATCTTGCTCGTAGGTCTCTCCGAAGTAATTGAGGAGAAACTTCCGTCGGCATATTGGGCTCTCTGCATAGGACTTCATCTCTTCGAGAAGGAGGGAGCCCACGACCCTCTCGTTATTCGTCTTATTCTTACTATGGAGGAGCTTCGTCATCTTGTCGATGTCGGCATTGCTGTAGTAGGCGATGCAGAGCCCCTCACCACCATCTCGCCCGGCACGACCGGTCTCCTGGTAGTAGCTCTCCAGGCTCTTCGGGATGTCGTAGTGGATCACGAAGCGGACGTCCGGCTTGTCGATCCCCATCCCGAAGGCTATCGTCGCCACGATGACATCGATGCTCTCGTTGAGGAAGGCATCCTGCGTCTCGTCCCGCACCTTGCTCTCTATGCCGGCGTGGTAGGGGAGCGCCTTGATGTCATTGGCCCTAAGCACCTCAGCGAGGTTCTCCACCTTCTTGCGGCTCATGCAGTAGATGATCCCGCTCTTGTGGTGGTGCTCCTTGATGAAGCGGATGATGTCCGGCTCGATCTCGCTATCCTTCCGTCGGATCTCGTAGTAGAGGTTGGCGCGATTGAAGGAGCTACGGAAGACCCTTGCGTCTCTCATCCGGAGAGCCTTCAGGATATCCTGCTGCACCATCGGCGTGGCGGTCGCTGTAAGAGCGATGATCGGTCGGTGCTCGATCTGATCCACAATCTCCCGGATGCGGCGATACTCCGGTCGGAAGTCGTGCCCCCACTCGCTGATGCAGTGCGCCTCGTCCACAGCGTAGAAGGAGACCGGTATCGACTTGAGAAACTCCACATTCTCCTCCTTCGTGAGACTCTCAGGGGCGACGAAGAGCATCTTCGTCTTGCCGTCCACGAGGTCGGCACGCACTGCCTCGAGCTCTGCCTTGGTGAGGGACGAGTTCATCACATGAGCCACTGACGGATCCTCAGCGCATCCGCGTATCGCATCCACCTGATTCTTCATCAGAGCAATCAGGGGCGAAATGATGATCGAGGTACCCTTACTGATCAGGGCGGGCAGCTGGTAGCAGAGGGACTTACCCCCACCGGTCGGCATGAGCACAAAGGTGTCATGCCCCTCCAGAATACTCGCTATGATCTCGGCCTGATCCCCCTTGAAGGTATCAAAGCCGAAGAAGTGCTTCAGTGTCTTATGCAGTAAGTCGTCGGACTGTTCCATCTCATAGAGCAAGGTCGGTGATTTTTATTTACTTCATAAAGGTAGTCAAAAAAAGATTACCTCTCCAAATCCATTGGCAATGAAGTGGCAAAAAATCGCAGCCGCTGCTGCTTTCCGACCCTCCTAAGTGGTCGCAAAGATACGCTTTTGCGCCATATCCCCCACCCCTCCGATCCGTCATGTCTGAGGAGCCGCTCACTCGGATAATATAGGCTGAGGGGGCGAAGTCCCTTTTGCAACGGTCTTAATAATTCGTAAGTTTGTGGAGACCGCAGGAGGATGCTCCTCCCACCCTTTATCTATGAGTACCCAAGAGAGTAATCCTATAGACTACGAGATGGTGGCGCAGGCCGCCTTCGACAAGCTGCTGAGCGACTACCTCAGCTCCAATCATCGCAAGCATACGGAGCCGATCATCAAGGCCTTCCGCCTCGCCAGTGCTGCCCACAAAGGGGTGAAGCGGCGAAGCGGGGAGCCGTACATCCTCCACCCCATCGCCGTCGCCTCCATAGCCTGCTCGGAGATGGGCCTTGGCAGCACCTCGATCACGGCGGCACTGCTGCACGACGTGGTGGAGGACACGGAGTATACGGTGGAGGATATCCGCGATATGTTCGGGGACTCGATCGCTCGCATCGTTGACGGACTGACCAAGCTCTCGGGCGAGATCCTCGTGGAGGTGATGACGGAGACCAATAACACCTCCGGCCAGCTGGAGAATATCCGTCGACTGCTGGTCACCTCGACGCAGGACATCCGCATCCTCCTCGTCAAGATCGCTGACCGGCTTCACAATATGCGCACCCTCGACAGTATGCCGGAGACAAAGCAGTCCAAGATCGCTGCCGAGACGCGTCTCTTCTACGCCCCCCTGGCTGAGCGACTCGGTATGTATGCGATCATGGAGGAGCTGCAGGACCTGGCGCTGAGGTACATCCACCCTGAGGAGTACCGAGAGGTGCACGAGAAGATCTCCCAGACGTACACGAAGCGGGAGGGACTCTTCGATAAGTTTTACGAGATCATCAAGCCGGATCTCGATGCCACCGGTCTCACCTACGAGATCCAGCACCGGATCAAGAGCACCTACTCAATATGGAATAAGATGCAGGCCAAGGACCTGCCCATAGAGGAGATCTACGATGTCTTTGCCATCCGCATAGTCTTTGATCCGGAGAACGACCGGTCGGAGTACGCCGACTGCTTCAAGATCTACCACGCCCTCACCTCCCACTTTGCCCTCAAGGATGACCGGACGCGCGACTGGCTCACCCACCCGAAGCCCAATGGCTACCGAGCGCTGCACATCACCGTGATGGGCCCCACCGGAGAGTGGGTGGAGGTGCAGATCCGCTCCCGCCAGATGCACGAGATGGCGGAGCGGGGTTTGGCGGCTCACTGGAGGTACAAGACCCACAGCGAGGAGGAGGTGGTGGACCCGATCGAGGAGCAGATACTGAGCAACGTCCACACCCTGCTCAATAACCCCGGTCCCAGTGCATCAGACGACTACGAGACGATGATGTACAAGTTTGCCAATCAGGATATGCTCATCTTCACCCGCAAGGGCGAGCGGATCCGCTGTCCGCAGGACTTCACGGTGCTCGACTTTGCCTACCTGCTCAGCCAGGAGCTGGGGCGGCACTGTATCGGGGCGAAGGTAAATCACGAGATGGTCGACATCTCCGGCAAGCTGCAGAATGGGGACCAGGTGGAGATCATCACGACTGAGAATACGGAGCCCAAGGAGTCCTGGCTCCAGTACGCCACCAGCCCGACGACGAAGCGGTACATCACCGACTTCCTCCACCGACAGGAGCAGGGTCAGATCGAGGCGGGGCGCAAGGCCTTTGCTCGCTTTGCGGAGGGTCTGGGGTACGACCCAGAGCATGTGCTACCGGAGGATGAGCTGGCACCGGTGCTCTCCTACCCCTCTCGGGACCAGTTTTTCCTCGCCGTCAATAGGTATGAGGTGCGTATGGACCATGCGCTCATCAAGCACCTGATCAAGGCACGCAAGGAGGCTCGGACGAGGACACAGGAGCCTACGGTGCAGCAGCGGGAGGACTCCGATGAGACAAAAGTGCCGACGGTAGACCCGGCGCGGATGAAGGAGATCTACACCCTGCGGGCCAATGACGGTATCCGAAACTACATCCGCGCCACCTGCTGTCGTCCCGTCTACGGGGAGGAGGTGCACGGGATCATCAATGAGCTGAGACAGCCGGTCGTCCACCTCACCTCCTGTCCCAAGGCGATGCGACTCAAGGCCACCTATGGCGACGACATCGTCGCCGTCCGATGGGGACCGCACATCCACTCCAACTTTGGCATCACGCTTGAGTTTTCCGGCAACGACTCCCCCACGTTCCTCAACGAGCTGATAGACATCGTGCGGGAGCTGCACATCCCCGTCATCGGGCTCAATGTCGACAGCATCCACGGCAGTGCCGTGGGGTCGATACACATCCGCGTGCGAGACAAGGCGGAGCGCGACACGATGATGCGCGAGATGCAGGAGCGACTGGGTCTCCTCAAGGTCCGGCAGATCTATCCCGAGTACTCCGAGGAGCGTCGCGGCATCCCCTCCCCCAATCAAAAACCCTTTATACCCCATAAGTAAGTCATGAAACATACCATCGTCGCCCCCTCCATCCTCTCAGCAGACTTCCTTCGCCTCGGTGAGGCGATCCATATGGTCGAGGAGAGTGAGGCGGAGTGGGTCCACTGTGACATCATGGATGGTCACTTCGTACCCAATATCTCCTACGGCATCCCGGTCGTGAAGGCAGTCCGCCCCGCGACGAAGAAGGTGGTCGACTGTCACCTGATGATCGAGCACCCGGAGCTCTATGTGGGAGCCTTTGCCGATGCCGGGGCAGATATGATCACGGTCCACCAGGAGGCGTGCACCCACCTCGATCGGCAGGTGGCGCAGATCCACGACCTCGGCTGCAAGGCCGGCGTGGCGCTCAATCCCGCCACACCGGTAGAGACGCTCGTGGACATCCTCCAGGCCGTGGATATGGTGCTGATCATGAGTGTCAATCCCGGCTTTGGGGGGCAAAAGTTTATCTCCCGGGCACTAGACAAAGTCCGTCGCCTCCGCGCCCTTGCCCCTGACCTCCTCATCCAGGTGGATGGCGGCGTCAATGCCGAGACCGGGGCGAAATTGGTCGCTGCTGGTGCCGATGTGCTGGTGGCGGGGAGCTATGTCTTCGGTGCTGCGGAGCCGAGAGAGGCGATCCACAGCCTCTACGTGCTCTGATGAGCCTACTCGATGATATGCGGGGCGAGCGGCTCTACGACTACTCCTCGCCCGAGCTGGCGGAGAGCTTTCGCCACGCCTCCCGCCTCTGCTGTCGTCTCCGATCCCTCTACCCCGGGCACCCCGACTACCGGGCTGTGCTGGAGGAGCTGATCCCCGGCATCCCGGAGAGTGCCACGATCATCCCGCCCTTCTTCTGCGACCATGGGCACGGGATCCGGCTCGGGGAGGAGGTCTTCATCAATGCCGACTGCGTCCTGCTGGACGGTGGTCTGATCACTATCGGCGCCCACACCCGCATCGGGCCGAAGTGTCAGCTCTATACCCCCACCCACCCGATGGATGCTGAGGAGCGACGCTGTCCCGTGGAGACCGCCCACCCGATCACCATCGGTGAGGACTGCTGGCTCTGCGGCGGCGTGATCGTCTGTCCCGGGGTGACCATCGGCGACCGCTCGGTCATCGCTGCCGGTAGCGTTGTCACACGGAACATCCCCGCCGACTGTCTCGCCGCCGGCAATCCTGCTGTCGTCAAGCGCCATCTCCGGACCGCCTCTCCACCCGACCTGAGTCCCTCCCCCTGAGCCGTTACTCTATTACCGGTAATAGAGAGGACTAATACCGGTATAAGTAGTCACTAATACCGGTATTAGATAGGAGCGATCGCCAATGAGAGCAAAAGAAAAGCCCCCCTGCAGAGCCTGGACTCTGCAGGGGGGCTTTTCTTTTGCTCCTGGTCGGGATGATCAGTCGCGTATGATAGTGGTGGTAGGATTAACCGGTTTTACCTCGAAGTCACTGGTTGAGTTGTTCTCATCGACAAAGCCCTTGCCATCCCACTTCCTGACGATCGACTTACCGGCATACGTAGCCCTTCCATCTCCAGAGGACTGCTGTACACCATGGAAGCCCTTGTCGAGGGAGAGGTTGAGTATCTGCATCTTCTTCTCCTTCATTGGGCAGATGACGACAGCATCGATCACTTGATCATTAGGTAAGAGGAGTCCGACCTTGCGGCTGGAGTGGTGGGTCGACTTGAAGTAGACATCTCTGTAGTAGACCGCTTTCTCCCGGTCTGATGCAGGGAGCTTGCACTCCTGCAGGAATGCCTCTTTGATCTTTTTGATCTCGACAGTGGGGCGTATCAGAGCAAGAGCGGTCTTCCCGGAGATGGAGAAGTCGTTCATCTCCTCAGGGTCCCAGGCGTTGGCTGCTTCCTCCGGGGACTCAATACCGCCGGCATTGAAGACCTCATGCACCCAGATCTCACCAGAGCCCTCAGTCCAGCTATATTTAGCCTGATGGAGGTCGATCAGCTTGGAGAGGTCATAGGCCCCTACGTCTTCACCGTACTCTGCCAGCTGGTTGGCAAAAGTGGCCTTGTGATCAATTGCCTTCTGGGCGATGATCACTGCGGTGCCGGGCTGGACCGGATGCTCTTTGCCGCTACCGGGGAAGAGAAGCATCGAGCCTACAAGGAAGTTTTTGAGATAGTAGTCTGCTGTCCCGGAGGAGCTGCCGTCAGTCGCCGTAACCTCTATATTGGCTGCGGGGTCTAGGCTACCTGTGGCGATGAGCATCCCGTCGAGATACTTTACTTCCTTGGTAGGATTGTAGATCTTGATGAAAGCATCATCGGTGTACTCAGTGTCGTACCTCTTTCCATCGGCGACTCGGGAGTACTCCGA
This sequence comes from uncultured Porphyromonas sp., assembly GCF_900541275.1. GTDB lineage: Bacteria > Bacteroidota > Bacteroidia > Bacteroidales > Porphyromonadaceae > Porphyromonas_A. The sequence continues at coordinate 11,747 of NZ_UQJH01000019.1, forward strand.
TCCGGCGTAGTATACCTCCAGGATGCGTAGGTCTGTCTGCTTGCTCTCCTCAGTGGTATTCCCTTCTCCACCCGTAGGGATGCCATCGCGGCGGCATCCGGTGAGACCAATCACCATACAGGTGATGAGGAGCGTGAGCGTAGTGTAATATCTCATAAGTAGATGTTGTATAGAGTTTTGAAAAGTAATTATTCGAGTTATAGGAACCATGCACCGTAACCTGCCCCACCGCTCCCATGAGTGATCAGATTGCTGACCGCCTTATAGGCTTCTGTGGGACTAAGACCTATCTCAAGTCCGAGATGAAAGTAGTAGGGCTCGTTAGGATCAGTATGTGTGGGGTCAGAGTCGTAGGCGTTTGTGTAGACCTTGAGCGGGATATTGAAGCGAGTCACTTCCTCCCAGCCTGATGACTTGTCCGGAGCATAGTAGGGATCACAGACCAGCTTACTAAAGCCCATAGGTTCACCAGCGTTATTGGTCAGCATGGGACGTCGCACCTTGTTCCCCTCCGGACACTTCATTACGCGTATGGAGAGGAAAAACTGTGGCAGAAGGTAGGTCGATCGTGTGTAAGGACGACCATCAGTCAGAGTGATAGGCCATGCCTTATCAGTACCAGCGTACCGGGCATCGACTCCCTCAGAGACCTGCGACTCAAAGAGGAAATGGCCCTTTAGTCCCACACAGTCCTGATCATAGGGCGCAGAGGCTCGCTCGTCGTTGCGACCGAGAGGAGGGAGGAGCCGGATATTGAAGAGCTCCCTCACGCCATCCGACATATCTTCCTCTGTCCAGGTGTCGCGGTAGATGTAGCGGAATATCTCAGGAGTGGCTGCGGCACGTGCCTCGAAGGTCCCCTTGTCAGCAAAGAACTCCGATGGGACGGGATGCGCTATGGGTGCCCCTGTCTGGGGATCCTTATCTCCATTGTACCTCACATCCATCACTGCGTAGGGCCTACCGATGCTATCAAGATCACTTACAGTATAGAATATCTGGTACCGGTCGGACATCTTATAGATCCGGTCATTGATTCGCTTCCCCTCCTTGTCGAAGAAGTAGAGGCAGAGCCCCCAGAGCTTGCTCTTTCCCCCAATGACTCGGAGGTAGTCCGGTCCCTCAGCTCCTCGAAGCGTCTCTGCATAGGTGGCGGTACTGGAGCGTAGCACTTCGATGGAGGGCTTACCGGAGGGTGTATTATGGATCACCACAAACTCCTCCTGTCGCCATGGTGCCTTGTCATAGACAAAGTTACCATGCAGCTTACCACCACCGTGTGGGTGCCCTTCTTTAAGCATAACCAGGCATGTGGCCCAGTCTTTCAGCGCTCCATCCGGATCAGGATTGGCTACAGGAGTAGTCACCCTTGGGGCTTCGTAAAGGTCAGCACCGGTACGGGGTGTCTTCTTCTGCTCGAGAGGATTATTCTCGTAGCTAACCGATATGTCCCCAAAGATAAACTTCTGGCAGCCGGTAAGCGATAGTAGGAAGGTGAGGAGTAATATAGGGTATTGTATTCGTCTCATGGTAATCTCTCAGAAGGTGGTACCGGGGATGCCGGTAAAGTAGCTATCATCGCCCCAGAGCATCTCCTCCAGAGCACTCTCGTCCACCTCTCGTCCCCGATCCGCATAATACCTCAGGATGGAGGCGCGGCATTGCTCTCGATTAGCGACATCTCCAAGGACGATGAAGGGGACAGGGTAGTCGATGTCGAAGGTATTCCACGAGGACTGCAGTTCGTAGTGGTCGTAGAGTCCTCCGGGTGCGGCAGTATTGGCATACTTGCCTAAGACTAGTCCCGCAGGCACCTGTACTCGATCCTGTATGTGGCAGATACTGACTCGCATCTGGAAGCAGACGTTTCCCATGCCGAAGCGGATCAGCCCCTTGAATCCCAGCCGATCTAGATCCACTCCAGGACTGGCATACTCACGCTTCTGACGGAGTGGCACGACCACGCCTCCGGCACGGTTGCGTCCTAGGTCATCACTCTCTTCTAGTGGTTCCCCGAGCTGCTCCTCGACGGGGTCTGTGTCACGGTATTCGTAGGAGAAGAGTTCCGGGACCCGCTGATTAAGCTCAGGAGTCTGAATTGTCTCAGCGAGGACATACCTATGTCCGTTATGCGTTAGTGGCTGGGTGGCACGACTGGTCATCGTATTCTCGACCGCCATCTCTGCCAGCATCCGGTCATACCGGAGCATACCGGAACCGACAGTATAGTCCTCAGGAGTATAGACACCACCAGCGGAGATGAGACTTGCGTGGCTGAGCGACTCTCCCTCGAAGAGGAATCGGTCGTAGTATAGGCTGTCCAGAGTCATTGGATAAACCAGCTGCCCGCCATCAAGGGAGTTTTGGCGGATAGTGAAGAAATGCTGATGGACGCATAGGGTGGAGTTGTCCGGATCATTGGGGTCGTACTGAGCGAATTGGTGGTTGATCAGTATCCCGTTGGCGTCGAAGTAGCGGATCTCCATGGCGTAGCAAAAGCGGTCTGACCGTACCACCTCAAAGGCTTTCCGCTCGGAGCTGATGGTGATATTGCCGTTCTCATCCTTTCTGAAGGTGATGTCCTGGTAGACCGGGATCGGAGTCTCTCTATGACTTAGGTCGTAGGCTTTATAAAGCTCGACCGTCGATCCTCCTGACAGCTCTGTCGGACCCATCCTGCGAGCGAGGCGTAGGATCACCTGCCAGGAGTAGATCTGCTCATGTCCCTTGATGTCTCGCTCAATATAGGCAGGCGGAGCTACGACTATCTTCTTCATCAGAGCGTCCACCTTATCGTCCGAGCAGGCGATGAGGAGAAGCGAAAGAGTAAGGAGTATGAGTATATGTCTTGTCTTTATCATGGTAGGGGTGGTGTCAGAATTTTACAATCGTGCGCAGCGAGAAATTGGCGCCTCTCGCATGGGCATAGTAGCGAAAGCGGTCTGTGTACTCCTTATATAGGGTATTGAGGATATTGTCCCCTATCAGCATCAGCTTCACTTCACGTCCACCTGGTAGATCCATTGAAAACTCTGCGCTGCCATTGAGTAGCGTGTATGCGGGAGGAGTCTCGGGGACGAGGTCCTTCTCAGGATTGAAGTGCTTCTGCTTGGTCACGTATATCGTCGAGAGAGAGACGGAAGTATGGTACTGGTCATCCGAGCCAAGCGAAGTGCCATAGCTGCATGAGAGACCATAACGGTCGCTTGGCATAAAGGGTAACCACTCGGAGCGGGTCACATTACGTCCGCGGATCCACTCACCCTTGCCCGTCAGGGTCAGTCCCTGCAGCGGCATAGCAGAGAGTGTCAGGTCACCACCATAGAGCCTGGCATCGTCCTGTCCGTAGATAAATCGAGGATACTTCCCGCTTGGATGATTATGGAAGCGCTCCAGCCCCTTGCCTATCGCATCATAAATATAGTTGTCGATATGCTGGTAGAAGAGACTGGGCTCCACAGACAGCCACTTATTGTGCCACCGTCCACCAAGGACAGACTTGTAGCCGTGCTCTGCTGTCAGCTGGTGATTGCCCACCACCCAGTAGGTGCCATGCTCGAGTCCTGTGGCGTAGAGCTCGTTGATGTCCGGGGGTCTCCAGGACCAGCCGATATTACCTCTGAGATCAGCTTCATCACTGATCTGATAGTGCAGAGCCAGACTGGCCGTGAAGTTACTATAGACCTTGAAGTCCGAGTAATACCTATACTTGCTTAGCGAAGTGTATCCACGGACATCCATTGCCCTAAAGTCGTATCTCATACCGACCGAGCAGCGCAGTCGCTCAAAGAATGTAGCGTCCTGCAGTATGTATCCTCCCAGCGTGAGAGCGGCATAATTGGGGATAAATGCGGGCTGCTTCGTCCCCGGATAGTTATAGTTACGCTGATAGGTGCCTGAGAGACCGGACTCAGTCTTCAGTGCCAAGGGACCACCCCACTGAGCGACCCAGGAGAGGTCACTGCGCTCTGTAGAGAGGATCAGGTCCTGCATGGGGATCCGGCTCCAGTCCGCCTTAGTTCGCTTGTCAAACTCCCACCTCAGATTATCCTGATGAGAGAGGATCAGTCGGAGCTTGTGTGCCTCACTCACCTGCCACTTTACCTCGCCCTTGAGCATAAAGTGCTGTGACTGCTGAAATGGAGGCTCCACCTCGTAGGAGAAGGGGCGAAGTGACCGCTCGTCAGGACGTCCAGCAAGGAAGCGCGCTAGTAACTGGTCTATGTCGGAGACTCGACTGGCGTAGTAGATGCCATTACGGGCGTAGAAGAGACTGCTGAAGAGTGTGGCTGTGATCGCTCCATTGCTCCAGCCTGCAAGTGCCGAAAGACTGATATTGGTGTAACCGGTGTTATTAAGGATATACTCCGCCGTAGAGTAGTCCCCACCCCGACGGTAGAGTCCGTGGAGACGAAGCCCCAGACTCCTCCAGCCCATCTCGATACTGCCGGTGCCACTGTAGGCGTGAGCATTGGTGTCGTACCCGAGGTCAGTCGTGCCGGAGACACGAAGATTCTTGGATCCGTAAGGGAGCTCCGCCTGACTAAAGAGTACGACTCCTCCTATGGCACCATAGCCGTAGCGAACCGACTCCGCACCCTTCACAACCTCTACATTAGTAGCACCAGTATGGTCGATCTCCGGAGCGTGATCTGAGCCCCAGCTCTGACTGTCGAGTCGCACCCCATTGTTGAGCAGTAGGATACGTCCCGAGTGCATTCCCTGGATCACTGGCTTGGAGATCGTGCTGCCACTGGATATGGTGCTTACACCTGGTACTGTCTCCAGGAGCTGTCCGAGGGTGAGGGTACTTGACTTCTCCAGCGTCTTAGGGTCGATCTTCATTGTCTGCTGGAGGATACTGGTCTGCCGGAGATCTCCCTGGACCACCACTTCGTCGATCAGAGTAGCATCCTCCTCGAGACGGATCGTCAGGACTCCGCGTACCTCCGAGAGTGAGATCGTGCGGCTGTCACTCTTGTATCCGAGGTAAGAGGTGGTGAGCGTCACCCGCTTTTTAGTGATGGGGAAGGATAGGGTACAGTGTCCCTGTGGATCGGTGGGCTGGGCACTGAGTGCCTCCTCGGAGCGTACGATAGCACCAGGGATCGGGTCTCCGGTCGCACTATCGAGGACGCAAAGTGTGAGCCTGCGGGTCTTCTCCTCCGCATGGCTGCTGTATGCCCATCCTGCCAGCAGGAGGATGAGGAGAAGCATCAGCGTATTAGGTCTCTGCGAGAGACCGATATGCTTGGTCATGGTATTACGTATATTATGAGTGTATCGAGAGCTAGTTGCAGCTCTCGAGGAGTCGTGGGGCGATATGCCCGATGGTCCACCACTATGAGAGAGAAGTGAGCGGTGACTACTACCCCGAGATCAGGATAGGGGCTAAAGGCTATGGATCTCCCGTAGGAGAGCGTTAGGTGAGTGCAGGGGATTACGCTGCCACTCGAGTCGGAGGAGCCCGGAGAGCGGGTTGGTCCGTGAGCGGTAGCAGCGGAGTGACACACTCCGTCATCGCAAGGGCAAGCACGAAGCCCTCGACTCTCGCCACGTAGGGGATCTCGACCAGATCCTCATACATGGTGCTCTCCATTAGCTGCAGGACGCAGAGAGAGCCGACATCCGCATACCCACTCTCCTGCGTCATCTGAGAGGCTACGTGTACCTGGTGTGACGGGGAGTCGATATGGATCCTTACCATCATCAGCTGCGAGGCAAGTACGACGATGAGGAAGAGGCCGATAAACAGCCTCTTGAGCTGCTCAGCTCTTCCTGATAATTGTCGGTATGTCCCTATATACTGCATGGTCAGATCATTGTGCAAAGGTAGGAACTCTTTCCCTCGCCGGACATACTCAGAAGTGAGTATTTTATCTCTCCTTTTCTCCAATTATCAAATTAGTCTACCCCGGCAAGGCAAACTCATACCGGTACAGGGCTGACGTTTTTGGATTTGCCTGAAGTCTTCCTGAGCAAAAACAAGAAAAATGTCTGAAAATCAGGGTGTTAAGCTTGAATAGCCTAAGAATTATTCGTGCCTTTATACCTGATAATCAATCGTTTGCCTCTCTTTTTAAGCGTTATTAGGTATGAATAATTTGCTCTCGGTCATCTCGCTCATTCCTGAGTTCAGGAAAGGGAATCATCTGGTTTATCCCATTGATTACCTTTTGCTTGTGGCTTTTTGCACAATGATGTGCAACCAAACTTCGTGGCATGCGATGGAGGACTATGCCGAGATTCATCAGAAAGACTTGAGGAAACTCTATTTCAAGATTTCGGGAAAGGTACTCAGGAGGTACACACCTTCGCACGATGTGTTCTGCGCCGTCTTTCAGACCCTATCGCCTATCACGTTCCACAATGCATTTAAGTCCTGGCTCCTAGAGGTGTACAGTTCTGTCGGAGAACATATCTGCATCGGTCCTAAGTGTCAGCTCTATACGCCCACCCACCCGATGGATGCTGAGGAGCGACGCCGTCCCGTGGAGACCGCTCACCCGATCACCATCGGTGAGGACTGCTGGCTCTGCGGAGGAGTGATCGTCTGCCCCGGAGTGACGATCGGTGACCGCTCGGTCATCGCTGCCGGGAGCGTCGTCACACGGGATATCCCCGCCGACTGCCTCGCCGCCGGCAACCCTGCTGTCGTCAAGCGCCGGCTCTGAGTATCTGTTTTTCCCTTATCTTTGCACTTCTTTTTCAAGAAAACAGATATGAACATGAGCAAGTCAAAGCATCTGCTGATCCCGATGATCAGCCTTCTTACTCTCCTGCTCGTCGGGCTCGACTCCTGCATCCGCCCCGAGGCGCCCAATGCGGAGGCAGACATCCTCTCCGTCGAGGTGGAGGGGCTCACCCCGAGGGAGAAGCCCCTCATCACCAATACCGCCATCAAGATCGAGGCGGAGCCGTGGGTCGACCGCTCCGCCGTGGCGCTGAGCTTCACCCTCACCCCCGGTGCCACCATCTCCCCGGCGAGTGGGAGCAAGCAGGACTTCACCCGGCCCGTCACCTATACCGTCACCTCGGAGGACAAGCAATGGACGAAGGAGTACACCGTCACCATCGCCTCCTCGCGACCCGCCCCGGGACACTTTGACTTTGAGACGGTGAGCCGATATAAGAAGCGCGACACCGGAGACGAGCTCTTCTATGAATTTACTATCTCTGACGGGCTCAAGTGGTCAAGCCCTAACGAAGGCTTTATGCTCTCACTCGCCCTCGATCCCTCCTGTGATCCCAAGGATCCCTCAGTCTATCCCGTGACACAGGATCAGAGTGGCTATCGTGGGAAGTGCGCTAAGCTCGTTACGCTCAGTACCGGGAGCTTCGGTGCCATGTTCAGTAAGCCCATTGCCCCCGGGACTCTTTTCCTCGGAGATTTCAATGTCAATGAAGCCATGAGCAATCATCTTAGGACAACTCTCTTTGGCATCCCGGAGTCCCGCAAGCCACTGATGCTGACGGGATACTACAAGTACAAGTCGGGCGACAAGCTGACCGATAAGGACTCCAAGGAGATTGCGGGCAAGAGGGACCTCCCGGCGATCTATGCCGTCTTCTTCGAGACCGACAAGGAGACCCCTTACCTCGACGGAGGCAATGTCCTCACCTCGCCCAATATCGTCCTCACAGCTCAGCTCAAGGACCCCAAGGAGAGCGACAAGTGGATCCACTTTGAGCTCCCCTTTGAGCCGGTGGAGGGCAAAAGCATCGACCCTGCCAAGCTGAAGGACGGCCGCTACAAGCTCACCATCGTGATGACCTCCAGCCGAGATGGCGCAAACTTCGTGGGCGCCATCGGTAGCACGCTCCTCGTGGATGAGATGAACCTATACTTTGAGTAATCAAATGAGACGACTGATATACACCACGCTCCTACTCCTCGCCACCGCCTCCCTCGCCATGGGGCAGGAGGCTCGCGACAAGAATATCCTCGCCGCCCTGCGTCATGGGTGGAATTTTGAGCTCCGTGCCGGACTCTCCATGGGCGGCACCGCCCCCATCCCAATGCCCCGGGAGATCCGTGGTGTGGAGAAGTACAATCCCAAGCTCAACGTCCACGTCGAGGGTCAGGCAACCAAGTGGTTTGACCCCCACTGGGGGCTGGTGATGGGACTCCGTATGGAGCAGAAGGGCATGGTCACCGGTGCCCGGGTAAAGAATTACCACACCTCGCTCCTCCTCGGTGAGGGCGCCGAGGTGTCGGGCAACTGGACCGGCTACGTCGAGAGCAACTACGCCGCCTCCTCCATCGTCCTCCCCATCAGCACCGCCTATAAGATCAATGACTACGGCAAGGTGCAGGCGGGCCTCTACGCCGGCTACCGCTTCGACGGCAGCTTCACCGGGCACGTCACCGACGGGCACTTCCGCATGGGGTCACCCATCGGTGAGCGGGTCGACTTCCCGGCCGACAAGCAGGCGGCCTACGACTTCTCCGGTGAGCTGAGCCGCTTCGAGGCAGGCATGCAGGTGGGCGGCAGCTGGTGCGCCTACCGCCACTTCCTTGTCTATGGTGAGCTGAGGGCCTCCTTCACCCCCATCTTCCCCGGCTCCTTCACTGCCCTGACGACCAAGCTCTACCCGATCTACGTCAGCACCGGCTTCAGCTACCTCTTCTGATAGAGCCTCCATACCGCTATCTACAGCCCTCGTCCCATCCGACCGGATGGGGCGAGGGCTTTTTTTTGCCCTTAGGAGAGCGGAATGGAAGCCATCCCTCTCATCGTGAAGAGTGCAGGAGGAAGCACCCTTTGCGGGTGCCTGCTCCACAGCTGTAAAGCTCAAATGCGCCCCTCTGAGACTCAACATAGGCAACCTTGTCAAAAGTCGTGGAAAGTGCTTACCTTTGGGGTGCAAACAGCAATCACAATAGAAGACAGGTCATGAAACCCACTACCCTCTACGCCTATAAGATTACTCCGACAGAGACAGCTGATGCCCCGCACGAATTTATCAGTATGCTGAGGCGTGCTGTAGAACAAAATCCTACCGTCCGAGACCGAATGCTGATACTCAACAAGAAATCCCCAGACTCTGATTGCTTGATGAATATGGAGAATGTAGAGGGGGATTTATTTGGTCTTTTTGCTCGACTTGTCCCGGGAGACAATGTCGGAATAGTCCCGGAAGAGGTGTTGGAGAAGCAATATGCCAGAGCAATAGATCTCCAGGCAGGAGAAGGATCCGCAATGAGTTACAAGAAGCTCACCTACTTCTACGTAGGCAGGGAGCATTTAATTCTGGACTACCACTCAGCGAGAAACTTTGAGGTGTACTTTAATTCTTTGTCCGGAAGGATAAAGACCGGGTCGTATAGACTGCTTCCCGACCTGTCAATGCCGGATGACATCCCGCTATCAGACATTTCTTCTGTAAGGTTGGACGGCTCATTTAATATACAGACACAAAGCGATGGACGAAGGAGTCTTAAAAGAATCCTGCTCAACTCCGACATGCTGGGCAGCCTCCTTGGGGGCAGTGCCGTGGCAGAAGAGTTAGTGGACAACAAATTACTGTCTGCGTCAGTGCTTTTGAAACTAGAGAGCAAGAAGCCCGAAGAAATGGAGCGGTCTGATTATGAGAATCTAATGTCGAGAGCTCTCTCTCTGGGTAGTGACGCTGTATCCGTCCGCCTGAAAAACAGGAAGACGGTAAGAGGTGGAGAGATCAGAAAGTCACGTGACATCCAAATCGAGAATTTGTCAAATGGTCTGATTGATGAGGCTTCCCTTAAAATAGAGATGGCTAATTTTATGAGATCCTTGGAGTATGAAGCGTAAGATTTTAGCTCGCTTGTCGAGGGTGTTTTTTATCCTGCTCGTTACTGTTGCCTTGTCGTCCATTTTTCATGGAGGGGAGGGGAAGATGGTGACCGCACTGTATTCAGTCTATGGAATAGTGTTTTCAGTCTATGCCAGCTTTTCGGCGACATTTGACACGAGAGGGGTAAAGAATCCGATTATCCTGGAAAAAATCAGGCGGGTCCTTAGGGAGGACTTAAAAGAGTCTGTATATGACTTCATAACAGTAGCCGTCATCATCGGAGTCAGCGATCTTCTGCCTACCGGGAATAGTATCCCCATTGGTGGCATTCTTCGCTTGAATATGGATACGCTTGCTGCAGTCACTGTCTTTCTCTTTCTCGTCCCTTTGGTACATCGATTTATTGCCCTCGGGGATCTGAAGTGGAAGCTTGACGACGAGGTTAACAGATAAAATTCCCATTCATATTACAAGGATAATCCTAATCATTGCTGTCCGATAACAGCTTGTCGGAGGGGATGAAGAAAGGGCTGACTTCATTTTCCGGAGTCAGCCTTTAGTGGTTGGTTGGTTTGTGGTGACAACTATCACAACTTAACCATAAGCTAAAGTACACATTTTACCGGACAGCCGATCTTCTCACAAATTGTTAGACAGGGGTGACGCATTTGAGCGGCACAGAAGCCATTCTTCTCATCGTGAAGGGTGGAGGATGAAGCACCCCTTGCGGGGTGCCACCCCACCGATCCCGAAGGGGGCGCCTCCCCGCCTATCGATCCCGCAGGGGCGTAGCCCCGGAGGGATCATCGTTCTTTAGCCGGTGGTCGAAGCACGAAGTGCCGAAGACCACGGGTAAAATAACCCCGTTTTTAGAAATACGACCCCGCCGGGCTGTCGCACCGGTTGACCGAGAAATGCCCCACCCTGGGGCGCGGGCTTTTTTACTCTAAGGAGAGCGAGATAAAGAAAAAAGGAGGCCGTATCTCTCACGAGACACGACCTCCGGACTCCTTTTATCTTACAGTATGAATGGATCTATGCCTATTCTTCTGCTTTCCTTTTACTTACTTACGATTGTATGTGTGTTTCTCAAAGTCATACTTAGTCCAGCCGAAGAGGGCGCTGTCGCAGCCCTTGAGGCTCTTGTCCTCGGTGGCAATCACCTCACTCTCTGCGCCGGTCTTGATGAGCTTGCCGAAGACAGGGGTTGCGAGCTGATTGTTGTAGGTGATGGTGAGGCTGCCGTTGCCCTTCTTGTCGGTGGTGTTGATGAAGTTCTCAGCCTGACCCTGACCCTTGACGAGGGCGTTGAGGATCTTGGCGGTGGCACCACGACGGATCTTGAAGACGTCGTTGACATACTTCCCCTTGTCCTTAGAGGGAGCCTGAGCCAGCTCGATGGTGACGTTCTCCATCACGAAATTGGACTGGTGGCTGTCGCCGGGGTAGTTACCATCGTGGTTACCATCCACCTCGCAGCCGCGGGGGTCCTTCTCGGTGCTGACGTGACCATCTCTCCAGATGCCGTAGGCATTGGTGAGCTTACCACACCAGCCCTGGGTGACGTCAAACATATCGTCATCCATATCGACAGCAAGGAAGTTCTCCACAGAGACTGATCCACCGAAGAGCTCTACGCCATCATCTGCACCTGCGTAGGCAAAGACATTGGCGATCTTGGTACCGCTGCCGACTCCATCGAGGGTGAGGGAGTTGTGCTCCACGTTGTCATTATCCTGCGCACCACAGTACTCGAGGACGAGGTACTCGATGGAGCCGGAGTTGTCCTCAGGCTGGTCACCTCCGTAGGGGTACTCCGGATTGATCTCAGTATTGGCACTCTTCTGACCGGAGGTAAGTGGAGCGTACCCATTGATGATCAGGCCGCCCCAGGAGCCGGCGCGCTTCTCGACACCGGTCATGATGACGGGCTTCTCAGCGGTACCCTTGACCATGATCTTGGCCCCCTGCTCCACGAGGAGATACTTATCAAATCCCTGACCAGCGGTGATCACCGTACCTGCGGGGATGGTGAGGGTGGCACCCTTCTTCACGAAGAGAGGGCCATCCAGCATATAGGCGACAGAGGCATCGAGGGTCATGTCCTTGGCGATGTTGCCCTTGAGGCTCTCAAACTTGACGTCCGGGAACTTGTATCCCGTCCATGCGAAGAGAGCGGGGTCGCAGCCGGTGAGGCTCTTGTCCTCGGTGGCGTTCACCTCTTCCTTCTTCTCCTGCTTGATCAGCTTACCCATGAGAGGCGTGGTGAGCTGGTTGTTGTAGGTGATGGTGAGAGTACCATTGCCGAGCTTGTCGGTGGTGTTGATGAAGTTCTCAGCCTGACCCTGACCCTTCACGAGGGCATTAATGATCTTAGCGGTGGCGCCACGACGGATCTTGAAGATGTCGTTGGCAAACTGCCCCTTGTCCTGAGAGGGCTTCTGGGCGAGGAGGATGGTGATATTCTCGATCGTGAAGTTGGACTGATGGCTATCGCCGGCGTAGTTGCCGTCGTGGTTACCGTCCACCTCACAGCCGCGAGGATCCTTCTCGGTGCTGACGTGACCCTCCTCCCAGACGCCATAGGCATTGGTGAGCTTACCACACCAGCCCTGAGTGACGTCAAACATATCGTCATCCATATTGACAGCGAGGAAGTTGTCGATACTGACAGCACCGCCGAAGAACTCTACGCCATCATCCGCACCCATGTAGGCGAAGATATTGGAGATCTTGGTACCGCTACCGACACCATTGAGGGTGAGAGAGTTGTGCTCCACAGCGTCGTTACTCTGAGCACCGCAGTACTCCAGCTTGAGATATGTGATGGAGCCGGAGTTGTCTGCGGGGTTATCACCACCATAGGGGTACTCGGGGTTGATCTCCGTCTTGGCGCTCTTCTGGCTGGAGGTGAGGGGAGCGTAGCCATTGATGACCAGTCCGCCCCAGGCCCCGGGCTTCTTGTCCTTAGCGGTGAGGGTGACGGGACTCTGTGCCGTACCCTGGATATTGATCTTGGCACCCTGCTCTACGAGGATGTACTTATCAAATCCTGTCTCCGACGTGATGACCGTACCGGCCGGGATGGTGAGGGTGGCGCCCTTCTTGACGAAGAGAGCTCCGTCGAGGGTGTAAGCGACCTTAGCGTCGAGGGTGCGATCGGCGGAGATATTCCCCTTGAGGGAGGCCTGCTCCTTCTTCTCCTCGGGCTTCTTATTGTCATCCTCCTTGCAGGAGGTGGCAAGGCTGAGCGTAGCGATCCCCATCATGAGGAGGGCGATGCTTCTGGTTAGTGCTTTCATTGTCTTTTCCTATTTGAAAATGAGTGATTATTTATTTCTTAGAATTTATAGCCCACGCTGAGGCTAAAGCTGACCCCCTTGCGGTACTCCGAGATGACCTGCGGGGCATCTGGCTCGTGAGGAGCAGTCAGCTCAGGGTGGGCATTGTAGTACTCCGTGTAGGTCTTTTGCAGTACCTCTCCCGGCACCTCGACCTTGCGAATGGGGCTATTGAGGAGGTTATTCACCTTCATCTTGATGGAGAAGTGCTTGCCGAGGTTGGCCTCCCCGACGAGGTTAAGCTTGGCGATGCCTTTCTCGATGATGCCGTTCTCATTCTGCCCCACAGTGCCGTAGGTGTAGAGGCGGTCACTGAAGTAGTCAAAGAGGATCGTCCCCGTGTAGCTGTTGCGCGCATTGGAATAGCTGTAGGTGAGGTCGGCATTGGCGAGCCAGGGAGACGCGCCCTCGAGCTCGGTCCGATCGCTCTTGATCACGCCGAAGGGCTCCAGGTCGAGCATCATATCGGAGTAGAGGTAGGAGCCGCGGAGGCCCATGCTGAGCTTGTGTCGCCGCTCTGTGGCGATGCTGTAGGTATTGAGGAGGTCCTTCCTCAGCTCCAGCTCCACGCCTGCCACCTCAGCCTTGTCAGCCGGATTGGCGTACTGGAGGATGCCGGCGGTACCAGCGAGGAAGACCCGGGAGAGCGGGTCCTTGATGTGCTTGTAGAAGGCAGTGACCGTGAAAAGCTCGCTCGGGGAGAAGTACCAGTCGTACTTCAGGTCGACGTTGTAGAGCTCCGAGAAGCGCACCTTGGACCAACCGCAGCTGGTGAAGTCGATATTGACGTACTTGTAGGTGGAGACCTCCTTGAAGCGTGGCATAGAGTAGCTCTTGGAGGCGCTCAGGCGGAGGGTGTGCTGGTCATTGATGTCGTAGCGGATGTTGAAGCTCGGGAGGACGAAGGGCTTCATGCTGTACTTGTCGGGGTCGGTGCCGGCGTAGACGGTGGAGGTGGGGGTGTCGGAGTTGATCCCCGTGGAGACACGCTGGCGGAGGAGGTCCACCCGCAGTCCACCCTGCAGGGTGAGGGCATCGGTCAGCTTCCAGACCGCATCCAGGTAGCCGACATGTGTCTGCTTGAGCGCCTGATACCACTCGTCGTTATTGAGCATGATATTGGAGAAGGGTGTCTCGTGGGCATCCCTATTTCGCAGGGTCTCCGCATTGTAGATCCGGTCCCAGTCCAGCTCCTTGTACCCCTTGGCATCCAACCCCTCAGAAACCGTGGTAAGGAGGTTGTAGGCAATGGAATTGAACTTATGGTCGATAAACCGACCCTTGTAGCCAAGGGTGAGGAACGACTCGGGGGCAAACTTCCACTCCACAGAGGCCTTGACATTGTAGTCGTTCTCTCTCAGGTGGGAGAAGAAGCGGTCGTTGCTGATCGACCAGTCCGGGATCCAGCCCTTATCAGTCAAGACCATGTAGAGGCGCCGACGGTCCGGCTCGTACGCCTGCAGGATATTCGCTGCAGCTCCGACATTGAGGGTCAGCGCATCCGTGAGTTGCCAGTCGGTGTCGAGCTGATTGATGAGGAGGCGGTTGTCGTTATTCTGCTGGCGGGTAAGGCTGATGTGATTGAGCTCCATCGGCACAGATCCCTCGGGGAGCAGGTCGCCATCCGGCTGACGCGTCGTAGAGCCATCCTGATTGTGCTCAGAGTGCTGACCGACGAGGGTAGTGACAAATTGCTTGGAGGAGTGGATGAAGAGCCCGGTGTAGCGGATGGTATGCTTGTCGAGGATCCGCATCGAGGCGTCTCCGAGGAGGAGCTGGCGGACATCGGTGTCGTACATCGGTCCCTCCTGATTGGTGTACCAGAGACCGGTGGTCCCGCCATTGAAGACGGTGGAGAAGCTGCGACTGATACGATTGGAGTAGGAGTAGCCCACCTCGTGCCGGCCCACGAGCAGGAGGTCGAGGACTACGCTGTCGAGGTCGAGCCGCTTGCCGAGGGAGAGGTTGAGGTTGTGATCCACGGGGGCCTGCACCCTGACCGGTTGGAGCTTATTGACGAAGGGATAGTCCGTACCACTCTGTATCTCGGATCCGTAGCCGGGGAAGAGGCTACGGTCCGGCTGGGTCCGATTGGCGAAGCCAAAGTAGTCCACCCCATCCTGACGGAGGAAAGTGTCGCGACCGAGGAGTGTCGCATTGCCCCCCACGCCGGCTCCGATGGAGAGGAGGTGGTCGCCCTGCAGCTGCTTGGACTTGATGTCTATCGCTGCACCGCCCACGTCACCGCCACGGGTGGAGCTGAAGGCCTTACTGACACCGATATTCTGGATCATATCGGTATCGAAGATGTCGAGCGAGATATTCTTGTACTCAGGGTCATCCGAGGGGATGGGGAAGCCATTGAGGTAGGTGCTATTGTACCGGTCGGCGAGTCCGCGGACAAAGACATTCTTCACCCCCTCCTGCTTGGAGATGCCGGAGACCTGCTGCACGGCGGCCTCGGCATTGGAGATCCCCTTGCGATCCAGCTCCATGGCGCCGATCGCCTCGATCGCAATGAGGGCGCGCTTCTGCTCGAGGAGGAGCATATTCTCCGACTCGCGATTGGCCTTAGCTGTCACCACCACCTCGTCGAGCAATTCATCATCGGGACGGAGGGTGAAGTCGAGCGTGGCGCGCTGCCCCGGTTCGATCACGGCATTGGGGATCCGCTCAGTCTTGTAGGAGACGTAGGAGATCACCACGGTGTAGACCCCCTTGGGGATGCCGTTGATGGTAAATTTTCCGTCCATATCGGTGATCCCGCCGAGAGAGGTACCCTCGAGACGGACCGTGGCACCGATGAGTGGCTCCTTGGTAGCCCCATCGGTGATGATGCCATGGAGTGTGCCACTGGCGACGTCGCCATCCGGCTCTGCCACCATAGTGAGCGGACGATTGCTTCCGAGTGATGGGATCGCTGTCGCAACAGCTGTGCTGCAACTCATGATCGCCAGGAGTGTAATACGGTAAGCCTTCATTACTGTAAGAGCATTTCTTCTTGTTTATTTTTCACCGCAAAGGTCATAAAGGGATATTACCAAGCGATTAATCTCCTGTGACAAAGTGGATAAGTGTATGTTGAGATCCCATTACAAGTCTGTGTCGATGACGTTACAAATCAGGCGAAATCCTAATACCGAGGCCAGGGGTGACGCATTTGAGTAGTACAGAAATCAATCAACTGATTGTAGAGAGTGTGAAGCGAAGCACCCCTTGCGGGTGCCCGGTCCATAGCCACGTGGTCGAGGGGCGTAGCCCCGAAGACCCGTGGATCAGCCGGTACAAACGATAACGACCCCGCAAGGGTGTCGCACAGGTCGACAAATAAGTGCGACACCCTTGCGGGGTCGTACATCATTCCCAAGCTCTTCTTTCCCGGAGTCTTCGGGGCTGCGCCCCTCGACATCCGGGCTATTTATGCTAACCACCAAACTTTTTGGGTAGAAATTTTATGCAGTCTGATATTGTTGAGCTACTTTGAGGTGGTGATCGGGATCATATAAGGTGTCGT
>NZ_UQJH01000020.1 GCF_900541275.1 uncultured Porphyromonas sp.
CTTTTTGTAAAGGACCATTGACTATACCATCATTGGGAGACCTTTGCACAGAGGTCTCGGTCAGCTTTGAAAAGTTACTTAAAGCTGTATTTGGAATACACATCCGTGTCAGACTCTCTATGATATAGAGCCTTACAATCGTCTATGATATCCTCTGTATCAAATCCTTGAATGGCTCGGCCCATTAAGAAAGAGACCGTATAGTCGTTCCAGTCTTTGCCTAATGACGATGCTTTCACCGCTCCTTCATTGAGGTACTTCCACATTTCCGCTTCACTGATGTATTGCAACCAATAACACCATTTTGCCAAGCTCACCAGTCGGCATACGTCCCAAGCATACGTGGAGGTTGTGGTCCGGACTTGAGCCAAATCCGTTTTTAGACCGTCTGCTATCAAAGTCTGCAGCTCAATAAGTTCCTCGGAAGAACCTCTTTGAGCAAGGACTTCGTCCAATTCCGTACTCCGCTCTAAATTAAGCAGAGCGTTTAGCGTCTCTAGAGCATCTTCCCGACCATTAATGCCCCATTGTTCTTGAAGCCCGGTCTTGTATACATTCATATTATTATCGGTGATAATACTAAGGATGTCCTCACTGCGATAACAAGACAAGATGGCTCCAAATACCAGTAACCTTTTCTTTTCCTCGGTGAGCGGTGTTTGAGGATGTGAAGCCAAAAAGGCTTTCAGGTTTTTCTTAGCAAAGAGCCGAGACACGATTTCAAGCACGATAAAAGCAATAATCAAGACAGCGACTATTGCCACGATGATTTTCCAGATCATACAAGTATTATTCTAAAGTTAAACATAAGTCTATTATATCATATTTCCTACTTATCCACATGCTTCCCCATCATTTCTTCTACAGAAAGACAGAACCCGATCTCTTGGTAGATTTCAAGCAATAGGTCTTCGTTTAAAGATGTTTTCCCGCTAAGGCGAAGAAATCCTTTTGGCATATTGGAGGCATAATAAAATGTATCTCCGCTAAAGGAGAGCATCAAGTCATGAGTAAAGGAACAACGAAGAGCGGTAAGTTCCTTCATCATTGCCGGGGTCAAAATCATACGGGCTTCTATCTCGTCATCGGCATATACGGTAAAGAGACGTTCAAACTCGGGGTCTTCCAAATAAACAAACTTTGCTTTATGTCTCTCCCTCAGTTTTTGTATCGTCAGAGCGAAGTAGCCCAACTTATCCTCCAAATGGTCGGGAAGCAGCATAACAAATCCCCTGCAAGTTCTTGGAAGACGGCAGTAACCAAACATTCCCCTAAAGCTGAACATCGTGCTCTCTACTTGTGCGCCCCACATCGGACTGAAAATCGCCCGACAGAGGAGCCTAAAGGATCTCCATAGTTTAGTATTCTGTTCATTTGTTGCGGTTACTCCTATATCGGCTATTGTCAATGCTTGATGCTGAGTTGGGAAACTCAATGCACCGTAACTTGCCACTTGCAGAGTACCCTCCGACCTATTTGGGGTTCCGAATAGTCTGCTTGCCCGAATATCGGACACCTTTACTTCTTTTGTCGGAGAATAATTTGCATCCGGAAATAGCTGGTTGATAATTTGCCCCATTACTTTTTCCTCTTTCTGCTTCAGTGCATTTAGGCATAAAGAGAACAGCGTATTGAGGACCACAAAGGCGACAAAGAATATGACGACATACGTTGCCGTTATTTGTGAGGTTTCATAATTGCCCGCATCGACGATATGCCTTCCGAATATAGTGAATGCAAGCCAAAGCAGAGCCAAAGGGTAAACGGAATAAATGAGAAGCCTAACAATCTTACGCCACATAGCTATGTGGGTTAGTTGCCCTCTCATTTGCTGAGCGACAATCTTGAAGTCAATCAAGTGGTCTTCTTTCATCAATTATCCGAAAATCTCCTTGATATGAATGTCGCCCAACTCACTTTCAGGAATTTGTATCAATGCTTCTTTCCCAAGATGTTTTCTTGAAGCGATGTATGAAGACGGGAACATTTCTATGGCATTGTTGTAATCCGTTACGGTTGCGTTATAAGTTCGGCGTATAGCCTGCAATTCGTTCTCCATATCCGTTATCTGATATTGGAGATAGACAAACTGCTCATTGGCTTTGAGATCCGGATTACTCTCAACAACGGCCTTAACTTGTTTGAGAAGAGCGGAGATTTCTGTCCCGTCCTTGATTTGTTCTGCTTCGGGGGCTCCGTCTGCTCGAGACCTTAGTTCGGCTATGCGGGTAAGGATTTCATTTTCGTGTCCCATATACGCTTTAAGAGATGCCACCAAATTGGGTATAAGGTCATTTCTCTGCTTGAGTGCCACACAAATGCCACTCCGGCATTGTTCCACCCTGTTTTTCTTGGCAATGAGATTATTAGAGGTGATTATACCCCAAATCAGTATAAGCACAACTATTGCGACAAGGACACTCCCGGCAATTATTGATGCAGTCATACAAATTCGCTTGTCTCAATGATTATTTCTTAGTACTCTTGTCGTCTTCATAGTGGCGTCGTACTCTTTCCATACCCCCGAACGTTCTCCATCGGCATACTGTCCCTCTACAACCAAAATCGGATTTCCGTTGCGCAAAACTTCTTCTTTGTACGCCCCATGTAGCACGCCCATGCGATAAGTTCGTGTGACTTTGCTTTCAACGCCATCTCCCTGTTTCGTGAGTTTCCACTCGACCCCGTCTTTCTTCCCATTCACCCAACGGGTCTCAAGTATTTGAGCACCGTTTTGGCTGTCATACCGCTTCTCAAAGCCGTTTTCCACACTTTCCTGGTATTCTTTCTCCAAATCCAAACGACCGTCTTTGAAATAGGTTTTTACACAGCCATCGATTTTGCCCTTCTTCATAGGGGTAATCTTGCTGACAGTTTTGCCGTCTTGGTAGTACTCCGTGAACACCCCATTTCTTTTCCCCTGGTCATACGCTCCCGTTTCTCTCAGTACACCATCCCGATAGCGGTGGTACTTGCCATCCATCAGTCCGTTAGAAAAGGAAATAGTCTCTTCGTCAAGCCCCCGCTTGATACGCCACTCTCCCTGCAAGGGTTTTCGGCTGTCCTTTTCGAAATAAACTGTCGTATTGTTTTCGCCCGATAGGGGTAAGAGTTCATCGCTTAGAATCACCTTTTGAGCCGATACCGAAAGGCTCAGCAACAGCGAGAAGAAAAAGAGAATATATCGATTCATATTATAATAGAATGCCCAATTATTTAATTGGTTACTTTTGCTTCATTGCCTGTTTAATAAACGTGAAACTATGTGCTTCGCTTCCTTTGTCCTTTGTTGCTTTAAGTTTCTCTGCTCTCAAGCATATAAGAAAAATCCTGCCTCTTTTATCAAGAGGCAAGAGCATACACAGATACTCAATGGCAAAGATAGAGTTTTTTGCGATACTCTGACCAAAACAATGGATAAAAACAAAGGAAGACCTACATATCATTACCGATGAAGGTTTCTGTTGACATAGTTCTCACTCAGTATTCTGTTTATGTCTGAGAGCCGATAGAGGATTTTCCCTGCGATTTGGGTGTAAGGGATAATGCCCTTATCCCGATAGTCTTGCAGGGTACGAGGGGAAAGGAACAGTCTCTCGCAAACCTCCCGTCCTGTGAGATAGATATCACCTTCAAAAAGAGGACGATGAGTTTGAGCCATGCTTCTCACTCGATTCGTCAAACCTTTAATGCCAGAGATGAGTTGCTTCTTCTCTGGTGTTTCTTTATTGAGTACTTCAAAGCACTCCGCTCATTTCTAAATCGTTACCTATCCGCATCGCCCCAAATGGTAACCTCTTATTTCTCAGCCAGATAGCCCGAAACCAAAAAATTGAGGGGGATTATTTCTCCTCTATAAGGGGCAGATCCTGTAGGCCGATGGAGTAGAAGACGAGTGACATCTCCTCGTCCTCCTCAGCTATGTAGCCGATGGTGTGGTCGTCGATCATCAGCGCCTCGGTATAGGCACACCAGCCGGGCGTGAGGAGGACACCATCGTCCCAGCCCTTCTCCTCACTCCAGCTGTAGAGCCGTCCGTTTTGGCGTCCGGGACCGGCAGGAAGGGTATGCATAAGGCGCATGCCATCGGCGGGAGAGGTGAGGAAGGGGGCACCATTGCAGGCGACGTCGTGGAGGCCGGCATAGCGATCTGTCTGCTCCCAGGTGATGCCACCGTCATTGCTGACGGAGAATATCCGATCACCGCGGCGGGGATTTCGGATGCTCATCAGGAGCGATCGGTCGGGCATCGTGATCACCTTGGACTCATCACCACGGTCGTAGGCAGGCTCCGAGACCTGCCAGGTCTCGCCCATGTCGTCGCTGAAGACAAGGCGGTTGTCAAAGGCGCGTCGCTCAGGGTCCCACATGGCCGCGACGTACATGATCCGTCCGTAGCAGGCTGTGGCGCCGTGACCGGCGGCGATGAAGGAGGCTGCGTACTTCCGGCGATCGGGGTCGGGACAGCCGGTCCCGTAGAGCTGGGGCTGCATCGTCCTCGGCTCGCTCCAGGTGCGACCATCATCGGTACTCTCCATGACGTACTGGGGCATCGGCTTATCCGCCGTGGAGCCCCAGAGCCCCTGCCCACCGACGAAGGTGATGATCACCTTCTCCCCGTGGCGGGTCTCGACGACGCAGATATCCCCGTAGCCGGCTCCCCTACCCTGCCCCCTGAGGATGATCTCGGGGTCGGACCACGACTTGCCATTGTCCTCGCTCCGGCGGAGGATCAGGTCGATGTCCTCGGGGATGTCGTTCTGATTGTACTTCCTCCTGTCCGCAAAGGCGAGGAGCGTCCCCTTGGAGGTCTTGATGAGGGCGGGGATGCGGAAGTTGCGCGAACCAGTGTCCCCCGGGACGAAGAGGGGCGTGTAGGTGCGCCAGCGCTGACGGGAGGTCTTGTCGCCCACCTGCTTGATGGGGTAGCTCCGGCCATTGATAGAGACGGAGAGGACCTCTCCGCGGAGCTTATCGGGGGAGTAGAGGGGATCCTCAGCCACGTCGGCGGTGAGGTAGAGTACTCTCTTGTCGGTGGTGAGGCGGGCGCGCTCCTTCCCACTCAGCGGGATGGCATCGTAGGCGACCCGGCCCTTGTAGTCGTCGAGATCACGCACCACGAGGCTGTCGCTGGCGAGCACCTCGCACCGCTCTATGAGGCGGGTGGTGCGGGGGTCGAGGCGGTAGGTGATGTCGATGCGGCCGCTCTTGGGGAGGACGATGGTAGCGAGGGTCCGCCTCGTCTGTCCGCTCATATAGCCGTGCCGGGAGCCGATGACGGTGACGGAGTCGGTCTGGGCATAGGCGAGGGAGCCGAGGAGAAGGAGGAGGAGGGTGTAGAGGGTCTTTCGTATCATGAGTGTAGTGCGTGCTGTGAGTGGGGATCAGAAGGGGTACCCAACGGCAAGGTGGAGGGCGAGCGGGAGGTTTTTCTTATCCCCAAAGGTATTGAAGTAAGGTCCGCCCGATCGGTCGGGACGATGGAGGGCGACACCGAGGTCAAGCCGTACCACGAGCATCGAGAGGTCGTACCTCACACCGAGCCCGGTGGAGAGGGCGACATCGCGGAGGAAGTAGCGCGAGGTGAGGGTGGCATCAGGCCTCGAGGGATCCTGCCTGAGGAGCCACACATTGCCTGCATCGACAAAGGTGGCCACCTCAAGGTCTCCGACCACCTTGGCCCTCAGCTCGAGATTGGCCTCGAGGCGGAGGTCACCCGTCCGGTCGAGGAAAGAGAGGGGAGAGGGGTTTTGGGGACTATAGGCGCCGGGACCGAGGGTGCGGACGTTGAAGCCTCGCAGACTATTGGCTCCGCCGGAGTAGAATTGCTCGGTATAGGGCGCCACGGTCTGATTGCCATAGCTGTAGATCGCTCCGCTGTAGAGGCGACTGGCGAGCGAGATCATCGAGCTCGCCTGATAGGCATACCGCAGCTCGAGGGTGCCCTTGACAAACTGTGCAAAGCTCGACCCCGCCAGGCGGTAAGGGCGAGGGGTGCCCTTGGGGTAGCAGAGGGAGAGGAGGTTGCCCGCCTCCGAGACGTATGCCTCGAGGGAGAAGGTGTGGCGCGAGAGCGGGTCGCGTGTCTCGAAGCCGAAGAGGTAGGAGGCCTGAGGGATAAACTGATTTCGGAAGGAGAGCCCCAGCCCAGGATTGGCCTCTAAGGCCTCGTCAAAGGCAGCAGTACGGCGGACGAGGTGATTGTAGGAGATGCTGAGCGGACGGACAGTGTGGCGCACCCCCTTGAAGGGCTCAAATCGGTACTCGGTGTCAAAGGCAAACTGCATCTGGCGATAGAAACCACTTCGGCTCAGGAGCGCCGCCGTGAGCCCCAGCTTGCTGTAGGCGGGATAGGTAAAGGGTCGGTAGTAGAGCCCGGGGATCAGGAGACGGGGAAACTTAAGGTCAGTGGAGAGGAGGAAGAGGTAGCTATTGATGTCCCACGCCGCTGAGCCCTCGTCGCTCTTGCGGTACCCGGTCTGCCACTCGTAATTGCCCTGCAGCCGCACGGAGAGGGTCTCGCCGCCTCGGAATACATTTCTCTTATTCACGGAGAGTGCCAGTCCGGGACCGGTCTGATTATTGGACTTCAGTCGGTAGGTGGCCTCCAGCTCGGCGGCATAGGGCTTATCCTCCATGGAGACTAAGGAGACGTCGAGGAGGGAGAGGCTGTCGGTCGTGTGTCTCGGGGAGTAGGCGACATTGGTGTAGGCAAAGGTCTCGAGCTCGGAGAGGGAGGAGACGGTCGAGGTCTGGTAGCGCTCGTTGTAGACCTGCCCCTCCTCCAGCCGCACCCTCGAGGCGAGGAAGCGGAGCCGCACCGGGGGACGCTGATGGTAGCGGAAGAGGATGCCATCGTAGCGGGTGGAGTCGGTGAGGGCGGAGCGGTGCCGGTCGTAGAGGTCGTAGGTGATGTCACCGATGCTCCAGGTGCGGAGCGCGTCAGCGGAGGTCTCTCGGGAGAGGTCGACTCGCAGCTGAGCCTTCCCCGGCACGGCAAGGGTGTCGGCCTCGTAGTGGATGTCCGTGGGCTGGAAGTAGTAGTAGCCGCGGTCCCTGAGGGCAGAGGCGATGCGCTTTCGCTCGCTCTCAAGGCGCCAGACGCTGAGTACGTCTCCCGCGTGGAGCCTACGCTGACTCGGGTCCTCGAGGTCGAGGGAGTCGGGCGTGGTGATGCTGAGTCGGTAGTCGATGCTATCGAGCCGTATCGGCTCGCTCATGGTGATGTCGTAGGCCACCTTGGCGGTGACGGAGTCCTTGTCGTAGACGATGCGCGGCACCACGGTGGAGCCAAAGAAGCCGTACTCCTCCAGCACCTGCTTCCCCACCTGGGCGCGGAGGGGAGGATTGACGGTGGAGATGAGGATCGGCTCGCTGCCAAAGTTTTTGTAGATCCATCGCCCCAGCGGGTCGGTGGCATCGGCGAGGTTTTGGTGGATCCAGAAGGGGTAATTAAAGGGCAACCTCGCTCTCGAGGAGCCGAAGAGGGAGCCATTGGGCTTATAGGCGAGCACTCTATTGACGTCGGCCCTGGCGAGATGCATCTCCTCAATATTGGGCTCACTCTCTATCGACACCTTGCCCAGCCCGGCGTAGAAGGTCTCCCCCTCGGGGATGTACCGCGAGACGGAGCAGCCGACGGCGATGAGGAGGACGACGGCGGCGGTGAGCAAGATCGAGGGACGAGGGGGGTAGTTTCTCATGGCTCCTCTTCTTTCTTCTTAATTATCGGTAAGGGTTTCTCTATGACTAAGCTGTCAGAGAGTGCAGGTGCCTGCTTGCGGAGCGGGGACTCCTCCTCGATGATCAGGCTCTCCGGTGAGGGGATGTCGTCGTAGGTGGGTATGCTGTCGGTGGAGTGACCGAAGCGGAAGAGGTCCCTCAGGGAGTCGAGTCGGCGGCGGAGGACGTAGCCAACACCGGTCTCGATCACCTCTCCCTCGAGGAAGTTCTCGTAATTCTTATTGTGGAAGAGGCGGAGGTAGTGCGTGCCGGCGCGGTCGAGGCGGTACTCCATGCTGACGTTGTCGATGAAGGACTGCTCCATCCCGGCGGCAGCAGCACCGGTCATCACGCGCCCGCCGACGACGACGCGGATGCGGTCGTTGAAGAAGCGCTTAGCTACCGAGTAGGTATAGTCCGTGCGGTCTCCAGCTGCGGTCTGGTCGTTGGTGATGCCGAAGTTGATGTCCGCGTGGAGCGACTCCCCGAGGAACGAATTGACCTGCGAGGTAAAGAGACCGGCGAGGGCATTATTCACGATCGCATTATTATTCCCGTTGCCGCCACTCCCGATCTCGCTACCGAAGAAGTAGCCGGTCGTCAGGAGGATGATCGACTGCCGGGTCTGCTCCTCCTCGCTCATCGTGGCGAGGCGATTGCGTAGAGCGAAGTCCTTGGGTGCCGTAGTCTCAAAGCGGAGACCGAGGTCGCTGAGGGTATTCTCCGCGATGATCGAGACATTGAAGTCCACCGGACGGGACGCCTCCCCCTCTAAGGAGACGCGCGAGGAGACCTTGGCCGTGGCGCGGAAGTCTATGGCCGGCTTAGTGAGGTCGCCTGACCAGGTGAGGCGACTATTGTCATCGATGGTGAAGGTCCGGCTCACGGGTGGGATCTCCATCACCACCTCACCGTCGCTGATATTGTAGGTCCCGGTGAGTGTCATCGGTCCGTAGGGAGACATATCGAGATTGAGGTCACCACCGCCCACGACGGAGACCTTGGTCTGCTCCTCGGGCGAGAGGATGGCGGTGAAGCGTGCCGCCGGGTCGATATGCAGGTCGAGCGCCACGGTCATGCCGGTCCTGGAGATCGAGTCGAGCCGACTCGTCTCAGCGACAAAGAGCGTGTCGGAGAAGTCGGTGAAGGTGACCAGATCCTTGTACCCCGATCTGCCGGAGAGCTGAGACTTAGGCGTGCGGTAGGTGAAGTTGGTATTCCCCAGGATGCTGAGGCTCCCTCTGGCGGTGAGGTCGCTCGGATGTCCGGAGATGTGGAGGCGGGTATTGGCGTTTATCCGTCCGTAGAGGAGGGTGGAGGAGGTCTCCTCGGAGTCGAGGAGCCGCAGGTTGGAGCCGAGGATATTCAGGTTGAGGGGAAAAGCGTCGGTCAGCCCCACCTTTCCATTCACGAGCAACTGACCCCCATTGGCTCCGAGGGCGAAGCGGCGGAAGAGCATCTCTCCGTCGATGATCGGGAGCTTCTGATCCTCCACTCGGTAGGTCTCATTGAGCGCCGGGACGTAGACCTCTCCCTTATGGAAGGCCACTTCTCCTCTGTAGGGGAGCGTGCGGGCAGTGCGGATGTCTCCGGCAGTGAGGTAGTTGGCGACCTGTGCCGAGATCTCGCCGTGAGCCTGAGCATACTGCTCGGGGAGGAAGGGATTGAGCATATCGAGCGGCAAGTGATCGATCCGGAGGTCAAACCTCTGATCTTTGCTCCCCTTGGGGAGGTAGGCAAGTAGCTTCGCCACCTGCTCCTGCTCGCCGAGGTCAGCCTCCGCCCTGACCATCTGCCCGGCCTTATCCGGCTCGGCAGATCCACGGAGTGCTAGGTCGCCCACCCTCTTGTCCTCAAAGATAAAGTCCCGGAGCGACGCCTGCGCGGTGATGCTTGGCTGCTGCCCGTCGGGCGTGATATGGCGCACATCGGCAGAGAGCACACCCTCTAAGTGCGGGATCACCGGGATGCCCTCCAGTGCGGAGAGCTTGAGGTCGTGGATCACTCCCTCGAGCACCTGACTGCCCTTGGTGGGGATATCCTTCAGGCTTATCACTGCTCCATCCTCGCTCCTCAGGTCGATGTCGGCACGGATCTTCCCCTTATGTGGCGGGATGACGAGGTAATTCTCCGTCTTAGGGACAAAGGTATTGTATGCCAGCACGATCGGCGTCGGCGTAAAGCCAAAGACCAACTCACCCGAGGGCTTATTGTACAGCTCTGCACCCAGTGTGAGGAAGTGCCGGTCCTCGTGGTCCTGCCAGTCGAGCGCCACCTCGGAGCGGCGGACATTGGATGAGAAGGAGAGCACGGCATTGAAGGGCAGCTGATTGCGGAAGCGCTCCTTGTGAGCCGTCAGCATACCGTAGACAAAGGCGGAGTCTTGCCTCAAGATCAGGTCGATATTATCGACCCGAAAGGTGTCGGTCTGGAAGTACTGCATCATCCCCTCACCCCGCAGCCCCTCAGCCGGGTCGACCCGTAGCCCGAGGTGGATCTCGCGAGCGCCGATGCGCTTCGAGTCAAGGTAGTAGCGGAGCGGGTTATTTCGCCCCATATTCAGCTCCAGCTCCGCGTCGGGGTAGTGCTCGATCCAGCGGCTCATGTCGGGTCTCGCTGTCGTGTCTTGCAGAGCCGTCGAGACGACCTGGGAGAGGTCCTTGAGCCGCTTCTGGAAGTCCTTTAGCCCATTCTTGGAGGCAAAGGCGAGGCTAAGGTCTCCACTCTCCACGTGCGCCCGGAGGAGACTGTCGGTGGAGAGAGCCTTGATGACGGTCTCCTGAGGTCGCAGCAGGCCGTTGTCGAGCTGGAGGACAAAGTCTCTCGTGTGCCCCTCGAAGTCGTAGAATTGATCGAGGTCAGACCTGAGGTAGCTATTGAGATGCACCTTTCCCCCTCTCACGATCGACTTCGGCAGCCCGAGACGATCGGGGACGATACTGTCCACCAGTAGATTGACCGAGCCGTTGATGTCGTGTTTCTTGAGCAAGAGGTCCAGCTGAGCCGTCGCCCTGAGGGCTTCATTGTCGCTATTGAGTGCGGCAAAGAGTCTATTCTCCTCGAGCTTGGTGAGTAGCATCAGGTCCCGGTAGGTGGCACCCTTGTACTCCACACTATCGAGATCGAGGAAGATGTCAGCTGAGGTGCGGGCGGAGTAGATATCCGTCCCATGTCCCTTGGCGTGGATCGTGCCATCTAAGTAACCGATCGAGTCAGAGGGGAGGAACGCCCCTACGTCGAAGTGCTTCGCCTCCACATCGGCCATGTAACTCTTGCCCCTCGGGCGGTAGTGCCCCGCTGCAGTGAGGTATCCCTCGGGGAGAGTGACACGGAGATCCACCTCTCCACCCTTAGGTCCATAGCTCCCGCTACCGACCAGGTCCATACCATCGGGGATGCGCCAGCGGGGAGTCGCCTTCATCAGGTGCGCCACCTGCCGGGAGAGGTCCTTGCCGGACCGTAGCTCATAGTGACCGGTGACGCTCAGCGGGCCGCCCCCCAGCAGCGAGGTGGCTCTCGCTGAGGCGTGCAGCCGGAGGAGTGAGGGCTCCTCCACGCGGATCTCGGCGTCCACGCCTCTCTGCCAGTCGCCCGAGGCGGTCACCACCGTCCTCAGCGGTCGGTCGGGCAGCTCACCCGCCATAGGGAGGAAGCGCGACAGCTCCGGCAGGCAGAGCCGACCGGCAAGACGCGCTGAGAGCGAGCCGATGCTATCCGGGCGCCAGCCCTCGAAGGGGAGATCCAGCTCACCACCCAGCTTACTCTGAGGCAGCTCGACGATCAGGTCCCCCACCCTCAGGCGGTCCTTGTCCTTGGTCACCAGTCCGGAGAGGCGCGTCACCCGCCAGCCATCCCCGGTGGCAAAGCTCGCGTCCGTAAGCTGTGCTGCGAGGTCGGAGGTCCCTCCGTAGCGGACCGACCGACCCTGAAGGGCGGCGGACCAAGGCAGGGGGAGGATCTCCAGCGGGGGACCCACCTTAGCCAGGTCGGCCTCGATACTGATCTCCTCGATGGTGTAGAGCGAGTCGGGGAGATCGACCACGCCCTCCTTGGCGAGAGCATCGTAGATGTGGGTGTCGATGATCAGGCTGTCGGGCGAGTCGGTGAAGGTGGCAGAGACATTACTCAGCAGGAGCTTGTCCCAGCGGATCGTGGGGGGAGGGGACTTGGGCTCCTTCTTTTTCTCTTTTTTCTCCTTAGGCAGGATCAGCACGTCCATCCGGGTGTCGGACAGCTCCACGGTGCCGAAGCTCATCTGGCTGAAGGAGGAGTCAAAGGAGGCTCGGTCCACAGCGAAACGGCTGATACGCCCCGTCAGGACCATACTGTCCCCAGGCGCGTGGTAGTCGAGCTGCGCGCTCTCTAAGGCGACCCCGCTCAGCGGCAGGTCCCGGTGGCGGAGGTAGGCGATGGCATCGGTCTGAGCTGTCAAGCGCTTAGCGTACAGCACCGTATCTCCCTCGGTGGAGAGAGCCTGGAGTCCCTCTAAGTAGAGCTTTCCCGGGAAGCCGACACTCAGCCGCTCGACCGACATACGTAGCCCCGTAGACTGCTCCATCGTCGCTAAGAGCCGATTGGCGATGCGGGTCTGGACGGAGGGGATCATCAGGAGACCGGTGAAGATCACCAAGATCAGGAGCAGCACCCCGAGGATACCCCCCAGCCAAGAGAGTAGACGGAGCCACAGGGGACGCTTCTTTTTCCTTAAGCGCTCCTGATCCGTCCCGGTCTCCCGCTCCTCGGAGGGGTCGACAGGGGTATCGCTCTGGGGCAAGTCGCCCCGCTTTTCCTGCATACCTATATAGTGTACTCAGATGGTATGCAAAGTTAATAATTTATCTCACCCTTTCTCCTCTCTCCTCGATTCCTTATGGTAATGGATTAGCAATAAATAGGTACATTTGCGCAGAAGTATTTCAAGAGTCAAAGACATGCAAACACATTGTTATCGACTGGAGCTTCGGAAGGTGGGTTCACTTGCCCTTTCCATTCTGATGATCGGGCTCCTCTTTTCCTCCTGCGCCACTCGTAAGGATGTAGCCTACGTACAGACCCCGGAGCAGGTGATGACCGTGGCATCCAATGGTCTGCAAGATGCACGCATCCGCGCCAAGGACTTGCTCACCGTCACGGTGGAGTCCTCCAATCCTGAGGCTGTGGCTGCCTTCAACGGCATCTACTGGACTCCCAACCAGCAGTACAGCACTTATGCTCAGCAGGCGAGGACTTTCCTCGTGGATAATGAGGGAAATGTGGAGCTGCCGGTCGTAGGTCTGACCCACGTGGGGGGATACACCAT
Source organism: uncultured Porphyromonas sp. (assembly GCF_900541275.1). Classification (GTDB taxonomy): domain Bacteria; phylum Bacteroidota; class Bacteroidia; order Bacteroidales; family Porphyromonadaceae; genus Porphyromonas_A. The sequence continues at coordinate 13,022 of NZ_UQJH01000020.1, forward strand.
GCGTGAGGCAGAGAGCCACCTCAAGGAGATACTCAAGAAGTACATCACCGACATCTCCTCGGTCAATATCAAGATCCAAAACTATAAGTACTCCGTGATCGGAGAGGTGAGACGCCCCGGGACCTTTACTTCCGAGAATACGAAGGTCTCAATCTTTGAGGCGCTGGCCAATGCCGGAGATATGTCCATCCAGGGTGTCCGCTCGGAGGTGAAGCTGATGCGCGAAAATCCGGATGGTCACCGCGAGATAGTGACGCTCAATCTGCAGGACCCGAATATCCTCTCCTCGCCCTACTACTACCTGCAGCAGGGTGACGTGGTCTACGTGCAGCCCAATGATGCTGCCGCCCAGAGTGCCAATATCGGTGCTGCGACAGGCATCATCTTCAGCATCGCATCGCTGACCCTCTCCGTGGCCAATATCCTGATCAGTCTACTCGTGAAGTAATAGGCATGAACTCATACGATAGCTCCACAGGAGCACCCTCCAACAATCTCCTCCCCGAGGAAGCAGGTCACGACGAGCAGGAGCTTGATCTCTCCACGCTCCTTGCGTCTTACCTGAGCCACTGGCCGCTTTACCTCCTCTCGCTGCTCCTCTGCCTGATCCTGGGGTGGCTCTTCATCACCACCTCCAGACCGAAGTACAGAGTGGCGACGACCATTCTCTTCAATGACCCACAGGACGGGAAGGGAAGCAAATATGCCTCCGCCATGGGGGAGCTGGACCTCGTCTCCATCGCGACCGGTGGACTAAATCTCAATGTCGACAACGAGATGCAGCTGATCCAGTCACGCGAGATGTTGCTACAGACGATCAAGGAGTCCTACTACTTCCTCGACTTCTCGAGCCGGCATGGGCTCCGGACGCAAGTGTACTGGAGAGACCTCCCGGTGAGGATCACCATGGAGTCCTTTGACAAGCTCGATCAAGTCAAGAAGCCTCTCGAGTATACGCTGACCTCCTCCTCCGACGGGATGACCCTCACAGATAAGGGTACCGGAGAGACACGGGTCATCACCCAGCTACCGGCGACCGAGGTGACCGAGTATGGTATCCTCTCTCTTCAGAAGGGCGACAGCCTGGCTCTGGAGAGCGAGATGCCGGACGAGCTCACGATCACCATACACTCTCCACTCGCCATGGCAGAGCAGATGACCAACGGACAGGTCTCCGTCGAGCGTGTGGAGAAAAATAGTAATGTCTCCTCCCTCTCCATCCTCTCCGACAATCGCCTCAAGGGCGAGGACTTCCTCACCAAGCTGGTAGAGGTCTACAATCGTATGCGTGCCATCGACAAGAACGCGGCAGCGCAGCGGCAGTACGACTTTATCAATGAGCGAATCTCCCTCATCAGCCAGGAGCTGGGGAGTGTGGAGTCCAATCTCGAGTCGGTCAAGAAGTCTCAGGGCGTCACCAGCTACGAGGACCTCGGCGTCATCGTACAGAGCAGTGCCAAGCTTGCCGAGGAGGTGTCGCGGATCCAGACACAGCTTAAGGTGGTGGATCACCTGATCTCCTACGTCAGAGCGATGAAAAAAAATGAGTACAACCTGATCCCCGCCTCGCTCGGCGTGGAGGATGCCTCGCTCAATAGTGCCGTCGGTCAGTACAATACGATGGTCCTCGAGCGGAATTCTCTCGCCGCCTCTGTCAGCCCCGAGCACCCGCGACTCAAAGCGCTCGAGAAGGATCTCGGGACGACCCGTGAGGACCTTGTCAGTGTGGCCGACGTGACCCGTCAGGGACTGCAGATCCAGTACGAGGGCCTCAGGGGTATGAAGGGAAGTCTGCAGGGCAAGATCTCACAGGCCCCTACCTTTGAGCGCATCACGACCGACATTGAGAGGCAGCGGAGCATCCGCTCCAATCTCTACCTGATGCTCCTGACGAAGCGGGAGGAGACCTCGATCTCTCTCGCCGCATCGCTGGAGAGCGCCAAGTTAGTCGATCCGGCTCTCGCTGATGCCACCCCCTCGCAGCCCAAGAAGCCTATCGTCTACCTCGCTGCCCTGATACTGGGTCTGCTCCTACCGACGATCTACCTCTACCTGAGACGGCTGACCCGGACCAAGATCCGCACAGAGGATGACATTCGTCGGCATACCCCCCTCTCTATCCTCGGTAGCGTGCCTCATATGTCTGATGATCACTTCGGAGATCAGACCGGTGAGATCGTCGTCAAGACTCGAGACAGCGACGTGATGACGGAGGTCTTCCGCACCCTGCGTACCAACCTCAATTTCGTCACCGGCAACAAGCGACCCCTTGTCCTCCTCGCTACCTCCACGGTCCCGGCAGAGGGTAAGACCTTTGTCGCCTCCAATCTCGCTGTCTCCCTATCGGCACTTGATGAGAAGGTACTCATCATCGGGCTTGACCTCCGTAATCCACGCCTGTCGCGTACCTTCAAGGGGCAGCACATCCACGACCGCCACGACTCCTCTCACGATCATACTCACGGGATGAGTGAGATCCTCAATGATCCCACACTCGACCCGATGGACTTCGTGATGGACATGCCGGACTACCCAGGTCTGTCGGTATTGCCGGCCGGGAAGATCCCGCCCAATCCCTCAGAGATGCTCTCTCGCCCTCGCTTGGATGAGGTAATCGAGCAGCTCAGGGACCACTTTGACTACATCATCATCGATAGTGCGCCCTGCGGACCGGTGGTCGACACCGTCATCCTCAGCCGTGTCGCTGATGCGACGATGTACGTCACCCGCTACCGCAAGACGGACAAGCGTGACCTCGAGTACATCAATTACCTGTCCGATGCCGGCAAGCTGCCCAACGTCTCCATCGTCCTCAATGACGTCAAGACGGACACTAAGGCGCTTAAGAAGGGCTACGGCTATGGCTACGGCTACGGCTATGGGTACGGCTATGGCTATGGCTATGGCTACAGCAGCGACAAGAAATCCTCGGATCACCACAAGTCCTGAGGTAATCTGTCGATAGATACCACCTCACCTCGGGGACCGCACCGCCATCAGCGATGCGGTCCCCGATCTATACAGTTAAATCACGCCAGCGGGAGAGGCTCCATGTCGGCAGGCCCTTATAGGCAGTGTCCCCCTGATGCACGCCCCCTCTATGCGACTAAGGGAGAGAAAAGAGCGAGGGTTGCGCCACCGGTGATCCCGGAAAGCGCAACCCTCGTCTTTGGATTGGGGGGATATGATCAGAATTCGTAGCCGACCATCACGAAGAAGTTGACATTCTTCGGTGAGCCGGTGAGCGTCTTCGTATCCTTCAGCTGGTTCACGAAGCCATACTGTCCGCCCACAGTGAGGAGGAAGTCATCATACCTCAGCCCGAGGCTGGCGTTTAGGCCGCTGTCTATGCGACGCAGCTCACCATCCTTCCCGAAGGAGTCGTGCTTCTCCTTGGAGCTACTGCCTGTCCCATTTTTCCCATAGAGACCGATGCCAATGTAGGGTCCAAAGTTGGCGATCACGTCGAGATCGTCTGCCACCTCGCGACTAACACGGAGGGTCACAGGGATGTCGAGGTAGTTGAGATCATACGAGAGTGCCTTGTCGGCAGTCTTCGTGTATGCCTCACCCTTTTGAGAGAAGAAGACGCCCGGACGGACGCCAAACTCGAAGCCCTTGTACTCATAGACCTCAAAGTCTGCGTCCACTCCGACCCGGACACCCGAGTGGAGCGACCGAGTAGCACCGGGATAGGCGGTGAAGTCCTTGAGGAAGCTCCCCTGATATCCGACATGGACGGCAAAGTCCACATCCAGGTCACACTCTTTCTCCTCCTGAGCGTTCGCCGGCAACGACAGTGCCACGGCGGATAGTGCCGCAAGGGCACCGAAGATCATTTTTCTCATATCTATTTACTTGATAAAAACAATGATTATTCCGGGCACAAAGGTAGCTAAAAAGCTTCTCTTACTCCGACAGCACCGTCAGCTCTGCCCCGGAGGCGAAGTCGGCTCCACTCTGAGACGAGAGAGCGGTAAAGCGCACATAGCGAGCCCTCATCGGGTGACCAAAGCGAAGGGTCTGCCGCGACCTCGACCGCTCCATGGTGCCACGTGCCACCTCCTGCCATGTCTCTCCATCGCTACTGACGGAGAGGGCATAGTCACGTATGTCTCCATTCGTCCCGCCGTCCTGCCTCGGCAGATAGGTGACGCCCGCGATCGATCGCTCCTCACCACAGTCGAGCGTCACCCAGTGAGGATAAGCGGCAACGGTGACGGAGTACATACTGTGCCAGATCGTGGAGGGATCGCCATCGAGCAGATGGGCGACGCTGCCCTCACCACTCTCCTCGGAGGAGACACCGCTTATGGTCACGGGGATCGTCGTGATCCGCTCATACCGATGCTCCGTAGCGATCCAGTCGCTCCCCTCCGGCCACGCACGGACCACGCCTCCCTCACGGAGGTCAAAGGGGCGCTCATACCGCACCGCCGGCTTGCCGTCGATCGAGTAGCGGATGGGCGACGATCCGGAGAGCGTCACGAGACCGGCACCACTCCGCCGCATCGTCACCGGCAGGGCGGTCGGCGTGGCGACCACACCCGTTACGCCCAAGGGACGGATCTGGAGCGTCATCGTGTGGGGACCGCCCATCACCCGATCCTCTGTCAGCGGACCACCCTGACCGCAGGAGTTCCCCCCCAGACCGGTGACAGCGAGATCCATATGGACGTAGGTGCCGTCAGACATCGGGAGCTGGTAGGGGTGAGGCGCCATCGCCAGCTGCATCTGACTGTACGGCAGCACGCTCATACTCCCCCCATAGGTATAGATCACCAGCCCGGACTGCCCCGAGGCATCCGTCAGGCGACCGTACCGTACGCCCTCCCGATTGCCCATGCTCTGGGGCTTGGGGAAGGGGACAAATTGCTCCGCCACGCTGCTCGAGTACTCCCCGAGGAAGGCGCCGGTCTCCCGGTCGGCGTAGTTATTCCACGGACCACGACCGTAGTAGGTGTAGCGGTCGAGCTCACGCGGCAGGCGCATCGAGAAGCCTACCCGGGCGAGCGCCAGAGAGGGCTTATTGCTCTCCACCGAGGCGCTGAGGGTGATCGTCCCATCCGGACTGACGGTCCAGATGTAGGTGGAGGAGAAGGTGCAGTCCTCGGGACCAAAGGGCTTCTCCGGATGATCCTTGAGCTCAAAGCGCCCGCTCACCCCCCCGCTGAAGTCGGTACCGTAGGGAGCCCTGCTCTCCACTCGGTAGAGGAGCGAGAGGGAGCCGTCGGCATTGGGATGCACGGTGCGTGAGAGCACCCGGTGGCGGAGGTTGTGGAGGCCATTGGCAAACCATGCCGTGGAGGCCCAGTTGTCGTTATCCGTCGGGGCGCGGAAGGGATCCAGTCGTGGACCATTGCCGGCGGAGATCACCTCCCGACCACCATATACGAGGCGGTCAATCGTACCCTCGCGGTCGTCGAAGCGAACCGAGAAGCCCTCACCGGAGATCGTATTATCGTCGCCGAGAGTCAGCCTGACCTCTCCGTCAAAGGTCTTTGCCGAAGGGGTCGCCGGGCTCAGCTCCAGCTGCTCCGCCATCTGCACATAGCCCGCCTCGGCCCAGGGTGTCTCGTATCTCTGTCGCAGCCGAATGGTGACAAAGTACTCGTGGTCTCGAGAGGTGTCCTTACGGCTAAAGGGGAGCGTCACCACCGCAGCCTCACGCGGAGCGATGGAGGGCATCTCGACCTGCTCCGTACGTATCTCCCGTCCGTCCTCCAGCAGTGCCGCCTCTAAGTAGAGGTCATTGAGAGTGGTGAAGTACCGCTTATTGAAGATCCTCACCGTCCCCTCCTCTGCCAGTGCCTCGTTACTGATCCCGACGTCCTGGTAGACCTTCCGCACCTCGTAGTAGGCGGGCTTCGGCTCGTGGGTCGGCAGCAGGATCCCATTCATGCAAAACATCCCGCTATTGGGCTTGTCGCCAAAGTCCCCTCCATAGGCGAGATACCAGTCGCCGGTCTCAGGATCGGTCGTCCAGAGTGCCTGATCCACCCAGTCCCATATTGCACCGCCCATGAAGAAGTTGGTGCTCTCGATCGCCTCCCAGTAGTCGACGAGGTTGCCCACCGCATTGCCCATACTGTGGGCATACTCGCTGACGTGGAAGGGGTACTTCAAATTATACTTCCCCTGTACCGCCTCTCGCATCCAGGCGATGGAGGGGTACTGATTGGAGCCTATGTCGACGATGTCGTTATTCCGCTCGTACTGCACCGGGCGAGATTGGTCAAAGGCCTTGATCGCATCGTAAGCGGCGACGAAGCACTTCCCCGGCCCCGCCTCATTGCCGAGCGACCAGATCAGGATCGAGGGCTCATTGACATGCGCAGCCACCATATTCATCGTCCGCTGGACCGTCGCGTTGGTAAATTCCGGCACGTGCGACAGCGATGCTTCGCCGTAGTAGTAGGCGTGGCTCTCGCAATTGGCCTCATCCTCGAGGTAGAGCCCAAAGAGGTTGCAGAGGTAGTAGAATATCGGAGTATTGGGATAGTGCGAGAGGCGGACGTGATTGATATTCCCCCGCTTCATCAGCATTATCTCGTCGATCATCTGCTCTCGCGTGATCGTATTGCCGGTCTCGGGGTTGATCTCCTGGCGATTGACCCCCTTGAGCTTGATCGGCTTTCCATTGAGGTAAAAGTAGCGCCCCGCGAGACCAAATTCATCCTCCTCAGCGGGCGTATCGCGGATCTCAATTTTCCTAAATCCCGTGATCACCGAGAGGGTCTGAGCCACTCTCCCGCGCGGGTCGAGGAGCTCGCCCACCAGCGTGTAGAGGTGCGGTCGCTCCGCCGACCAGAGGTCGGCATTGCGGAGGGAGAGGGTCGTCTCGGTGACGGACGCCTCGCCCCGTGGTGTGCCGGGGAGGTCGGTCGTCACGACGATGCCGGTATGGCTATTCTTCTGGCTGTAGAGCTCGTTACGATAGAGTGAGTAGCGGATGCGCCACCCCTTTGCCGTGCGAGCGGAGCGGTTTCGCAGCTCCGTCCGGATATGGAGCGTCCCGTCCCGATAGCTCGCATCGAGATCGGGCGTCACGGCGATGTCCCGCACGGCGACGGAGGGGCTGCTCGTCAGGTAGACCGACCGGTAGATCCCCGGCAGGCGCCACATATCCTGCGCCTCGAGGAAGGAGCCGTCACTCGAGCGGTACACCTCGACCGCCACCGTATTTACCCCCTTGCGGAGGTACTCGGTGATGTCAAAGGTGGCGGTGGAGCGGGAGTCCTTACTGAAGCCGACATACTTGCCATTGATCCAGAGGTAAAAGAACGAATTGACTCCATCGAAGTGGAGCTCCACACGTCGGCCACCCCAGTCTGCCGGGACCGTGAAGTCCCGCCGATACGAGCCCACCTCGTTGCGATCCTTATAGGTGGTCCAGTCGGTCGGGGGCGTGCGCATCACCCCGCCCCGCCAGTCACCGGGCGTGACCGTGTGCTTAAAGATGTAGGGCTGATTGCAGTAGATCGGCGTGCCGTACTTCAGGGAGCCGTCGGGCTGGATCCCCGCCACACTCCAGCAGGAGGGCACCGTGATCTCATCCCAGCGGGAGACGTCATACCCGGGTCGGTAGAAGTCTCTCGGTCGCTCACCGGGGTTGCCGACCCAGTGGAAGCGCCACATACCATCGAGCGACTCGTAGTAGGTGCCCGGTGTCTCCGGGAGGTACCGGCGGGCGGCATCGACGCTCTTGTAGGAGAAGAAGTAGGCCGCCGGCTGCTCGCGATTGAGCCCCAGCCGCTCGGGCGACTCCCACTCGGAGCCGTCGGGAGCCGGCGTGGTGCCGTACTCATAGCCGGCAATGGGGTGCAGGATCTGCGCCTGACCGATCAGCGGCAGGCAGAGGAGCGCAAGCAGGGATAGGGTAAGTCTCTTCATCGTAAGATAGTGTTGGATGGGCAAGCACACTCCGCAAGAACTTATGCTTAAGGCTCCTCCGGACAGCTCGTTGTGATGTAAAGGTACCCCTATTTCCCCACAGCAGCCATTTCTCTCGCCTTTCTTCGCAGGGGTGACGCATTTGATCTTTACCGCTATGCAGAGGAGATCTGCGGTGCGAGATTCCTCTGCTAATGCACCCGCCTGCCGATCCCGCAGGGGCGAAGCCCCGGAGGGATCACCGGTTTTTAGCCCGCGTGTCGAGGCACGAAGTGCCGAAGACCGCGGGAGAGGATGCCGGGAAAGATATACGACCCCGCCAGGGTGTCGCACTTATCAGGGAGCCAGGCAACCAGTGCGACCCCCTGGCGGGGTCGTGGGATTGCTTGTGATGCCTGATCCACGGGTCTTCGGGGCTACGCCCCTCGACCTGTGGCTATGGAGCGGGCACCCGCAAGGGGTGCTTCGTTCCCCACCCTTGATAATGAGTTGGATGTCTTCAGTACCCTTCAAATGCGTCACCCCTTCCTTTCTTCGGGGCGGAGAAAAAAAGGAGCGAGACGGTCTGATGACCATCTCGCTCCTTTTTTATGCCTTTATCCTCATCGGATCAGAAGGTCCACTTGGCAGCAATGGTGGGACGGACGTGGAAGGCCTCCGGGAGGAGGGTGTTGTACTCCATCCTTAGCTCGGTACCGATGGAGAGATTGAGCTCGTCCGGCACGCCGACAAATTGATTTACATTGCACCACACCTGCGGCTCAGCGCGGAAGATCACCCGACGGCGAGCCTCATCGGCACCGAGGTTGGTCCTCAGGACGGCGAAGCCGCGGATGGTCCACACGCGATTCCAGCTGGTCCAGGCGGCATCGCCCCAGAGCTGGAAGTTGTGCGGCTTCTCGTAGCCAAAGTCATACCGGTAGCTGGGCGCCACGGTGAGGTCGACATACTCGTTGTGGAAGCGGTAGGAGATACCGGAGGAGAAGGCGTGGGTGCGGTCGGCCATGTAGCGCATGGCGCCGTGGTACTCGAGGCGAAGGGCTAAGGGAGCGTCAACAAACTTGATGTCCCTCTGCAGGCGGGCATCCAGGTCGTAGAGCCGCTCGGAGGCGGGATTGAGCCGGATGTAGCCATAGTTGCGTCCCCACTTGTCGTAGGAGAGGTGACCGAGCTTGATGAGGATCGGCTTCTCTCCCGAGAGGTCGTTGTAGATGTGTCGACCGAAGTCGTAGTGGATCTCAGCCGTGGTCTGTGCTGTCGCGGTGAGGGTGGTGAGGAGTAGCGCCGACGCAAGTGCCGGCAGGAGTTTCTTCAGTAGTGTCATATGTTACTTATTACGGATGATATACTCGCCGATCTGGATGGCGTTGAGAGCCGCGCCCTTGCGGATCTGGTCTGCCACGCACCAGAAGGATAGGCCATTGGGGTCCGTGAGATCCTGGCGGACACGGCCGACGAAGACCTCGTCCCTCCCGGAGAGGTCAAGCGGCATCGGGTAGACCTGCTGTGCCGGGTCGTCCATCAGTATGCAGCCCTCGCCTGTGCGGAAGGCCTCCTGAGCCTCCCCGGTCGTCATCGGGTGCTCCAGCTCACACCAGACCGCCTCGGAGTGGGCGCGGAGTGCCGGCACGCGGACGCAGGTGGCGCTGACACGTATATCGGTCCCCATGATCTTGCGGGTCTCGTTGTACATCTTCATCTCCTCCTTCGTGTAGCCATTCTCCTGGAAGACATCGATATGAGGGATGAGGTTAAAGAGCAGCTGGTGGGAGAATTTCTTCACCTCCAGCGGCTTCCCCTCGGCGTAGTCGTGTGTCTGCTGCTCCAGCTCCGCCATACCGCTCGCTCCGGCACCGCTGGCGCACTGGTAGGTGGCGACGTGGACACGGCGAATGTGTGTCTTACGCTCGAGCGCCTGCAGGGGCACCACCATCTGGATGGTGGTGCAATTGGGGTTGGCGATGATCTGACGGGGAGCCGAGAGGGCGGCAGAGGCATTCACCTCCGGCACCACGAGCGGCACATCCTCATCCATGCGGAAGGCGCTCGAGTTGTCGATCATCAGGGCGCCATGCTTGGTGATGGTGGAGGCAAAGGCCTTAGACGTGCCGGCTCCGGCGCTGACGAAGGCGATATCGATGTCGCGGAAGGCATCCCCCTCCTCGAGCAGCTCCACGGTCACCTCCCGCCCCTTGACGGTGTAGGACCGCCCGGCACTGCGCTCCGAGCCGAAGAGGCGGATCCGGTCGCAAGGGAAGTCCCGCTCCTCGACCAGCTTGATCAGCTCCTGTCCCACGGCACCACTGGCGCCGACGATTGCTATATTCATACTATTCTTTCCTTTCTCAATTCTTTAGTGCAAATGTCCGATTTTCCTACGACTTCCGTCGCTCCAGCGTGGTGAAGGTGTAGGGGAAGGCGTTGGACGGGTCGGCAGGGTGCGGCTCCTCCCGGACCAGCTGCCACTCCGCCGGGTCGATGTCGGGGAAGTGGGTGTCTGCGCCGGGGAACGTGTGGTGCACCAGCGTCACATAGAGCCGGTCCGCCCGGTCGATCAGCTGCTCGTAGATCTGCCGACCGCCGATGACGAATATCTCGTCCGCCCCCTCAGCGAGGCGGAGCGCCTCCTCCACCGAGTGCGCCACCACAGCCCCCTCCTCCACGGTGTAGTCACTTCGGCGGGTGAGGACGATATTCAGCCGTCCCGGCAGCGGTCGGCGGGGGAAGGACTCGTAGGTGGTGCGCCCCATGAGGATCGGGTGCCCCATGGTGGTCTCCTTGAAGTGGCGGAGATCCCCCTTCATACTCCGCCCCCAGGGCATGTCGCCCGCCTGCCCGATCGCTCCGTCGCTGTCCATGGCGACGATGAGGGAGAGGGTGCTTGTCTTACTCATACTGATACTTTGCCTGATATGTGTGGCCAGGGATGGTAGTCCTCCAGCGTAAAGTCGTCGTAGGTGAAGTCCTCGATCCGCGTCACGCCCGGTCGGAGCCGCATCGTCGGCAACGCTCTCGGCTCCCGCGTGAGCTGCTCCCTGACCTGGTCGAGGTGATTGAGGTAGATGTGTGCGTCGCCAAAGGTATGGATAAAGGTGTCCGCCTCCAGCCCCGTCACTTCCGCCACCATCATCAGCAGGAGGGCGTAGGAGGCGATGTTGAAGGGCACCCCGAGGAAGAGGTCAGCGCTCCGCTGGTAGAGCTGGAGGGAGAGCTTCCCGTCCGCGACGTAAAATTGGTAGAGCACGTGGCACGGTGGCAGCGCCATCCGGTCGATCTCCCCCACGTTCCACGAGTTAACGATCATCCGCCGGCTGTCGGGAGACTTGCGGATCATCTCGATCACCTCAGCCAGCTGGTCGTGCGTCTCGCCCCCAGCATCGAGCCAGTGTCGCCACTGAGCACCGTAGACCGGCCCCAGGTCGCCCGCCTCGTCGGCCCACTCGTTCCAAATCCGGACGCCATGCTCCTGCAGGTACTTCACATTCGTCTCGCCCCGGATAAACCAGAGCAGCTCGTAGATGATGCTCTTCAGGTGGAGTTTCTTCGTCGTCAGTAGCGGGAAGCCCTCGCTGAGCGGGAAGCGCAGCTGTGCTCCGAAGAGACTGATCGTGCCTGTACCGGTGCGGTCCTCTTTCCTGTGTCCCTCATCCAGCACCTTTTGCAGTAGATCGAGATACTGTCTCATGGCTCCTCCGTCGTCGTGGTACTCTGTGAGCGGAGGGGCGTCTCGCTACCGCCACTGCTGACGAGGCGACAGCCCATGCTCGCATCGGTGACGAAGCCGATCATCGTCACTCCCGCCAGCCCCTCGATCAGCTCCTTGTCCGTGAGGGGGAGGGTAAAGAGGAGCTCGTAGTCCTCGCCACCATTGCAGGCGATCGCGGTGGGGTCCAGCCCCAGCGTCTCCGCTTGCTGTCGCGTCTCCCCAAGGATCGGCAGCCGCTCCTCATAGATCCGGCAGCCGACGCCCGAGAGGTCGCATAGGCGAAGGAGATCGCCCGCCAGCCCCTCCGTCACCTCCGTCATCGCTGAGGGACGTATCTCGGTCCCAATGGGTGACGGGCTGAGGTCGTGACGCGCCACGGGGCGCATCTGGCGGGAGAGGAAGTAGGCACCACCGCCAAAGTCCGGTGCATAGTCCTCCTGTCCCATCCGGTCAAATACCTGCTTCTCACGCTCCAGCATCGTCAGTCCGAGGAAGGCGGCACCCAGGTCGCCCGTGACGCAGATCAGGTCATTGGCCTGCGCTGTGTCGCTCCGCAGGTACCGCCCGCGCTCCACGCTCCCCACCACGTGGGTCGAGAGCATCAGCCCGGTACGTGACGAGGTGAAGTGGCAGCCCATAAGCCCACAGCCGTAGGTCTCGCACGCCTCGCGGACGCCGCTCATCAGTGCCTCCACATCCTCCACTTGAAACCTCGCTGACAGCCCCACCGACACCTCGACGCCCTCTGCCCTGCCGCCCATGGCGACGATGCGGGAGACCCCCTTGGTGACAGCCTTGAAGCCGAGGTACCTGAGGGGGAAGTAGACCAGGTCAAAGTGGACCCCCTCCAGCATCATGGCCGAGGCGGAGATCATCTGACGGCCCTCGCCCGGCTCCAGCACCGCGGCATCGTCGGCCGGGTCGGTCAGGAGGGGGGAGGAGTTGGGGGCGGGACGGAAGGACTTCAGGATCCTCTCCCTCAGTCCTGCCGGTCCTATATTAGCTATTTCCATACGCAACGCAATTCTCTATTCTCACAAAGTTACCTTTTTCCCCACCAATCCCCGACCCGTCCCCCAGGGGTGACGCATTTAAGCGTTAGGGTAATCATATACCAAAGGGGGGCTCATCCGGGAGGCACCCGAAGGGTGCTCGCTCCATAGGCATCGGTCATCCGCGAAGCGGTGACCGATGTGCCGATACCCGCCTTAACCCCCTCGACCCCTGGCGGGGTCGCCGAGCAGAAATCCCCTTTCCCGGCGACCCCGCCAGGGTGTCGCACTTACCCAGTCAGTCAATCAGTGCGACACCCTGG
>NZ_UQJH01000021.1 GCF_900541275.1 uncultured Porphyromonas sp.
CAAAGGTAATCTCTTTTTCCTCCCCCTCCCAGCACATCAAAATGCGAATTAGCCCATCTGCCGACCCGGCTCCGCTGGAAGGATTTGATTTCATCCACTAAAGAGTTACCTTTGTGTGAGGAAGAGTCAAGAGAGTCTTCTGTTGCACCCACATCTACTCTTTACCTATGATGGCAAAGTATATGATGCGATCCGTGTGCAGGGAGATCGTAGGTGGCGAGGAGATCACCTACACCACCCCTGTGTAGCCTGTGGCACGGCCACAGACGAGGTCGCGGAGCAGATCAGAGCCTCGAGAGGATGGCTGACCTCGTCGCCCGACCCCTCAGCCTGATCCTCAGCACTCCGTATCTCCTTTGCCATATAGACAGTAAGAAGTAATAAGGAAATCATGAGCATGACCAACGTCAATCCCAACGAACTCTACCGCCGACGGGGTGTCTCCGCCGATAAGGAGGATGTCCACGCAGCGATCAAGAATATAGACAAGGGGCTTTACCCACAGGCTTTCTGCAAGATCATGCCCGACATTATGGGCGGTGACCCGGACTACTGCAATCTCATGCACGCCGATGGTGCCGGGACGAAGAGCTCCCTCGCCTACCTCTATTGGCGCGAGACGAGCGACCTCTCTGTCTGGCGTGGCATCTCGCAGGACTCCATCGTGATGAATCTCGATGACCTCCTCTGCGTCGGTGCCACGCAGGGGCTCCTCCACTCCTCCACCATCGGGCGCAATAGCCGGCTCATCCCAGGAGAGGTGATCAGCGCACTGATCAATGGCACGGACGAGCTCCTCGAGCAACTCCGTGACCTCGGTGTCGGGATCTACAATACCGGTGGCGAGACAGCCGACGTGGGCGACCTCGTCCGCACGGTGATCGTCGACAGCACCGTCTCCTGCCGTATGAGGCGTGATGAGGTCATCGATGCTGCCCGCATCTCTTCCGGCGATGTCATCGTGGGGCTCGCCTCATTTGGGCAGGCGACCTACGAGACCGCATACAATGGTGGCATGGGGAGCAATGGTCTCACCTCCGCCCGGCATGATGTCTTTGCCCACCACTATGCAGAGAAGTACCCCGAGTCCTACGATGACTGCCTTCCGGACGACGTGGTCTACGTCGGCTCGCACAGCCTCACCGACCGCGTCGAGGGGCTGGACATCGACTACGGACACTTAGTCCTTGCACCCACACGCACCTACGCTCCGGTGCTGGTGGAGCTGCTTCGTGAGCTGCGCCCGCAGATCCACGGGCTCATCCACTGCACCGGAGGGGCTCAGACCAAGGTGCTGCATTTTGTCAAGGGGAAAAAGATCATCAAGGACAACCTCTTTGACCTGCCCCCACTCTTTGACACCATCCTCCGCGATGGCAAGACCCCCGCGAGGGAGATGTATAAGGTCTTCAATATGGGACACCGGATGGAGGTCTACCTACCCGAGCAGTACGCAGCCGAGGTGATCGACGTAGCCCGCCACTTCGACATTGACGCACAGGTCATCGGGCGGGTCGAGGAGGCCGCCGAGAGCGTGGTAGTGATCGAGAGCAGTCTCGGCAACTTCGAGTACCGATGATGGGTCTGTCGGAGCAATTGGCTCCTCTACGTGCGAAGTTTCGCGAGGTGACCATCCGCATGACCGACCCTGAGGTGATCGGGGATCAGAAGCTCTTCCGCAAGCTGAGCTTGGAGTACAAGGACCTCAAGGAGATCGACGACAAGGCGGAGCAGTATGAGTCGCTCCTCGGGCAGCGCGATGAGGACGAGAAGCTCATCGCCGCCGGGGAGGATGCCGAGCTGACCGATCTCGCCCGGGAGGATCTCCGAGCGATCGAGGAGCAGCTGCCCGAGCTGGAGCAGGAGCTGAGGATGCTCCTCCTCCCTAAGGATGAGGACGACTCGCGCGATGTGATCATGGAGATCCGCGCCGGCACCGGTGGCGATGAGGCGGCACTCTTCGCCGGGGATCTCTTCAAGATGTATCAGAAATACTGCGCTGAGCAGGGCTGGAGCTGCCACGTCACGTCGATGAACGAGGGGACGATGGGTGGCTTCAAGTCGGTCATCTTCACCGTCGAGGGAGAGAAGGTCTACAGCCGGCTCAAGTACGAGAGCGGTGTCCACCGCGTCCAGCGAATACCGGTGACCGAGTCGCAGGGACGCATACAGACCTCCGCTGCTACCGTCGCCGTACTGCCACAGGCAGACGAGGTGGACGTGGAGCTGAGGAGTGAGGACATACGCACCGACATCTTCTGCGCCTCCGGTCCCGGCGGGCAAGGGGTCAATACCACCTACTCCGCCGTCCGGCTGACCCACCTCCCCACCGGCATCGTGGTGCAGTCGCAGGACGAGCGCTCCCAGCGGCAGAATATGGCTAAGGCGATGGAGGAGCTCCGCACCCGCATCTACAATCAGGAGCGGGAGCGACAGGAGGCGGAGCGCGCCTCCGAGCGGCGCTCCCTCATCTCCACCGGCGACCGGTCCGAGAAGATACGGACTTACAACTTTCCCCAGAGCCGCGTCACGGACCACCGCATCGGACTATCGATCCACGACATAGACAGCGTCCTCGATGGCGGCATCGGTCCATTCATCGAGGCCCTCACCACGGAGGACAACCTCGAGCGAATGAAGGGCAGTCCCGCCACCTAATTAAGTCCCCCAGTAAGACTAGTCCCTATGGGCTGCAGTGAGACCATTCGGCACAGGCTAAGCCCTTTTTGTTTCCACAGGGTGGATTACTTCAGCGCCCTCGCATCAGTCCCACTCTCCTCTGTACAATACACCGCACCCAAGCTCCTCCTCTGAGGCTCGGGTGCGGTGTATTATATTAGGACTTCAGAGGCGTTACTTACGCCTTGATCGCCTCGCGGATACAGTCGACGATATAGTGGACATCATCGTCCGAGACATACGGACCTGCAGGGAGGCAAAAGCCGACCCGGAAGAGCTCCTCCTCCACCCCGCCCGTGTAGACGGGAGCGTCCGCATAGACAGGCTGCTTATGCATCGGCTTCCAGAGGGGGCGACACTCTACCTTCTTCTCCAGCATAAAGGCGCGGAGAGCCTCCACATTGGCATTAGGCTGGCAGTCGGTCGTTGCCGACTCCACCTGATGGATCACCCCAGCGGCGCCACCAACAGCGGTTTTGATCACCTGCTGGTACGCATTCTCCTGTCCCTTGACCCGAACCTCAGGATCGATCGTGGCAGCGCAGAGCCAAAAGTTGGCGTCATACCGCTTGTCCTCCGGCTGACGGTGCATCGCAATCCCCGGCACGTCTGCGAGTAGCTCCTCATAGAGCGCCTGCACGTGCTTGTGATGAGCGAGGTGGTCACCCAGCACCGTCATCTGTCCGCGACCGATACCGGCACACACATTGGAGAGTCGATAGTTATACCCGATGGCGGTATGGTGGTAGTAGGGATAAGCATCGCGCGCCTGAGTGGCATACCACATGACCTCCGTCGCATCCGCCTCCGAGCGGCAGATCAGTGCTCCTCCGCCCGAGGTGGTGATCATCTTATTTCCATTGAAGGAGAGGACACCAAATTTCCCAAAGGTCCCCAGTACCTGACCACCAAAGCGGGAGCCCATACCCTCAGCAGCATCCTCCACCACGGGGATACCGTACTTATCCGCTATCGCCATGATCTCATCGATCCGGTAGGGCATACCATAGAGCGCTACGGGGACGATCGCCTTGGGGTAACGCCCGGTCTGCTCCTTGCGCTCAAGGATCGCCCTCTCCAGCAGAGCCGGATCCATATTCCAGGTCTCCCGCTCCGAGCCGACAAAGATAGGCTTGGCACCAAGGTAGGTGATCGGGTGCGAGGAGGCGCAGAAGGTGAAGCTCTGCACCAGCACCTCGTCGCCGGGACCCACACCGCAGCCGATCAGCGCCAGGTGAACCGCTGCCGTACCTGCTGACAGGCAGACCACATGCCGACCCAGTGGAGCCGAGTCGTCCGACTTGCTGTTGACAAACGCCTCTAAGTCCTTCTCAAAGGCATTCACATTCGGGCCCATCGGCACCACCCAATTGGTGTCAAAGGCCTCCTTCACATACTTCTGCTCCAGCCCCTCCTCACTCATGTGAGCGAGGCAGAGGTAGATCATCTTTCTCTCTTCCGTCATATCATCTTATCTAAAGTAAGTGTAAGGATGAAAGCGCTCATCATCTTCTCTCATAGTAAGAACAAGCTGGTCTGCTCTCGCTCCACACATACACATACATTGATGGTTTATCTACTCTGATCTCTCCACAAATATAATGAAATCAGAGGTTATGCTCCACGTCAAAATCAACCCTGCAAGAGATCAACTCCTGTGTTAAGAATGGGAGAAACCATGACAACCTCCCCTATGGGAGAGTTAATGGCTCAATAGAGCTTTCTCTTTCGGTTGCAAAGATACCACGCCCGCACCCTCCGATTGTCTCTTATCTGCACTTAGGGGCAAATTCAGTGCAAATACAGCCACTGATTGTTAATATGGTATGTCTTCTCACGCAGGCAAGGTAATGTCTAGTAAGTGGAGTCAACGGGGGTAGTAGTACCACGACTATGACTCATCTCTATCGCTGAGCTACTCACCCAAAGACGGTCTGAAAGATATACCGGATATCCTTCCGGAAGGACCAGTGGTAGTAGTACTCCTTATTGATGCGAACCTTGTCCGGGAAGATCACGGTGTCATTGTAGGTCTGAGGGTCATCTACCCCGGCAAGGAGCTCCTCTTCGTTGCGATACTTTAGGGATGCGGGGCCGGTGATCCCCGGACGTAGCTTCAGTATCACCCGATCCTCACCCACAAGTTTGTCTGCATATCCGGGCACATCTGGTCGGGGACCCACGAAGCTCATGTCTCCTACCAGCACATTCCACAGCTCCGGAAGCTCATCCAGCTTGTACTTACGCAGTTTGGCTCCAAGCGGGGTGATGCGAGATTCCCCGGCAACAGAGACACTGCTACCACCATGAGCCACACTCATACTGCGAAACTTCACCATCGTGAAGAGCTTGCCATCCTTCCCTACTCTCTTCTGTCTAAAGAGTACCGGTCCCCCCGGCATCTTTAGCCGAATCAACAACGCCACGAGAAGCAACAAGGGGCAGAGAACAATCAGCCCCAATAAAGAAAACACTCGGTCAAATAGCCACTTGAACCACATAAAAAGTCATAGTCTATGTGTTATCCTTTTTCTGACTGCATGATAAGCATATCCGATAAAGCATATAATAGACTTACACAGTGATAGTCCCTCCACATCGCGATAAACTCTCCATACACCTGCAGCTGCCTTCAGTTTGTTGTGAGAGATTGAAGTGCTAACGTTACGATAAGATGCTAGGGGTAAGTCAAGCCCGTAAGCCACCACTCCTTGACGGAGAATGCTAAGCCATGTCGCCATATCCTGACGCTTTCTGAGGAGAGGCATTCTGAAGTCACCTACGACATCACGGTCAACGATTACAGTCAGACAACCAATAATGGTATTTCTCAAGTACTGGTTGTAGGTGAGTGTTGCCGGTACTCGGATGAGATTATTTCTCTCACCATTCTCACTGATAGTCTCGTAAGCTGTAAATGATAAACCAGCAGACTTAGATGACATAAAAGCGAGCTGTTTCTCCAGCTTGTCCTCTGCCCACAGGTCATCACTGTCTAGGAAGGCAATGTAACGACCAGCAGCATGCATAATAGAGTTATTCCTTGCTACAGCAGCACCACTATTCTCCGGCAAATCAAAGAGTTTGATCCTTTGATCATCTACTGAAATACTCTTCACTAGATTTCGGGTGTTATCAGTACTGCAATCGTCAGTAATGAGCAGTTCCCAGTCTGCGATAGATTGTGCTTGGACTGACTTTATTGCCTCTATAATGAAGCGCTCCGCATTATAGCATGGCATAATCACGGATACGAGTGGAGAGTTTATTGCCATACTCTTTAGTGACCAATATTCAGATATGCAAAACCATACTCAGCCAGTCGGGACTTATCAAAAACATTTCTTCCATCTATCACGAGAGGATGATTCATAGATGACTTCAGACGGCTCCAGTCAGGCATCCGGAACTCACGCCACTCCGTCACATGGAAGATGGCATCTGCATTTTCCGAAGTCTCATAGATGTCCTTAGCATATGTAATGCGATCTCCAAGTCGCCTCTTGGCCTCTTCCATGGCTACAGGATCATATCCGCTGACGGTGCATCCAGCACTGATCAGAGACTCCACTAACACAAGTGCCGGAGCCTCGCGCATATCATCTGTATTAGGCTTGAAGGAGAGCCCCCAGAGAGCAACTTTTTTCCCCTTTATATCGCCGTTGTAATACTCTCGAAATTTATCGAAGAGGATATTCTTCTGATCATTATTCACCTCCTCTACTGCTTCGATCACTCTCATTCGATAGCCATTGTCCTTTCCTGTTTTGATGAGCGCCTTCACATCCTTCGGGAAGCATGAACCACCATAGCCACAGCCTGGGTAGAGGAACTTATTCCCGATGCGAGTATCTGACCCTATGCCCTGACGAATCATATCAGGGTTTGCCCCTACACGCTCGCAGAGATTAGCGATGTCATTCATAAAGCTAATGCGTGTAGCAAGCATGGCATTAGCAGCATACTTCGTCATCTCGGCGGATGGGATATCCATAAAGATGACCCTGAAGTTATTCAGGAGCATAGGTTTGTAGAGATCGGTCATAAGGAGCTTTGCCCTCTCACTATCGACACCTACCACCACACGATCGGGTTTCATAAAGTCATCGATAGCATTCCCCTCCTTCAGAAACTCAGGATTAGATGCCACATCAAAGGGAACATCTACTGCACGTTTGTCGATCTCAGCCTGTATGGTGGCGCGGACTTTCTCAGCTGTGCCCACTGGTACAGTACTTTTGGTGACTATAAGTTTATAGTCCTTGATGTTCTGACCGATGGTTTTTGCTACTTGGAGGACATACTTGAGGTCTGCCGATCCATCCTCATCTGGAGGAGTTCCAACGGCAGTAAATACGATTTCCACACCTTCTAACACCTCTCGCAGATCGGTGTGGAAGTGAAGTCGTCCCGCAGTTACGTTTCTCGAGACTAAGGTGTCGAGCCCTGGCTCGTAGATTGGGATAATCCCACTCTTGAGGGCCTTGATCTTTTCTTCATTGACATCAATGCAGGTAACATCTGTACCGAGTTCTGCAAAGCAGGTTCCCGTCACAAGACCTACATATCCTGTCCCTACGATTGCTATCTTCATATCTTATATTCTTGTGCCTATTTAGTTTTAACTCAATCAATGCAACAAAAAAGCAATCAATGTTTTCTCAATATTCGTCTGCTCACAAAAGAAAACAACCAATTCCATATGGTATTGCTGTCCTTAACAACAGGAACGATAGATCTTCCATTGACTAGCTTATACTGCAAGTCCTCGTGCTTCGATCTGCCACAATAAACGAAGCCGACTCTTTCAATTCCAGACCAACTCGCTCTGTTATTCTCGGCCACACACATATATATGGGCAGATTGTGTGGCACTAGATCTTCAAGTATTTTTGTGAGTAAATATGGATGAAGCAATTTACCCCTATATTCAGGCACGGTATAATCCGGTCCAATATGCACACCCCCACCTAGTCTATAAACAAAGTCAAGGTGCGGGAGACCAGTAGAGATATGGGAATATGCGATCTCCTTATCGGTTTTTAGATCAACCAGAGAATACCGGTAGTAAGAAAAGCCCGAGAATATATGCCAGAACAAATTGGTGAAAGAGTGACAAGGAGCTCTTTTCTTCACCACGATTATATCATTATATAGTGGCACAACAGGATTGATTTTCTCGATTCCAGGGCGAAAAATGTATATCCGATCATTGTCTATACAAACACGGCTATTATTCATGTTGAAAGATGACAAAAAGTGAATGAGTCAGTAGGGTCATATCGGGAAGATGATGTCTCTTACCTGTCACTGATCGATAACTGATATAACGCCAAGAGAGAGTACAACATAGAACCGGGCTTTGCCAATCGTCTAAATGGATAAATCAGCGAAAGCAATAATCGCAGCCATGGCTGGAAGTATGCTTGACATTTGCAATAAGCACGCCTAAACTGAAGCTTTTCGACCAAAAAATCCTGCACATTGCTGTGCTCCGATAAGGACTTTGCACCAGCATCAACATAAAGAAAGCCCCGATCCCTGAGGTAGTAGTTTACAATCGAGTAGTTCAGTCCATAAGTAGGATTGTGCTTGGTATACCGGTAGCTCAAGCTCTCCCTAGCCATTACTGCATTGTCATCAAAGACAATAATCGACTCCCACATAGCAGGCTCACCTGACTCCTTATCGTACCCAATCCAGAAATCCCCCCCCTCTTCGAACACCATATCTACATACTCAACAAACTCGCCCTCAGACAATGTAGGCTTTATCCCAAGACGGACAGATCTCTCGCAGAATAATCGGTATCCGCACCTCAAAATCTCATCCTTGTCCACGATCTTGTACTCATATACGGATAGGCTCTTACGTAGATTTTTCCTTGTACTTTTGGAGGGAAGCTCATCTATCTCGATCGGATGATCGATAATGATGTGCCACATATCCCCGTGATCTAACTTGTCAAAGTCGTAAATACTTCGCAGATACCAAGCGTTATACTTCTTGAGCAGCTCATGGACTTCATCGGCGGACAGTCTCTCTCTTTGATACAGATTACCCTCGTAAGTCACGCTCTTTTTGTACGACTTATATTTCAGATGATACATATTTCTTGTGCAGGTTGTGAATTAGTAAACTCCAAAAGACAATGGGCAATACAGCCATAGTTATACTGCTGTAAAGGTACCACTTTGCGCACTCATAAACAGAAGAGGCCGTCAGCAGCCCTCCCACGAGTATCATGGTTCTAGCGGATACTATGATGAGATTATACGGTTTTTCTGATACGGCGTCTAGGGGATTCCGGTACAGAAGGTAGATTGCGCGTGGAATAAGAGAAAGAGCAAAGAATACGGTGATACTTGCCACTTCCATAAAATCATCACTGAATAAAATCCTGATGAGCGACTGATCAAAGGCAATAATCAATGCTGCACCTACTGCCGATAGGATCAAAAAGAGGATGGTAGCAATACGCATAATTAGTCTGATCTTTGACCACTGTCCATCCTTAGATAGCTTTGAGACTCTCTGAAGGAAAACGCCACCAGTGAAGGCAAAGAGCGGCGCTATTGTCAAGGGTAGTGCCAACCCTGCAGAATAGATACCAACACTCTTTAGATCAAAGCGAGACAGAATAATCGTCAGTGGGATTACGTCCTGCAAGTATAAGATGACATCATGCAACATCCTGGAGAATCCGTAGAGAAATAGTTTCTTAATGGCACACCGAAGAGCATATATCTTGTGTCTTATCCATCCAATATCATAGAGAAGTTGCCTGACTTTAACTACAGAATAAAGCAACACAGAGAGGTACGAAGCGAGCACTACGCCATAGACATCCTTCCGAAAGAGAAGAGTCATGACGAGACAGATCGTGCTACATAAGATCTGTGAGCTATTGTACTTTCTGAAGTCTCCAACTCCTTGGTAGTAGGAGAAGAGCGTATTACTAATAGCCTGGGCAACAGCGAATAAAAACGTAACACACAGGGTGAGGAGTGGTAGTCCTCCTACACCATCCTCTCCAAATAACAGACGCCCCAACTCCTCAGGGGCAATCAGCATACAGCAGATACAAGGTATGGCGTAGAGGCAAATCACAAAAAGAGCCGAGCAGAGTAGCAGTTGTCTCATCTTGGAAGACGTACCACCTTGCCGAGCGACATACCTTGGGAGAGCAATCGTCATACCACCTGTTAGTACTGAGGACAGTACGCCTCCCGCTCTCTTAATAAGACTAAACAGGGCAAACCCAGCCACTCCGGTGTATATGCTGACAACCTTGTTTACGCCAAAAACGGAGATAAGCATTGCTACCTGGGCAAGCCCCACGTAGAACACATCTCTCGTCAGTTTATAAGACAAGGCTCTCTTGATCAACGACATCTTCAGAGCAATTACTCAAGCAATATATCAACATTCGTTAGCATTAGGCGGGTCGCTGTAAAAGTAAAGGTTGGCAAAATCAGCACCAAAGAAAGTATAGCATTCAATATGCATCGCTGACGGTAATAGTTGATATACTTCACTGAGTACATCATCATCAAGGGCAAAATAAAAAGGCCTATCCTTTCATAGTACAGGGATGTCCCCTGTACCCAATACGCAGTAACGGCAATGACAAGCAAATAAAATATCGTGAGTATGTCCTTTCTAAAATCAATCCTATTCCCGAGCATACGCCACGTATATATGCAAAAGGAAGCACTTAGAATAATAGTCAGCAAGTAGAGGATGTTAGAGTTTGATCCTGTATTTTCCAGATAGTCTGTCGCAAAGAGCTTAGGGGACAACACCACCATTACTGCCAGCATAAGAGAGTATAAGTACCCCGGCACTTTCTTCTGCTGAGACGCAATCCATACAGCACCTACAAACATCAGGCTCCCACTATGGATGAGAGCGGCAACCATCAGAAGGGCAAAAAACTTCCATTGCTTACTATATGAGGCAGATAGAATGTAGAGAAGAAAGACACTTGCAATATACTGTCGATAAATATTCTGCAAGTCAAACACACCTATGAAGCTTACATAGAATAGTGGAATAAAGTAATAGGGCAGACCAATGTTTTTCCGAATCCTTATCATCAGAACAAATGAGACCACATCCCATACAAAGAGGATAACGTATGGACTTATTCCCGCTGCATAGAATAAGGAATTGGTGCCCCAAAACAATATATTCTTCAGATAGTATGGTGTTGATAGCATTTCTCTAAAGCCAACCCTCATACTCTCAATATAAACCAACATATCGGAGTGAGGATTAGCCCTGACAACGAGAGACAGCACAACTAAAACCACAAAAACAAGAAAGTCTCTCTTAAAAGAGGCCTTTCTGTAATCATTGACTGCAAACACCAGAGTCAATAGCGATAGGACTATGTATGCAATGTACTCGTATGACATAAGAATAATATACTAACGAGTCTGTAACACGAGAATCCATCCAGACATACACAAACATCTAAACTGCAGTAGGCTACGGTAGATGAGGATGGTATAGATGATCAGATGGAAGGAGGAATTGAGGACATTGATCACCTCAAGTGAAAGAAAGTTCTCGAGTATGAGTCGGTGCCCTTTGGCTGTGGACGAAAGTCTGCGGAGAGGGTTGTTATGAGACGAGAGTTCACCCATTGACTATCCTATGATTTATAGCCAATGTACCTCCGCGCCAAGAGTCCCGTCCCTTCGTTCTCCTGCCTAAGAAAGTGTCCCTCACTCGCCTCATGGTGTATTATCTTCTATTATCGCCCCAAAGGTACCATTAATAATTGATCTTCACATACCCACCGACCGGTCGGACAG
Source organism: uncultured Porphyromonas sp. (assembly GCF_900541275.1). GTDB lineage: Bacteria > Bacteroidota > Bacteroidia > Bacteroidales > Porphyromonadaceae > Porphyromonas_A. Next base: position 11,502 of record NZ_UQJH01000021.1, read on the forward strand.
ACGGGAGAGGGCTCCCCACCGATTTAGCTGCAGTGTACCCCGTCCGAGGAGAGGTTTTTCTAATACCGATATTAGAGTTTTCTAATACCGATATTAGTGTCGCCTAATATCGGTATTAGAAATTTGCTTGAAGGGGGGGTTGTCTCAGCCCCATGCGCAACCTGTCGGACGAGTCGGACGGCGCAAAGAATAACCATCAATAGATGGCATGCCTGCATCCGGAGGATGCTCCTTCCATAGGCATCGGTCATCGGCACTTCGTGTCTCGACCGATGCCTAAGCAAACATATATATGCCTCGATCCCTTGGGGTGACCGGGAGGGGGATGACTGCTCGGCGACTCCCTGGCGGGGTCGAGGGGATTTGGTGGGTATCTGCACATCGGTCACCGCTTCGCGGATGACCGATGCCTAAGGAAAGAGCACCCTAAGGGTGCAATCCCCCGTGCGCTATCTTGTCGGACAAGTCGGACGGCGCAAATAACTCCAGGTGGTTACCTGGAAGGTCAGGCAAGCTCGGCGATACCTGGACGGGAGTGCGGGTGCGTTGCAGATCGGTCACCCGCAAAGCAGTGACCGATGCCTACGGAGATTGCACCCCTCCCGGGGTGCAATCCTCAGCCCGGTAATGCACGCCTGTCGATCCCGGAGGGGCGTAGCCCCTCCGGGGTGCGCCTCCCCGTCTGTCGATCCCGGAGGGATCACCCCTCCTCCGTAACAGCAATGTCACACGAGCGTAACGGCAAGGTATAACCGCCTCGGTACCTTTGTCGCAAAGAGACAGATACTCATACATTATATATTGTGGCAAAGCAATTTCTGATCTACTCCTTGCTGGGTCTGGCGCTCCTTCCGTGGCTTAGCGGCTGCGCCGGCTCGAAGACCCTAAGCGGTGCCGGAGCGACTTTCCCTGCCCCCTTCTACATCGAGGTGGCGAAGCAGTATGGCGATGCGGAGGGCATCCATGTGAGCTACGGCGGTGTCGGCAGCGGCGCCGGTCAGCGCAATCTGGCCGAGACGACGGTGGACTTTGGCGGCACCGACGAGTTCCTCTCCGACGAGAAGATCGCCAAGGCCATGCCTATGCCGATCATCCACATCCCCACGTGCATCGGTGGCATCGTCATCGCCTACAACCTCGAGGGCATCGAGGAGCTTCGGCTCACGCCTGAGGTGATCTCGGGGATATACACCGGGCGGATCACGGAGTGGAATGACCCGGCGATCCGGGAGCTCAATCCCGACCTCACCCTGCCCGACCAAAGGGTGATCCCGATCTACCGCACGGACGGCAGTGGTACCACCTTCGTCTTCTCGAGCTACATGAGCAAGGTCGACTCGGTGTGGCGCGAGGAGCTGGGCGCTGCCAAGACGCTGGATATCAAGGTGGGCAATGCCGCCAAGGGCAATCCCGGCGTCGCCGGCGTGATCTCCTCCACCCCCGGTGCGATCGGCTACATCGGCTCGGAGTACTCCATGGCTCTTGGCATCCCCGCAGCAGCAATCCGCAACCGCTCGGGGCACTTCATCGCCCCCACGATGGAGAGCATCTCCCTCTCCGCCAACCTAAGCGACTTCCCCGATGACACGCGGGTGATGATCGCCGACAGTCCCGACCCTGACGCCTACCCCATCAGCACGATGACCTGGCTCATCGTCTACAAGGAGCAGAGCTATGGTCACAGGAGCCTCGAGAGCGCCCGACTGCTGCAGGACTTCCTCTACTACATCGTCGGCGAGGAGACGCACGAGGCGGCGCGCAAGACCCACTACGCCTCCCTCCCACCCCTTGCCCTTGAGAAGGCGAGAGCCGTCATCGCCTCCATGACCTACCAGGGTAAGCCCCTGAGCGAACCATGAAAAAAGACCGTTTCTTCAACACCCTGCTGACGATCGTCGGCATCGGGTTCATCCTCCTTACTGCCGCAATCATCTACACGCTTGCCTCGATGAGTGGTCCCGCAGTGAGCCACTTCGGCTTCCTCGACTTCCTCTCAGGTAGCGAGTGGAGCGACAAGACACAGAGCTACGGCGCCTGGCCCTTCATCGTCGGCACGCTAGAGACCTCGCTCCTGGCACTGCTCCTCTGCATCCCCTTCTCCCTCGCCGTGGCGCTCTTCTCCGGTGAATACTTTAGGGGAAAGAAGATCGCCGCTGTCGTCAGCTCCGTCGTGGACATGCTGGCGGGGATCCCCTCGATCGTCTATGGTCTCTGGGGCTTCTACACCATCCGCCACCTGATGATCGTCTGGGGGTGGAGCGAGCAGGGCTTCGGCGTCATCCTCGCCTCGATCGTCCTCGCGATCATGATCATCCCCTACGCCTCGTCGCTCTCGACCGAATTCATCTCCATGGTGCCGGGAGAACTGAAGGAGGCCGCCTATGGCCTCGGGGCGACCCGCTTCGAGGTGATCAAGAGCGTCTCCCTCCCCGGTGCTGCGTCGGGCATCTTTGCCGCCTACACCCTCGCCTTTGGCCGCGCCCTCGGTGAGACGATGGCAGTGACGATGCTGATCGGGAATACGAGCAACATCCCCTTCACCCTGAGTGAGAGCGGGGACCTGATCGAGACCGGCAATACGATGGCATCGGTGATTGCCAACCAATTTGGCGAGGCGACGGGGCTGAAGCTCAGCGCCCTCTTCGCCATCGGTCTGATCCTTTTCCTCATCACGGCGCTGATCAACTGTGCCGCCAAGGTCATCATATCCAGACTTAAGCCATGAGCAGCAGCCACAACTCCCTCGAGTCCTTCGCCCAGAGGCCGACACACCAGCAGCGCCGCCGTGCGGTCAGCCGGGTCGCCTTTGTCCTCGTCTGTCTCCTCAGCATCGCCACAGCGATCCCGCTCCTGGCAATCCTTATCGAACTGATCACCAAGGGCTGGCATCAGCTCAATCTCGACTTCTTCACCAGCGTCGTCCCCTCCTCTATCGAGGCGATGCTGGCCAAGCAGAGCGGTCAGCCGATCCCCGGTGGTATCCTCAATGGCATCGTCGGCACCCTCATCATGGTGGGTCTTGCCTCGCTCATCTCGATCCCCTTCGGACTCCTCGGCGGCATCTACCTCCACATCCATAGGGGGAAAAAGATGGCGACCCTCGTCCGCACGCTTGCCGACATCCTCCAGGGCGTGCCGTCGATCATCTGCGGCATCCTCGTCTACATGTGGGTGGTGCGCGCCATGCACAGCTACAGTGCCGTCGCTGGAGCGGTCGCCCTCGCACTGATGATGATCCCGATGATCACCCGTAGCACTGAGGAGGCGCTCAATATGCTGCCCGGCTCCCTCCTCGAGTCGGGGCTCGCCCTCGGCAGCTCCTACACCTCCGTCATGCTTCACGTGCTGCTCCCCTCCGCCATCGGAGCGATCATCACCGGGATCCTCCTCTCCATCTCCCGCGTGATGGGGGAGACGGCACCGCTGATGGTCACCGCCCTCGGCGCCACGTATGTCAATCTCGACGTCACCAGCCCCACCTCCGCCGTCAGCCTCCTGATCTGGGAGTTTTACAACGACCCTAACCTCGTCGACCTGATCTGGTCTACCGCCCTTTTCCTCCTGATCCTCATCCTGGCTCTCAACCTGACCGCCAAGACGATTGCGGCAAAGCGGGGCGTGAAGAGATAAATGAAATAATCTTAGATTTGTATGTCCACTACCACCAATAGCTCCACGAAGGTCATGAGACAGCCCGGGAGTCAGATCCCCATAGCCGACAAGATCCTCTCGACCCACCGGCCGAGCCAAGAGGAGGACCTCACCCCGATCATCGAGGTGCGCGACCTCTCCGTCTCGTACACGCCGGAGAAGCGGGCGATCAAGAGCATCAATTGCTCCTTCTACGAGCATCTCGTCACCGCCGTCATGGGGCCCAGCGGGTGCGGCAAGAGTACCCTCCTCAGGGCGATCAATCGCATGCACGACCTCTACCCCGAGATCCGTACCGAGGGTCAGATCCTCCTCCACGACCGCGACCTGATGCAGATGAGCCCTATGGAGGCGAGGCGAATGGTGGGGATGGTCTTCCAGCGGCCCAACCCCTTCCCCACCATGTCCATCGCGGAGAATGTCCTCGCCGGGTACAAGCTCAATGGCATCCACCTCTCCAAGGATGAGCGTGAGGAGGTGGTGCAGACCTCCCTCGAGAGCGTCGGCCTCTGGGAGGAGGTGAAGGATGTGACCCACCAGAGAGGCTCCTTCCTCTCCGGAGGACAGCAGCAGCGACTCTGCATCGCACGCGCCCTCGCCCTCCGGCCCGAGGTGCTGCTGATGGACGAGCCCACCTCCGCCCTCGACCCCATATCCACCAATACCATCGAGGAGCTGATCCTCGAGCTGAAGGAGAACTACAGCATCATCATCGTGACACACAATATGGGTCAGGCGGCTCGCATCTCCGACAAGTCTGCCTTCATGTACCTCGGTGAGCTGATCGAGTACGACGACACTCAGAGGATGTTCACCACCCCGAGCGACAAGCGCACGGAGGACTACCTCACCGGAGTATTTAGCTAAGCACCACACACCATGAGTACCAGTATCATTAAGGACCGAAAGCTCGAGATCGTCCACAGCCAGTACGAGCTTATCTCTAAGGTCACCCTCCTGCAGCTGGCTATCCTGCGGAAGCTCTTTGCCGGTCCCTTTGACGAGGAGCTCTTCGAGGAAGCGGACACCAATGAGCACGTCATCGACAGACTCGAGATCCGCATCCGCGAGGAGGTGGCGTACACCATATATATGTTTGCCCCCAAGGCGGAGGACCTCCGGCGCATCATCGCCTACCCCGACCTCACCACCAATCTGGAGCGCGTCGGCGATATGGTGATGAATGGCGTCTATATCGCCCGCGACCTCGACTTCACCTCCGACTTTATGCACGAGTACTCTCGGCGGCTGCTGCAGATGCTCGACGACACGACCGAGATGATCCGGTCGGCGATCATCTCCTTCTCCACCATGGACACCGAGGTGGCACATCAGGTGATCGATGCGGACGACAATATCGACCGCCAGCAGCGGGAGATCATCCGGCTGATCACCACCGAGGGTGCCGATAGGGTGCACAGCGAGGCAGAGATCCGGGCTCTCCTGCAGATCCACACCGTGGCGCATAACCTCGAGCGCATCGGGGACTCCGCCACCAACCTCGCCGAGTCGACCATCTACTTAGTCGAGGGGACGGACGTACGACACGAGTTTGAGGAGTGAAATGAAGAGAGACAACACGCCCCGCTCCCTCTCGGAGACCGACAGCCCGGCAAGGATCCTCATCGTCGATGACGAGGACGATATCTGCGAGATCGTCGCCTTTCACCTCGAGCGGATAGGCCTCCGGACCACCTCCGCCTCGAGTGCCGAGGAAGCGCTGCGGCTGATGCAGGCAGAGGACGACCCACACTACTTTAGCCTCATCGTCCTTGATGTGATGATGGAGGGGATGTCAGGCTTTGAGATGGCGGAGGAGCTCCGTGGCGAGGGGTGCGAGATCCCCATCATCTTCCTCACCGCCAAGAGTGCTGAGGACGATCTGCTCCACGGCTTCACCGTCGGCGGAGACGACTACCTCACCAAGCCCTTCTCTGTCAAGGAGCTGGTCGCCCGTGTCAAGAGCGTCCTCCACCGCACCGCTGCTGCCGAGCATGAGCCGGTAGAGAGCGACCGGATCGAGGTGGGGCCGCTCGTCATCGATGAAATCGCTATGACCGTCTCCGACGGCAGTCACCCCTTTGACGTCACCAAGACGGAGTACGACCTCCTCAGGATGCTCGCCACTGCTCCCGGCCGGACCTTCACCCGACAGGAGATCCTCGACCGGGTCTGGAGCCGAGAGAGCTTAGTCCTCGACCGCACGGTGGACGTGCACATCGCCCGCCTCCGGAAGAAGCTCGGCAAGTACGGCACGATGCTCTACAATCGAGTCGGCTTTGGCTACGGTCTCCGACCGATGACCCTGGATGAGATCGAGGCAGAGCTCGAGGGCGCTGACGAGGATAGCGAGGAGGCCGAGCAGCGCTCCAAGCAATAGAGAGACACCATGAGCGGCTCCACATCCCTCCCTACGAAGAGGAGCTATGGGCTCCACTTTGTCCTCACCCTCCTCTGTCTCGCCCTCACCCTCCTCTGCTGGAGCAAGTATAGAGATGCCTCCTTCGCGGAGAAGCAGCACCTCAGGGAGAGCAGCAACACTCTCGCCACCTATGCTGACCTCATAGCGCAGAGTCACCACACCCTTCCCGTCGATGACCTCTTCGCCCTACTCCCCGATGGGATAGAGGCTGAGCTGGTCGACTCCTCCCTCCGCATCACCGCCGCCACCGACACCACACGGGTGGGGAGACAGCTCACCCTCACGGAGGACCCAGAGCTTAGGCTCGCCTACTACAACCACAGCGGCGACCACCTCAGCCCCACAGAGGAGAGCGACACCGCGGATGGGCAGCTCCACTACGCCCTCTACTGCGATGGGCACTACATCCACCTGACCCGACCCTACCGGGAGCAGCCGGCGACTGATCGCAAGATGCTCTGGCTCGCCTGCCTCCTTCCCTCTCTCCTGATCCTCCTCGGTATGCTGGTAGGCACCTTCCTCAGCCTCCGAGCCACCGACCGCTCCGTCAGCGGGCTGAGACGACTCACCGCCGCTCTGCGCCGCGGGGAGCATATGGAGGGACCGCTCTTTGCCGACGACGACATCGGCACCCTCGGCGAGGAGCTTCGCCGGCTCTTCAGCGAGAGCGAGGCGACGGTGCAGCGGACGGAGGAGATGCGGCAGCACCTGATCGCCCTCTTTGACCTCTCCAAGATCGGCATCGCCCTTTTTGACAGCAGCGGGACGACTCTCTTTGCCAATACCCACTTCATCCAATTTGCCAGCATGATCTCCTCCCGGGCGCTTCCGCTCGAGAGCCTGTCCGAACTGCTCACGGAGGAGAGCATGCAGCCTATCGGAGACTTCATCGCCTCCTCTCCCGGTGGCGAGGAGCGGAGCCGCAGAGCGATGATCCCCTCGGGGAGCCACATCTTTGAGGTAAAGGCCTTCCGCTCAGCGTCGGAGACCTTTGACCTCACGATAGAGGACGTCACCGTATCGGTCCAGACGGCGCAGCTCAAGCGCGAGATGACCAGCAATATCACCCACGAGATACGTACGCCCCTCACCTCCATACGAGGCTACCTGGAGACACTGCGCTACAGCGACCTCTCGCCGGAGCAACAGGCCGCCTTTACCGACAAGGCCTACAGGCAGGCGGAGCGGCTCAGCGCGATGATGGACGACATCCGCCTCATCAGCCAGATGGACGAGCGGGAGGCGGAGGAGTACCGGATGGAGGAGCTCGACCTCGGGCTCATCGTCGAGGAGGCGCGCATCGCCTTCGCCGACCGTATAGAGCAGAGTGGTGACCGCTTCGTCAATGAGATCCCCGACGGGCTCACCATCCACGCCAATAACTCCCTCATCCACTCTGTCTTCCAGAACCTCATCGAGAACTCTCTCCGCTATGCCGGCGATGGAGTAACGCTCTGCTTCTCCTGCTACCACCGGGACGATGAGTACGTCTACCTCTCCTACTACGACACCGGGCGAGGGGTACCGGAGGAGAAGCTGGGGCGTATCTTCGAGCGCTTCTACCGCATCGACTCCGGCCGCACACGTGACCGAGGTGGCTCCGGACTGGGGCTCAGCATTGTGCGAAATGCGATACGCCTCCATGGCGGACAGATACAGGCGCGGAGGCATTGCCCCGAGGGCGGGCTCGAATTCCTCTTCACGCTCCACAAGTGACCCGCAATGGTAAGGTGGATTGTTTTTATACCATAACTATAGCCTACACTTTCGGTCAAGAAGAGACAGAAAGAGACTCTGTGAGACAATCCACTCCCGTGGAGGTGGTATATTTGCGCCACAGAAGTTTCCGTATGAGTCAGGCAGTCGGGACGATGGGGTCTACCTCTGCTTCTCCTGCTACCACTGAGACACCAGCTGCGCTGACCTCCCCTTTGATTTCGGTCTTCGGGGGCTACGAAGTGAGCACCCTCTACAGCCGAATAGGGGGCTAAGCTCAGGGGTCACACATGGTGAAGACTTTAGGATGTCAAAGGAAATCAGTACCTTTGCAGACGAAATACTCCGCATCGGGTCGTGTAAGCAGGTGCCCATAAGCCCCTCACCCGCCGGGTATCACTCTAAGAACTAAAGCAATATGTACGGAATCGTAGAGATTCAGGGACAGCAATTTAAGGTCGAGGAGGGCAGCAAGCTCTTCGTCTACCACATGAAGGATGTCAAGGAGGGCGACACGGTAGACTTTGACCGTGTAATGCTGCTGGACAACGAGGGCAACGTCACCGTAGGCGTGCCCACCATCGAGGGCGCTAAGGTGACCTGCGAGGTGGTAGAGCCTCTCGTCAAGGGCGAGACGGTGCTGGTCTTCCACAAGAAGCGCCGCAAGCGCTACCGCAAGCTCAATGGCCACCGTCAGCAGTACACTCAGCTGCAGGTCAAGTCTATCGTAGGCTGATCTGAGACAGTCAGTTATTTACTCACTCTTTAGACTATTTCGAATACAAGATATGGCACACAAGAAAGGTGTAGGTAGTACCAAGAACGGTCGCGAATCGGAGAGCAAGCGCCTCGGCGTCAAGAAGTTTGGCGGCGAGGTCGTCAAGGCAGGCAACATCATCGTCCGCCAGCGTGGCACGCGTCACTATCCCGGTGAGCACGTAGGTATGGGCAAAGATCATACTCTCTATGCGCTTACCGATGGAGTGGTAGCCTTCCGCACCACGACGGGTGACAAGTCGATCGTCTCTGTAGAGGCGAAGGACATCGTCGCCAACTAACCACTACTCGGCTTCACTCTGCAAGACGATACCTTACTGACATAGGTCTCGATCAGATAAGACTAAGCCACTTAACTCACAAGCGTATGCCCGTCACTATTCTCCTTATGAGATGAGTGCTGAGCATACGCTTCTCTCTTTTTTCAGCACCTTACCCTATAGGGAAAGAGCCGATGCGTCTCGCCCCACACACGGATCACTACTCAGCTATGAAAAGAAACCCACTCTATCTCATCGCCGTCGCACTGATGTTTGTCAGCACCACCTCCTGCAGCGTCACGAAGCGACCGATCAGCTCGCTCTACTTTGCTGAGCAGGCCTCGGAGGCTGCAGCGACGCCCTCCCCGGAGATGGTGGCTCTCAGCGAGAGCATCTCGAGCAAGCTCGGCATGGAGCTCTCCTATCCGGAGAATGACCTGGGGCTGTATGCCTTCGTAGCGGACTGGCTGCGCACGCCGTACCGCTTTGGCGGGATGTCCCGGAGGGGGACCGACTGCTCAGGCTTTGTCTATCGGCTCTATGAGACGGTCTACGAGACCAATATCGGTCGTCAGTCCTCTGCCGACCTGATGAGCCGGACTGAGCGGGTCTCCCGGGATGAACTGAGGGAGGGCGACTTGGTCTTCTTCAACATCCGCAACAGGCGCGGTGGTCGCGCCTCCCATGTGGGGGTCTATCTCGAGGACGGGAAATTTGCCCACGCCAGCACACGCAGCGGCGTGATCATCTCCCGTCTCAGCGAACCGTACTACCGCAGGACCTACCTCGGAGCAGGAAGGGTAAAGAAATGACGATCTCACCCCTACCCCCCGAGGAGCCAAAGCTGGTCCTCCTCGATATGGACGGCGTCTTGGTCGACTCGATGCCGATCCACGACTATGCCTGGCGAACTGCGGCAGACAAGTATAAGCTCAAGTACGAGGAGGGAGAGTTTTTCCGGGCTGAGGGGATGAAAGGGAGGGATACCATCAGCCTCCTCTACCGGAAGACCTACGATGCGGAGCCGACAGAGGACTTCATCGAGGAGGTGTACGCCTACAAGACACACCTCTTCGAGGAGAAGCAGACCGAGCTCCTACACCCCATCCCCCATGTGCACGACCTGATCCTCTACCTCAAGGAGGTGCGAGGGATCGACCTCGCCGTGGTCACAGGCAGCACGACAGCCAATGCCCTCTCGAGGACAGGGACCTACTTTGAGGGACTCTTCACCGAGGAGCAGCTGATCACGGCAGATAAGGTGGAGAGGGGGAAGCCTGACCCGGAGCCCTACCTCCGGGGGATGAACCTCACCGGACACAGTGCCGGTGAGACGCTAGTGGTGGAGAATGCTCCGCTGGGGGTCCGCTCGGCCGTAGCTGCCGGAGCCTTCACGGTCGCCGTCACCACCGGCCCCATCCCAGAGGAGTTCCTCAGGTGCGAGGGGGCAAATCTCATTTTTCCCAATATGCGGGCACTGCTCGCCTGGTGGCGCGTGACCTATGGAAAAGCTGTCTGAGAGGGAGAGCAAGCTGATCCGCTCCCTCAGGCTAAAGAAGAATAGAGACGCCTCCGGGCTCTTTGTCGCCGAGACAGTCAAAGTGGTTGAGGAGATGCTCCCCTACTTTGACGTAGAGCTGCTACTCGTCACCGCACCGACCGAACTGTCTGTAGACGAGACGAAGATGCGCCTCGTCAGCGAGCGGGAGATGAAGAGAGTGTCGCAGCTCGAGTGTCCCTCGGACTGCCTCGCCCTCCTCAGGATCCCCGCTGCCCAAGCGGTCCGACAGCTCAAGGGGCTGGTGGTGGCGCTGGACGAGGTGCAGAACCCGGGTAACATCGGCACGATCATCCGTCTCTGCGACTGGCTCGGCATCGGCACACTCCTGATGAGTCGCGGGTGCGCCGATCCCTACGGGGCTAAGGTGGTGCAGTCCACCGCCGGCGCCCTCGGTGCCCTCACCATACACTACGACATAGACCTCGCCGCCACGCTGACCGACTTCGACGGGCCGATCATCGCCGCCGACCTCGACGGCAAACCTATCGGCCAGGCTGAGACACCCCGGGAGGCGGTGGTGCTCTTCGGTAACGAGGGGCACGGCTTCCGTCCCGAGGTGAAGTCACTCTGCACAGAGACCATCCTGATCCCCAAGTCGCCGACAGCGGCAGGAGACTCGCTCAACGTCGCCCTCAGCGCTGCCATCATACTCTCCCACTTCTCCCGGATCATCTAAAGCTTATGAAGCCACACGCCCTACCCTTCACTCTCCTTCTCACCCTCCTCCTCTCACTCACCGCTGCTGCACAGGAGGGGAAGCCCTCCTACGTCCGCTTCAAGACGAATAAGGGGGACTTCGTCATCGAGCTCTACGACGAGACACCGCTCCACAAGGAGAACTTTCTCTCCCGTGTAAGGGAGAGAGCCTACGACGGGACCACCTTCCACCGCGTGATCCGCAACTTCATGGCACAGGCCGGAGGGGGACTTAAGGGTGGCAAGGATCCCAAGGGGACCTACATCGACTCCCTCAGTCACGCCACCATTGCGGCGGAGATCCTCTACCCCAAGCTCTTCCATAAGCGGGGCGCTGTCGCGGCAGCCCGCGTGGGGAATGACATCAATCCCGACCGGAGGAGCGATGGACTGCAATTCTACATCGTGATGGGGCAATTTTACCTCGAGGGGGAGCTGAAGCAATTTGAGAGCGAGGAGCACCCGATGCCCGAGGAGGTGAAGAAAGCGTATATGACCGAGGGGGGCACGCCTCACCTTGACGGGGAGTACACCGTCTTTGGGCAGATCGTCTCCGGGATGCGCACCATCGAGAAGATCTGTGCCACGGAGACGGATGAGGGCGACAAGCCCCGGAAAGAAATATACATCCGATCGGCTCGCGTGGTGAGCCACCCCTGAGTCTCTCGCACCGGGGACTTGGTCTCCAGCTGAGGAGGGAGCAAAAAAAGACTGTGCCCTCTCGGTGATGAGAAGGCACAGTCTCTAAAGTGGAGCGGAAAGCGGGGCTCGAACCCGTGGCCTTTGGCTTGGGAAGCCAATGCTCTACCAACTGAGCTATTTCCGCATATCTATCTCTCTATGGGGCAAAGTTAGCCATTTTCCCCCATTCCCCCAATAGCCAAGAAGGACAATAGAGCAATGAGAGAGGGGCGAAGTGGGAAAAACATTGAAAGACGCATTTTTAATCAGGAAGTGACAGGAAGAGGCACGAAGAGACAACCTCTCCTGCGGAGGTAGTATATTTGCACTGTCAAGTCAGGGTAACACCCTAACAGTGTCGAGGCAAGAAGCCCGGATCACACGCACACACAACTTATATTTATACGACCTCGTAAGGGTGTCGCACTTAGGTGGACTGATGGGCACCCGCAAGGGGTCCTTCTCACCCATATCACCACTATGAGCTGAATGGTTTTCCGTACCACTTACATATTTGCCGACTATGGCGTGTGTCGGCAGCGGTGCAGGTCTTCTTTTTCACCCCACCATTTTAACTTGCAGGGAGTGATAAAAAAAAGGCGGAGAGCCGGCTAACTGCCTGCTCTCCGCCTTTGTCGGGATGACTGGATTCGAACCAGCGACCTCACGCCCCCCAGACGCGCACTCTA
>NZ_UQJH01000022.1 GCF_900541275.1 uncultured Porphyromonas sp.
AGCTCCCAAAAGATTTATCTCCTTTGTTTGAGTGGCGTTGAGGGGCTTTTGAGCGGGGCTCAAAAGCCCCTCAACGATCATGTGACAAACTTACAGCTAAAGACCGGTGATCCCTCCGGGGCTTCGCCCCTGCGGGATCGCCAGACGTGTGCGTTAGGAGAGAAATCTCGCATTGCAGATCTCCTCCGCATAGCGGATGACCGATGCCTACGGAAAGGGCACCCGCAAGGGGTGACTCCCGGATGAGCCCCCCCTGGTTTATAATTACCCTAACGCTCAAATGCGTCATCCCTGCCCCCGAAAATACTGTCGTTACCTCGGCCAATTCTTTTACCGATATTAGAGATCACTAATACCGATATTAGAGATCACTAATACCGATATTAGAGATCACTAATACCGGTATTAGAATGGAGCGTGTGGCGGGACGCTCCCTAAGCGGTATATTTGCGGTATGAGAGAGCGATCAGCAATACTTGACTTCTTCCCCTTCACCCCGACGCCGTCACAGGCGCGGGTGATCGATAAGCTGGACGACTTCCTACGCCACGGGGAGGAGGACTCCCTCTTCCTCCTCCGTGGCTATGCGGGGACGGGTAAGAGCAGCCTCGTCGGTGCCTGGACCCGGATGCTGGTCTCGATGGGCGTACCGGTGAGGCTCTTGGCACCGACGGGGCGGGCAGCTAAGGTGCTGGGGGCCTACTGCGGCATGCCGGCCTACACGATCCACCGGACGATCTACCGTCAGCGGATCGGGGCGGGGGGCGCCTTCACCTACGACCTCGGCTACAACGCCGGGCAGCAGGGGACCGTCTTTGTGGTCGATGAGGCATCGATGATCAGCAATCAGAGCGAGGGAAACGACTCCTTTGGCAGCGGTCGGCTGCTGGATGACCTGATGGACTTCTGCCACTCGGTGCCGTACAGCAGGATCGTGCTCATCGGTGACGATGCGCAGCTGCCCCCTGTCGGCACGCCGCAGAGTCCCGCACTCTCGCCGGACTACCTGCGGGGCTACTGCTCCTACCTCTACGAGGAGACGCTGACCGACATCGTGCGGCAGGAGAGCGCCGGCGAGATCGTCCTGACGAGCTACGACCTGAGGCAGCGGATCGCTGACCTGCAGCAGGGGCAGCCGTGGACCGAACCGCTACTGGCGACCCCGCGCCGGGGCGGGGAGGTGCGGATCATCTCGGGATACGACCTGCCGGAGCTGATGGAGGAGTCCTACCGAAGGGCGGGGCAGGAGGAGACGGTGCTGATCACGCGGTCCAATCGCGAAGCAGAGTCCTACAACCAAGGCATCCGCCACCAGACCCTCGGCTACGAGGAGGAGGTGGTGCCGGGCGAGCGGCTGATGGTGGTGCGGAATAATTACTTCTACCAGCCGGTGGATGGTGAGGGAAAGCAGACCGGGGGCTTCATCGCCAATGGCGAGATCCTGGAGGTGCGGGATGCGCGCCGCACGGCAGAGCTGTATGGCTTTACCTTCAGGGATGCGGAGCTGGTGGATGGCGAGGGAGGCTTCGTCTCGGCGAAGATCCTCTTAGAGAGCCTCTACAGCGGCACCGCAGCCCTCACGGGCGAGCAGCGACAGCTGCTCTTTGACAACGTCGCCCTCGACTACCCCGGGGTGCAGTCGCGCCGGCAGCTCTACACGGAGATGCGGAAAAATCCCTACCTCAATGCGCTACAGATCAAGTATGCCTACGCCATGACCTGCAATAAGGCTCAGGGCGGTCAGTGGCGCGAGGTCTTTGTGAGCTTCGGGTACCTGACGCCGGAGATGATCGACCTATCGTTCCTCCGGTGGTTTTACACCGCGGTGACGCGTGCCACTGAGCGGCTCTACCTGATCGACCCGCCCGCCTTCATCTTTGGGCAGACCGAGGAGGAGGCGATCCAGCTGAGAGACCTTTAGATCAAGTCAAGGATGATGGCATCGGAGATGTCGATGCCGTGGAGGGAAAGGTGGAGCCGGTCGCCCTCGAGCAGCAGGTCACCCGACACGATATAGGGCTGTGCCCTCTGTAGTACCTTTTCCCTAACTCCTGAGGCGAAGAGACGCTCCATCTCACTCAGCGAGAGTCCCTCGCAGGTGCGCAGGTGGGTGAGGACGTACTCCTCGAGAGCCATCTCGGGGGTGATGCGCTCGTAGGTGCGACTGAGGAAGGGGGTGGAGCGGAGGAGCTGACGACAGTAGAGCGTGACGTCGCTCGGGTCGTAGGATCTCCAGGGGTGGATGTAGCTGTGCGCGCCGGGCCCGAGGCCGATGTAGGGGACCCCGTGCCAGTAGGAGCTATTGTGCCTCGAGCGGTAGCCGGGGAGGGCAAAGGCGGAGATCTCATAGTGTTCATACCCTGCCGACCGCAGTCGCTCGGCGACGTAGTGCGACTGCCGGAGGCTCTCCTCCTCATCGATGGCGCTCACGCGCCCTCGCCGCAGCCGGTAGTGGAGCGGGGTCCCCTCCTCGTAGATCAGGTGGTAGGCGGAGATGTGGGTCGGCTCTAAGGCGACCAGTGCATCGAGGTCAGTCCTCAGAGTCTCCTCGGTGGAGCCGGGGATGCCGTAGATCAGGTCGAGGGAGATATTCCTCACCCCTCGGCGGTGGAGCTCCCGGACGAGTGCCCGCGTCTCCTCGCCGGTGTGACGCCTGCCGAGGAAGCGGAGCAGGCTCGGGTCAAAGGACTGTGCACCGATGCTGAAGCGATTGACCCCCGTTGCGATCACTTCGTCCAGGTCCAGCGTGGAGAGGTCCCCGGGATTGCACTCAAGGGTGACCTCCGCCTCGGCAGCGACGTCAAAGGAGCGACGGAGCCGGCGGATGATGTCGCTGATGGCGTGCCCCCGGAGGAGCGAAGGGGTGCCACCGCCGAAGTAGATGGTCTCCACCGGCTCTCCCGCCAGCTCGTAGGAACGCAGATCGATCTCAGTGGCGAGCGCCCTCAGGTAGTCCTCGACGGGGTGGAGGTTGGTGACGGAGTAGAAGTCGCAGTAGGGACACTTCGTCTTGCAGAAGGGGATATGGACGTAGACCCCGGCCATCGGTCAGATCTTGATCTCCTCGAGGCTCACCAGCTTATTCATAATCGCATAGACGGTGAGGCCGGAGGCGGAGTGGATGTCGAGCTTCTTGACGATATTGCGCCGATGCGTGGTGACGGTATTGATGGAGATGAAGAGCTTGTCGGCGATCTCCTTATTCGTCATCCCCTTGACGACGCCGATGACGATGTCTCGCTCGCGCGGGGTGAGCTCCCCCACCACCTCTCTCTCACCCTCCTCGGCCGTGAGGAGAGCGGAGATCAGGTCGATCACTTCCTTATCGCTCTCCTCGGCGGATAGATGTCCCTCGCACCGCTCTGCCAGCAGCTCATCGGTGATCGTGTCGCAGTATAGGATGAAGCGCGTCTCGGGCAGGTCAGCAATGGTCCGGAGCGTCTCGATGAGTGGTGGGCTGCAGACATTGCAGGAGACGATGACGATGTCCGGGCGGAGGCTCCGTATGGTCCGGACGAGGGTAAAGGGGTCCCTCAGGGTATGTACCGTCACATCGGGCCCCTTCTCCCGCCCGATAAGGGTCGCGAGAGTCTCCTGTGTGCGGCTGTCAGAGAGCGCTATGAGTAGGTTGGCTTTCATCGTGAGGAGCTCTTCTCGAGAGCCTTGATGCAGGGGATGAAGATCAGATTTTCTATATCATTGTGATTGAGCAGCTCCTCACCACAGGCGTAGAGGTCGTGGAGGACGTTGTAGAGCTTGAGATTGGCCTCCCAGGTGTAGTACTTGAGGAAGAGGCTCTTCAGCTCGTGCATCTTCAGCTCCACCTGATCGTGGTGCTTCTCAAAGTTGATGATGCTGTAGTCTCGCTTTCCCTCCCCTCCCCGGAGCAGTCCCTCAGCGTAGGGGAAGACCACCTCATCCTCGTAGTGCATATGATTGCGCACCTCCTTGCAGTAGTCGGCAAAGTAGCGCTGCACCACCACCCGTATGTCGTGCGGAGCACCCTCGAGTGCCACCTCGAGCGCCTCGCCGATGTCGGGCAGCCTAACCTCTAAGAAATAGCGGTGGCTGGTGCGGAGGAAGGAGATGATCTGCGCCACGTCGATCGTCTCAGGATCAGGCGTGAGTGTCTCCCGCAGGTCGGGGTAGAGGTCGAAGTGGACGAGGTACATAAAGGTATCGGTATCCACGTGATTGGCCTCGCACACCTCGCGTATCGTGTGGTCGCCCATCCCGAGGGGGATCCCGAGACGAGAGATGAGGGAGAAGATATTGTAGTGCTCGCTCAGCAGGTCAGCCATCCTCGAGTGGTCTGTGTAGTGTCGCCGATTGGTCATACTTGGTAGCGCTTAAGTGTGAGTGTCTCGCCGTCCCAGACGGCATAGCTATGGTACTTGATCCAGTCCCCGAGGAGGATCACGCGGCTGTGATCGCCCACGGGATGATCCGCCATGCGGTGGCGGTGACCGAAGAGGTAGTACTCCGGTGCCTCCTCTTCCCTCTCGCGCGCATCCGCCTCAGCATAGTGCACGAGATACTCCTCCCCGATCTCAGGCTGTGGGAGCTGCCGGCTCTTCCTGAGACCTCGCTCGCGACTCCTCCGCGCCCACCCTTGGGCAAGTGGGATCGTCAGCCATGCGGGCAGGAGGCCATAGAAGAACTGGCACACCCTCGAGTGGAAGATCGCCCGCGTGACGGCGTAAGCCTTGCTCGGTGCATACTCGTCGCCGTGAGCGATGAAAAAGCGGTGCCCCTCCAGCTCCATCGATGTCGCCTCTCGGTGCAGTGTGCAGCCGATCTCCGTGGGGAGGTAGTCGGAGATCCAGATGTCGTGATTGCCGGTGAAGAAGTGAATCTCCACGCCCTCGTCCACCATCTCGCCCAGCAGCCCTATCGTGCGGGTAAATCCCCGCGGCACCACCTGCCGGTACTCGTACCAGTAGTCGAATATGTCGCCCACCAGTATGAGTCGCTTCGCTTCAGGCTCTATACTGTGGAGCCACCGGACAAAGAGTCGCTCCGCCTCTCGAGGATCGTCGTGGTAGGGCGACCCGAGGTGGAGGTCGGAGGCGAAGAAGGTCTTGGTGCGGGCGGTCATAGTAGAGGAAGGACTACATCATCCCCAGCTCCAGCTTCGCTTCATCGCTCAGCATAGACTGGTCCCACTGGGGCTCAAAGGTGATCTCGATATGGACCTCTGTGATCCCCTTTACAGCCTTGACCTTCATCTCGAGATCCTCGCAGAGGAAGTCGCTGACGGGGCAATTGGGCGACGTGAGCGTCATGGTGATATTGACGACGCCGGTATCGTGATCCACATCGACATCGTAGATCAGTCCCAGGTCGTACACATTGACCGGGATCTCGGGGTCGTAGACTGTGCGGAGGGCGGCGATGATCCGCTCCTCCAGCTCTAGTGGATTCTTATCTTGATTGCTCATTCTGTACTTTCTTTACTATCCTTGGCGCGCGTCAGTAGGTAGAGGATCCCCTCGCTGAGGATCAGGTCGGGCGCCTTAGGGTTCTTATCAAAGGTCTCATTGGCCACCTCCTTGTCGGGTGCGATGCCACCCTCGATCGACCTCTTGTGTATGTCGAGGCTCTTGACGGCGGAGTAGCGCACGCGCCAGCCATTGGGCAGCTCCGAGGTGGCGGGCATACCGCCGCCTCCACCGGAGGGGAGACCGATGCGGTAGACGTTGGGGGCGAGGGCGACCTTGACGAGGAAGTCATTCGTCGCGCTGTAGCAGCCCCGGTCCTGAAGGATCACGAGGGGCTTCTTGGTCCAGCGCCGACCCTTGGCGGGAGTGACGTAGATCTCCTTGGGGGTCGAGTAGCTGTCTCGTCCCGGTCCGGTCTTGTGGGTCGCATAGCCGACCAAGGTCCGCTCGTCGAAGAAGTAGCCGGCGAGGTCGGAAGCGTTGCTGACGAGACCGCCCCCATTTCCCCTCACGTCGAGGATGATCCCATCGGTATTGTCGAGGTACTTCAGGATGAAGTCCATACTGCCGAGGGACGAGGAGAAGCTATTGTAGCGGATGTAGCCGATGCGGTGGTCGGGCTGCCCCTTGATGCCAAAGTTATTGTAGAGCATGCCCCCCGACTGCATGAGGTAGCCGGAGATCTGTCTCTGCCTCATATATATGTTAAGACCCTCCGTAGGGTCGCCCGCCCAGTCGCTATTGGCACTGACGTCAAAGCCGGTCATCAGATTGACGTGTCCATCGTGCAGCTCATTGAGCATCTCCGCCATGAGGTGAAAGAAAGCGAGGTCATTGGCCACCTTCTTCTCCTCCATGAGGTCGATCTCCTTACTGTAGACGGTGTGGATCGAGTCCCAGTCGATGCCCTTCTCGTCGAGGAAGCAGTAGCGCTCGTCGATGATCGTCCAGAGGGCCTCAAAATTGGCTCTGTAGTCGGTATTCTCCGGCTGCGAGGGGATGCAGGCAGAGAGTCCGAGGAGGAGGGCCACCACTGCGGGTAGAGAGTGTGTGAGTCTGAGTCCCATAGCCTTAGTATGATGAACTGACGTGAGCGGAGCGGAGGGCGCGCCCACCGGAGAGAGCAGAGGTCTCAAGGGTGAGCCCCAGGACAAGGCCGACGCTGCCAAGCTGGTACTTGGTATGATTGATCTGCTCCGTGTTGCCGATGTGCTGAAGCCCGACGACCCAGGTGGTGCTGTGGATCGGCAGCTCGATGAGCAGTCGCTGACGGATCGAGCGACTATTGTGCGGTGCGGTGAGGTAGAGACGGATCGGAGCCCTATTATCCCCCGAGACATACTCGTAGTAGCTCTGTCCGTAGTCGGGGTGGTAGGCGACGTGGAGGAGAGGGAGCGAAAGGGTGTAGGAGAGGCGCATCGGGAGCGTCTCCCACGGGATCCGGTAGCTGAGGCGTGACCAGGCATCGAGGCCGGTCGTCGCCTTGACATTCGCCACGTTATTACTATTGGAGAGCTTGAGATTGCCCTGCACCGTAAGCGACCAAGCGGGGGCTACCTCCAGCCTCAGCCCGGTACGCTCCAGCAGGGTGTAGGCAAAGGCTGTCTGTGTGTAGAGACCGGGGAGATACATCGGGGTGCCATTCGCCTTATTTTTCGGCATCCCAAGCCCTAAGTCCAGGTCTTGCCTGAGGTGCCAGCGGTCGGCAAAGTAGGGGCGATCCACCCCGAGCGAGACCCGGAGGTCATCTCCCGTGTGGGCGGAGGGGCTCACATACTGATCGATGACGCCTACCCGCCCACCGATGAGCAATATCTCGCGGTGCGTGGTGTAGAGCTGCCCATCGTAGGTCCACGGCTCACCGTGGATGTACTCTCGTGTCTGTCGGCCGAGCTTCTCAAGTCGGTCACTCACTCTCTGCCTCCATCCTCCGGTCTGTGCCACACCGGGGAGAGAGAGGCTCAGAGTCAGGACCAGCAGTAGTGCAGCCTTGCGGTATCTCTTACTCATCCTCTTCGTCCTTAAATGCCAGTCTCTGCTGACGGGTTACCTCCTCGATCACCTGTGCTTCCTCCTCGGCTCTGTCGTCCACGTCGGGCTCTCCCTCGCCGTCGGGGGCATCCTCCTCGTCCGGATCATCGTCTCCCTCCTCATCCTCAGGTCGCTTCAGGGGCTCCAGCTCGTGCACCTCCGTAACAGGACTGGTGCTGATGCGCTTGCCCTTGGCTCGCACGCCCTTGACGGCAATGAAGTCCTCCGCCTCGATCTCCTCCGCCGGTCCCTCCTCGTAGACTACCTCCACGCGGGCGTAAGGCTCATCGGAGAGGAGGAGAAGGGTGTCGTCGGGATTGGTGAGGATGGAGTCTTTCTTCCGCAGCTTATCCTCCTCGAGGAGGAAGCGCTTCAGGTAGGTGTAGCCCTCCTTGCTATTGTGGTAGACGAGGGTCCAGACCTTCTCCGGATCATACTGCTCGATCACGAGGATATTTCGCTCGAAGTGGTTGCTGTCGGAGAAGTCGGAGAGGTACACTGTGCCGTCGTTGAGCACCACGAGGAGCTTGTCGTCTCCCATAAACTCGCCTAAGTAATCGCCCCGCTCATCGTAATTGAGGCGGAAGACGTCGCGATCAAACCATACGTCCCTGCCTCCGAGGGTGCTCTTGCCCTCCTCCTTGAGCGAGATGCGGAAGACCGGCTCCTTCGTCAGGATATTCCCTCGCGCTTGGCGTCCCTTGATCAGCAGGTCAGCAAAGTCGGTCTCAAAGATCAGCCCGCTCTTGCGCCGCCGCTTCTTGGCACTCGGTCGCAGCACGGTCTTGATCACCTCCGCCTCACCATTGGGATTGGCAGTAAAGTAGAGCACCTTGGACTCCGCCTTGCCGCGCGTCAGGTCGTACTCCCGGTCGCGGATCACGGAGGTGACGGCGAAGCGCTTGATGAAGGCGGTACCCTCCTTGCCGTCGCGGTAGACGACGTTGTAGATCGTCCGCTCGTCGCCGCGCACCCAGCGCGCCACGTGGATGATGTCCTTGCCGACGAAGCTCTTCTCGCTCACCTTGGTGATGAAGTAGACCCCGCTACGGAGGAAGACGATCACATCATCGATGTCGGATACGTCGCCGACGTACTCCGCTTTCTTGAGCCCCGTGCCGATGAAGCCCTCCTTGCGGTCCACGTAGAGCTTCTCACTCTTCACCGCCACCTTTGCCGCCTCGATGTCGTCGAAGCTCCGGATCGTCGTCCGTCGCGGGTACTGCCTCCCGAAGTCCTCGTACAGGGTCTCGTACCAGCTGATCGCCTCACTGCGGACATCGCCGAGGCGTCGCTCAGTGTCTGCCATCTCGTCCATGAGGTGGGCGATGGAGGCGTCGCTTTTTTCCTTATTAAACTTCAG
This sequence comes from uncultured Porphyromonas sp., assembly GCF_900541275.1. Classification (GTDB taxonomy): domain Bacteria; phylum Bacteroidota; class Bacteroidia; order Bacteroidales; family Porphyromonadaceae; genus Porphyromonas_A. The sequence continues at coordinate 8,836 of NZ_UQJH01000022.1, forward strand.
GATCCTCGCCATCTTGAGCTCCAGGAGGTGCTTCAGATCCTCATCCGTCACGAGGCGGAAGAAGCTCTCCAGCACATCCTCCAGCCGCCCTCGTATGTGTGCCACCACCTCGGGGACACTCTTGGCCTCCTCGAAGTCCTTATCCTTGTAGATCCGCCGGGTAATGAAGAGCTGCTCGAGGGACTCCAAGAGGTGCTGCTCCTGCAGCTCACTCAGCCGGATCCCCAGCTCGGCACGGATGTAGCCCATCGTCCGCTCACAGCCGTCAGCGAGCACCTCACTCACGGTGAGGAACTCCGGGTGGTCGTCTCGCACCACGCAGCAATTGGGCGAGAGAGAGATCTCGCAACCGGTGAAGGCGTAGAGCGCATCGATCGTCTTGTCGGGCGAGACACCGCCCGGCAGCTGGATCTCGATATTGGCCTCAGCAGCGGTCTTGTCGTTGATCTTCTTGATCTTGATCTTCCCCGTCTCATTCGCCTTCAGGATCGAATCGATGAGGGAGCCTGTCGTGGTCGAGTAAGGCAGCTCGGTGATCGCGAGGGTGTGGGAGTCGACCTTCTCGATCCGTGCCCTCACCTTCACCTGACCACCTCGCTCTCCGTCGCTGTACTTGGCGACATCGACGAGTCCGCCGGTGGGGAAGTCCGGGTAGAGCTCGTAGGGCTCCCCGCGGAGGTAGCTGACGCAGGCCTGCAGCAGCTCGCCCACATTGTGCGGCAGGATCTTGCAGGAGAGTCCGACGGCGATGCCCTCGGCGCCCTGAGCGAGGAGGAGGGGAAACTTCACCGGCAGATTGACCGGCTCCTCGTTGGCTCCGTCGTAGGAGGGGACGTAGTCGGTGATCTTGGGGGAGAAGAGGACCCTCTTGGCGAGGGGCGTGAGGCGTGCCTCAATGTAGCGCGGTGCCGCTGCGCCGTCACCGGTGAGGAGGTTGCCCCAATTGCCCTGACACTCGATCAGTAGACGTCTCTGACCCAGCTGCACGAGTGCGTCCCCGATACTCGCATCACCGTGCGGGTGTAGCTGCATCGTCTGGCCGACGATATTAGCTACCTTGATCAGCCGATCCTCCATCTGCGACATCGTGTAGAGGATCCGTCGCTGGACCGGCTTAAGCCCGTCGGAGATATAGGGCACCGCCCGCTCCAGGATCACGTAAGAGGCATAGGAGATGAACCAAGAGCGATACATCCCCGACAGCACGTAATTGCCGTGGCTGTCGTGGGTCCGCCCATACCGCACCTCGTCGGCCAGCGGCGACCCCTCCTCGGTCGGCGTCAGCCCCTCGTCCGTGTCGGTCAGGTGATCTGCTCTCTCCTCTCCCTTATCCTCTCTATCCATAGACTTGATTACTCTCTCCTATTTGTCTCCTAAAGCTTACAAATTTAAGCATTAAATGCGACATCTCTGACAGCCCATTTTTACTTTTGGTCTGCCCTGCATGCTTAGAGGACCTCTCTAAATCGACGCTGAAACCAAAAACGGACACCCAAAACGACTTTGTCAACCTACAAATAATCGCTACATTTGGAAACACCAACCAAACCAAAAACACGTAGGATTTATGAACGGACATCAAACACTAAAAAGTGGTTTCAAAACCCCCATCACAATCAACGATGCAATAATTAACATCGAAAGAAGGACATTCTTGTTGCCTGCCTTACAAAGAAAGTTTGTCTGGAGCAGCGACCAAATCGAGGTCTTATTTGATAGTATCATGAGAGACTATCCGATAAACTCCTTTATGTTCTGGAGCGTAACAAGCGGTGATGTCAAAAACAGCTTTAGGTTCTACGAATTCCTGAAGGAGTATAGGTACTTCTTTAACGATGAGAACCCCTATATCAACACAAGGGGGTACAATGACTTCACCGCCGTCATCGATGGTCAGCAACGACTCACTTCGTTGTATATTGGTCTAAAAGGCTCCTATGCTTATAAGATGCCCAGAAAGTGGCTAAGAAACGACGAAGAAAGCTTACCGACAAGGCAGCTATACCTAAATCTCAACGGACCTCTGCCTCAAAGCGACGAGCGTAAAATGGTATACGATTTTAAGTTTCTATCCAAAAAGGACTATGAAAGGCTCATAGTAAGCCAAGATCTTTTCCTTGTTGGTGACATATACGACTACAAGGATCAAGATGATCTCGAAGACTATATGGCAGGGCGGATATGGAAAGACAAAATATTTGCGAAAGGCGCACTGAGAAAGCTGAGGGAGGTCGTCTTCAAAGACCCCCTTATCAACTATTACCAAGAAGAAAATCAAGACCTTGACACGGTCCTTGACATATTTATCAGGACAAATAGCGGTGGTGAACCACTTAGCTACTCAAATCTTCTTATGTCAATAATGACTGCCAACTGGAAAAGAAATGCACGACAGGAGTTTAAAGATCTAATCGATGCCATATATGCAAACGATTTTATCGTCAGTGCCGACCTGATCCTGAAATGCTGCTTGGTCCTTTTTAATGACGACATAAAGTTTCAAGTGGCTAACTTTAGCGAAAGCAGTGTAAGGGTTTTTGAAGAGAATTGGGATAAAATCAGGAAGTCCATTTTAGTGACATTCGAGCTCCTACGAAAATGGGGATTTAACGATGCCAGCTTGAGAGCCAAGAATGCTGTAATTCCGATAGTGTTTTTTATATACCACAACAATATTCAAGACGAAATCCTCAAAGATGTGAGATACCCAGAGGCGAAGAAAGACATCAGGAAATGGCTGAGCATATCATTACTCAAGGGGATATTTGGAGGTCAGTCTGACTCTGTCCTAATAGGGATAAGATCAGTGCTGAGAGAGACAATGGGTGATGGCAATAGATTCCCATTTGAGGAAATCAAGAAAAAGTTTGCCTCTAATGATGCCAAGAGCTTGTCGCTGAATAGTGAAGCCATTGAGGACATCCTCTACACCCAAAAGGATGCCCCAGATTGCTATGCCATCCTCTCACTGCTGTACTCACATCTGCAGTTTGATACCATAGCATATCACAAAGACCATCTGCACCCCGCAAGTGCGTTTGGAAAACTCACGGAGAAGGACTTTGTGAGTGTTGAAGACTTCGAATTCTACACTGACAAAAAGAACTGGAACTCGATTCTTAATCTTCAGTTATTATCAAGATCTGTAAACGTGTCAAAGAACGATGAGTCTCTCCAGGATTGGGTAACCAACAAGAATATAGATCTCCCCTATCACTTAATTCCTGCCGGTGTGGGGCTTGAATTTAGTAACTTCAGAGAATTCATAAATAAGAGAAAGGATCTGCTAACTGAGACGTTAAATCAGATAGTGAACTCCTAAATAAGACCAGCTCTCCGATTGTGAGAGCAGTCGTATAAGGCACCCATTAAGTAGTAATGATTCCTTAGAGATCGTGTAGCCCGCAGGGGTGACGCAATCGTGAAGAGAGGGAAAGAGGCTCTGGGACACCTGCTGGACTGGATCCTGATCGGTCTCGGACTGTATGTGCTTAAAGTTATCTCCTGGGGATCGACTCTGAGTATAGTAATTTCTCTCTCTTACGGGGTCATCCTGCTTGTCTGTATCTACCTGCTGGTACGATCGCTTGTGCGTGACCTTCGCAAATAGATACTAACAAAAAGAAAAAGGATCCGAGCCGGTCCCGCAAGGGGGCTGACTCGGATCCTTTCTTATTAGGAAACGATATTACTTATTATGGAAGGCGAAGTCGCCATGCTCGGCATCCAGCTCGATCACGCTGTCGCGCCGGAGGGTGCCGCTGATGATGTCCGTGGAGAGGGTATTGAGCACCCTGCTTTGGATCACCCGCTTGACGGGGCGCGCACCGAACTGCGGATCGTACCCCTCGTGGGCTATCTGCTGCACGGCAGCATCGGTGTAGGTCAGCGTGATGCCATTGGAGGCAAGGGTCTTGACCACCCGGTCGAGCTGCAGGCGTACCACCTCCGCGATCTGCTCCTCTGTGAGGGGACGGAAGACCGTGATCTCATCAATACGATTGAGGAACTCAGGGCGGATCCGCTCCTTGAGCATATCCATCACCTCAGCCCGTACCTTGCCGACGACCTCATCGGCATTCGCCTTCGTCATGCTCTCAAGGCTCTTACGGATCAGGTCACTACCCATATTGGAGGTCATGATGATGATCGTATTCTTGAAGTCCGCCGTGCGCCCCTTATTGTCCGTCAGGCGACCGTCGTCCAGCACCTGGAGTAGGACATTGAAGACATCGGGGTGCGCCTTCTCGATCTCATCGAAGAGGATCACCGAGTAGGGCTTCCGCCGGACCGCCTCAGTGAGCTGTCCACCCTCCTCGTAGCCGACGTATCCCGGAGGGGCACCGACGAGGCGGGAGGCGGAGAACTTCTCCTGATACTCGCTCATGTCGATACGCGTCATCATGTCCTCATCATCAAAGAGGATCTCCGCCAGCGCCTTCGCCACCTCAGTCTTACCGACACCGGTGGTGCCGAGGAAGAGGAAAGAGCCGATCGGGCGCTTGCTGTCCTGCAGGCCGGCACGACTGCGGCGGACCGCATTGGCGATCGCGGTGATCGCCTCGTCCTGACCGATGACCCGCTTGTGGAGCTCCTCCTCGAGGTGAAGGAGCTTCTCCCGCTCGCTCTCCATCATCTTGGTGACCGGGATGTGGGTCCAGCGGGATACTACCTCTGCGATATCCTCCTCATCGACCACCTCCTTGATCATTGCCTTGCCACTCTGAGCCTCGTGGAGCTTCTTCTCGGCCTCATCGATGCTCTCCTGCAACTGCTGGAGCTTGCCGTACCGGATCTCCGCCACCTTGGCGTAGTCGCCCTCACGCTCGGCGCGCTCGGCAAGGAGCTTGAGCTGCTCCTGTTCGGTCTTCGCCTTCTGGATCAGGTCGATCTGATCCTTCTCTCGCTGCCACTGGCTCTTGAGCGCAGTCTGTCGCTCAGAGAGATTGGCCAGCTCCTCGTCGATCGCACGGACCTTATCCTCATAGCCGTCACGCTTGATGGCCACCCGCTCGATCTGGAGCTGCTTGATCCTCCGCTCCACCTCGTCCAGCTCCTCCGGCATAGAGTCGATCTGCATGCGGAGACGGGCTGCCGCCTCATCCATCAGGTCGATCGCCTTATCGGGGAGGAAGCGGTCGCTGATGTAGCGCCGAGAGAGACGGACGGCGGCGACGATCGCCTCATCGAGGATGCGCACATGATGGTGCGTCTCGTACCGCTCCTTCAGTCCACGGAGGATACTGATCGCATCCTCCTCGCTCGGCTCATCCACCATCACGATCTGGAAGCGCCGCTCGAGTGCCCGGTCGGTCTCGAAGTACTTCTGATACTCACCGAGGGTCGTGGCACCGATGACCCGGAGCTCGCCCCGGGAGAGAGCCGGCTTGAGGAGATTGGCAGCATCCATGGCGCCCTCGCTCTTGCCTGCACCGACGAGGGTGTGGATCTCGTCGATGAAGAGGATCACCTGACCATCAGAGCCCTTCACCTCGTTGATGACGCTCTTGAGTCGCTCCTCAAACTCGCCCTTATACTTCGCTCCGGCAATCAGCGCCCCCATGTCGAGGGAGTAAAGCTGCTTGTCGCGAAGGTTCTCCGGCACATCACCCCGCACGATACGGCGGGCAAGGCCCTCGGCGATGGCGGTCTTGCCAACGCCGGGCTCACCGATCAGGATCGGGTTATTCTTTGTCCGGCGACTGAGTATCTCCAGCACGCGCCGTATCTCATCGTCCCGACCGATCACCGGGTCGAGCTTGCCCTCACGAGCCGCCGCCACGAGATTGGTCGCATACTTATTGAGGGCGTTGTAGGTCTCCTCGGAGGAGGGTGAGTCCGCCTTGGCACCCTTACGAAGCGACTGCACCGCCTCGAACATCGTCTGATAGGTGATGCCCTGATCCTTAAGTCGGCGACCGGCGGTGGTGTCGGTCTTGAGGAGCGCCAGGAAGAGGTGCTCCACTGCGACATACTGATCGTTCATCTCGGCAGCGATACGCTCCGCTGCATCGAGCACTGAGGCGAGGTCCCTACTGAGGTAAGGCTCCCCGCCCTGCACCTTAGGGAGGGCACTGAGGTCCTCCTCGATCCTCGACCTAAGCGTGTCGAGGTTGCCCCCACACTTGGGGATCAGGTACTCTGCCACCTGATCCCCCGCTGCGGTGAGGGCTGCAAGGAGGTGCTCCGGCTCGATCGCCTGGTGGCCACGCTTGCGCGCCTCCTCCATGGCCTGCCGGATCATCTCCTGCGACTTGATTGTGTACTTATCCCAATTCATATTCACTTTATTCTTTTAGTTTTATTCTGAGACCATAAGTACAAAAACGAAGCCCCACCCTATCTGTCAGTCCATTATGTCTTTTCGTGGAAACAAAAGTCAGTCGTGGCAGTCCATGCTGTCACTTGGTGAGACAAGTAGGGCAGAAATCCTTTAGGGATAAAAGAGAAATCTAATACCGATAATAGACTTCACTAATACCGATATTAGATTTCTCTATTATCGGTATTAGTCGGAGGGGGTATAAAGTGCTTTATGAGGGCGCAAAAAAGCGAGCCGAGGACGAAAGGATCGCACTCGGCTCGCTGCATATTAAGTAGGAGTTACTGATCAGAACTGACCAAACTGCTTGAAGAAGTCAGCCGGGCTCCCGGGCTTGTCCTCAGAGGACTTTGGCTCATGCTTCGGCTCCTCATCACGCTCCTCACGGCGCGGCTCCTCATTGCGCTCCTCGCGGCGGGGCTCCTCATCACGCTCCTCACGGCGCGGCTCCTCATTGCGCTCCTCGCGGCGGGGCTCCTCATCACGCTCTTCGCGCTCCTCACGGCGAGGATTGCGGCGGCGCTCCTGGTGGCGCGGACGCTCCTCGTCAGAGGGACGCTGCTCCTCGCTGTCACTGTCATCTGAGTTACGCTCCTCGCGGCGAGGGTTGCGACGACGATCGCCACGGCGACCCTCACCATCACGCTCCTCACGGTCACGACGACGCTCGCGAGGACGCTCGGACTGCTCCTCGTAGCCCTCAGGCTTCTCGATCAGAGCACGGCGAGAGAGACGGAACTTGCCGGTCTTGGGATCGACCTCCAGCAGCTTCACCTGCAGCTTCTGTCCCTCTGCGGCACCGGTCTCCTCGATGTTGCCGAAGTACTTCCAGTCCCACTCAGAGATATGGAGCAGACCCTCCTTGCCGGGCATAAACTCGACGAAGACACCATAGGGCATCACGCTCTTGATGGTACCCTCGTAGGTCTCACCCACCTCGGGGATGACAACGATGCGATTGATCATCTCGAGGGCGCGAGTGATCGCCTCCTTATTGGACGCAGCGATCTGGATCACACCGACACCGCGCTCGGTGTCCTCCTCGATATTGATCTGAGCACCGGACTCCTCCTGCATACCCTGGATGATCTTACCGCCGGGGCCGATGATCGGGCCGATGAACTCCTTTGGCACCTCCATTTGCTCCATGCGGGGCGTCTGAGGCTTCAGCTCAGGACGAGGTCCGGGGATGGTGCTCTCGATGATGTCGAGGATGTGGAAGCGGGCACGACGTGCCTGCTCGAGAGCCTGTGCCAGCACCTCGTAGCTCAGTCCGTCGATCTTGATATCCATCTGGGTGGCGGTGATGCCCTCACGGGTACCGGTTACCTTGAAGTCCATATCTCCCATGTGGTCCTCATCACCGAGGATGTCGGTGAGGACCGCCTTCTTGTCTCCCTCGCTCATCATACCCATGGCAACGCCGGAGACGGGACGGATCATCGGCACACCGGCATCCTCCAGCGCCAGCGTACCAGCGCAGACCGTAGCCATGGAGGAGGATCCGTTGCTCTCCAGGATGTCGCTCATCACACGGATGGTGTAGGGATAGTCCTCGGGGATCATGCCGTGGAGGGCACGCATGGCGAGGTTACCGTGGCCGATCTCTCGGCGGCTGACGCCCTTGGGGCGAGATGCCTCTCCGGTGCTGAAGGGCGGGAAATTGTAGTGGAGGAGGAAGCGCTCCTTGCCCTGGAAGAGGGCGTCATCGACCAGCTTCTCATCGTCCTTGGTACCGAGGGTGACCGTAGCGAGTGCCTGGGTCTCTCCGCGGGTGAAGATGGCTGATCCGTGAGGGGCGGGGAGGCAGTCCACCTCGGCCCATATCGGACGTACATCCTCGAGACCGCGACCATCGAGACGCTGGTGATGGTCGAGCACAGCGGTACGTACCGCCAGCTTGACGTACTTATCGTAGTAGCGATTGATGAGCGGCTCTATCTCCGCCAGCTCCTCCTCGCTGTACTGAGCCTTAAACTCCTTACCCACCTCAGTGATGCGGCGAGAGCGTGAGTGCTTGTCGTTGTCGGCTGACATAGCGATCTCGAAGAGCTTGTCGTAGCAGCTGTCGTAGATCTTCTTATCGAGCTCGGGATCCTGTGCATCGCCCTCGTAGGTGCGCTTAACGTCGGAGCCCACCTCTCGGGCCAGCTCGTTCTGCACACGGCACTGTACCTTGATCGCCTCGTGAGCCTGCTTGATCGCCTCGATCATATCGCTCTCGGGGACCTCCTTCATCTCACCCTCGACCATCATGATATTCTTCTCCGTCGCACCGACCATCAGGTCGATATCGGCACGATTGAGCTGGTCGAGTGTCGGATTGATCACCCACTCACCATCGAGACGGATCACTCTCACCTCAGAGAGCACCTCGTCGAAGGGGACGGTGCTGACCGCCATGGCGGCAGAGGCTGCTAGTCCGGCCAGCTGGTCGGGAAGCTCATTTGGATCTCCACTGAAGAGGATGATCTGCACGTAGACCTCGCAGTGGTAGTCCTCGGGGAAGAGGGGACGCAGAGCGCGGTCGATCAGTCGTGCAATCAGGATCTCATGGTCCGACATACGGCCCTCACGGCGGGTAAAGCCCCCGGGGAAGCGGCCATCGGCGGAGAACTTCTCCTTATACTCTACCTGGAGGGGCATAAAGTCTACGCCCGGACGTGCCTCCTCGGCAGCGACCACCGTCGCCAGGAGCATGGTCTTGCCCATGCGCACAACCACGGAGCCATCAGCCTGCTTGGCAAGCTTGCCTGTCTCGATCGTGATCTCACGACCATCGGGCAGAGTGATGGTCTTTGTGATTACATTCATACTTTTACATCTTTTCGAGCCTACGCATTGCAAGCTCGGTTATCTAAAATCTCAGCTGTCCCTCCACGATATCGCACAAAGGTAAAGATTCTCAGCGAAAAAGCCCTCATTTTACGGAAGTGACTTTGGGCTATTTCTCTTTTTCGAGAAACGGGACCTCCCCCAGATGTGATTGCCGGGAGACAAGAGGGGGTCTATCATGCGCTGAAGAGGGTGCCCCTTACCCTATCGTGGCGAGCGGATCGCCCCCCTGGACGGAGTCTCCCTTGGCGACCAAGAGAGAGGTGATCGTGCCATCGCTATCGGCATTGATCTCATTCTCCATCTTCATCGCCTCGAGGACCATGATCTTCTGACCCTTTTTCACTTGGTCTCCCTCAGACACCAGCACCTCACGGATCAGGCCGGGGAGGGGAGCGATCACCTCACGACCGCCGGCGTCACGCTTAGGCTGATTCTGCGGGAGGGGAGCAGTGGGCGTCTCCTTGGGAGCCTCGGGGACAGGCGCTTTACTCACAGCCGGCTCGGGCTGGGGCTTAGGGGTCCGCCGAGCAGGCTCTGAGGCGGTATCATCACTCAGGCGGACGCTGTAGCGGTGTCCATTCACCTCCACCTCCGCCATCTCCTCGTCGGCAGAGTGGATCGTCACCTCGTAGGGGTGACCATTGATGGTGTATCGGTATTGCTTCATAGGTCTCTTGTGTGGTAGTATGTCCTTACCAAGGGCGGCGACGCATCGTGAGCGACTTGTCGGACCAACCCGACCGCCGCTCGCCACGCTCCTCATCGGAGAGCGCAGAGGTCTCCACGCTTCGTCCGTAGTCATTCAGTGCGAGAGCGATCGCCGTCACCACCTCGCCCCGCGCCTCATCGATCGCACGACCGAGAGAGAGCAGAGCCTCGATGGAGGGGTCAAAGTGCTGATTGTCCATATCAGAGGGGAATGTTGTCGTGCTTCTTTGCCGGCAGCTCCTGGCGCTTATTGCGGAGGTCTCGGAGTGCTCGGGCAATGCGCTTACGGGTCTCATCGGGGACGATCACATCGTCGATAAATCCGTATGAAGCAGCGTAGTAGGGGTTGGCAAATTTCTCCCTGTACTCCCGGATATGCTCCTCCTTGAGTGCAGCCGGATCCTCAGCATCACGGAGAGCCTTACCGTAGAGTATCTCCACTGCTCCATCGGGTCCCATGACGGCGATCTCGGCGGAGGGCCAGGCGAGATTGATGTCGGCACGGAGGTGCTTTGACCCCATCACGATATAGGCTCCTCCATACGCCTTGCGGGTGATGACGGTGATCTTGGGGACTGTCGCTTCTCCATAGGCATAGAGGAGTTTGGCGCCATTGGTGATCACGGCATTGTACTCCTGACCGGTGCCGGGGAGAAATCCGGGCACATCGACGAGGCTGACGATCGGGATATTGAAAGCATCACAGAAGCGGACGAAGCGGGCGCCCTTGCGGGACGAATTGACATCCAGTACACCTGCGGCGGCTGCGGGCTGATTGGCGACAATACCGACACTCCGCCCATCGATGCGGGCAAAGCCGATGATGATGCTGCGGGCGAAGTCACGCTGCACCTCGAGGAACTCACCTCCATCGACGACCTGACCGATCACCTCGTACATGTCGTACGCCGTATTGGGGTTATCGGGGATCAGCTCATTCAGCACCGACAGATCGCGGTCTATAGGATCGGAAGATGCGATGCGAGGCGCCTCCTCCATATTATTGGACGGCAGAAAGCTCAGTAGGTGGCGCATCAGCTCCAGCCCCTCCTCGTCGCTCTCGACGGCGAAGTGTGCCACACCGCTCTTGCGGGTATGGACGGACGCCCCTCCGAGCTCCTCGGCAGTCACCTCCTCATTGGTAACCGTCTTCACCACCTTAGGGCCGGTGAGGAACATGTAACTGGTGCCGGAGACCATGATATTGAAGTCGGTCAGTGCCGGAGAGTAGACCGCCCCACCGGCACAGGGACCGAAGATCCCGGAGATCTGTGGTACCACGCCCGAGGCGAGGATGTTATTCTCAAAGAGCTCACCATAGCCGGCAAGCGAGTTGACGCCCTCCTGGATGCGGGCTCCTCCGGAGTCGTTGATGCCGATGATCGGTGCCCCCACCTTCATCGCCAGCTGCTGCACCTCACAGATCTTGCGAGCATGCATATAGCCGCAAGTGCCGGCAAAGGCGGTGAAGTCCTGCGCATAGACGTAGACCAGACGACCATCCACAAGACCGCTCCCGGTGACGACCGAGTCCCCATCGTAGACTTTCTTGTCAGCCCCAAAGTTGGCATTGTGGTGGCGAACGTAAGTCCCCAGCTCCTCAAACGTGCCGGGATCCAAGAGTCTCTCGATCCGCTCTCGGGCTGTAAGCTTGTGGCGGCTGTGCTGCTTCTCTACCGCATCCTCTCCACCTCCGAGGAGCATCTGCTCCCTTCGCTCGATGAGCTCCCTGATCTTATCTGTCTGTCTACTCATATATATATGGTGTACGAATCCAAATACCTGCCTCCCCCACTCATCACAAAGGTACAGGTATTCACCCATTTCCACAAAAACGAGCTACATGATGGCCCTCTATCGGAGGCGGAGGGCGGAGAGGTGAGCCGGCGAAGCGACAGGGAAGCGGTGGGGACGGGTGATCGTCACCTCATCGGTGACGGGAAGAGTCATCCTCTGCATCTCGTATCGGTCGATGGGCGTAAGGAGGGCGTAGGGACGAGGACCAAAGCCATTGTAGAGCTTGAGCCGCAGCCTGTGCCGACCCGGTGTCAGGGATAGGAGAAGTGGGATCCTCTCCTCACCCTCTCGGACGAAGCCCCCATCTATATATTGGTCATCAAGGTAAAGGAGGAAGCCCCCGCTGTAGGAGAGGTCCACCCTCAGGTCGCCTGACTGATCGCAAGCCAGCTCCTGCTCAAGGAGAAGCCCCCTATGCTGATCGGGAGAGCCGAGCAGCGTGTCCCGCAGGATCGCCCCCTCGACAGGCTGAGGGACCACACTATTATCCGACGGCATCCGTCCCAGCTGTCCGCCCACGAGACGGCAAGAGAGAGGTCCCACGAGGCGCACCGTCGGAGACTTGGTCTCGTACGGTTGACCCTTGAGCGTCAGCAGATCCCCATTCACCTCCACCTCCCGGCCTTCGTACTCCCGAGGGAAGGAGATCTCCCTCAACCCTTTACCTACAACCCTGTATCCAACCACGCTCCGCAGCCCGGAGTAATAGTCCGCCAGAGAGTAGGCATAGATAGTCTCCGACCGTGACTGAAGCGAGACCGGATCGGCAAAGGAGAGACGTATCGCCCGACAAGGCACACCGGCAAGAGGGACGCAGCGCACGACGGGATGCCCGTCTACAGAAGTAAGCTCCACACCTCCCTTGTCATCAAGAGCCACAGCGGATAGGGGCGAAGCAGTAAGCGCCGGCAGCTCCACCAGCGTCCTGTCATCGGGGACAAAGAGGTAGAGCTCCCGACCATCCGCCCGACGAGTCATCAGCCGATTATGGCAGGGCAGCCCCTCCGTCCCGTAGATAGCTGCGCCATAGGTGCTCAGCCACCTTCCCATACCCTCCAGCACCTGGCGCTCAAAGGGGACCACCCCACCCTCTCCATCGGGACCTATATTAAGGAGGTACTTTCCCCCTCCACAGACGACCCGGAGGAGATCCGAGAGCTTCTCGCGCACCTTGGTCTCCACACTGCCCCTCCGTTGCCAGGAGCGATAGCCCCATGTCTCGGGGAAAAAGCTTGCTGCCGTCTGCCACGGGATATCCAGAGTGTAGTCAGGTGTCTCATTGTCCGGAAAGACGGCAAAGTCAGCACAGTCATTTCCCAGCCGTCCGCTCACCATACAGTCCGGCTGCAGGCTCTTCACCAGCCGGTAGAGCTCATGGCTCTGACCGGGCGTCAGCGAGCCCATATCAAACCAGAGCTCGTCCACCGACCCATACTTGGTCAGCAGCTCACGCACCTGGCGCTTATTGTACTCGTGATGTCCCGGTGTGACCGGGTCGGCATTGTGCGATGAGTAAGGCACCGCACCCGGGAAGTGCCAGTCGATGAGGGAGAAATAGAGCCCGAAGCGCAGTCCCGCCCTATGACACGCCTCCGCCATCTCACCCACCAGGTCTCGTCCGCAGCGGGGCGCACGTGCAGCGGAGAAGTCGGTCGTAGCCGTATCCCAGAGGCAGAACCCCTCGTGGTGCTTCGCCGTCAGCACGACACTCCGCATACCAGCCTTCTTCGCCAGTGCGGCGATCGAGTCAGCATCGAAGTCCGACGCCGTGAAGTCCCTTGCCGAAGCCTCGTAGACATCCATATAGTGCACCCCGAAGGAGAAGATCTGCTCCGAGTAGCCATCCGTTACCGGCACACCATCGTAAACCCCACCATAGGTAGAGTAAAGACCATAGTGGATAAAGAGCGAGAACTTATCCCCCGACCAGTCGGTCGCACCAGATAGGGGAGGCAGGGTGGTCATCAGGAGGAGCAAGAGTAAGATTCGCTTTGTGGCTGTCATCATCTCAGGTGAGCTTATATAAGGATAGAGACAAAGTTAGTCTTTTTGCCCAGATCTGCAGCTATCCGGGTCTCCAATCGCGGATCAGATGGACGGCTAATTCGCATTTTGATGTGCTGGGTGGGTGAGGGTGTTGAAAGGGGGATT
>NZ_UQJH01000023.1 GCF_900541275.1 uncultured Porphyromonas sp.
TCGCGCCGCAGATCTCCTCTGCATAGCTGTAAAGCTCAAATGCGTCACCCCTATATGTAGACAGAGCCTTCTCGGAAACCACTTTTGGAAAAGCTAATTTTGCCCCAAAAACCACTTTTGGAAAAGCTATTTCGTATCTTCAGCCACCTGAGCAAGTAATACTACAGATCCGCTGTGGATGTTCGGGCTGCTCTACTGATCGGGGTCGTTGGAGAGGCGTGTGAGGAGGTCACGCTCGCGGCGAGGTAGTCCAGCGACTACCAGCTCATAGGAGCGGGTGATGAGGTGCCGGACGATCTCCTCCGGGCAGTCGAGGTCGAGCCGGAGGGAGGTCCAGTGCTTCTTGCTCATATGGTAGGCGGGCATCAGGGCGTCGTACCGGGCGTGGAGCGGTGTCGCCTCCCGGAGGTCGCTCTTGAGGTTCAGGAGCGGATTGCCGTCGTGGTCCTCCAGCACCAGTGCAAAGATCCGCCCCTGCACGCGGTAGAGTACGGCGTCCCACGTCTCCTTGTACTCTTCGATAGCGCCGGGGAGGCTGAGGCAAAGGTCCGGGATGAATGAGTAGTCGCTTCGCATATCCCAAAGGTACAGAGACCTTTGCATAATACCCCATCTGCAGCGTCACTTTCGAGATTCGGGCTTGGTCATGTGCGTAAGCACACTCCCTTCGCCCTCACTCTCAGTTCCTTGCATCTGGGGTGTTCTGCAAAGTCCCTGCCGAAAAAGCACCGCTTTTTCGACGAAAGACCATTTTGCAAAGGTCTTACAGAAGATAAATCAAAAGGGGGGCTGTGTCTCGGCATGAGACGCAGCCCCCCTTTTCGTTGGGTATCAGATGTCGGCCTTGTGGATTAGCCGAAGTTGTCGAAGTAGATCTGCTCGTCCGGTACGCCGAGGTCATCGAGCATCTTGAGCGCGGAGGCGGTCATCGGACCGGGGCCGCACATGTAGTACTCGCAGTCCTCAGGAGCAGGGTGATCCTTGAGATAGGTGTCGTAGAGGCACTGGTGGATGAAGCCGGTGTAGCCGGTCCAGTGGTCTGACTCGGGGGCGGCGGAGAGAGCGATGATGAACTTGAAGTTCTCATTCTCCCGCTCAATCTCGCGGAAGTCCTCCTCGTAGAAGATCTCCATCCGGGAGCGGGCTCCGTAGTAGTAGGAGACCCTACGGGTCGTGTGGGCGGTCTTGAAGAGCCAGAGGATCTGGGCACGGAGCGGAGCCATACCGGCACCACCACCGATGTAGATCATCTCGGCGTCAGAGTTCTCGTTGATGTGGAAGTCTCCGTAGGGACCGCTGAGGCGCACCTTGTCACCCGGCTTGAGGTTGAAGATGTAGGACGACGCGATGCCGGGAGGCACCTTCATCCAGCCACCATTCTTCCGGTCAAAGGGCGGAGTGGCGATGCGGACATTAAGCATGATGATGTCGCCTTCCTCGGGGTAGTTGGCCATAGAGTAGGCACGGGTGGTCTCCTCCTCGTTCTTTGCGGTGAGGGGCCAGAGCTTAAACTTATCCCACTCGCCCTTAAACTTCTCATCCACCTCCATCGTGGAGTAGCTGATGTCGTACTCGGGGATGGTGATCTGGGCGTAGCTACCGGGCTTGAAGTCCATATGCTCGCCCTTGGGCAGTGCGACGACAAATTCCTTGATGAAGGAGGCGACGTTGTGATTGGAGACGACGGTGCAGTCCCACTCCTTGACGCCAAAGACGGACTCCGGTACGCGGACCTTCATATCGTCCTTCACCTTGACCTGGCAGGAGAGGCGCCAGTCGTTCTTGATCTCCTTGCGGGAGAAGTGCGGCACCTCGGTGGCGAGGATCTCGCCTCCGCCCTCCATCACCTGGCAGCGGCACTGACCGCAGGAGCCCTTACCTCCGCAGGCGGAGGAGAGGAAGATGCCTTGATTCTGTAGCGTATTGAGGAGCGTACCACCCATGGGTACGGTGTAGGTCTTGTCGTCATTGACCGTCACCTCGACGTTGCCGACCTTCACGAGCTTCGCCTTGGCGAAGAGGAGGACGATGACGAGGAGCAGGATGACGATGAGGAAGACGGCCACACTCGTCAGGATCGCTGTAGTAGATATTGCAAGTAGCATTTCTTTCTTTTTTCCTTGGGTAAAAAGGGTGATCTCTGACGAGGACTTAGAGGGCGAGACCGGAGAAGCTCATGAAGCCAAAGGCCATGAGACCGGTGATGATGAAGGCGATGCCGAGGCCCTTGAGCGCCTTAGGTACGCGGGAGTACTTCATCCGCTCGCGGATAGCCGCCATGGAGGCGATGGCGAGGGCCCAGCCGATGCCGGAGCCGAAGCCGTAGGTGAGGGCGTGTCCCACGGTGGGGAAGGCACGCTGCTGCATGAAGAGCGATCCGCCGAGGATGGCGCAATTGACCGCGATCAGGGGCAGGAAGATGCCGAGTGAGTTGTAGAGCGCTGGGCTGTACCGCTCCACCACCATCTCCACAAGCTGCACAAAGGAGGCGATGACGGCGATGAAGATCAGCAGGCTGAGGAAGCTCAGGTCTACGGAGGCAAATTGCGGGCCGAGCCAGGAGAGGGCTCCGGGCTTGAGGATATAATTCTCGAGCAGCCAGTTGATCGGTACGGTGAGGGTCATGACGAAGATGACGGCGGCACCGAGTCCGATGGAGGTCTTCACACTCTTCGAGATGGCGAGGAAAGAGCACATCCCGAGGAAGTAGGCGAAGATCATGTTATCCACGAAGATCGACCGGACGAAAAGGCTTAGATATTCTCCCATAATGATAATCGATTGTTCTCTATGTGATACACTTGAGCCTTAGGGCTTACTCCTCCTCCCACAGCTCGTGGTGACGGCTGCGGTGGACCCAGATGATGCAGGCGATCAGGATCAGCGCCATCGGCGGCAGGATCATAAGGCCGTTATTCATATAGCCGGCGGCATAGAAGCTGTCGGGGATCACCTGATAGCCGAGGAGCGTGCCGGAGCCGAAGAGCTCACGGAAGAAGCCGATGATGACGAGGATGATGCCGTAGCCGACACCATTGCCGATACCGTCGAGGAAGGACTGCCAGGGACCGTGGGCGAGGGCAAAGGCCTCGAGCCGACCCATAAGGATGCAGTTGGTGATGATCAGTCCGACAAAGACGGAGAGCTGCTTATTGAGGTCATAGGCGTAGGCCTTGAGTACCTCGCTGATCACAGTCACGAGGGCGGCGACGACGACCAGCTGCACGATCATACGGATGGAGTTGGGGATCGTCTTGCGGAGGAGGGAGATGATGACGTTGCCGAAGGCGACGACGATTGTCACCGAGAGCGCCATCACGATGGCGGGCTCAAGCTTTGAGGTGACCGCGAGAGCGGAGCAGATGCCGAGCACCTGGACGATCACGGGGTTATTGCCACTGATCGGTCCGAGGAGGATGTCCTTATTCTTTAGCTTTGACATAATCAGTTATTCTGCTGCTTGAGGTTATTGAGGAAGGGCTCATACTGCGTCAGCACGTCGAGGAGCATGTTATTGACTCCCTTAGAGGTGAGCGTGCCGCCGGAGATGCCGTCGACATAGTCGCGACTCTCATCCGTCTTGCCGTGCTTGACGACGGCGATGGAGGTGAAGCTCCCATCACGGTAGAGGTGCTTGTCGCGGAATTGTCCGCTGAAGGGCTCGTGCGTGATCTCAGCACCGAGACCGGGGGTCTCGCTGGCGTGGCTGAAGTCTGCCCCGAGGACGTTGTCCCCGTCACCTGCGACGGAGATGTAGCCCCATATCGGGCCCCAGAGGCCGGCGCCGTAGAGTGCCATGACGTAGGCCTTCTGTCCGTCGAGCGTGGCCTCAAAGACCGGGTAGCTCTCCTGCTCGGCAGGAGAGCGGAGCTCGGCGATGTCGTAGCTGAATGCGGGATCGTTCGTGCCGGTACCGCGGGTCTCCTCGATGACGTTGCCCTCGCGATCGATGAGGTAGGCGTCGGTGATGGTAGCATTGTAGGTGTCGATCACCTTATCCTTAGCCACCCCGGAGATGCCGAGGGAGCGGAGGATCTGCTCCATCTTGTCGATATTCTGATTGTCGATCTGTCGATCCTTGAGGGACTGTGAGGTGAAGGCGAGCCCTACGGCCACCAGGATGACCATCACAGACGCATAGAGGATCACATAACCGTTGTTTTCCTTATTCATAGTCTTTTATCGTCCTTCAGGGATTACTTGGAGATCGCCTCAGCGTGAACGGCGGCCGCCTTATTGGCGCGCTTCGTGCGACGGCTGACATTAGCTTCCACGACGAAGTAGTCGATCAGCGGGGCGAGGGCATTCATCAGCAGGATCGAGAGCATCATACCCTCGGGGTAGCCGGGGTTGAGCACACGGACGCAGATGGCGAAGAAGCCGATCAGGAGACCGTAGATCCACTTACCTGTCTCGGTGCGGCTGGCGGTGACCGGGTCGGTCGCCATAAAGACGGCACCGAAGGCGAAGCCTCCCAGCATCAGGTGACTCCAGGCGGGCAGGGTCATGGCGGGGGTGGCGCCGATGGCATTGAACATCAGTGCCGTCAGGAAGCCGCCACCAAAGGTGGCTACCATGATCTTCCAGCTGGCGATGCCGGTGCAGAGGAGGATCAGCGCACCGATGGCGATGGCGATGATCGAGGTCTCACCGATCGATCCGGGCATCAGTCCGGAGATCATGTCCCACGAGGTGAGGGGCTGACCGAGCGCTGTCGTGAGCGTGCCGGCGGTCTCCTCCGTCCAGGTGGCTACCTGACCGAGCGGGGTGGCACCGGTAAAGCCGTCCACCACCTGGTCGCTGCCGCCAAAGCCGAGCGCCCGACCGGTCGGTACCCAGACGTCTCCGGACATCTTGCTCGGGTAGGAGAAGAAGAGGAAGGCGCGGGTGACGAGGGCGACATTGAAGATATTGTATCCGCTGCCGCCGAAGACCACCTTAGCAAAGATGACCGAGAAGACGATCGCCAGAGCGAGCATCCAGAGCGGCACGCTCCATGGCACGATCAGCGGGATGAGGAATCCGGTGACGAGGTAGCCCTCGGAGATCTCCTCGTCCTTGATCTGCGCGTCGGCAAATTCGATCGCCAGACCGACGATGTAGGAGACGAGGAAGCGGGGCAGGAAGGCGAGAAGACCGTACCATAGGCAGCTCCAGAAGCCATACTCGGCCAGCTGACCTGTCACAAGGAAGTGCTGGTAGCCGAGGTTGTACATACCGAAGAGGGCGCACGGGATCAGCGCCAGCACCACGGTGATCATCGCACGCTTCATGTCGATGCTGTCGTGGATGTGTACGCCGCGACGACTTGTCTCCGTGGGCACGAAGAGGAAGGTGCCAAAGCCCTCATAGAGCGACTTCGCCCAGTGCATCGGCTTACCCTTCTCAAACTTCGGTGCTAAGTTGTCGAACTTTTTCTTAAAAGAATTCATGTATGTCTCTACTATGGGATTGTGTGGCGTGAGCACTCACGCCGGTCCATCGATCAATTCATCTCCTTATAGAGCTGGTCCAGACCATCGCGAACGATAGCCTGCAGGGGCAGCTTGGAGGTGTCGACAAATTCGCACAGAGCGAAGTCCTCCGGCACCACCTCGTAGATACCCAGCTGCTCCATCCGCTCGATGTCAAAGGTGATGATCGCGCGGATCAGTTGCTCGGGGAAGATGTCCATCGGGAAGACCTTGTCGTACTCGTTGCTAAACATCAGCGGGCGCTCCGAGCCGTGGAGGCGGGCATCGATGGCATACTTCCGCTTCCCGGTGAGCCAGGAGGTGAAGGTCCGCGAGACGGAGTACTTGTCCAGTCCCGGAGCCATCCAGCCGAAGAGCTCCACCGTCTCGTCCCCCTCGGGGATCGCGGTGATGATATTGGTCTGAGTGGAGAGGAAGGGGTGGCTCTCAGTCACCTGCAGTCCGGTGAGTACGTCGCCGTCGATGAGACGGAGGTGCTCAGCCGTGTGGGCGATCTTGTCGGAGACGATCTCCTCGATCCGAGCACCGGCGCGGACGACGGTGATCCCTCTCTTCTCCATCCAGGTGCCAGCACAGGCGACACGCTTCGTCAGGTCTACGTGACCGGTGGTGAGGAAGCGTCCCAGCAGGGCCATCTCCGTCACGGAGAGGGTCCAGATGACCTCGCCCTGATTGATCGGGCGGGTATGATTGATCAGCACGCCCACGTTGCCGGCAGGGTGGGGACCCTTCACCTCATACTCGCGGACACCCTTCAGCCCCAGAGCCTCGCCGGGCGCATAGCCCATATAGACATCGCCCTCGGTGAGCTTACTCAGCACATCGGCAGCGATCTGGAGATACTTCTTGTCCTCTCCGAGGAGCGCCATCGTATCGGGCAGGAGCGGGGCGGTGAAGTTGGCGGTGACATAGATGTCCCGCGGTCTCTCTGTTGGGTCCGGCACCATATCGTAGGGGCGCTTACGGAGGAGAGCGAGCATACCGCTCTGCATCAGGAGCGAGAGGAGCTCCTCACGGCTCCGCGAGGTGACGTCCGTCACATCGAAGTCCTTATACGTTACGTCGGCGTCTGCCTTGATCTCGACGTAGAGGATCTTACGCTTCGCACCGCGCACCACCTGCACCACCTCGCCGCTGACGGGGGAGACGAGGACCATCTCCGGGCAGGACTTGTGGTAGAGGACAGGACTGCCGGCCATTACACGATCGCCTACCTGCACAGACAGGCGGGGCTGTAGCCCCGGGAAGGATGTCGGACTAACGCCATAGGACGACCCGACAGAGGAGGGGATCACCTCCTCAGATGCGTCGCCAGCCAGTCGTATGTCGAGACCCTTCTTGATACTGATCTCTTGAGCCATATACTATCGCTACTCTATTTTTTGGGATTTCTGTCTTTATTGTACTAATGACACGCAAAGGTACCTATTTATTTTAGAAAAAAATATCCAATTGTCCTCCCCTCCAGGGCTGACGCATTTGAGTTTTACCACTATGAAAGAAGCACCTCTCTGAGGTGCTTTGCGCCATTGGGTTTGCGGATGGTGGCATGGCGGTGGTCCGGGGAGGGAGAGCTGGAGAGGGAGGGAGGCCGGAGAGGGAGGACCGGAGAGGGCTGGCGTCCGACTTGTCCGACCCGTCCGATAGACTCCAGCCTTGCCCAGCCTCGTCCGATAGACTCCAGCCTCGCCCAGCCTCGTCCGAGAGAGCCTTGATTTTCCCCCTCGCTCTCACGGGCAATTCTTTTACCGATATTAGAGATCTCTAATATCGGTATTAGTGATCTCTAATACCGGTATTAGTTTTGTGCGAGAGCGACCGCACAAAAAAAAGCTCACCACCCTGTAAGTCGTCAGAGTGGGGAGCCCCCATCACGATGCTTATGGAAAAGCTTTGTCGTAGCTCACAGGTACCCCTTTCCTGAAGCATCTCATAGGATAGAGCCTCCTCCCCACCCCGAGGGCGGGGGTCTCCCTGCAGCATCTCCTCGGGACACCTTTTCCGGAAGAGGCAGCGAGGAGCGCCCTGGGTGGAGCGCTCCTCGCTGAGAGCGGGTGGGGGCTTCCTGTATGAGAGAGCAGCCCTGCATCCACGAGGATGAAGGGCTGCTCTCAGTCAGCTAATAAGCCGATGCTATTGATCAGCGACGAATGTACTTCTCCCAGTCGCTCTCCTGCACGTTATTGAAGGGTCTCACAACGACCGGGGAGCTTCTGTGGATATCAGCCTGATACCTCTCCTCCGGAGCACCGGTCCCGAATGTGAACAGAAATACAGGATAGTGGGCCTGAGCAATGTACGAGGTGGCAACAGCAAAAGGTACCTGCCCTGTCCCGGATGTACTATTGCCACTCCACACACCAAATAGGGTCTCCATAGTGCCATTGAAGGTGTTATAGATGCGAGTTGCTGTTCCATCCATCATAAACACAGCATTATTCATCCGCATTCGATCAGCGTTTACCCTATTGTCTCCCCAGAACATCCTGGTGGAGCTGTAGCCCGGGATCGGGATACGGAATCCATAGGGGCATGGATCGAAGACCGTCTTAGTCAGGACGCGCATAATGTCCGTTCGCTGAGAGCACGATGACTCATTACCCACCGGTGAGCCTCCGCCCCATAAGCCGTAAGCGCCGAAGGACGAGGTCCCACCGAGGGATATATTGGTATTGAGCGTCTTGCCTCCCTCTGTCAGCCACTGGTGACCACCGGCATTACCTACAAGGACCATCGGATACTCAATGGACTCTCGCAGGGAGATCGTGGTTGACTTAAGGAGCTTAAAGCTCACTTGCCTTCCGTTATGACCAACGAACCGGGTCGGTCTTCCGATGGCATTGATATAGCGCGGGAATGGATCCTTACGACCAAACTGGTAGTGCATTCCGACGCGTCTGTAATTAAGATCTCGTAGATTTCGATTGTTTTGTACAAAACCAGCTGTATTCTTCCACTCCTGCGGGATATCAAAGGCACCGAGTGCATAGGGCCATACCTTCACGTCGTAGGACCAGTCGGTACCATAGTTCTGCGGCTCCTTGGCACTATCCCTATGTAAGTAAGTGATTGTCTTTCGATCAATTGCCGATTGATCTCCCTTATCTAAGGGGATCTCCCCCGGGCGATAGAGTATCAGGTGGAAGCTCCAGAGGATAACGTCCTTGCCTTGCTCTGCCGGGTCCAGGAGCGAGGCGCGGTGGTTATCCACTCTCTTCTTGTCCTTATCTCGGACACAGAAGACGAGATTGCCGTAGTTATCAGCTCCATCATCACCGGGCAGCACATAGGCGTATCGCTCACCCTTTATCTCCACCGGGACCAAGAGCTTCAGCGGGGCAGTACCATCCTGCTTAATAGGGTTGCGTGCAGGCTCAGACCCCTTCTCAGTCACGCTCTGGATGTCTGTCCAAAGCACCTCCAGAGAGATATTGTCGTCGTCATCGAGGCGATTGAGCTGATTGCGCTGCTTATAGGACTCCCAATTCTCAAATGGGTCGATCTTGGCGGTCTTGTCGTTTTTGTGCTGGTAATTATCATCCACCCATCCGAAGGGGGTATCGAAGTTTTCCTCGTAATAGCGGGCTGCGTGATTGATCCTCCTCTCAATAGGGATAAGCAGACCGGTCTCGCCTAAGGTGATGGGATAGGAATTGGCCTCCGGGAGGAAGTAGCCTGCGACAAAATTGGTCTGGATCTTAGTGACCTTATCTTGATTGGCCAGCTGCTTATTGTAGAGCGGGAACTTCCACTCCAGTGACTTCATTGTGGTACAAGCGACCCACATCACGTGACCATAGATGATCTTGAGGGCATCGGCCTCTGCTGCCCTAAACTTGAGCGGAGATCCATTTGGCGTGGGGGCTTCCTCTGTCTTCACGCTCTTCCAGTTATTCATCGTGTTGCTTGAGTCGTAGTCAAGCTTAACGAACTTACCATCCTTATCATAGTACCCGGTGACGATGGCGAACTTAGAGGACCCGTCGGCATTGGCATTCTCGTCACTCCGTGCGGACTTGTCGATCATCTGATTATCCATCCAGATGATGTAGGGGATGTTGCTGCGGACGTAGAACTGCTTGTCCGTACCATTCATGAAGTAGGTGGCAGCACCGCCCTCCCCTAGCATAGGATTGGTAAGATCCTCGTCCTCGTAGAAGACGATATTGTACTCAGTCTGAATGATCGAGAGCGTTGCCTCAGCCTTCTCACCAGATTGCTCGGTGATGAAGTGGTACTTATTCTGTCGCGTCTCGAAGGGATTCTTTGGGTTTTTGAGAGGTTCTGCGGTGACCTCAAACTCATAGACTCCCGCGGAGACTTCCTTAGCTGTCTCTATAGGCGGTCGTGAGGGTGAGGCCGCAGGAGCGCCGGTAAAGGTAAAGGGTGCCCTGGTCTCATCATTTACAGCTGAGATACGTGCGGCAGGTGTGACCCTGACGTAGAACTTCATCTTCCCTACCGTGTAATTATTGTCGGGCGTATCCTTACCTCGCTCGTCGAGCTCGATGTACTGGAGCTCCTGGGTACACTCGGGGTCAGAGAAGATCTCTATCCTTAGGTCAAGGGTATTGAGCTGAGTGATGTCGAGATTCCAGCGCATACGACCGGCTTGGATATAGGCTCCGGAGAAGTCTCTCTGCTCCGTCGTGGACTTAGTCACCTCGAAGGTCACGATCTTCTCATCGGTAGCATCGGTAGCACCGGGGTCGCTGGGCTCAATCTTGAACTTGACCCAGTCAGGTAGTCCCTTTACCTCAAAGCCCCCGGGCCATGAGGTCTGGACCTTGGTGGAGAAGGTGCCGCCATTCTTGTGAAACAGCAGCTTATCATTCTGCACGCCGAGCATATACTGGCCGTCGTAGACGACATTGGAGAGTGTAGACTCGTCCCATACCACGACGTTGTACATGATGTTGGCAGCCGGACCCTTCTTGGCCTCGTCTTCGCTGTCGAAGCCGAGGCCACCGATATTCGTAACATTGACCTTGTAGCGGAAGTTACGCAGCAGCGATAGGTAGGTATACTCTGCAGTAGCCTCCTTACCATTCTTCTCGAGGAAGTCAACGCGGAAGTAGGTCTCCCCGGAAGCAGTACCATCAGTCTGCTTGTAGGAGAGCTTGAGGATCAGATAGGGGCGGGAGAGGTAGACCTTCTCAGTACCCGGTGTGGTCGATGCTCCGGCACTGGCGCTGGTCGGCTCGGGATTAATCGTCTCGGGGACGTAGATGGTGCGCTTAAGGAGATTATTCGTCGCCGTATAGGTGAGGGCATCCTCGTGCTTAGTGGGAGTGGTAGGCTGGGTAACCTTGTTGGCCTTGGGCTTATCTTCATCGAGATCGTAATTGTCGGCATCGGGAGCAATGCGTCCGTTCTTGGCTGCGTTGTAGAGCTTCACCTCCAATAGGCTCCACTGGACCTTCATAGACTTCCTGGTTTTAGGGTCGACAATGTCGGAGGTGAGCGTCTGTGATTTCTCATCAAAGTCCCCATCCTTGCCAGCGGTACCCTTTGCTGTCATATTGAGCCCGACGTCTATACGTGCCACTGCGCGGAGCAAGTGGATGGTACCGATGGTCCGTACAGCGGATACATCGGGATCGATAGTCTGCTGTGCGAGCTCGCCCCACATAGGGAGTCCCGTCTTGGTGAAGTCTGTGTCGGCGGTGACGGTGTACTCAAAGTTCTTTAGCACCTCAGCTTTAGTCCCTGAGACCTTCTTCACTTTATCTTCTTCAGATAGGTTGGCAAGGACGACAAAGGTAAGTCCCTCTCCAGGAAGAGCGAGGAAGGTGATTTCTCCCTGCTGATGGTCCCCGTTTGAGGGGGTGATCTTTGTCACCTTGGCATCTCTGAGATACTCTCCGGTACTCTTAAAGATCATCACGCGGGTGGTGGCGGGCTTGAATTCACTCTCCTGATCTACGGTGAGTGCGGCGCGAGTGGTGGGAGTCCTGAGTGCAGGGGTGTCATAGGTGAGAGACACCGTGACAGCGCCATCCAGTCGATCACTGCCGCCATCCCCGATCTGCTCCGGAGAGGCGGGATCCGGCTGGGTGCGATCCAGTAGCGTGTCTCGACATCCGACAAGGGAGAGCGCCAGCAGGAGCAGAGCCCCCAGCGAAGCGACATATCTCGAGTAAAAGGGTTTCATGTCAGTATATGTATGTATCATTATTATATCAATGTATCATCAGCGAGACAGCCATAGGTAGTCCTGTGGAGTCTGCGCGAATAGGCTATTCGGATAATCTCTTACCAAGGGATGTCCACCGGCTTATCCTCCCACGTCTCGACGATGTACGGCACGACACCCGACGGGGTCTGCTTAAACTTGATGTGGAGGTTGTACCAGGTGTTGCGGTGTACCTCCAGGAGGCCGGTCTCGGAGTTTTTCTCGCCGTAGGGCAGCTCAAAGACCTTGGTGCCGCGTGTCTCACTGGCCTTGCCGGTCTTAGGATCAAACTGACTGAGCACCACGTAGATGGTATTAGGCTTGTCACCTAAATTCTCAGGGACAAAGAAAGCGTTATATCCCACTCGATCCGCTGTCATATAGCCACGATCATTGACGCCTCCGCCCTTCCAGGTAGTTAAGTTATTTCGGTAGTCCCAATAGGCGGGGATGACTTTCTGCTTCTCGCCCTTAGGCACCAAGGGACCTAAGTTTTGGGTCATGAAAGTCTGTATGGCATCCCAGTTGTTGGGGACGATGGAGACAACATTTGGCATCTTGGCCCAATACACCTCATCCACAAAATAATCAAAGTCTGAGGATACCTGACTGGGGAGATCCCAGCCAACGGTGACTACGGCAACAGCGCGCTCAAGGTAGATGGTATTGATCTCCTTGGGGGTATCGCTCTTCTTCTCAGAGCCTATGAGCTTATCTTTGTTGGCTGAGGAATCAACATTGTAGAGCCGCCCATACATAGGGATGTAGGCACTCTCGAATATTGAGCTATCCGGATCTCTATCGTATGAATAATTAACGGGCTTCCATCCTTCATTGGCACCGGGACCGAAGTAATCCTTAGTCTTTGCTAATCTTTCCTTCCACTGAGCAAGGTACGTCGCAGAGTACATTGCTTCGGTCTCCGTCACAGGAATAAAGGGGCTACTCAGATCAAGATAGCCGTATTCTTTACTCCAAAAGTCTGCCTTAAGGTAAGAATTAGCAAGGAAAGTGAGTGTACCATCCTTAGGCAAGCTATAAAAGGTGATGGTGACTTCGCTATTCTCATCTGTGCGAGATCCTGACGAGATGCCTCCCTGATAAGGGACAGGAATATTTCCGGTTACTTTATAGTCCTCGTCGCTCAGCTCCGGGATGTGAATGTTTCGGATCCAGTCTGACTTATAGACTTGTGCACCGCCACTCTCACCATAGATATAGAACTCAGGGGTCTTATGGCTCACTGTCTTACTTGGAGCACTATTCACCGTCGCATTCTCCTTATCCTCTTTGGTGTAGTCCCGACTGAGGTCCCCCACAGCGCGCGTGACGGCCTCTACAGGGCGTATCTGCTTATTGGGACCTACGAGGAAGGAGACGGTAAGGGGCTTCTCCAGCTTATATGTGCTGGGCGTCTCCTCACCCTGCGTCGGCTCTACCAAGTCGATGGTACTCTTCTGGCAGGAGTGGAGCAGCGGGAAAGCGAGTGCTACTATAAGAGACGAGAAAGTATGTGTTGTCTTCATGGCTTATCTTGTTTCCAAAGTGGATCTACACCCTCATCGTCTGGATTAACCTCAAACGTCTGATCCACACGCTTCCAAGGATAAACCAGCACCCCACTCTGCTGTACCTGCAGCTCGTCGCCGTAGAAGGTGAGGTCGATGTCGTAGATCGTATTGCGGCGGATGGAGTAGTAGTCTGAGGCACCGGTCTCGTTGTGGAGCGGGATGCGGTAGACGTAGTCCTTACTATCGGAGAGACGCCGGAAGGTCAGCTCGATGCGGACAGAGGAGGCTCCTGCCTCGGTCTCGCCTACCTGCCCGAGATAGAGGCTGGGGAGGTAGAGGTGGTAGGGATTCTCGTCGGTGTCATTCCAGACTTTGGTGTAGAAGAGTGGCGTGTGCCAGAGCTTCCGGAGGCCTCCCTTGGTGCCGTTATTGATAACATTCTGCCACGCCTGGGACTCGGATAGGTTACTTCCGTCCTCCCATCCGTTAGAGGTGATGCCCTTATCCGCAAGTATGGTAGGGGAAGTATAGCCCACAGACCGGACAACCTCCTCGAGTGCGGTGTACTCTCCGGCGGAGGGCAGGATGGGATAGGAGTAGCTGGTCCCACTCGCAGCGGTGGTCGCAAGGATCCTCATCCCCTTGAGTCGATAGTCGGAGGGACGACGAAGGGTCTCTGTGCCACTCTTGTCCTTGTGAGACTGGAGGTACTCACCGCCCTTACTCTCTGTCGTGGTGAGGAAGAGATCGACCCGGGCAAAGATGCGCTCCATATTAATCACCGGCTCTAAGGGCTTGGTCGGTGCCTCTGAGGGCACGGTGATCACCTGCTGCCCGAGGATCGGGAAATCCTGATGCTTAGAACTATTGCCAATGTAGACCTCTGTCTGATCCGGTCTAGCGACAAAGGTACGGTTGCTGTGAGTAAGACCCATAAGTGCACTAACTGTCACAGTTCCCTTATCCTTTGCAGCATTCCGGAGTGCAACAGAATTAGCCACGGTGATAAAGGTGTAGCGACCCGGCTTAAGGGCCAGCTCCATGACCGCCTCTCCGTCGTTATTGGTAGTAAAGGACTTGGCCACCACATTGGTTCCATTAAGCTTATCTCCGGTTATACCACTATCATCTCCTGACCCGTAGTAATAGATCACCTGCGAGGCCTCTGAGCCAAACTCGGGGATGACAAAGAGGAAGATGTCACGGATCGCCTTCTCACCACCCTCAGCATCCCTGGTGAGCTTCTCAAAAGTATCGGTAGCGGTGCTGGTATTGACCACTACAGCACGAGTGCCGGTGTGGGTACCGGCGTAGCCCTCCACCGCCGCCATGATGCGCACGGTGCGGGGGCAGGCGGCGTCTATCTCCTCCTGGGTGGGAACCAAGCTGCTGTGGCACGCACCGAGGACGAGCAGGGCTGTGGCGAGGAGCGCTGACCGGCAGAGCCGCCTCAGGAGAGGGGCTGTGTATATGCTGTGATTGCTATTCATGCTATTCTCACTCGTTATTTCGTTTTGCCCAGCAGATCGTAGGACTGGTGGATGTAATTCCACTTGAGCACCGTTGCCTTGACCCTGATGGTGATCTCCGGATTGTTGATCGGTGGGATCTCAGGATCGGGATCGGGCTCGAGGGGGTTGTCGTCGGGCTTAGGGATGTAGGGATCTTTGGGATCGACCGGGTCGTAATTGTACCCCAGACCATTGACTCCCTGTATCTCGAGGTCGTAGATGTTATTGCGTCGGGTATCGCAGTTGTAGATCTTATTGGGCTCGCCCTGAGCATTGAGGGGCGTGAGGTAGACCATCCGCCCACCGGCATACTTCCGGGCGCTCTTATTGCCATCTGCCCTGGCAGCGAGGAGCGTATCGTAGATGATGCCATTGGCTCCGACGTAGAAGGTGCCGGGCGTGTCGTGCATCAGGAAGAACGTATCTCCCTCGTGAGAGTCCATCAGATCAGGTATGGAGAAGCGTGACGAATCGAAGAGCTCCTTTTTCTTCGCCATATCCCAACTCGGTATCTCCGTGACACAGATCCAGTACCAGCGATCCTTCATAAAGTCCTCCGAAGAAGCATCCTTAACGTGCTTCCTCATCTTTTCCCAAGTCTCTAAACTCCTCTTAAAGGTACCGGGCGCATTTGGCAACTCAGATGTCGTGAGCTTCCGTGCATCTTTCTCTGTGTAGACCACGCGACTCATAGCAGAGAAGTAGGGGAAGGCCTTCTCATTGAACTCGCCTCTCTTTCCCTTGCTTATCTTGCCGAGGTCACCATAGACCTTGGCATAGGTGACCTTGTCGTAGCCGATCGTGCGGGGATAGGGTTTGCTCTGCCCCTTGGTCTCCTCGAGTGCATGCTCGTAGAAGTAGATCCCGTCGGCGACAGACTGCTTCCCGCTCGCTGTTGCTGACAGCTTCTTCCAGGCAAAGTTGCCTTTGTCATCGGGATTCTTGATCACATCCGAGAGCTTCATCAGGCCGCTCTCAGCGGAGGCGGTGCTGAGTCCATCGTAAAGGCCATCTATCCCCATGGTGCGCTCACCGGCATGATATCGGTAGAGGTAGACCTGCTTGCCGCTACCGGCGACAGCCCAGTGCAGGTTGGCGATCGTGCCGGGGACCCCGGTGGGGGTAAAGCCGGACTTCTTGTAGAGCTGAGCCTTGGAGACGACACGCTCGACAGGGAGAGGCTCATCCTTGGGGAAGACATTATCGCCCGGTCTTGCCGGTGTCACCACATCGGGCTTGATATCGGCACTGAGATTGACAGCTCCGGTCATGGTGAAGCCTTTCTCATCCATCAGTAGGCTGATCTGATCGAGACCTATAGTGGTCTGCTCACTGCGCGAGAGGGTATTCAGGGGGAGGGTGTGACCATTGAGGAGGATGGTGTAGTCTCTCTTCTCAGAGGGATTCTGCACCCCATTGACCTTAAACGTCGCTTGGTAGATGGGTGCATTCCTCGTGTCGGGGGTAGCCTGCATCCAGCCCTCCTTGGCGAGCCAGAGGTTGAGCATATGGACCGCTCCCTCTCCGCTCCCATTGAGCGGATCAGCATTACTCTCCGAGACAGCACGAGGGGACATGGTGCCAATGACCGAAGTACGGAGAGTGACCATAGTCGACGAGGTGCTCTCCGTCGCGGGCTCACTTGTGGAGACGTTGCTGCGACACCCGGAGGCGAGGAGCAGCGTCAGCGCAAGGAGAGGGGTCGCTATGTAGTGGTCGAAATATCTCATGGCAGTCATCACTTCAGTATCACGTTCCGGTAAACCAAGTTCCACTGCTTGACAGTGACGGCGACCATCATCCAGGTCCCTTGGTCGGTAGGCTCAAGCTCGACGATCATATCAATAGGGCGCCGGCAGAAGTTGACCTTCATCCGAGGGGTGAGATGGAAGTAGTCACCGAAGGTGGTCTCGTAAAGGACCTTACCCTCGCTGTCGCTCAGTGCCAGCTTCGTCTCCGCTGCTCTGTCAGCGACAATGCGGAAGAGATCCATCGACACTGTACCAAATACCTCATCGCTGACGACGTGAAGGGGCTGACGGTAGGTCACCTCACCGGCCTGGGGGAGACCACTTGCGAGGAGGGCATTCTCCGGCGTGGTCACCTCGAGGGTGTAGGCTCCGGCGGGGAGGCCCTTGACGGAGAAATTGAGCGTATGGAGCTTCTCCTCCATCCCCATCACCAATGTATCGGTGACGGTACCTCGGGACGCATAGCCGGTATTGTCGTACTTGTCACTGATCCCGTACCAGATATCCGGCAGGTCAGCGTGCGTCTGCGGGGTCGTCTCGAGGGCGAGGAGCAGCTGATCTATAGAGGTAACCTCATCGAGACGATAGGGGGTGAAGTCCTCGGCAAGGAGCGAGACAAAGGTGAGCTTACCATACTCTCTCACCACCACATCACAGAAGGAGTTCGCTGTGGTAGGAGGCGTCTTCTGCTCGGGTAGCTCCAGCTTGACCCTCGAGCCATCGGTGCGGAAGGCCATCACACGGAAGTCCCTTCCCTTGGCAAGCGGGGCATACTTATCGGGCACAGAGCCCCCGCACGGAACAGCGTACTGCATCTGCAGCCTGACGATCTGCGGACAGTCGCTCAGATCCTCGTAGACGCAGGGGTGACACCCGGTTAGGAGTAATCCCATCACTCCGAGCAGCGAGGTAACTATCGTGAGTGGTAAAAGTCTCTTCCTCATATCTGTCTCATGGTTTCCCATGCACTTACATTTTCAAAGCTTCGCTCTCCCTTAGTGGATGGGGGGAGTCATTCTCTATATCGTGGGCAGGTGGGCGGTCAAGCCCGCCTGCCCTATGCCGGCTAAGCGCCGGACTTAATCGGGAAGATCTCTCGTGAGAGATGATCAGTGCTTAGAGAGGGTAACGTCGCGATCAACAACGTTCCAGGGGAGGATCTGCGTGAAGAATGCAGCGAAGGTCTCAGCCTCGTCCCAAGAGGGATCACCACCATCAGGAGGAGTGGTAGGCTCGTCGGGGTTATTGGGCTTCGGGATGTTCGGATCCTCGGTATCGTTCGGGTCGTAGTTCATACCAACCTTCTCGAAGGCAGTAACGTTAACGACGTAGATGTTGTTACGGCGAGTATCAGCGTAGATAGTGGTCTTACCACTCTTGACCTGGTTCCAGGGCATACGATAGACGCACTTACCATTCTCGTACATGTAAGACTTCTGACCGGGAGCGGTAACGCTAAGCTTAGCAGCCTCTGCGCTGGCGTAGAAGACACCATCGGTCTCACCGAGGAAGAAGGAAGTACCGGGAGCGAAGCTCTCAGCCTTGACGAGAGTCTGCACTACAACACCCTCCTGACCACCGTCAGCCTGATCCTTAGGCTCGGCGGTAGCGGGATCAAAGTACTTATTGGTGCCCTTCTGTGCCTTAAAGACATTCTTGATGGTCATGACCTCCTTCGGAGTGTATACACCGTATACCTTAGCATATGCGTTACGGTGTGCACCGAGGTTAGCCGCATCTGCAGGGTTGGCAACGGAGTTCTCGAAGAAGTAGTAACCGGCCTTAGCGAAAGGCGTGCTGTAGTCAGCCACCTTAGCAACGAGAGCGCGGTCAGTCAGCTCAGCGAACTGGAACTTCTCACGATTAGCCTTATCCGTGGTGGCGTCATCGTCATAGGTTGCAGTGGTAACTACACCATCTACGAGAGACTTGAAGTTAGCATACTTATTAGCAGCACCCATCTTGCGCTCACCGGCGTAGTTTCCGAAGACGTAGGTCTTCTTAGCACCCATGGCACCACCATACTTCAGCCCGGTGAGGTCACCGAGGTTGTCCGTGGTAGTAATAGCCTCAGAGGTGTTGAGAGGAGTGGTGACGATACCCTGAGCCACGACGCGCTCAGCATTCAGCTGGAAGCCGTTCTTATTCTCATCGGGAGCGTTGAGAGCATTGACATCCTCCTCGCTGATCTTGGGCTGTACGACGAAGGTGGCGACCTTAGAGGTCATAACGAAGCCCTTGGTGTCATCAGCATAGGTTGCAGCAGTCTCTGTATCAGCAGAAACAAACTCAGCAGCAGCGTTGACAACTCCGGGCAGAGTGATGCCACCCTTGTTGAGTACAAGAGCGAAGGCACGAGATCCTGCCTTGGTCTTGAATGCATTGGTCTTGTAGTACTCACCTATCTGCTTGAAGTCAGTACCAAGGGTGGTGAACTCCAGAGTAGGCTCGTTAGAGATCAGAGAGATGCTCTTGACAGCACCCTCCTCGGCACGACCTACATTGTCAGTCTCAGCACGAAGCTCGTTGCCGGCGCCGATGGTGAGAGAGGCGTAGGTGTTGCCCTGAGCGACCTCAGGGGTAGCCTCGTTGTTGGTTTTGTTGCAGGCAGCGAAGCTGAGAGCTACGAGAGCCGCTGCAACGGTAGTTGTTACTTTTCTCATAATTGTTTTGAGTTAGTGAAAAAGAAACTGTTGTTAGTAATATAGTAATGTAATTTCAGTCGTATCGGACGGCGCTTATTATCGGACGAGTCGGACAGTGCGATGTGAAGTCCTAATATATGTCAAGTAGTCTACCGGGCACCGCTGTGCCCGGTAGATAAGTCCCTATCAGAGGCTCTCGAGGAGCTTGCGGAGCTCGGCGAGGTTGTCGGCGGCACGCTTGTCGCCCTTGGCGATGGCCTCGCTGAAGCACTTCTCCGCCTCATCGTACTTGCCGGTGAGGGCAAGGGCGATACCGCGGTTGTTGAGCGTCTCGGCTGTTGGAGCCTTGACCTGACTCAGTCGGGTGAGGGCGGCTGCGGCATTCCCGCTCACGAGCTCAGCAGCGGCAGCGTTGGTCAGCGCAGCGGGCTCATTGGGGAAGTACTTCTCGGCAATGGCGAAGACCTCCTTGAAGTCCTCACTGCCGACCGGATAACTATTGGCTACGAGGTACATCTCGTTAAGGCTGAGGAGCTTCGGTGCGGTCTTGATCCGCTCCCGTGCCTCCTCGAGGTTGAATCCCCGGACGGTGTAGGCAAAGGCATAGTCCGTGCGACGCACCTTGGCATAGAGACCGGCGTCAGACACCAGCTCGCGGAAGGGGGCACCGCCATTGAGGGCGCGCACCTTCGGGTCGCGGGCGTCACCGCCATAGTTGTCGATGATCTGCTGCAGGTCAGCCTTATAGCTGAGGTCGGACTCACGGACGAGCTTCTCCACGCCTGCCCAGTCCTCACCACGTCCGGCGATGGTCATGTCAGTCCGCTTGATGCCGTGGGTGCGACTGAGGTAGTCGGCAAAGGACTTCGCACGGCGCTCGGAGAGTGCCTTATTATACT
>NZ_UQJH01000024.1 GCF_900541275.1 uncultured Porphyromonas sp.
ACGACACCTTATATGATCCCGATCACCACCTCAAAGTAGCTCAACAATATCAGACTGCATAAAATTTCTACCCAAAAAGTTTGGTGGTTAGCATAAATAGCCCGGATGTCGAGGGGCGAAGCCCCGAAGACTCCGGGAAAGAAGAGCTCGGGAAAGATATACGACCCCGCCAGGGTGTCGCACTTACCCAGTCAGTCAATCAGTGCGACACCCTGGCGGGGTCGAGGATTGCTTGCGAGGCCGGGTCCACGGGTCTTCGGGGCTACGCCCCTTGACCCGTGGCTAAACACCGTGCACCCCTGCCGGGGTGCCTCGTTCCCCACCCTTCATAATGAGTTGATGGACTTCTGTGCTACTCAAATGCGTCACCCTTGGACACCCGTCCCGGCAGCCCCAGGGGTGGCGCATTAGAGCATTAGGGTAATTGAGAATGTTGCACGAAGTGCCATTCTCGCACATTTGTTTCAAATGTGCTGAGACTTTGCACGAAGGATGAGATGCAAGGCGCTGAGGATGAGGCCGAAGGGAGCGTACTCACGTACGTGACCGAGGCCGAATTCCGAAAGCAACGCAGCAGATCGCCTTCGTGCAACAGTCTCTAATCATATACCAAGGGGGGCACATCCGGGAGGCACCCGAAGGGTGCTCGCTCCATAGGCATCGGTCATCCGCGAAGCGGTGACCAATGTGCCGAGGCCCGCCCCTACCCCTTCGACCCCTTGTGGGTCGCCGAGCAGAAATCCCCCTTTCCAGCGACCCCGCCAGGGTGTCGCACTTGCTGCCTATTCAAGCAGTGCGACACCCTGGCGGGGTCGTATATCTTTCCCGAGGTCTTCGGCACTTCGTGCCTCGACACGCGGGCCAGGAAGCGATGATCCCTACGGGGCACTGCCCCTGCGGGATCGGGCACATCATAAGCATGCGTCACCCCTGACCGGGCTTGTTACCCCTGGTGGGGTGCCCTCACGGCTGTGCACTGGTTAGTCGTGTCCCGCATTCATACGGTCGATGACTGACTCGAGGGCGCCGGTGCCTTGGTACTTGTCCTTGGAGCTATTGAAGCGGTAGGAGATGGTGAAGGCAATACGTGGTGGCACGTGCTCGGTGGACTCCATCACGCTGTACCTGGTGGCGGTACGCACGGAGTGGGTGGTATTGAAGAGGTTGCTGATGGAGAGGGTGGTGAGGAGATTTTTTTCCTTAAGCCACTGCTTGGAGATCTCTGCGTAGCTGGTGAGGATGGGGGCGGTGAACTCCATATTGTCTTCGTTGCCAAATGGGGTGTAGCCGACGTTGAATACCATGCTGATCTCCCCGGGGAGCGTCAGTTGGTTGGCCACGCTGAGAGCGAGGGTGGGCTTACGATTGGTGATCCGTTCCTCGAAGTTCCAGAGGTCGTAGCCGATCATCTTGGAGAGGCGCAGAGTGAAGGTGGGCTTCCACCACTTAATCGTAGGGCTGGCTACAATCGCCGCCGAGAGAGCATGGTGTGGAGGGGCGTTGACAGTCTTGTATAGGGTGATATAGGGCCGCACGACTCCGGTGGTGGGGTCGGTAAAGAGGGCGGTCTCCGGGGTGAGACAGTCGCGGCTATAGATGTGGCTGAGGATGGTGGTAAGCCAGCTCTTACTGAGGGTGAGAGAGGTGGAGTAGTCGATGGCGTCCTTGAGGTTGGGGTCACCCACCTTGTACTCGTATCGGCTCACATAGAGGTACTGTGGCTGTAGCTGTACGTAGCTTGGTCGATTGATCCGGCTCCTGAAGGAGAGCTCGGTGCGCACA
This sequence comes from uncultured Porphyromonas sp., assembly GCF_900541275.1. Classification (GTDB taxonomy): domain Bacteria; phylum Bacteroidota; class Bacteroidia; order Bacteroidales; family Porphyromonadaceae; genus Porphyromonas_A. The sequence continues at coordinate 1,783 of NZ_UQJH01000024.1, forward strand.
CCCCAGAGGCGGCCTGAGACTGCCAGTGTGGGGAATAGATTGGTGGTGGTATGGCTCTTGTCGGGATCCAGTACCCCCTTGTCGATATACTTATTCTCGAGGTGCTCCATGCGTAAGCCTGCGGTGGCACTCCACTCGGAGGCTATCTTGCGCTGATACTCTAAGTAGAGAGCCAGTAGCTGCTCCCGCTGCTCGGTGTCGAGGTCGGTGAGACTGAGGCTGGCATCGAGATGATTGTAAAAGCGGTTATGGACCTTAGTGTACTCGCCACCCATCTCGAGGCGTCCGCCCCAGAGTGGTCCGGAGATGTCCAAGCGTCCTCCTGCAGACTGGTACTTCGCCCCATGGCTATTCTCCACGCCGGAGAGCTCGTACGCCTCGGTATGCCCCTCAGCTGCCCTCTCGGTGGAGTGGCTCATACCGGTCTGAAAGTAGTCGAGGTCGATCTGTGCCTTCCAGTCCCCAAACCTCCTCAGGTAGTAGAGATTGGGGCGGTGTGAGGCATTCCAGGGCTTGAGGGTCTGTGATTTGCCAAAGTAGCGCTCCACCGCCTCGGGTGTGGGCCTGAGGTGGTTGCTGGTGAGGTCGGAGAACATCCAGGAGTCCTCCTTATCGGCGGCAATGCGGTATCTGAAGCCTGCGCTCTGCACCTCATCTTCATAATTGACGCCGATGGTATACTCCTGTGTCTGTACACCCTCCTTGTGCTTGGTGGTGGATTGATTGATCCACTCGCTTTGGTCGGTTTTGCCGTGAGTGCGCAGAGAGGGGAAGGAGTGATTGGTCTGCTCGTCCTTGTACATGACACTGGTGAAGAAGTCCCAATTATTGAGCCGATAATTGAGCCGAAGGTAGGGCTGATAACCCATGGGGCTACTTATCTGATTATTTAGATCAAGCTTTACCTCGCCACTAAGACCGGTACCCTGCTCACGCTTGGTGTAGATCTTGATCACCGACTCAGCGGAGGAGCTATACCTGGCACCGGGATTGGTGAGCACCTCTATGTCGCGAATGAGGTAGGGCTTGAGGTTGCGCAGCTGATTGGGGTCGGTCATCAGTCGGTCGTTGATGTAGATGATGGGGGTCCCCTTGCCAGCTACCCGGACTTCGGTCCCCTCGATCTCAACGAGCGGCACGCCTCTGAGCACACTATAGACGTCCGATAGATTTGCGAGCGGAGAGGCCTCTATGGAGGTGCTGATACCGCCGGCGACCATCCGGTGTGTGATACGACTGGCGGTGACGGAGAGCTCCGCCAGCTCTAAGGCACTCTCCTGTAGTATGATCTTGTAGTCGGTGGAGCTTTCGCACCTCACCTCCTTGGGGGTGAATCCGATCAAGCTTGCCTCAAGTAATACCGGTAACTGATGCTGCTCGATCTGTAGAGTGAAGGAGCCATCGTCACGGGTTACACCTCCTGTGAGCACCTTGCTGCCGTCAATACTTTTCACCTTGATGGTGGCGTAGGGGATGGGCTCCCCGGCTTCGTCATACACTACTACACGGAGATCTAGTGCCGAAACGTCCAAGCTCCCTACCATCATCAGCAGGGAGATCAATAAAAATAATCGCCTCATTAAAACTTATCTATTGTGTACTGAATCGCCTCCCCTTATCACCAGCAAAGGTAGGTACTATCGCTCGCAACTCAGTTGCAGACTTCTGGAAGTTAATCAAATGCGATCTGAGGCGTCGCTTTCGGTCACTCCTACCAAAGCCCCAGGGAAATCTCTAATACCGATATTAGTGATGCCTAATACCGATATTAGACTTCACTAATATCGGTATTAGATCAAGCCCTGATCCATCGGGCAGTGGACCACCGTTCTATTATGGTCTCCACAGCAAATGCGATCTCTTTCTCCTCTCCCTCCCAGTTCAGCAGACTGCGAACCGGCCTTATTATGTTCGCCAAACATTATCTTTGTCAAACATAGTTTTTCGCGGAGCAAAATTCATCGGTGATTTTGTGTGTTGGTACCGATCAAGTTATTATCTTTGCGAAAGATAATGTTTGACAAAGATAATTATTGAGGGTATGAAATTTATAGACAGGGTAGAAGAAACAGCTGCACTCAAGCGCACGCTAAGCCTTAGCCGGCCTGTGCTGATTGTGATTTATGGTAGGCGGCGCATCGGAAAGTCAGAACTCATCAAGCATGTTTTGACCGAACAGGATGTATACCATCTGAGCGAAGAAGCACAGACTCAGCAACAGATCGACTCCTTTGCCAAGACTGTTTCTTTTACGTTTGACGGCTTTGATCGAGTATCCTACAACGACTGGGAGACAGTGCTTACCTCCGTCAATCTATATGCAGGGGATAACACATCGGTCTGCTTAGATGAGTTTTCCTACCTCGTCAAGAGCGACCCCTCACTGCCCTCCATCATCCAAAGATTAGTGGACAACAAAAGGCTGAAATACAATCTGATCCTGTGTGGTTCCTCCCAGCTGATGATGCACTCACTGGTCCTCAATGAGAAGTCTCCTCTATATCAACGCTGTGCGTGGCAGCCCAAGCTAAAGCAACTGCGCTTGCCTTATATAAAAGAAGCCTTGCACTGCTCTGACCAAGAAGCCATAGAAGAATATGCTATTTGGGGCGGTGTGCCTCGCTACTGGGAACTTCGTGCCGACTATAACAGCATGGAAGAGGCGGTGCGCCATCTGTTAGTCAATAACTATGGCACACTGTACGACGAACCAACTCGGTTGCTCCGTGATGAGCGTAGAGATACGGCTACGTCTTTCTCCCTGCTTACTACGGTGGGCAATGGAGTAAATCGTATTTCGGAAATAGCCGGTCGTATGCAGCAGCCTGCTACCAACCTCTCCCAGCCCATCGGCATACTGACCGACCTGGGGTATGTGGAGAAAGATATCCCCTTTGGGGACAACCCAAAGAGCAGCAAGAAAGGACTGTATCGCCTTGGTGACAACTTCCTCTCCTTTTACTACAGGTTTATCAATCCCAATAGATATCTTATCGAGATAGACCGCCAGGATCTCGTAATGGATATCATCCGTAAGGACTTCAGTACATACGTTGGTCAGAAATGGGAAAAGATTTGTCGCGACTTCGCCACAGGTAATGAAATCGATGGTGTAGTCTATGGCATCGCCTCACGGTGGTGGGGCGGCATACCCAAAGAGAATGGTAGCAACGACTATGAGCAGGTGGAGCTTGACCTTGTAGCTGAGTCAATAGACAAGAAGCACATCCTCGTGGCAGAGTGTAAATGGCAAGAGCGTGACGAGGCACAGAGCGTATATGAGCAATTAACAAGCCGTGCCGGCCGCTTACCCTTCGTAAAGAAGGGGCAAAAGGTACACACGATATTGTTCCTCAAAACAGAAACAAAGGCAGACGTCCCCTGCTATTATCCCAAAGACATCATAGCGTCCATGCTTCCATAAGATACCTCCTAAGGCCACTCGTCTATGATTGGGTTTCTGACCCGCGAGGGCGTCGCACTATCAGACGGCAGCGTGGCACCCCTCCCCTATCCCATCACGCCATAGCCTATCTCAGGAGAGGGGGAGCCGAGGGCGTATGTGACAGGACTTTACTTCAGGTAGGCCTCAGCAAGCGAAACCCAGTAATTGGCTCCGATGGGGAAAATTTCTTGATCCAAGATGTACTTGGGATGATGCACCATTGGGGTATCCCCATTTCCAATCATCAGGTAGGAGCCGGGCTTCTCCTGGAGCATAAAGGCGAAGTCTTCGCTACTCATAAAGGAGGCGGCAGGATTGACCACATTCTCCGCTCCGTAAGTGTCTATCGCTACTTGGGTGGCAAAGGCGGTCTCCTCGGGGGAGGCGTCAGGTGGTAAACTCGGCGGGGAGGGTCGGCATGGCGCCTGCCTGAGTGCAGACGTAGGCTGAGACCTCTACAGCCCTCCGGTGCGCCTCAGCCACAGATTTCCCCCTTATGATACTCGACACGAAGGCGGCGGTAAAGGAGTCCCCGGCTCCGACGGTATCCGCCACCTCTACCTCAGGGGTCGCTTGGTAGGAGATATCTTCCGGGGTGAAGATGTGACTGCCATTGACCCCGCAGGTCAGGATCAGCATCCGGAGGTGGTACCGATCGAGCAAGGCCCGGCACTTGCTCCGGAGGTCGGTACCGGGGTAGCCGAGCAAGCGGCTGATGACGATGAGCTCTTCGTCATTAATCTTCAGCACGTTGCACTTCTTCATGGACTGATCAAGGATCTCCTTGGTGAAAAATCCCTGCCGGAGATTCACGTCGAAGACGATGAGGGGGTCCTTCTCCTTGGGCATCTCATCGATGAAGCGGTTGATGGTCGCGCGAGAGACGCTGCTCCTCTGCGCCAGAGAGCCGAAGCAGACAGCGGTGGTCCTCTGTGCGAGAGCCATGAGGTCAGGTGTAAAGGGGATATTGTCCCACGCCACACCCTCCCGGATGACATACTGAGGCACGCCGACCTGATCTATCTCCACCTGCACTGTACCGGTCGGGTAAGGGACGGTGGCGATATGGGTGCAGAGCCCCTTGGCGCTGAAGTTATCCAGGATCTCACTGCCCAGAGCGTCCTCCCCGACGGCGCTGACGACACAGCTGGATAGCCCGAGCTGAGAGACGTGGTAGGCAAAGTTGGCCGGTGCGCCACCAATCTTCTTTCCCTCGGGGAGTACATCCCAAAGGGCCTCGCCAATCCCGACGACCATTTTTTCTTGCTTCATAATAGTTATGCAACTTGTGACAAAGGGAGATGTAAAAGTGCTGTACGTGCGAAGAGGAGACAATCCGGGATGGTATACTTGCCGACCGGAGCGGATCTACCGGAAGCGGAAGTCGTCCAGCATCAGAGCGACATCGGAGGCACCGCCCAGCTTAATGGCAAGCATCTCCCGTGCGGGATCCGTATTGAGATCGATGGCGGTGAGGTCCAGTGTGACCGTGATCCACTGACCTCGCGTGTCGATGGTCCCCTTGTAGAGATTTCGCGGCTCAGCCCGAAGCACCTTATCATGCGATGACACCTCACCAAGATTGTAGCAGACGTAGCTCTGCTGACCATTGGTGCCGAGGTGATCAACGTAGACATTGACGGAGAGGGAGCGGGCGGAGCTGGCACCCTTGAGCAGAAAAGTGAGCAACCTCGCACCGGAGGGAATGGCGCCCTTAAAGGAAAGGAGGTAGTCGTTGCCGCTCAGCTGCTTGACGACTGAGAGGACCTGCCCCCGATCGGGAAAAGCGTGGTCGCGAGAGAGGATCGCATAGGAGCGGAGACCCTGCTTGCCGAGCGCGGCGCGGAGGTCAGGCTCGCTCTCGCAGTCAGCCCCGGGGAAGAGCAGCCCCTCGGTCGGTTTGACCCCGGGATCCGGGGTGGCGGGCCCCTCCTGCGAGGTGTCGCTCTCCCCTACCCTCAGCACCACATCATCGATGCGCCAGAGCGCTTCCTGGTAGTCTCGGCTCTTGTAGACGAAGGCAAAGCGTACCTGCTTTTGCCCGTAGACAAAGTCGGGGAGAGGAATCGAATTGGCCACAAAGTCCTCTGACCCCGCCTCGGGGTACTTGGGGATCTCCACCCGCGTCCAGCGGGCCTCCTCGGGGTAGTCGGGCGTGATCTCCTCCGTCGTCACGTAGAGCATCTGCTCCTCGGACGGTCGCTTTCCCCGGCTGATACTGTGGACAAAGGAGAGAGTCGCCCCTGAGATGTCCGTGAAGTCAAAGGCGGGGGACATCAGGAGGATCTTGGTCATCCCTATACGGCGACCGGTGACGGTGGCGCACCCCTCCTCGGCCTCAAAGCCGATCCCCTTGCCCAAGATTGTGTGGTTGGTCATCTCTCCGAGGGAGGAGTCAAAGTGCTCCTCAAGCAGGATAGGCTGCTTGGCGGAGGGCTCGGGGTCGATGATGATATCCCCCTCGATCGTACCGCCCTCCACAAAGGAGCGGATAGAGGCTGAGAGATCGACGGTGTTCGGCTCGGAGGGGGTACGCCTGAGATGCAGGACGAGCTCGTAGTACTTGCCACTCTCCGTCTCGGTGACCCCACTTATGGCTGGCTCTGCGAGGAGGATGGACTTGGTCCCCACTTCGATCTGTATCTTATGGGCGGGATCACCGATGGTCTCACCGGGCAGGATGTAGGTGAGGAAGGTATTGCCGATCCGTGACGATGGGAGCGGGTGGACAGCGGTCCCAGGCTTGATGGTGCCACTTCGCTTCTCCATCCGTCCACCGGAGCGGTAGCCCTGCAGCTCCACCCTCGCATCAGAGAGGTCTAGCCCCTCGATCTCGGAGACAAGGCGGACCCGCAGCTGCGAGAGACGGTGAGAGAAGGAGAGCTCCACCTGCGTCTCCCCCGGGACTCCCTTTCCCTCCCCATAGAGCAGAGGACACTGGTCTCGCAGGTCGAAGGAGACAGATCCCCCACCGCCGTAGCTGTAGGGGTAATAGGCGTGGAAGGTCTCCCCCTCAGGAGCCATGGAGATACGCCGATCACCGCGAGGGACAAAGGTGCCGTCCCCATGCGCCGTGACGTAGGGGACATCGGTCTCTCGTGAGGAGAAGATCCCGATCCGGTCGCCCGCCTCCCAGCGATCATCAAGGACGCGGAGGAGGGGCACAGTGGCGACAAAGTCGGGGCAGGTACGCGCCTCGGTCTCCTCAACCGGCTCCGCCTGCTTTTGGCACGCGGGGAGGAGTAGGAGGAGGGTCAGGAGCGTGCGGTAGGAGTATTTTGTCATAGCCGAGAGAGGACCTCAGCAATCTGCTCGCCTATGCCGATGGTGTAGCCCTGGTGAAAGTAGACGACACGATTGAATGTATCGGCGACGATCACCACCGGGTAGTCGAGCGGCAGGGAGCGCTCCAGGCCCTCTGCAAGCGCCTTATCCAGCCCCCGAGTATCAACACCCCAGGCGGCTCTCGGGAGGAGGCCGTGGAGCGCCTCAGAGGGCTTCTGTCGCGTGAGCACCACGGTCGGGATGGGCAACTTGCCGGACCGGTCAGCGATGGCACCGAGGTCGCGGAGGATGTGGTCGGACGGCTCGTGGGCATCGCGTGCCAGCACGAGGAGGTAGTAGCCCCGCCCGGTGGTGCTGAGAAGCGAGCGCTCCTCCCCCTCGAGATCCTCGTAGAGCGACTCGGAGTCAAAGTTTCCGATCACTGCCAGGGCGCCCTCCTCCCGATCAAAATCGATCGCCATAGGCTCTCCGCAGCGCATTCTGCGGATGGAGGCGAGGACGGTGCCGTCGGCAAGCCTGCTGCCGGTGAGGAGGAAGTTGTCCGGATAGAGGAGCGAATTACCCTGCAGGTCGGTGTAAGGAACCATATCATCGAAGTAGTAGGTGCTCATCTGTCCATCGGCAGGATCGAAGTAGCCGACGGTGAAGTGAGACGTGTAGTGGGGCGTGCGGACAGTATTCGTCCCCTGCTCATAGGTGAGCTGTAGGGGGCAGTCGGCAGTGGACTCCTTCTCCTCCTTTAAGAATGGGATCACCCGCTCCCTACCCTCGTCATCGCGGTAGCGGACAACGCTGTTGCCGAAGTCAAACCATGCCGGCACTTTGGCCGTGCGGAGGAGTCGGATCAGCAAGACGGTGAGGGAGCGCTGGTTGCCTCGCTGTAGGATCCAGGTGGAGGCGGGCGTCATCGGGAGGTTGAGCGGATTGTACTGCTTGTCGTAGGAGAGCTGTCCCACCCGCTCGAGGATCCGGGTGACTCGCTCCTCTCGGCTGAGCTCCTCACTGCCGAGGATCTGCTCGCAGATCAGATCCAGCTCCGGCTGCTGGGGTGCTATCGGCTCGCGGTCTAGGACTCGCGGGCAGTAGATCATCGGCTCCTGCCAGTCGGCGTCGGTGAGATCGCGGTCGAGCACCTGCTCGAGGGCGGTGATGGAGACGTCGTGGAGGTCCTTCTCGGTGAGGGAGGAGAGGAGGAGAAGTGCGTGGTGGAGACGACCGCTCTCAGCCGAGTGGCGGAGGAAGCTCTCTATTGTGGCGTGGTATCCGCGGCTCTTGGGGAAGAGGTCGAGGAGCAGGGTGCGATCCTCACCGGTGGCGCCCAGCTCGTCCGCCAGTGAGGCGGCCTGCTCTGCTGTGGGGAAAGTGGAGGTGTAGGCCTCACGGACCGCATCCTCCTCGGCGAGTAGGCGGGCATTCTCTGCCGCCTGGGCCTCGGTATACCGAACCTCCGGTGTCTGCTCCACCGGCGGAGTGAGACGCAGGTGCTGCTCTGCCGGGATGGTGTCGAGCGGACGGAGGGTCAGCTCGAGGGTGCTGCCACCCTCCTTATTGGTCATCTTTTCCATCGCCACTCGGTCCTTGCCCATAGAGGCAAAGATCACCACGTCCCCGAGACCGAGGTTGGTCACCGCTTCCCCTCTGTCATCAGTCGTGCGGGTGACGAGAGGATAGAGCTCTGCGTAGTTGTAGATGCGGTAGGTGACGGTGGCGCCCTCGACTGGCTTACCGGTTTCGTCCAGGACACGGACGGTCATCGGCGCAGTGCGAATGTAATTGGGCGTCACATTGAGCTCGGTGAAGCAATCGTTCTTGCTCAGCACCTCCTCGTCGCCATCGTAGTCACCGAAGGCGGTGGTGTGGAGCATCATCGCCCGCATTACCGGGGCGTCAAACCAGGCGTTGTCCATCACGGGGGCAGGTTCGCTTGCCCCGAGGTAGTGCCACTTACCATCGACCCAAGCCTCGACCCAGGCGTGGTTGTCGTCCGTATGCGCCCAGCGGGGCGTGTAGACCTGTCGCGCCGGGATGCCGACGGTACGGAGTACCGCGACGACGAAGGTACTCTGCTCGCCGCAGCGCCCGAGGGCATTCCGCAACGTGGCTATGGGGCTGGAGGTCCGCCCATCGGAGGGCTGGTAGGTGATGTGCTTATGGGCCCAGCGATTGAGTGCCAGCACCGCCTGCTCCATCGTCATGGTATCGACGAGGTCGGACAACTCATCGTAGTAGGTGGTCCGAAAGTCATCCAGCACCTCGTTATTGACCCGCTTGGGGAGGACAAAAGCGCGGAAGAGCGTCCCGGGGACCTTTTTCCCCCACGGCATCTCCTCCCTTGCCCGCAGCGTCACCCGGACATTATCCAGATGGTAGGCAATGCTGTGATCCATCAGGTCCGGCAGACTCATGTAGGCGTAGAGGTAGGTCATGGCGTCCCGCTCCTCGGCGGTCACGTCCACGAAGCGGAGAGAGTCGGTCGGAGAGACGATGCCGAGGGTGTCGATCTTCGTCTCGAGCGCTTTCTCGGCACGAGTCATTACGTCGGAGGGAAAAAGCGACTCGCTCCGACCCCCGCCACATGAGGTGGCGAAGAGAGTCAGAGCGAGTAGAAGAGTAAGGGCTGTAAGTCTATTCATGGCTAACGGTTTTATTTACAGACCAAAGTTAGCCAGAAAAACTTAACCGTCAGAAGCCGAACTGGAACTGCATCCGGATGTGGTGGTCCATCGGACCGTGTCCCTCACCCTGCGGAGCGACGAGGCGGTACTCCAGCTGCCAGCGGGAGAGCTTGCCAAACCAATGCTGCACGCCGAGCGTGCTGGTGAGGAGACTGCCGGGACCCATACCGGTCTTGAGGTAGTCGACAGAGGCGACGAAGTCGTATCGCTTGGCCATGTGTGCCACAGCGGTGAGGTAAGCACCCTGACCACTGACCTCGGCATCCTTGCCATACATATACTCACCCGTAAGGGAGACCGGCTTGGTAGTCAGCTGTACGGCGCCGCTGACACGGTGGCGGATATAGGGAGCACCCGCCTCGATACCCTTGCCGGCCCCCATCGCGTGGAGCTCACCACCGAGGTAAGAGGCATGGAGCGTCAGCATGGAGGTGGGGCGTAGGTAGAGCGCACCGCCATACATCTTAGAGGTGCCGAGGTCGAGGGTGTTCATCCCCTGACCATTCATCACCGCCAGCTTGTAGGAGAGCACCCTACCCCAGAGGTCACCCGACAGCTCGAGACCAATGTCCCGCCCGGAGGTGCCCGAGTAGAGCGGATCCATCCCCACGCCGGCGAAGTAGACCGTCGGCATGGTCCCGCCAAGGCTCAGCGGATTGAGGAAGGGAGCCACCTGGTTCTCCAGTCCGAAGGGCGTCTTCATCTGCCCCACCCTCAGACTCAACTCCGGGGCAAAGCGGTAGGACATGTGGAGCTCCTTGAGTATCGCGGGGCTATTGAGCTGAAAGAGGACAGCCGCACTCCACCGGTCGGTGATGCGCATCGTCCCCATAAGCTCCGACTTATTGACGCCAAAGGAATTTTTCCCCGGTCCCAAGAGGGCATCGTAGTAGACCTGACCATACCCATGGATCTCGAGACGCTTTCCCTTATCGAAGTGGTGGTGCCCCTGTGCCGATAGGGCCGGCACCAGCGTCAGGAGGAGGAGAAGTGAGAGTAGTACTTTTTTCATAAGATAAAAAAGAAGTGCATTTAGTGACCTGCAGAGCGCCATCGACAGAAGCGCTCCTCTGCAATATCTGTAAGAATAAACAGGATAAATCCGGTGATGCTCAAGACGACGATGCCTCCGTACATATCGATGTAATCAAAGCGCATCCACGCATCGGTGATGAAGTACCCCATGCCGCGGTCTGTGCCGTAGGTCTCGGTGACAAAGAGGACCGAGATCGCCGTCCCGATGGCGACACGCAGGGTGGAGAGGATATCCGGCAGCGCAGCCGGCAGGAGGATGTACCGCAGGACACGCCACCGATCAGCACCAAGAGAGCGGGCAATGTGGAAGCTCTCCCGGGGGATATTCGTGAGGCTGTCGCGGACGTTGACGATCACCTGGAAGATCAGGATCAGAACGATCATCGCCACCTTGCCTCCGTCCCCCAGCCCGGCGATCAGCATCACGATAGGCAGAAGAGCCAGCTTCGGGATCGGATAGGCGAGGTAGGTGAGGGCGTTCATCGCCCGTCCGAAGGGGCGATAGCTGTAGATCAGCCAGGCGATGACCAGACCGAGGAGTAGCGCAATGGGGATGCCGAGGAGGATCCGATAGAGACTCGCCAGGAGGTGCGGTCCCATCTTCCCCGCCAGGAGCACCGGCAGATGACGGTATACCACCAGAGGCGAGATCAAGGCCCCCTCTCCGATGAGGAGGTAGGCGACGTACCAGATCACGTTGATCAGCAACGTGCCGACGAGGAAACGGTAGGTGATGCTGTCCGCTCTCATGACTTGATCTCCTCTGCGATGCGCTCCGCCGATGCCCCTCTCGTCTCAGAGAGGATGCGCCCCGGCGTGCCACCCATGACGATCACTCGCTCCGCCAGTCCGGCGATCTCCTCGACATTGTGGCTCACAAGGATCGTCGTCAGCCCGAGCCTGCGGCGGAAGTGCTGCAGGAGCGCCCTACTTCGCTCTGCCGTCCCGATGTCGAGTGCCGAGAAGGGCTCATCGAGGAGCAGCAGGTCCGGGTCCTGCACCATCGCCCTCGCCAGAGCGACCCGCTGTCGCTGCCCGCCACTCAACTCGCGCGAATAGCGATCGACGAAGGGGGCGATCTCGAGGGTCTCCAGCACCTCATCCAGGTGGGAGAGATTGGGACACTCCTTTCCTCCTAGCGTATGGGGAAGGAGGATATTCTCTCGCACCGTCATCCACGGGAGGAGGGCAAAGCCCTGCGGCACCAGCGCGACGGAGTGGACCCTGGGATCCGGGGGCAGATCATCGATCAGCACGGTCCCCTCATAGTCGGTGATGATCCCTGAGAGGACGTGGAGGAGCGTAGACTTACCGCACCCCGAGGGACCGGTAAGCCCGAGGATCTCTCCGTCCTCAAGCGTGAGGGAGAGATCCTCTACCGCCACCGTCTCGCCTCGTCGCCCCCTATAGGCGACCGAGAGCTGGTCGATCGTCACCCGACTCATAAGCTCTGTTACTGAGGGAGGTACGAGCCGTCCACCAGCCCCTCGCCGGTATAGTCCGCCGGGACGAGATCGTGCTCATGGAGCCAGGCGAGTGTCTCCTCCATATCCTTGGCTGAGGGGAGCGCTGCATGACGATAGTCCGGCAGGGTGACCCGGTCAGCCAGTCCCTCGGGGATGCCGGCATCCTCGACGAGGATCGACTGCCACTCCGAGCGGGGATGAGAGAGGAGGTAGTCAACGCCGAGATTGTACCCCCTGAGGAGGAGCTTCACCGACTCCGCCTTCTCGTCGAGAGCCTCACGCCGCATCATCGTACCGGTGACAGAGATGCCGAGAGCCTTAGTGGAAGAGAGGGAGGCAAAGCCCTTGGACTTCGCGATGGTGATGAACGGGTCGGGGAAGACTGAGCCCTCCAGCTCTCCACCGAGCATCATCTCGAGCCGAAGGGGGATCTTATTTACCTCCGGCTTCTCGACGTCCGTCGGCTCTATGCCGGCAGCGCGGAGCATCAGGTCGGTAGAGTAGTCGATCACCGTATTGCGGGAGACGCCCACCTTTTTCCCTCTCAGATCCTCCATAGTGGTGAGGTCACCGGTTGCCATCATCTCGAAGTAGCCATCGTGCGCTGTGATGAGTGCGAGAGGCATCCCGGCGGCATGCTGGATCGCGGCGCCGGTATAGTCGATGACCGTACCATCCACCTGAGCGGCACGGAAGGCGGCATCCCGATCGTTGGCGGAGAAAAACTTGACGATCTCCACCTCCAGACCGAGTGAGTCGTAGATCCCCATCTTCTCAGCCACCACGTAGGGCAGGTAGTCCATCGAGGACATCGCACCGATCTTAAGCGGTGGCAGCTGCTTGCTCTCCTTCCGCTGTCCCCCACAGGCGGAGACGGCAAGGGTGAGCAGCAGTGCGACAGTTAGTACTAGTAAGGACTTAGACTTATTCATAATACGATAGGGCGCATTTAACATATATTCTCAGCGAAGATACCCAAAAGCCCCGAGATAGAAGGCGGGACGCTTTTTGGTACAGGGGTGTCCATAATGGAGGGGTGCCCAATGCCCGATGGATAGGTACTCTATCTAATACCGATATTAGTGAAGCCTAATATCGGTATTAGAGATTTCTCTGAGGAGTGGACTGCTTGGGTAGGGGGGATGCAATTAGCATGACAAGCCACAAGGGGTGCATCGTTTCACGCTCTTCACAATGAGAGTTAAATGGCTTCTGTGCCACTCAAATGCGTCACCCCTGCTTTTTGGTACCTTTGTGGCACTTATGAGTGAGCAAGGATTTACATACACGGGGCGGCGCGTCGCCCTCTGCACGCTGGGCTGTAAGCTCAATTTTGCCGAGACCTCATTCCTCGGGCAGGCACTCCTGGAGCGGGGCATGGTCCTCGCCCAGGAGGGCGAACCTGCCGACCTGGTGCTGGTCAATACCTGCTCCGTCACCTCGGTGGCGGACCGGAAGAGCCGGCAGCTGATCCGGCGCGCCCACCGCGACCACCCCGATGCGGTGATCGTCGTCACCGGCTGCTCGGCACAGCTCCAGCCGCAGCGGTACGCCAAGCTCCCCGGTGTCGACCTGGTGCTGGGAGCAAAGGAGAAGGGCGCCCTACTCCACTACCTCGACCACCTGAGTGCGGTCGATACGGTGGAAGTGTCGCCGTATGAGGAGGCGACCACCTTCGTCCCCAGTGTCTCATCGGAGGGGCGCACGCGCCACTTCCTCAAGGTGCAGGACGGCTGCGACTACTGCTGCTCCTACTGCACGATCCCCTTTGCCCGCGGTCACAGCCGCAGTGGCGAAGTGGCGGACCTCGTCCGCCGAGCCGAGCAGGTGGCGGCGCACGGGGGACGGGAGATCGTGCTGACGGGGGTCAATGTGGGGGACTTCGGGCGAGACACCGGGAGCTCCTTCCTCCGGCTCTTAGAGGCATTAGACACCGTGGAGGGGATCGACCGCTTCCGCATCTCCAGCATAGAGCCCAATCTCATCACCGACGAGATCATCGACTTCGTCCGGGGGAGCAAGCGCTTTGCCCCACACTTCCACATTCCCCTGCAGAGTGGCTCTGATAAGGTGCTGCGACTGATGCGGCGGCGCTATAGGCGGGAGGTCTTTGCCCACAAGGTGGAGTTGATCCACGAGCTGATGCCGGACGCCTACATCGGCGTGGACGTGATCGTCGGCATGCGGGGCGAGGAGGAGGAGGACTTCGAGGAAAGCGCTGCCTTCATCGCCGGGCTGCCGGTCTCCAAGCTCCATGTCTTCCCCTACAGCGAGCGAAAGGGCACCGCCGCGCTGCGGATCACCCCGGTAGTCTCGCCTGAGGAGAAGCACCGACGCACACGGCGACTGATCACCATCAGCGACCACAAGCTGAGCCACTTCACCCGGAGTCAGGTGGGGAGCGAGCGGCGGCTGCTGGTGGAGGAGCCGGAGGAGCAAGAGTGGCTCTATGGCTATACAGAGAATTATCTCCGCGTCCGGATCCCCTATCAGCCGGGGCTCGTGGGCGAGGTGGTCAAGGTCCGGGCAGATCACGTGGTGCCGGGACATCCTGACTTGGTGGAGGGCGTACTGGTATGAGGAAAAAGGTTGCCGTCATCGTACTCAACTGGAACGGCTCCACGCTGATCCCGCACTACCTCCCGACCCTACTCGAGCATACCGATCCGGAGCTGGCAGACGTGATCGAGGCAGACAACGGCAGCACGGACGACTCCCTTGAGATACTGGCTCGAGACTACCCTCGGGCGGTGGCGCTTCCGCTCGGGAGCAACCTTGGCTTCGCCGCCGGGTACAATAGGGCCATCGCTCAGCTGGAGGGGTACGACTACATCTGCCTCCTCAATGACGACGTCCTCGTGACCAAGGGCTGGCTGGAGCCGCTGGTCACCTTCCTCGACAGCCACCCCGAGGTGGTCTCCGTCCAGCCGACGATCCGCTGGGAGCGTGAGCCTGAGCGGCTGGAGTATGCCGGAGCTCTCGGAGGCTATATGGATCGGCTGGGCTACCCCTTCTGCCGAGGGCGACTCTTCTCCACCCTCGAGGAGGATTGCGGTCAGTATGGGCGGGAGCCGATGCCGGTCTTCTGGACCAGCGGTGCCTGCATGCTCTGCCGACGGGAGGCCTACCTCGCTGCCGGAGGACTGGACGAGACCTTTGTCGCCCACCAGGAGGAGATCGACCTCTGCTGGCGCTGGCAGGCTGCCGGACACGACCTATACGTCATCCCCGAGAGCGTCGTCTACCACTGGGGTGGAAAGTCACTCAGCGCAGACAACCCACGGAAGACCTTCCTCAACTTCCGAAACAACATCCTGATGTTGCGGAAGAACCTCCCCTCCCGAGTCCTCCGCTCCACGCTGCGGAAGCGGTGGCTGCTCGATCACATCGCCGCTCTCCACTTCCTCCTCTGCGGGCACCTCGGTGATGCCCGGGCCGTGCTGCGTGCCAGGCGGGAGCTGCGGAAGCTCCGCCCCGTGCGAAGTGGCGGCGACCCGGAGCGCGCCTACAGCCGACTTTATCATAGATCCATTCTCCTCGAGTATCACCTCCGGGGACATCATACCTACGA
This sequence comes from uncultured Porphyromonas sp., assembly GCF_900541275.1. Lineage (GTDB taxonomy): Bacteria > Bacteroidota > Bacteroidia > Bacteroidales > Porphyromonadaceae > Porphyromonas_A. The sequence continues at coordinate 17,260 of NZ_UQJH01000024.1, forward strand.
CAGACTATCATCATGAGACCGACTCTTGCACTTATCATTCTCCTGCTCCTCACCGGTTGCGTCAGTAAGGAGGAGCGCGCCGCCAAGCATCTCCTTGCCGAGGCGCAGATCGCCTACCAAGACTCCGACTACAGCCACTCGGCTCAGCTCCTCGACTCCCTCCACCGCACCTACAGCGGGGCCGTGGAGACGCGCAAGGTGGCACTCCACCTGCAGCAGCTGGTCCGTATGGCCACGGCAAAGAGAGACTCGATCCGGATGACCTCGCTCGCCGACGAGGGCGTCGCCCGCCTCGACTCGCTGCAGCGGCTCTTCAAGCTGATCGAGTACCCCCGTATGCCGGATGAGAACATCCTCCGATACAAGGGCTACGACCCCTCCGCTGCCAATCCTGAGGCAAACTTCCTCGATGCGTATATCAAGGCAGACGGCAAGATCCAGCTCATCGCCGGCACCTCAGCCCCCAAGGCTCAGGGCGTCACCTACCTCCGACTGATGGAGGAGACCGGCGGGACCTATGTCCTCAGCGACACGATCCCCTATGATAAGGCACTCAACTACCGCTTCCGTATCGGTGGCGTGACCCACGAGCGGCTGACCCTCTCCCTCGAGGCCTCTGAGCGGCTGGGCGCTTTTGTCCACGCCACCCCGGCATCGTCTGCCATCCGGGCCTCCTTCGGTCCTCAGGGGAAGAGCTTTACCCTCGATGCCCGAGCGCGTGAGGCGATCAGCGCCACCTACCTCTACTTCCGCACCTACGTGGGGATAAAGAATGCGGAGGGCGAAGTGGAAGCCGCTACCGCCCGAGCCGCCCACTTCGGTGCCAAGGCTCACCTCAGCACCTCGCAGAAGGAATAAGCTAAGACCTTTGCAAAATGGTCTTTGGCCGAAAAAGCACCGCTTTTTCGGCAGGGACTTTGCAGAATACCCCAGATGCAAGGAACTGAGAGTGAGAGCGAAGGGAGTGTGCTTACGCACATGACCAAGCACGAATCTCGAAAGTGACGCTGCAGATGGGGTATTATGCAAAGGTCTCAAGCGGTCACTTTTTCTTAGGCATAAGCACCCGGTCGGGGTCGTCCGGTAGGGCATCGAAGGGGGAGGTGTAGACGATGACGGTGCCGGGGACGATGGATAGCATATCGGCAAGGACCGCTCCCGCTTCGCTCCGAGCGCGAGAGAGATTCTCTGCCGAGGAGACGCGACGTCGCGCTTCCTCGACCGCTCTCAGCCGCATCGCATTCTCCTGCTGCGTCGAGAGCCTTGGACCGATGAGGTTGGTCCCCAAGTCACGGCTCCAGACATCGACTAAGACGAAGCCGCGAGTCTCATCCTCAAGGATCGCCACCTCAGGCTGAGGCAGTCGGACGAAGAGCGTATCTCCGTGCTGCACGGCTGCCAGCTGCTCCACATCGAAGTAGATCCTCGTCCGGTAGTGCCCCACCCCGAAGGCCTCAGTCCGGCCGGTGCGGTAATTAACCGGCACCACCTCCTCGCTCTCCAGCACCGTCACTCGCAGCACATCCGTAATGTCGGTGATGACGGTATCGTAGAGGTGGGAGAGTCGTGTACGCTCCTTTGCCCTCTCTCCCCGCAGGACCAGGACGCCTCCGATGATGAGGAGGGCGATCCCTATGAGGACTATCGCGTACAGCCCTTTGCTCTGCTTACTCATGGCGGTCAAAAGCTATTTGAACCATCTCGTAGCCGCGCGAGTGCAGTAACCCCCGGAAGTAGGCAGTCGCCTGTCGCTCCCCTCGCTGACGCAGCATATCGTAGGTGGCACTGCCAGGGCGTAGCCGTGCAGCGGTCCGCCGGGATGCCTCATCCTGCAGCTCCTTTCGCTCCTCCGAGGTGATGGGCCTCTTCGTGCCTGTGACTCGCTCGTGCAGCACCTCGAGCGTGGGGGAGCGTCCGGCAAGCTTCACCTCCACAGGTGGCAGGGTGAGCCACACCTTCATCCCCTCCACCCGCACCTTATCGGTACCGAGTTCGCTCAGGTCGATATAGGCGATGGCGATATGGGTAAAGGAGTAGACCCCGATGCGGTCGCCGGGTCGGAGGAGGTTGTCGACGTAGTCGGCCGCCTCGCTGAGGGAGCGGATGCCCTCAATCGTGGTGCCGCTACCGCGGATGATGAAGCTCTCCGTCAGCTCCATCTCCGTCAGCTCAAAGTGCTGGACTGAGCGGACCTCACCGAGGATTGCCTCGTCGTCAGGGACGCCCTCACCGCATCCGGCAAGGAGGAGGAAAAGAAATAGGAGGAGAGAGAGCCTACTTTTTTTCATCATCACCGGGGAGAGGAAGCTTCTCTCTAAGGGAGCAGACAAAGAAAAGGACCATCGACGTGATCTCGATGATCAGCCATGTGGTGAGCTGGAAATCGGGGACGTAAAAGGGGTTGAAGACCACCCCGACGCCCAGCATCAGGACCCCAAGGAGACTGATCCGCGGTCTCTCCATCAGGCGCTTGTAGACGTAGTAGAGGGCAA
>NZ_UQJH01000025.1 GCF_900541275.1 uncultured Porphyromonas sp.
CAAACCCCCTTTCACCATCCTCCCCCTCCCAGCACATCAAAATGCGAATTAGCCCATTGAAGGGTATGGTTAAGCGCACACCTTGAAGAACAAAAGAGCGTTAGCCAAAGGCTTACAAACACAAATTATTGTCAAATATGGGGTAAATTGCAATCTTCAGTGGGCAAAGGCTTGCATGGTTCGGATAAAGTCCCTACCTTTGCATCGTGGTTTTTTCATAATAGTATTAGATTAAAGGTTAAGGTAAGAACAGAGCTGTCGTGAGACAGCTTTTTCTTGAAAGGTCACGAGTCACCTCATTCTGGAGGCGACTCGTTTCTTTTTTTCTACAGGTATAGGGACGCCCACTAAGCGTGACCGGGAGCTGTATCAGTGGAAGGGAGCGAAGGCAAATGGATAAGAAATCCAAGTCTCGCACTTGCATATATGGGATAAAGTCTCTACCTTTGCATCGTGGTTTTTTCATAATAGTATTAGATTAAAGGTTAAGGTAAGAGCTGAGCTGTCGGGAGACAGTTTTCTCTTGAAAGATCTCGGGTCGCTTCGTACACTTGTACGGTAGTTGACTCGTTTCTTTTTTTTGACTAACAACAGGCAGTTAGATGTTAGACTGCACGTTATACATAACAATGAGCCCCGAGCGAAGTGATTCGACTCGGGGCTCTTCTGTCCTAATAGGACCTCTGTGTGGAGGCTTAGACCTCGTGGAGGTCCTGTCCCATCTTCTCTTTCTTGGTACGGAGGTAGCGCTCGTTGTACTTATTGGGTGCGATCTCGATCGGGACGTGCTCCACCACTTCGAGGCCGTAGCTCTCGAGACCGATCCGCTTGACGGGGTTATTGGTCATGAGGCGCATCTTACGGATGCCGAGCTTCTTGAGTATCTCAGCACCGACACCATAGTCCCGCTCATCGGGTCGATGACCGAGGTGGACATTGGCCTCGACGGTGTCCATCCCCTCCTCCTGGAGCTTGTAGGCGTGGATCTTGTCCATGAGCCCGATGCCACGGCCCTCTTGATTGAGGTAGACGATGGCTCCACGGCCCTCATGCTCCACCAGCTCCATAGCCTTGTGCAGCTGCTCGCCACACTCGCAGCGGAGGGAGCCGAAGATGTCCCCCGTGGCGCAGCTGCTGTGGACGCGAACCAGCACCGGAGCACCATCCGAGACTTCACCCTTGACGAGCGCGACGTGCTCTAGGCCATTGCTGAGCTGACGGAAGGGGATGATGCGGAAGTCGCCATACTTCGTCGGCAACTTTGCTTCTACACCCTCCTCCACGAGGCTCTCACTATTCATCCGATACTTGATCAGGTCAGCGATAGTGATGATCTTAAGCCCATGCTCCTTGGCAAAAACGAGGAGCTGAGGGAGACGAGCCATGGTGCCGTCTTCATTGACAATCTCGATGAGACAGCCCACGGGGCGAAGTCCGGCGAGACGACAAAGGTCTACCGTAGCCTCGGTGTGCCCAGCACGGATAAGGACGCCCTCATTGCGAGCGCGGAGGGGATTGACGTGACCAGGACGGGCGAGATCATCGGGGCGAAGTGAGGGATCGGCAAGGGCACGGATCGTAGCGGCGCGGTCCGACATGGAGACACCTGTGGTGACCCCATGACCGAGTAGGTCCACGGTGACGGTGAAGGGGGTGCCGAGGGGGGACGAATTGTCTACCACCTGCATCGGCAGCTCCAGCTCACCGCAGCGCTGAGCCGTCATAGGGGTACAGAGCACGCCACGACCGTAGCGCATCATGAAATTGATGATCTCCGGGGTCATCATCTCGGCAGCGCCGATGAGGTCTCCCTCATTCTCCCGGTCCTCATCATCGACCACGATGATGAGCTTGCCTTGGCGCAGGTCCTCGAGCGCCTCGTCGATGGTATTGAGATTGATCTTTTCGTCCATATCTATTATTTAGTTTGATTTACGATGTTCGGTGATGCGGGCAATCTCACCACGCACCTTATTATTATTGTCCCGGACGTGCTTGCACTCACGCCGGAAGGCTATGTATCTGATCTGGTAGTAAGCGTAGACGAGAAGCCCGAGGGGGAAGAGGATCATCAGTGCGATCCGCAGCCATCGCTCCCGTGGCTTACGCACGTTTGCCAGCTCCTCGAGGTCGGGGTAGCCGCTGAGACGGTGCACGAGGAGGATATCCTCCCCGCGACCGAGATTGTCAACGATATCATCAAGCGCTTTAGCGAGCTCTCTCTGCAGATGCTGCTGCGTGGGGCGGGTGAAGAAGCCGAAGTACCCTACCGAGGACTGGTGGATGAAGCGGTCTGCCAACTCATCCGCCCGGTCGATATCCCGTGTGGCAAGTGCGTAGTCGGGGACACCCTCTGCCGCCACCGCTCCCACCTTGCGCACCGGCTCGATGCCCATAAAGTGGTGAAACGAATTGACTATGATGTCGACATTGAAGCGCATACTATCCTGCGTGGCGAGGTAGGTGAGCAGGAGACCGGCAGGAAAGAGAACCATATTGGGCAGCCAAATGCCACTCCATAGGATCCAGCGACTCTCATTAACCATCTTCACTCCGGTCGTCTCAAGGATGTAGAAGACGATGAAGCAAAAGATCGCCACGATGAAGGGAACTCCGATACCGCCCTTCCGGATCAGCGCACCAAGAGGCGCCCCGATGAGGAAAAAGACGATCACAGCGACCGGGTAGGTATACTTTCGCCAAAACTCGAAGTCGTTTTTCCGGATCAGGCTCTCCGTCTCCTCCTGGTCCATATTATTGAAGTAGTAGGAGCTGACGTCGGCATTGAGCTTCTGTGTGGCCGCGTTGTATATCGTCTGTAGCTGGGAGTACCCGAGAGCCCGCAGGTCTGCGTCGAGATCTCTCCTTGTGGGTGCAGGGGTCTCTGCCTCCTTAGCACTCTCTTTCGCCACCGCATGTCCCACAGCCCCACCGACTGCCGCCCCGGGAGCGACTCCGGCGACAGGAGCCATCTCCTCGATGAGAGCTTCTCGTGAGGAGCGAGCGACAGAGTGAGCATCGCCCTGCATCACCGGTCGAGCAGCCGTCGCCCGGATCAGCTCCCTATTGACCTGAGCCATCGAGTCGCGCACAACGGTGAGGGAGTCGACATAGGCGCGTAGCTGGCGGGCATTCTTGCCGACAAACTGGCTACTCAGCGCCCCCTCATCGACCATATAGAGGCTGTCATCGAAGTGCATGATTACCTCCTTGGAGGAGAATTGCTCCCTCAGGAATGGGCGCTGGACATTCCCTCCATAGTCGCTCGACTCTGAGGGGCGGAGATTGCGGAAGGACTCGCCATGGTACGCCTCCAGCACCATCTCCTGACCATCGTTGACCGAGTAGAGGTAGCCACTGTCAGCGAGGACTATCGTGGCATTTTGCGGTCCCTCGGAGTGATCGTAGATCATCAGGTCGTAGAGCGTCTTCGTCTTCGGGTCCTTACGCGTGATATATATAGAGTAGCCGGGGATGTCCTGCGTAAAGCTCCCCTCCGGTATCGCCAGCTCGGGCGACTTATTCTTGATCGAGAAGTAGTACTGCCAGAAGCGAACCTGACTGGTGATCATCCAGTCGTTTTGGAACCAATAGAGCCCTCCCGCCAGCAGTATGGAGAGACCGAGGAGAGGCCGCATGATCCTTGTGAAGGGGATGCCCGCAGTCTTCATCGACAGCAGTTCCATCCGCTCACTGAGGTTGCCAAAGGTCATCAGCCCCGCCAGCAGCACCCCCAGCACCAGAGCCATCGGGGCCACCGTCATCGCGGAGTAGAACATCAGCTTGAGGAGTACCCAAGTGTCCACCCCTTTGCCGACAATATCCCCGACAAAGCGCCAGAGGAGCTGCATCACAAGGATAAACCATGCGACGGCAGTGCTCCCGAGGAGCAAGGGGACGAAAGTCCGGAGGACGTAGAGGTCTAATTTCTTCACAGTCAGAGGACCGCTTACGGTCACGCAAAGGTAGCAAGAAATCCCCTCTTATCCCCTTACTGTAGCGCCTGTCCGGAGGGGTGATGCCTTAGGGAACCGACAGACCCGGGTCTTACTGCATCCGTAGGGGATGCCCTCTCCATCGCATCGGCTGAGCTACAAAGTGGAGAAGACCGATGTATGCACGCAATCATCGATGTCCGCCCCCTTGCCGGTCACCGATGCTGCACTTATTACCGGGATCAGCCATAACTACTACCTGCATTAGTGCCGACTAAGACTGATATAAGTCTGAGGGTCGCACCCTGTGGTCTTCATACGTCTTCCCTTCGCCTGTCGATCGGCTCACCGGAAGGTCGGCTTTGCGACAGACTTTACTTATCGTCTCGTTTTATGCATTTCTTGAGTAATAAGTACATTTGTGGTATCAATGCTGACGGGACAGCACGCCGGCAAACCCATAAAACTACACGATATGTTGCTTATACAGCTACTCTTCATCCTGGTTGCCATCGTTGTCGGTGCCCGCCTTGGCGGCATCGGCCTCGGTGTGACAGGAGGTATAGGACTGGCGATACTGGTCTTCGGATTTGGTCTGATGCCCACCTCGCCGCCTATCGATGTGATGCTTATGATCGCCGCAGTGATCTCTGCGGTCTCCTGTATGCAGGCTGCGGGAGGTCTGGACTATCTCGTCAAGGTGGCAGAGAAGTTTCTCCGTCGTCATCCGGATAAGATCACGATCTACAGCCCCTTTGTTTGCTACCTATTCACCTTCCTTGCCGGTACCGGTCATGGGGTCTACTCCCTCCTGCCTGTGATATCCGAGGTGGCGCGGGAGACGAAGATCCGTCCTGAGCGACCGCTCTCCATCTCCGTCATCGCCTCACAGCAGGCGATCACCGCCAGCCCTATATCGGCGGCGACGGTGGCGCTTCTCGCCCTCCTCACCCCGGCGGGCATCAGCCTGATCGACATCCTCAAGGTGAGTATCCCCGCTACTCTACTGGGCGTCTTTGTGGGAGCGCTGACCTGCCTCCATAAGGGGAAAGAGCTGGAGGAGGACCCCGAGTACCTCCGCCGTATGAGCGAGGGACTGATAGAGCCCTCTCGTCTCTCCCAGATGGATCCTAATGCGAAGACCCCCTTTAAGGCTCGCCTCAGCGTGATACTCTTCCTCGTATCGGTGGTCGCGATTGTCCTCCTGGGCTCCATCCCCGCCCTGAGACCGGACTTCGTCATCGATGGCACGACGGTGAAGCTCGGCATGCCGGAGGCCATTGAGATGATCATGCTCAGCACCGCCGCCATCATCCTCCTCGCCACCAAGACCGACGGGATCAAGGCGACGAAGGGATCGGTATTCAATGCCGGTATGCAGGCGGTGATAGCCATCTTCGGTATCGCCTGGATGGGGGATACCTTTATCAATGGTAATATCGGCGTGATCACCGCCAGCCTGCAGGATGTAGTGACGAGGATGCCGTGGCTCTTCGGGCTCGCCCTCTTCTTTATGAGCATCCTGCTCTTCAGCCAGGCGGCGACGATCCGCGCGGTGGCTCCGCTGGGCATCGCCCTCGGCATCTCACCGATGCTGCTGATAGCGCTCTTCCCTGCCGTCAATGGCTACTTCTTTCTCCCCAATTACCCGACCGTGGTGGCGGCGATCAACTTCGACAGCACTGGGACGACGAAGATTGGGAAATTCCTACTGAATCACTCCTTTATGGTACCCGGGCTGGTGGCGACAGGTGTCGCCATTGCCATAGGCTTGCTACTCATACAGATCTATTAATACCCCCTTTACACAAACTCAAAGTTATGAAACAACTTACTACACGTCTGGGTCTCCTCGCACTGATGACGACCCTCTGCATGGCTGCGATGGCGCAGAAGCCTCATGTCCACATCCTCGCCACCGGTGGCACGATCGCCGGTGCAGGTACCTCCGCCACCGGTAGCAACTACACCGCCGGCCAGGTAGCCATCGGCACACTCCTCGATGCGGTGCCTGAGGTCAATGACGTCGCCGAGGTGACCGGTGAGCAGATCGTCAACATCGGCTCACAGGATATGACTGACGATGTATGGCTGACGCTCTCCAAGAGGATCAATGAGATCTTTGAGAATAACGAGGCTGACGCCATCGTCATCACTCACGGAACAGACACCATGGAGGAGACTGCCTTCTGGCTCAGCCTGACGGTGAAGAGCAAGCGCCCTGTCGTCCTCGTCGGTGCTATGCGCTCCTCTACCGCTATGAGCGCTGATGGTCCGCTCAATCTCTACAACGCTGTCGTCGCAGCAGCCGACAAGGCCTCTGCCGACAAGGGCGTCATGGTCGCTATGAATGGTCTCCTGATCCCGGGTCAGATCGTCTCAAAGACCAATACCACCTCCGTAGAGACCTTCCAGGCCGCCACCGGTGGTCCCATCGGCTACGTCTTCGGTGGCAAGGTGTACTACAATATGAGCTACGGTCTGACCGCACAGCGCATTGTCTTCGACGTAAGCAACCTGACAAAGCTCCCCAAGGTGGGCATCGTCTATGCCTACTCCAATATCGAGGCAGACATGCTTGACCCGATCCTCAATGGTGGCTACAAGGGCGTGATCCACGCCGGTCTCGGCAATGGTAACATCCACAAGAATGTCTTCCCCGTCCTGGAGAAGGCTCGCCAGCAGGGGATCCTCGTAGTCCGCTCCTCCCGCGTCCCGACCGGCAATACCACTCTCGACGCTGAGGTAGACGACAATAAGTACGAGTTCATCGCCTCTCAGTCTCTCAGTCCCCAGAAGGCCCGCATCCTCCTGATGCTCTCCCTGACGACAACGACCGACTGGCAGCAGATCCAGAAGTACTTCAATCTCTTCATGTAATCTCCCCCGCCTATGTCTAAGACTACACTCAGACTACTCGCTTGCGGGCTGATCGCCACCGCCTTTGGTGCCACAGCCGCAGCACAGCAGGAGCACTACACGACGGAGCCCTCTCTCGCCGAGCAGGTGGGCATCGTGAAGGCCAAGCAGGATAAGTTCAATCTTTTCCTCAATATGAATACCTCTCTCGATGCCGCTTGGGACTCGGAGAATTTCAATAGCCTTAAGTTCTACGCCCGACAGCTCCGCATCGAAGCAAAGGGAAACATCACTCCCTGGCTCTCCTACCGCTGGAGGCAGCGTATCAATCGCCCCAACGGCAGCTCCGGCAACATCGACAACCTCCCCACCTCGATCGACATCGCTGGCATCGGCGTACGACCGACGGAGAAGTTCTCTATGTTCCTCGGTAAGCAGTGTGCCGCGTATGGTGGTATCGAGTTTGACCTCAATCCTATTGAGATCTACGAGTACTCCGATATGATCGAGTACATGAGCAACTTCCTCACGGGAGCCAACTTTTCCTACGACTTCACTCCGGGACAGCAGCTACAGTTCCAGGTGCTCGATGCCCGCAACGGCAGCTACGAGAGTACCTATCCCGGCATGTACAAGAAGGTGGAGGAGACAAAGGTGCCGCTGGTCTACACGCTCAATTGGAATGGTACTATCGTTCCGAACTTCTGGACCACCCGCTGGTCATACTCCTATATGAGCCAGTCCAAGGAGCACAATATGATGTATGTCGCCCTCGGTAACCACTTCGACTTCGGTCCCGTGGACGGTCACTTCGACTGGATGTACTCCAATGAGGGACTCAATCGCAAGATGATCATCGCCGATCTGGAGAATGTGGAGTACAACTCCTTCGTCCTGAAGCTCAATTACCACATCTCCGACAGCTGGAATATCTTCGGCAAGGGTATGTACGAGACCGCCTCTGCCGGTGGCACGGACAAGTGGTTTGACGGCACGAAGCAGCGCACCGCCCTCGGCTACTTCGCCGGCGTGGAGTACTACCCGATGGCGGATGGCAATCTCCACTTCTTCCTCACCTACGTGGGTCGCAACTTCAAGAATAACGTTGAAGACACCTCCGCCTCCACCAATAAGCTGCTCTGCGGCTTCATCTACCAGCTCCCGATGTTCTGATCGGAGCAGGCTCGCCTAATAAGGGAGAGCAGATCCTTGATGGATCTGCTCTCCTTTCTTTATGCAAAAGACTAATGTGTCACCCCGAACCACTTTGTAGAAGCGTCGCATTTCACGTAACTTCGCAGACAGAAGAATAGCTATAATCTGTACGTCCAGAATATCAGAATAACATATGAAACAGCATCATTACTTGTGGGCACTCTCGATCTGCTTTCTACTCCTCATCGCCTGCGGGTGCGATGACACCAGCCAGACGCCCAGGATCAAGCAGGAGTTTATGGAGTTTGACCGGACCGGAGGGACCAAGGTCAACGAGGTGGTTCTAAAGAAGAATCCATGGTTTTTCCACACTCTTATTGTCTACGAGCAAGATCCATCAGCCACCACGGTCAATAAGGTCAGGGAAAAGGAGCTGACGAAGGACGAGATGGAGATCAGCACCACGGAGGACGGCTCCAAGGTCATCCATTATGACTGGATCACCTTCCGTATCTCCAAGGACACCCGCACGATCACCGTGACCGCTGAGGAGAATAAGACAGGGAAGCCGCGATCCATTTACTTTATGGCGTTGGCCATAGTATGGGGCCCTTCCTTCACTGTCAAGCAAAAGGAGTGATCCGGTTCTTCACAACTCACCTAACGAAGGAGAGCAGACCCACTGAGGATCTGCTCTCCCTTCTTTTATGCTCGGGCAAATCCTCTACAAAGAGACTCGTCCGGATGAGTGACCGACTTACTTCTGCTTGGCAGCCTCGGCCTTAGCCTCGTTGATCATCTCCTGGCTCGGCAGGATGAAGACCTCCACGCGGCGGTTCTTGGCACGACCCTCAGCCGTACCATTATCAGCGATGGGCTGGTCGGGACCTACGCCATCGAGGGTCATACGGGTGCTGGACACCTGATGCTCGCGGAGGAAATTCACCACGCTCTGAGCGCGACGCTTGGAGAGTCCGACATTGTAGGCATGCTTACCGGTGCTGTCGGTGTGACCTACGATGCGGATGTTGGTCTGAGGGTTGGCATTCATATTAGCCGCAAAGCGGGTGAGCGCCTCCCGAGACTGAGGGCTGAGCGCGGTGTTGTCAAAGCCGAAGAGGATGCCGCTGTCGAAGGTGACACGGATCGCCTCACCATTATTGACACGCTCCACCTCAGCCTCTGGGACAGCCTTCTCGAGCTCCTTAGCCTGCTTCTCCATATGATTGCCGATGAGACCGCCGGCGACACCGCCGACTATACCACCGATGAGGGCACCTGCACCGGCATTACCTGCCGTATTACCGATGCCGGCACCGATAGCAGCACCGGCAGCGGTACCGGCACCGGCACCGAGGACGGTCTTGTCCATCTTCTGGAGGAAGCCACAGCCACTGAGCGAGACGCTGAGGGCGAGAGCGGAGGTGGCGAGGATTGTAGTTGTCTTCTTCATGATTGGTTGTGATTTATGGATTCAAAAATCATTAGCTGTACCCTACGTAAGTCAGTACTCACGAGGGCCAAAGATCGCTGTGCCGATGCGCACATACGTCGCACCATGCCTAAGGGCGATCTTATAGTCTTGGGACATACCGATGGAGAGCTCGCGGAAGGAGGGCTGGTCAGCAAAGTACCGGTCGCGCACCTCACTGAGGAGCTCCTGCATACGGGCAAACTGCCGATCCACCAGCTCCATATCATCGGTCAGCGAGGCCATCGCCATCAGCCCGACCACCTCGATATGAGGGCAGTCGTCGATCAGGCCCGACTTGAGGAGCTCATGGAGCTCAGTCTCATCCATCCCATGCTTCGTCTCCTCACCCGAGATATGGATCTGGAGGAGACACCGTATCGGTCCCCGCTCAGCAGGGCGCTCCTGGAGCACCGCCTGCCGCTCGATCTCCCTGAGGAGCTTGGCCGAGTCAACACTCTCTATCGTGTCGACAAAGGGGGCAATGTACTTGACCTTATTACGCTGAAGCGTCCCGATCAGGTGCCACTGCACGTCGTCTGGCATCTCGGGTTGCTTCGCCACCATCTCCTGCACGCGGTTTTCGCCAAAGATACGCTGCCCCGCATCGTACGCCTCGCGGAGCTTCTCGATGGGGTGAAACTTAGATACAGCGACGAGCCGGACCTGCTCCCCCAGCTCCCTCCTCAGCGCCTCTATGCGATCGGCAATGGTACTCATGGGATGATCACTCTTACTGTGCTTCGGCGGGCTTAGCCTCCGGAGCCTCGTACTGAAAGGCGTCCACCAGTTGGGTCTCAGCGATCGAGGCGATGGTCCAGTCGGCGAGCGTCGTCTTCATCTGCTTCTCCAGCTCCTCGAGAGCGTCCCTAAAGTCATTCGCCTGCACCAGCATATAGGTGTACTTCTTCTTCTCCACGCCATTCTTCTCGTCCAGTTGGATGAATCCCACCTTCGCCTTGTAGAAGAGCTGACCGTTATTGAAGAACGTCTCCGAGTAATTGACCTTCTTGACGCTGTCGAGTCGGAAGGGACCACGGTTCTCCATCTCCCCACTCATACGCTCCTCAGCCTCGGTGAAGGTGAGGGCATCGACGAGGTAGTACTCGTGGACCTTCTGGACTTTGCCTGACTCGGCGATCTCTTTTTCGTAAGTGACTTTGCACTCAAACCAACTCATTGGTGTTGCTTCTATACTATTGGGTAAAACTTATCTGCGGATGATCTTGCGCGTGATGAGGTTATTGATCAGAGGATTGGCATAGGCATCAAAGATCATATGTGCCACCTCCTCTCGATCCTTGGTCACCACCTTGGCAGCATCCATCTGCTCCTCCACATAGAGCTCAAAGAGCAGACGCTCCTTGCGACTGTACATGGAGTCAAATTGGTCTCCACCGCGGACGATGTCGTAGGCGATGTAGTTGGAGGGGTAAAAGCGGTAGTTCAGGAAGATCTGCCGGTCGATCTCCCTGGCGATGGCAGCCAGTTGCTCATTCTTACTTGCCTCCGGCTCGTAGAGCGAGGCGAGGTCATGCAGCGGCTCAGCCACCTTGATATGGACACGTCCCTTCCTGCCACTGAGGCCGGTACGCATACTGACGAGATCCTCTGTCGGCTGCTTCTGGTAGTCTGGATTGCGCCGGCGGGCAAGTAGCTCCACCGCCTTGAGTGCATCACAAGGGTCATACTCGTAGGAGATCGCCATCGGCACTAAGTGGAGGCTCTCGATCGACTCAGCGATCGACGCCCCCCTTGGGGCACTCAGGGTCAGCATCTTCAGCAGACCGGGCTGGGTTGTATCATTGGAGTCCTTTGCTCGCCCATCCCTCTGCGCCAGCCAGATATGCTCCTCCCCCTGCTCCACAGCGGTACGGATATACTCTGAGAGACGCTTCGACTCGATCAGGGTCTCCCGGACCGGCAGTCCGCGCTTCACCACCACGGCATCGCAGAGCTTGACGAGCGTCCGTATCCAGGGACGCTTCAGGAGGTTATCCCCCAGCGTCATACGCGGCATAGAGAGGCCCGCCCCCATAAAGAGCAGGTCCAGGATGGCAGAGTCGAGGATGATGTCTCGATGATTGGAGACCAAGAGATACTTCGTCTGCCCCTCGCGGTCGAGGTTGCTCGTGCCGGAGATGGTGGTGGAGAAGGTGGTCTTATCGAGCAGTCTCGAGAGACCGGCACTGATGAAGAGGCGCTTGAAGTCAAAGATCGTCCTCACCTGCTCGCTCAGCAACGTCTCACTCTCCGGAGAGAGGTCAAAGCCGAAGGTATCAGCGAAGTGGCGAAACTCCTCATCCCTCAGCAGCTCCTCGATGGCATCATGCACCTCAGCGTCCGTAAAGGGACGGATGGTATCGAAGTGCGGGTCGGTCGTACTATGGTATTGATTGTCCGGCATATCTTACTTATCTAAGTCACAGACCCACCAGAGGTCGGGTCCCATTACTCTCGTAAAGGTACCACTTTTCACTCACCCACATCATAATTCTCTCGGGAGAGCCTATATTATAAGGTCAAAAGTGCTCACCGGCACAGATAGCCGACATAGGCCGAGTACTCCTCATCTAAGACCTTTGCAAAATGGTCTTTCGCCGAAAAAGCAGTGCTTTTTCGGCAGGGACTTTGCAGAACACCCCAGATGCAAGGAACTGAGAGTGAGGGCGAAGGGAGTGTGCTTACGCACATGACCAAGCCCGAATCTCGAAAGTGACGCCGCAGATGGGGTATTATGCAAAGGTCTCTTTCTATCACTCTCCACTGCTTAGTTGTCTGCAAATATACGCCAGAGTCCCCAACCGAAAGTCTCCTCGAGTCACGAAACGTCTCCTAAGTGCATATCCTAGCACTTGTGGTCAGTTACCTGAGCGTACCATCTACCTCGGAGTCTCTCTATATAATAAGGAGTGCAACCCACAGCAAGCGCATCAGCGGTGTGGCACCCCGGCAGGGGTGCATACCACCCAGGGTAGAAAAGGAGGCAGCGAGACACCCCTAACCCCGCGACCCCGCTAGGGTGTCGCACTGATTGACTAACTGGTATGTGCGACACCCTGGCAGGGTCGTATATCTTTCTTGGCATCCTATCCCGGGGTCTTCGGCACTGCGTGCCTCGACACCCGGTCTAAAAAGCGATGATCCCTCCGGGGCTGCGCCCCTGCGGGATCACTGCAGACAGGTCGGAGTGGTGAGGGGGGAGGGGGTAGAAAAAGAGGGTGCACCCATCGCAGGCGCACCCTCTGTAAATATACCTGTATCCCACTTAAAGCAAGACACAGATACATATATGAAGCTTTGTAAGTGTTATATGATTATTAGCGTATGTAGTATGAATAGGGGGCAAGAGGAACTCCTGCAGAGATCCCCACAGCCCGACATGCAGTATCCTTATAAAAGGGGTGGGACAGAGTGTGACCTCCGTATGAGAAGTCCCTCTGTCCCACCCATTACAAAAAACACACTAAGATGAAAAGACGTCAGCCATTAAGACAGACCGGGGAAGGGACACGCCCTCCCCGGCTGACCAAAGGCGGTCGGGAATTAATCAAGAGGTGACAAGGAGAAAAGGCGCACGGAGAAGGAGAAATCCTTGCCGTCGAGGGACACACGGGCTTCGCTCTGATCGAAGTACACGCTGTACCCCCGGTCATTGTGGTATGAGCAAGACCAGTAGTAGCCATCCTTACCCTCCTCACCACCGGAGTAGCCGGCAGCGGGCAAGAACCGAACCACAGCAGAGGACAAATTCTGATCCCAGAAAGTCTGATCAAGATCATTCACCACATAACCTCCCTTACGACCCGCAATATTGATGCAGTAGATCCAGAGACCATTGACGCTCTCGCCATTCACAGCATACGTGCCATAGTAGTAGAGCCAGGCGGAGCGATACTGTTTCTCTTTCGGGTCATCTCCATTGAAGCGGAGCGCAACGGTACACCCCACGCGGTGGCCGTTGACTGTCATGGTGGTCATCATGTAGTCACTCGTGGCATCAAACCACTCTCCCGCAACCGTTACCTGCTCAGTACGGTCAGGCACGAAATACGGCTTCCCTCCATCGAGGTCAAACCTCAGGGTTGTCCAGTACGGGAGAATTCCCTGCCATTTCTCTTGAGTAGGAAGCTCGTAGGTCTCCGTGGAGCCCTGGATCGACTGTGCATCATAATACTTTTCCTTGGCTGTATACCATTTCATGTGATCATGACTGGTGTGATTGGTGTCCCAATTCCCTTCATACGTCACATTATACTTCGCCACGTAAGCAAGTGGATTGTACTTCGCAGCGGAGTAATCGGGACCATTAGACGCCTGGGAGACGGTAATGACCATAGACTTACTTGAGTCAGCTTTGACCCGGATGGTAAGAGTCGCCTGTCGAGCGCTGCCAGTATTGTTCGCAGTTGCAGTGATGGTAGCACCGGACACAGTAAGCCAATCGGCTCCGGCACCCTTGTCAACAGTAATATCGGAAAGACTAAGATCCCGCCTGCTAACCTCCTTGCCATTCATTTTACTCACCACGGTACCAGCGACAGAGATGGTTGTGCTTTCTCCTTTACCATTAAAGGAAATTGCAGAGGGGGTGACTGAGGTAATAGAGTACTCCGTGGTTGCCTTCCCAGCCTGCTGTGAGACGGAGACTGATTTAGACTGCTTGGAGTCGGCACTCACACTTATCGTCAAGACTGCTGTACGAGCCTCGGTGGTCGCATTCTCCGCTGCAGTAATAGTACCATCCACGATTGTGAGCCAGTCGGCTCCGGCACTCTTCGTGATCGTCACGTCGGCGATCGTTAGTGGAGTGGTCTTGGTCGGGGTGCCATTTTGCATCTCGGTGTCGGTGCCTGTGATGCTTAGCTTCTGACTGCTGCCTGCAGGCACAAAGGTGAGTGACGCGGGGCTGACACCGGTCAGGGCGTAGACGTGACTTATCGTCGGGGGGACCGGCTTGCCAAGCTGAGTGATGTTGATGCTTCCGGATGCGGAGGGGTTCTCCTTGGGGCTTACGGCAATCGTTGCCACACGGGGAGCAGAGGTTGTATTGGGCGAAACAGTCACGATGCCTGTCGGACTGATACTGATCCAGTCGACGGGTCCGTTGGTCACCGTATAGGAGAACTTGTCCCCACCCGTGATCGTCTCGGCGGGAGCAGTCGGATCAATGGCACCGCCGACGAGCTTCTGCTTTGTCGCCGTGGCATTTACCGTCACGGTCCCACCGTCGGCGGAGACACCGGAGGAGATGTCGGGCGTCGTGGTGACTTGGACGCTGTAGGCGTAGGAAACGGCACCCTTCTGGAAGATCTTCAGCAGCTCCTCCTCCGACACGGTGAAGGTCTGACCATTATTCCAGTCGACCACCCTGACGTTGTAGGTGAGCTTGATCTTGGAGGGGTCGGGGTTGTCGCTCGGGTCGGGCACGTAGCCCTCATCGCCCATCATAAGCTGGATGGAGTAGATGTAGTTGCGCTTCATCTGAGGCAGCTTCACCTCGAGAGGCTTGACGGCATAGCCGTTATAGGCGGTCTCGATGACGAGAGAGGTGCCGTCGGCAGAGGAGGCAGAGGCAGCACTATTCTCGTATGCGTAGATCTGACCCATGGAGACGTCGGTGGCGGGCTTGCGGAAGCGCTCGAAGGAACCATACTCCTTACCATCCGTCCTGTAGGCGTTGGTCGACGAAGCGGCGAGGAGGGAGGACTGGGTCTTCCTATTCTTGACGGTGATCTTACTGAGCGTCAGCTTGTCTAGCGTCGACTGGACGTCGATGCGGGCGGCGAGACGCTCTAAGTTAATCGTACCGGCAGGGGTCATCGCTCCCGCCGTCACCGTGAAGTCAGGTATATTCGTCGATGCCATGACAAAGGCGTTCGGCATACCCGGCTCACCATCGACGAGGATGGCGCGTACGTCGGAGAGAGACTTACCCGTAAGGCTCCCTGCAGGAATGGTGTAATTGGCGACGAGGAGCATCTTGTAGGTTCCCGTCGTAGCGATCGGCAGGGTGTAGCTCGTGGAGCCCGGAGCTTTCAGCGCCGGGGTGCCTGATGTCACGTAGCGACCCGAGGCATCAAAGAGGAGTGCCTGCAGCGTGGAGATCGACTTCTCGTAGTCCTGTGCCGGCACAGCGTAGGTCTCCACGCCTGTCGTCACGGTGAAGGTGACCGCCTGTCCCTTCTCGGGAAGACCGGGGACCTCTCCCTTTCCTCCCCGCGCAAGCTCCTTGCTGCAGCCGCCGAGGATAATACCGAGGAGTGCCATGAGAGCAGCTCCCCATACTATCTTATGTCTATTCATCTTATTACTTCTCTATATGGTGATTTCTCATCTGATGACGACTCCCATTAGTCTTGCTCAATCTGAATCTCATACTGATAAGCAGTCGGGAAGTTCGCGTCAGCTACCGACACGACGGCAGTGCGCTTCACGCCCGTCGTATTGGGTTTCACGGTGAGGGTCATAAGGCTCCCGGCATAGGAGAGCTGGACCCAGTCGGGATTGCCCTTGGCGGTTACAACAATGGTAGAGCTAGAGCCTGCGAAATTGCTGGCAAAGGGGATCTGTACATTGGTAACACCGGCTGCATCAACGGTCAGCTTGTGTGTCTTCGCATCGTAGCCGGTAGGAAGTTTGGCACCCTGAGCGGGAGCAAGAAGATTGAGCGACTCGGTGACACTGACCGGACCATTCCACTCATTCACCGCAATAGCAAAGGAAACGCCCCCTCCCGTCACAGGAGGCACGGGGCTCTCCTTCGGTCCGAGGATGATTGTGTAGAGGTAGTTGCGCTTCACCGGCACGACCGCTCCGTTCTGATAGAAGGGTACCTCCACGTGATGCTCCTTGCCGTCATACTCTACGGTGATGTCGACCACGGGCGCCTGATCCTTGCTAACGAGTGTCTTCGGGGTCTCATAGAGGTAGAAGGCCTTAGCCAGCTTACCCATAACACCGTTGTATGACCGGCTGGGGCTTACACCACCCGCGGGGATGGTGGCAAAAGTCTTCACGCCACCCACGGTGGTCAGAGCGGTAGCACGATGCTCGCCCACAGCGGTCCTGTCGTAAGCGTTCTTGAGTACGGCATCCTTGATGATGACCTCCTTGTACTCAGGGTGTGCAGCAGTGGCCTTCATCGTCGTCTGGATGTCGATACGGGCCACAGCGCGGATCAGGTCGACATTGATCGTCGAGGCACCGGTCATAGGGATGGAGGTGGACTCCTGTCCCATCTTCGCCACACCGACCATGGGCAGGTACGTACCACCCTGAAGTAGGACCTTGCAGGATGCATTCGCACTCTGCATACGGCTGATCAGGCGTGACATCACCTCATCTACCGTGGTCGCATCAGCCTGCAGACCTGTGAGGGGCTCGTCGTTGGCAACAAAGAGGAAGAAGCGATTCTCTCCCGCATGGATCGTATTGGCCGATCCGACAAAGTCAGCTGCCGTAAGACTTGCCTGGTACTCAGGACCACCACTACTCGTGAGAGTGACTTGGTGAGTCTTAACGTAGGTCTTGGGCCCGGCGAGGAACTCATAGAGAGTGATCTTATTACTATTGATCGCCCACTCCGCCTGGTCATGGATGGCGTAGGTGGTAGGGAGCCCACGCGGGGCTGCAAAGGAGAAGGTGATCTTCTCGGCGGAGGGATTGTAAGCCCCACCGT
>NZ_UQJH01000026.1 GCF_900541275.1 uncultured Porphyromonas sp.
GCTACGCCCCTTGACCCGTGGCTAAACACCGTGCACCCCTGCCGGGGTGCCTCGTTCCCCACCCTTCATAATGAGTTGAATGGCTTCTGTAATGATCAAATGTGTCACCCCTGTCCGTTCCCCCAGGGGTGACGCATTTGAGCTCTACTGCAAAGAAGTGACAATCCCTATCGCTGTGCAATCCCGACTGCCGATCCCGCAGGGGCGGAGCCCCGGAGGGATCGTCGGCTTTTAGCCCGGGTGTCGAGGCACGAAGTGCCGAAGACCCCGGGTTACCGACGATACGCCTTATATATACGACCCCGTTAGGGTGTCGCACTCCACGGGCAAGCTTGATAGTGCGACACCCTAGCGGGGTCGTGGGGCTTTTTTCCACCGAGCTATCCCGGGGTCTTCGTCGGGGCTTGCGCCCCTCCTTGACACCCGGGCTAAACACTGAGCACCCCTGCCGGGGTGCCTCGTTCCCCACCGTTCATAATGAGTTGGTGGACTTCTGTGCTACTCAAATGCGTCACCCCTGACCCGTCTTCTCGGCAGACCGGGCGGGAGGGGCGTGATAAGTTTGGATATGTGCGGGATAAGTCGTACCTTTGCACCACAAAGCAAGGGAGGAAAGACATATCGCGGGGTGGAGCAGTGGTAGCTCGCTGGGCTCATAACCCAGAGGTCGCAAGTTCGAATCCTGTCCCCGCAACTACTGAGGTACGACTATCTTCTATGAGGATGGTCGTACTTTTTTTGTCTCCTAAGGGACCGACACGCCAGGGGTGACGCATTTGAGCTTTAGGGTAATCATATGCCAAGGGGGCTTATCCGGGAGGGACCCGAAGGGTGCTCGATCCATAGGCATCGGTCATCCGCGAAGCGGTGACCGATGTGCCGAGACCCGCCCCTACCCCCTCGACCCCTTGTGGGTCGCCGAGCAGAAATCCCCCTTTCCGACGACCACGCCGGGTGTCGCACTTATCAGGGAGTCAGGCAACCAGTGCGACACCCTTGCGGGGTCGCGGTGTCGTTTGTGATGCCTTAGCCACGGAGGGATCGTTGCCTTTTACCGCAGGGAGACCTTAAACAAATCCAAAAACGTCACCCCTGACCGACCCGCCGGCGAAGAGGAGAGGAGTCGTTCCATCCAGCTGACAGGGACAGCCGAGAGCCCCTGTCCCGGGGCCGACGTCCCGAGGGCTCCTCTACAGTCCCATTTCTAATACCGATATTAGAGATCACTAATACCGATATTAGAGATTACTAATACCGATAAAAGAAATGACTAATATCGGTATTAGGGATGCACCTCATCAGGCAGGGGGAGACTCCCTTAGCCACCGGACCCCAAGCACTCCCCCCCTCTCTCTCTGACCTTACCATCAGCCGCTTAACCAGCAACCACAGGTCTCACCGCCTGCTCCCTATCATCCGACGCCCTCCGATGTGTCCGACACCCTGGCGCCACCTGACTCCCGGCGAGTCGGCTCGGGAGGCTCTGCATACACGAAGCGCCCCGCTGCAGTCAGAAGGCTGCAGCGGGGCGCTCACTATCAATGGGGATGCGCTCAGTATCGACCGAGCATTAGTTCAGATCCTTATCCTGCACACAGCGGACGGAAGCGCCGAAGAAGGCGTTGTCCGGCATGAGCGCTGCCTTGAGCGAGCCATCGGCCGTGGTCTTGATGCTGAGGAAGATGCTATTGCCGTCGCCGTAGAAGAAATTGAACCAGTAGCGTCCCTCATACCCCGGCTTCATCAGCTGAGAGAAAGCACTACCATCCACATCGGGGACATCATTGGAGGCCTGACGGTAGCCGGCGTAGGGGAACCATACATTGACGTTGTCCTCGTTGATGAAGTACACTCCGTTATTGTATGGAGCCTTGTAGTCCTGACCTGCCTTGCGGACCGCTTCTGGGTCATCGGAGTTGATGAAGGTATCCTCCAGCCCTGCACTGTAGAAGTGGGGATCACGTGCCATGTGCTGGACCAGCTCATTCACCTCCCGATAGGCTGCCGTACGCCAACCCTTAGGGCAGGGATCGTAGGCACCCTTCGTTGTCGCCTCCTTCAGCGGGTCTCGCTCCATGGAGTTATCCATTTCAGCCTTGGCATTCCATGCGTTCTCCGGAGCAGAATTAGCGTCAGTGAAGTAACTACGTGCCATAAGAGTTGCGGGCATGCACCCACCGAAGTAGCCGTCTCCCTGAGGACTCGGCTTAGCCCCCTTTGATACGTAGGCAAAAAAGTCTGGATAGCCGGCATAATTATGGTTTACGAAGGGGAGATTGGTAGTAGTAGCGCCATAGATCAATTTCTTCGTTTCTGCTCTATGCTTGGCGTAGCAGGCAAACGTATTTTCTCCAAATGCTATCGGGACAGCAGCCGGATAGAGCAAATACTCTATCGCAGTAGTATTGTAGCCATCCGGCATACGATAATAGCCCGCAGGAGAGTAATCCACCATATCTTTCCTAGCAGTACGCATCAGGTTGCGATCGATCCACTTGGTGTCGCCGATCACGACATACCCCCCTTGGTAGACAAGGATGTCCAGAGAGGCCCGCTCACTGATGATCCGGACGAGGCTCTGACGAGCCTTGTACAGTCCGTTGAGTGGCTCCACGCGGTTCTCCTTGATCGTGACGGTAAAGTAGCCGTTGTAGCCGACGCCGGTCGTGCCGGTGTCGGTGCCTATGGATGGGTCTGAGTGGGAGAGCCATCCGTCGTCCTTCACCGGACTCTGGACGTGCCAGGGAGTGACGCTTCGGACATTGACGGTGTAAATGAGGTCGCCGACTTGATTGAGAGGTGTCTCGATGACTCGGAAGGTACGACTCAGGTCTTTCTCTCTGGGTGAGCCCTCTGGATAGACGATGTCGTAGTCGAGTGCCTGTCCGGAGGTGATCCGGATCGTCTTGAAGTCGATCAGGGTACCGGTTTTGGCATCTGTAAGCTTCACCTTGACGAGAGCCTCACCGGTATTCTGCCCCAAGTTGAGCTTCCTCGTGGAGAGGAGTATTCGCCCATCCTCTCCCACGACCCCTGAGGAGGGACTGTAGCTAACCCAATCCTGATGCTCGGGAGAGTCCCCGGTGAGATAGCTGACGCCGACGATCTCCCACCTATTACCCGGTCGGTAGGCATCCACTCTCACCTCGAAAACCTCATCACGACGGCTGTCAGCCGAGATAAGTGAGGGGTAGAGCAGGAGCTGATCACGCAGCACTTCATCGGGTGTCTGGTCGATGGAGATACGCAGGTAGAGGTTGGGGTAATTGGCGACACCTATCTTATACTCCACGCTCCTCTTGTAGTTGCTGTCGATGAGCTGCTGCTCCGTCGCCCCTCTCCACCGGTCATCGATGTAGAGCCCGCGGAAGTCGTACTTGAGATCCTTTACGCCAAATCCGAGATCACCGTCTCCGACAGAGACGTGATCCACCAATCGGGCATTGATCCAAGAGATGTTGTCGGGATCGCTAAAGGGATACTGAGTAGTCCCATCCCCTGCGAATGAGTACTTCTCCTCTAAGATCCTAAAGCCCTTGAACTCGGGGATATTCGTCCGCACGGTGATCTCTTCGGTGAACTGTCGGTCATTCGGATCTGTGGCATACTTCTTACCACCCACCTCATACTCGTAACTGGCTCTGGTACCATGGTGTACGAAAGCTCTGGTAGAGCTGATGAAGTACTCTCCGTCCGTAATGATCTGCTCCGACTGCTTGATGGAGCGCTCGAGGGTGGTGACGCCGAGGATCATATTGACCGGACGACGCTTGATGGCATCCTCGGGAGTGTTGTAGCCCCTCCCGTTTACCTCCTTGATCTCTATGGTGTAGATGGAGTTGCGACGGACGATCCTTCGACCTCGCCGATCCATTAGAGCAAAGCGATACCAGCAAGTCTCGCCGTTGTAGCGGGCCTTGATGAGCACACCACCACCGATGTTTTTATTCTCGAGTGTATTGGGCAGCTCGCTCTCATAGGTGATAAGAGTAACCGTGGAGGACTGTGACTCCATCGTCACCGCTTCCTCCGCGACCATACTCGGCTGCCCATCAGGGGTGATGGGCGTGTCGGCACGCTCGTTGTCGCCTGCGGTAAATGGGACAACGTGCGAAAAGAGATAGGACTTCAGCGGGCGTATCGGTACAATGGCGAGGATCTCGAACTGATTATCCTTCGGAGTCGCATTGGTGATATTGATCTTAGATACGATGCGGCTCAGCACCACATCGACGTGGTGATCCCTTGCCGGGGTAAGGTCTCGGGATCGTCCCGTCATCAGATAGGGACCGGCGATGGTAGGCTTGTCCTCCACCACCTTGTCTGTCAGCTCACTTACTTTCTCCTTTCCGGTGAGCCATCCCTCCTTGGCATTGGCGACGACAAGCACCTGATAGGTCGCTGAGGCATTCTTGTAGGAGATGGCTCTGTGGAGGATGCCGGAGGACTTGCCTACGGTGATCCGCTCATGGTACTCGGGTGCTGTCTTCGGTGCATCGGTAGTGTCCAGGTGATCGCCCTCATAGAGATAGATGTCGAGGGTCTCGATCTTGGTCTCTGCCTTTGTGTCTCCCCCCTCCGTACTCCTGAGGGAGCCACTATTGTCGGGGAGGAGGATTGACAGCTCTATCGTCTGGTCTCCTCCCTCGGGATCGACCTCATCACCCCAGAGCCTATCCTGGCGACACCCCGTGAGGGTGAGGGACAGGAGTGCCAGGAGTGAGAGCAGGAGCGTATGGGAGAGATTTCTTGTCTGTATCATGGTCATGATGTCAGTCATTTATGGGTTTACGCTACGGACGCATCGGACGGAGGAGGTGAAGGCCCAGGTCTCGGTGTGCATCCAGACCTTGGTGGGAGAGAAGTAGAGCAGCTGAGACTTGATACTGCCGGTGGCATTGGGATTCACCAGCTCATAGGTCTTGTAGGCTCCGGTGACTCCCATAGTGCGGATGTCGGCGTGATTGAAGGGTCGATAGCCGGCAGCCGGGAGGTACCAATGAACGCCTGTACTGGAGGAGCGGGTCATCGGATCAGCCACGAGGTAACGCCCACTATTATTCTCGCCCATCTCTCCGTCAATGGCGGAGTAGGTCTCATCGAGATTCATCAGCGGCGTAGGCTTGCCGTACGTCTTGCCGAGGAGGTCTACGAGTGACTCCAGCTGAGTCTTGGTCGGGACGTGCCATCCCTCGGGACAGGGATTGACGAAGGGCTCATTATCGGCTATGATGTTCTTGTCCCTATATACACCATTAGTCTGATCCCATGAGATGTACAGCTTGACACGATAGGTCGGATGGACGTAAAAGTACCCAATGTTATCCTGATACACTTGTCCTCTATAGATCTTGCCTGTGTAGTAATTGCTGTAGAGCCCGACCGACTTTTCCTCTGTGTCTCCTTGAGCATAGCCGCTCGTGGGAGCTCGACTGAAGAAGTACCCGTCAGAGCCGTATCCGTTAGGCGTAGTGGCAGAGTTGGGGAGGTAGGTGCGATTATTCAGGGCGTAGACGCCATAGACATCAGTTGTGTGACCGATAGGGATGGCATAGGGGTAGAGAGTCGAGTTGATCTTGGAGTCCTTGTACGTTGTATTGGCGTAATAGGCGGGTACCTTGTAGAGCTTGTCTGTCTTATCGATCGCCTCCTCGTGGTTGGCATAAGAGTAGCCGGACTTGAGGTTGCGATCAAGCCAGTAATTGTCACCGATCTTGACGTAGCCACCCTGATAGATGATGATGTCGCGTACAGCCATCGCTTCGCGACTGCCCTTGACGTAGCCCTTCAGGGAGATGTGTGCCTCTCGAGCCGGGAGGAAGTGATCCACCTTCTGGGATGTGGGGCGCTTGGAGACCTTGACGGAAAAGGAGCCATCTTTAGTCCCATTTGCGCCAGTGATGGTGACCCAGTCTATCTCGGAGCCGTCAGATGCGGGCTCCTTAGAGACCTCCCACCGGAGATTGGACGTGACATTGACCTTATAGGTATAGTCCTGCTCGCTATCCCATCCGAGAGGGGTCTCGATGACATACTTGTTTCGACGCATATCAAGAGGCACGGCATTCGCTTCCGTGGACTCGGGGTAGACGATATTATAGTCCAGCTGGAACTCGCGGTAGACTCGGATCGGGAGCTTGTGGAAGACTTGACCTCCGATCTCACCTCCATAGAGAGTGATCGTGGCCACATCAGGCTCCAGATCTCCCATGGCCTTGGTGTCGATGTAGAGTATGTCTGTGCCGAGCTGCTGTCGCCTCTTTGCTAACTCAGCGGCATCGTACTTACCCGGCTTGTCATCTCTCCAGAGATCAACCGGGTCTCCGTGGTCGTCGAGGACGAAGATGCGCTCGATGAAGTCTCGCCCACTCGTAGAGGGGGTGACACTGAAGAGACGCCAGCCCAGCTTGGGGAGGTTGGTCGTGATGCGTGTCTTTAGGTACTGGACCTCCTTGGCGGTGATCTTGAAGCGGTCGGGCGAGGCTGCCAGCCGTACCACATCCGGGTAGAAGCGGTTGATATTATCCTGTGTGATGGAGTACTGCACCTGCAGATCGTTGGTGTGGATACCTGTCGCCCTTACCCAGCCGAATGCGCGTCGCACATCATCGGCTACAAGAGAGTGGTACTGGTAGACCCCGACATTGAGCGTGTAGCGTCGCCCGGGCTTCTCGTTGCCCTCGTAGGCAGGCTGCAGGGTGGAAGTGGCCCATGCCGCAAGGTGTTGCTTCGTCTCGCTAAAGGTCCCCTCCGCAGGCGCGATCAGCTTGAGTCCCGGAGCATTGGTGTAGACGTAGGTGAGCTCGTCCATCTGCTCGCGGTCAAATTGGAAGTTGGACTTCTCGATCCGGAGGAAATATCGACCGAAGAAGACCGTCTCAGCTGTACCGACATTAGTCCACTCGGCAACCGTGTAGACAAGAGACTCGCGATTACGATCCTCTCCTGATCGGATGGCTGCCACAGCAGCATCGAGGGTATCGTATCCGTCTGCGGTGAGCTTCTTTATCGTTACCCGATAGAGTGTATTGGCGGCAAGGGACTGGGAAGGCTGACTACCATCCTTGGGCGAAAAGAAGTAGTAGTTATCCAATCCGGAGGGATTCTTAGCCTTGAAGACAACGTATGCACGCTGCTCTGATGCCGTAGGGTAAACATAAGCCCTCTCCCCTGTCGCATGGGTGGTCGTGGAGGTCAGAGTGGCAACGCCGGTGAGGGGGTCGCCGGCAAGAGTAGCTCCCTTGGGCGCATTGACGAGGTAAGTCTCGCCTATGGAGATCTCTCCCTCACCCCTTAGCTCGATGGCAGCGGCAAGACGCTTGACGCGGACTTCCCCGGTGACGATGCCGGAGGGATTGGCATTCAGCTCAGCCGTCCCATACATCACCAAGGGGGGGCGAGCGGTGTCGTCCGTCTTCATGACGGGGAGAGAGGAGAGGCCGTCCAGTGTTAGACCTGTGAGACTTGGATAGGTGACGGCACCCTCTGCATTGGCAACAACGGCAACCTGGAATGTACGACCGGTACCTTTGTATGGGATCTGGTCTACCGTGACAGAGATCGTGCCTGTCGCTCCTGCAGTGACCGTCTGTCCGAGGGCAGATCCGACAAGCGTTGTGCCGGCTTGGTCAAAGATGAAGACATCCACTTTCTCAATCTTATTCTCGGTCTCCGTGCCCACTTCATTGGCTCGGAGAATCTCCTCTACTCGGGGATTGTCCGGAGTGATCCTGAGGGAGAGCCCCGTCAAGCCATTTCCGGAGCCGGGCTCCTGCCCCCTCTCCGCTGTACAGGAGGCGAGGAGGGTGATTGCCACAAAGAGCAGGATCAGAGGTAAGACTTTATTCTTGATCATCATATCCATTTGTCCCATCAGTTGTTGTTCCTAATCTTGATGCAACGGACGAGGAGACCGTTTGTCGTATTTCCCTTTTCGACATAGCTGTGTGGTGCATCGCTCCCGAATCCTACACTGCAGTATCCGCCGGACATGGGAGATGCGGGATCATAGAGTGCGTAGCAGGCTCCTGGAACTGCTGTCTCACCGATGAATAACCAGTTGCGTAGCATGCCGGACCCATCTCGCCAGCCACCGAGAGGCAGGTAGAAGGAGTGAGTCGGATCGGTGGTCTTGAAGAAGTAGCCCACGGCATTCTCGTAGTAGTCGCGACTCGCATAATCAGAATTAGTGAGGAGAGTGCTTTTCATCATAAGCTCAAACTCATCCTTGGTCGGCATCCGGTAACCCTCCGGGCAGGGATCAAGACCCTTGTCTTTCTCTCCCGGGATATGCTTGTACCACCGGGGCTGAGTGAATGTTGCCTTGTCGTACCAATCCTTTGGATGCACAATGTACTTGTGGAACTGAGGGTCGGCTTTTGGAGCTGTCTCCTCATGGGTATTGGGTGACACTCCCCAGGAGGTGGTGGCATCACCGATACGTCGCGGCTGGCGCCATGCCTGCACTTCTGAGACTTCACTTTCACTGAGGTTGGAGTTAATATTCCCATCGATGACGTTGATACCATTGTACTGATAACCATCGGGTACTCGTCCACTCTGGTAGAACGCTCCATTGACACGCACGCGGTCAAATCCGGTGATCTCTGCGGATCCGCCCCACTGAGTGTAGTGTGCATAGGAGAGCGAGCCCATGTTCCGGTCGAGCCACACTTGTCCATTCTCCAGTGTCAGAGCCTTGTATCCTCCCTGCTCCACACGGATGTAGGTTGGGTGCTTGGAGCCATCGTAGATCTTGATGGTGGCATAGCGGAGGATATTGAGCCTGTCAACCGGCTTTACCGATATCTTCAGCTCGCTGCTGCGTGACAGCTTCTCCACTTTGATCCAATTTCCTGTCGATGCAGCGGTCCCCCACGTGTCTACCACCTCGGGGACCCAGTCATAGTGGTGGGACTGTACCTTAATGGTAGTCTCAAGCGGTCCCGATGCCGCATCTCCCACAAAGGCGACATATTGCCGTGCAGTCACATAGAGTACCGGCATCTGTCGGATGACCACCACGAGTGGTCTGGAGTAGCCCTCAGGAGTGATCGTCAGCTTACAGGTGCGGACGCGATCATCATCTCCATCATTATCACTAAGGGTGTGGAATGCGACCCTTTTCGCTTGTCCGCTAATGGTCTCCGGTTGCTCGTCCATTGTCAGCCAGTCGGGGATCTTCCCGCCCTCAAAGTCGTAGGTGAGCTTTGTCGGAGTGGATATAAGCTGATCCATGAGGATCATAAAGTCTCCCTGTGCATCGGCAAAGGCATTCAGATCAACGGTGTCTCTCGTAAGTGCGATGTACTCATCAACGAAGTCTGCTTGCTCCTCCTCTACCGTCCAGTCCTTGGGGGTAATGGTGAGAGGACCGATAACCTTAAGCGACTCTCCGTAGAACTTAAGCTCATACCGGTACCACGTGTTGCGACGGATGGCATGGAAATCAGCAGCAGCACCCCTTTCGTTTGTCAGAGAAATGGTGTAGTCTCTGGTCTCTGTGGCGTTGGTTGCTCGACCGAACGTTAGTCCGAATGAAACCTCGTGGTTATCGTCAGCCTGGAAGAGTGAGGGGATATAGAGGTGGACGGCGGGATGAGTCTCTGTCTTCTCCGTATTCTCAGGGTCGCTTATGTACTTCGCATAGTAGGATCCTGTGAGTCCCTTGTCAGCGGCTGCCTCGGAGCGGAAGATCGGTGCCTTCCAGAGCTTCCCGATGCGGATCGGTAGAGTCCACGGTGTAGTCGACGGATCATCCGGGGTATTGAATGCTTGTACCTGCTTGTCGTCAAAGCGTCCCTTGATATCCCTCAGGAGTATTTCCTCGCTCTCCGTTCCGGCGGAGAGGGTAAAGTTTGTCGGCTCAGAGCCTGTCGGCGCAGTAACAGTGGCAGTGCTCTTAGTCTCTACGACGGAGATCTCTCCGGAGAGTGGAAAGAGTGGCTGAGCGTATCCGCCCATTCCCTTCAGCGAGTAACTGAGGAAGCGATAGTCCTTGGGTGTCAGTCCGTCCTTACTGTGATACTCCTCCTTCGTCTCATTCTTAGCCGTTGTCAGGCAGACATCGAGACGGGCAAAGGTGCGCTCCAGGCGGATATCGGGAGATACCACCTGCGGCACATCCGTACTGGAGGTGATGGCAAAGTCCTGTGAGCCGACCATAGGCATGAAGCGCCGAGGCAGCTTCGTCACCGTATTGGGCATCAGGTCGAGCGAAGTGAATGCGGTCTCCTTAGACGTGAGACCACGAGGATCAGCCGGGGAAGCGGTATTCTCAATCGCCGAAGTCAGGGCAGGGAGGGAATTGGCAACAAGGACAAACTTGTACGTGCCCGGCTCCAGCTCAAGGTCCATCGTCAGGGCACCCTCAGGCAGCTCCGTGGAGGCGAAGTGGCGCACGTGACTATTGCTCTGGCTCAGCTCATCAAGGTCAGTGATCGCTGAGAGAGGGCTTGATGTGTCCCCCTTGAGGCTCTTGCAGCCTGCTGCAAAAGCATTGGTGTAGTAGATCCAAGCGGACGAGGGCTCTGGAGCTCCCTCCGGGTAGATGTAGAGGACAGCGAAGTAGACAGCACGCTCGTAGTTGAGTCCCAGCTCTGCATGCGGCGTCCATATACCGCTACCGGGCACCTCACCCACCGTACCGACGGCACGTGTCGAGGGGCGACTGCCCGGAAGTGAGTAGGAGTCGATCGTGGCAGCGATGCGGACATGGCGTGACCCGCCATCGCTCTCACCGGTGGGGCCACTCTCGCCCACCTCCTTGTGGCAGCCCGAGAGCGCCACTAAGAGAGCGAGGACCACCCCGGCGATCCCCGGATAGCGGAGACCTATCTTATGATAAATAGTCATGGCTATGCTCAGAAGTCGAGATTACGGAAAACGAGGTTCCAGTCGAGGATGCGAGCCTGTACAGCGAAGTAGGTATCCTTGGGCTTGTCCTCCATGAGGCGGATCCAGATATCGAAGTCGTGATTGCGCTCCAGGCGGAAGGGATTAGCCGTCTCCGCAAAGGGTCCATCGTAGCAGATGTAGTCCTTCAGCAGGTCAAAGGAGTAGACCACCTTGTGGAGGTCGGTGTCAATGATCTCGATGGGGTAGTCGAGCGACTGATCCAGGAGGAGGATATCAAAGAGACCCCGGATCGCCTTACCATACTTACCGGTGGCATCCTCGATCTTGGTGGTGTACTCAAATTGGGAGTCGGGTAGCAGGTTCCCCTCACCGGTGTATCGGCTGTTCTGCGCCCTGAAGCGGATCGTGTACTGATGGTCGGGATTGAGCCCCTCGACGATGATCTTCACACGATTGGTGATCTGGCGGAAGTCGATGTGGACAGTGTCGAAGACTGTGCCGATACGCTCCTGCTGATCGAGGATCTCCTTAGCCTTGCCGGCATAGAGTGGCGAGGCACTGGCCTCCAGGGTGCTGCCCTGCTTGGCGAGGGAGACCATCATCTCGCTGAGAGGTGTCCCGGGCTTGAAGCCCGTGAAGTCGTACTGCGCAAGGTTGGAGCCACTCCAGGCATAGAAAGTGGTCTTATGCCCGGGGCGATAGAAGTCCGTCTTGATGCGGTATGAGGGGATAAAGGCGGAGGGCTTGTCAGCGATCTCCGTGATCAGCTTACCATCCTCGTCAAAGGCGAAGACCCGAACCTCCTTGACGGTCTCTGAGTAATTGATCGTCTGCGGATAGAGGATGTCGAAGGAGAAGACAGTTCCCTGAGGACAGTCGGAGAGGTCCTCCTTGATGCTGCAATGGCAGCCGGCCACGAAGAGAGAAGCGACTGCGACGGCCAGCATCCCTCTGAGAGACTTGATCGTATGGTGCGATGAGTTATTCATTGCTCTATATCTCTTATATAAATTGTTGTCTTTATTACTTCAGCTCCAAGGTATGGTCCATCGTATTCCACTGGAGCGGTGTGGCTGTGATGCGGATCACATTCTCCCGGCCATTGATGGGAGGAATATTGGGCTCCGGCTCCCAGGGATTATCTCCCGGCTTGGGGATATTGGGGTCATCAGGATCGACGGGGTCGTAATTGAGACCCAGACCGGTGATGCTATTGAGGATCAGGTCGTAGATGTTATTGCGGCGGGTGTCGCAATTAAAGACCGGTCCCCCTTCCTTAGTACGCTGCTCATTGAGCGGAGAGAGGTAGACCATCTTCCCACCCTCATACTTGCGGATCTTACTATTACCTCCTGCACGAGCAGCGAGGAGCGTGTCGTAGATGGTGTGGTCATCGATACCGTAGTAGAAGGTCGTAGGCTGGTCATGCACCAGGAGGAAACTCCTCTTGGTAGCCTTACCATCGGTCGAATAGTAGTCGTTTCCCTCCCTGATCGTCTGATTCTTCTTATCCTCTTCGGAAAGAGCTTTAAACCACTTTGTGTCGGTCACATCGACCCAGTACCAGCGGTCAGTATAGGTCTCTGCAGCATCTATGTCCTTCAGCAACTGTTGGTCGAGGAGCTCCGGTGACTGCGGTGTGCCGGATGTAGCAGCAGGATCGCTCTCAGTAAAGCCGTCGACAGCCTCGTCCTGCGTTGCAAAGACCTTGTGTCGGAGGAAAGTCACCTTTTTATTGTCGATGCGATAGCCCTTGGTAGGAGTCAGACCGGCATAGATCTTTACATAAGTGACATCCTTGTAGGTGACAGACTTATCATAGGGGGTAGCTGCCTTAGTCTCATTGAGGGCATGCTCGAGGAAGTAGATCCCGTCCTTTGTAGAGAGACCATGATCGTTGTTCTCCACCTTACCAGACTCAAAGGTAGAGATGGAGCGAGCCTTGAAGTTATCAGACAACCCCTCGTTGGAGAGCTTCATCAGGTCGTAGCCCCCCATGCTCTTTTCCTTAGCAGAGATGGTCTTGAGACCCTCGTACAGTCCATCATCACCGAGATGAAGACTGCCCGCATTATCGGTGAAGAGGTAAGCGCTCTTAGCTGAGCCTGCGATAGCCCAGGTCATTTTATCAGGCTGGAGGAGGCCATAAGTCTCCTTCATCTCCTCACCCGTCATATCCTTGGCGCGACGAAGCTGAACCTTAGAGACTACTCGCTCCACGTCAAGCCTCACATCCGTGCACTTATCCTCGGCGAGGGTGTAGAAATTTTTACTCTTATTGCCAAAGGTGGAGCTCATCAGGAAGCTCTTCCCGATCATCCGATCGATATCGGTGAGCGAGACAGTCGACTCACTGGTATAGTCGCTGCCGCGGAGACCCAGCCGAGAGCTATTGATCACCGCAGCGATGCGATGACGGGAGTTGGGGTTGTCCAGCTCCTCCTCAAACTTAGCACTCCACTTATTGCCACCCTTAGGGTTAAAGCTGCGCGAAGCAGTCAGCCCGAAGTCCTCTCCGATGAAGAGCTGCCCATCGCGGATCTTATCCTCAGGGTCGATGCCGGGCACATCTATATCCTGTGCGTCGGTGATGGCGCGGGCTCCCGTAGCGAGGGTGCGAGGGGTGACCTGCAGCTGTATCGCGGAGCGATGACCGTCGGTCGGCTCATCGGAGTGTCCCTTGCAGCCGGCAAGAGGCAGCAGCATCAGCGCCGAGACGACCAAGTGAGGTAGTATGTACTTCTTCTTCTGCATGATGAAGTTTTTTATGGCGGCACTCTCACCGGAGCGCCATTACTTATTGCTTTTGGTGGGTAGGGGAGCGGTCAGGCGCCCCTACCCTGTGCGGGGCTTAGGAGCCCACGCTATTTATCTCCTAATCATTACGGATCAGAGACCGGAGGTGCCACCGGTAAAGTCGAGAGCGCGTTGGACGAGGTTCCAGGAGAGCACCGTGCACTCTACCTGCAGGCAGGTCTTGGTGTTGTTGACAGGAGGGTTGGTAGGCTCCGGCTCGAAGGGGTTGTCCTCACCGGGGGTGGGGATATTCGGGTCACCGGGGGTCTTACCCTTGTCGGGGTTATTCGGGTTGTTCGGATCGTTCGGATCGTTAGGATCGATCGGGGTGATCGTCTTAGGATCATTAGGATCACTCGGAACCAGCTTACTCGGATCCTTCGGAGTGTCGGGATCGTTGGGGTCGTAGTTGAAGCCAAGACCGGAGATGGTGCGGAGCTTCAGGTCGTAGATGTTGTTACGACGGGTGTCGCAGTTGTAGACCTTATTGACCTCACCCTGGGCATTAAGCGGAGAGAGGTAAACGACGTTGAAGTCCTTATCAGCGCCCCAGTACTTACGGATCTTGGTCTGACCGTCAGCGAGAGCGGCAGCGAGGGTATTGTAGACAACGGCATCCTCACCATCACCGGCAGCGTAGAACTCACCTGCCTTGTCGTGCACGAGGTAGTAAGCGGTCTCAGCATCACGATCGGCGAGGACAGCAGCCTTCACCTTCCTGTTGATGTTGTACCACTTAGAGTCTTTGCGGACTACGATGAAGTAGTAGCGATCGCCGAAGTCAGCCTCAGTAGCCTCCTTGACGTCAGCTGCCTTGAGACCGGCAACGTAGAGCTCTGAGGCCTTAGACATGTCAGGCTTCTCAGTCTGTACCTTGGCATCAACCTTCTTACCCTTCTTGATGTTGATCTTACCGTAGACCTTGACATAAGCAACGTCACCGTAGGTCACCTTGCTGGGCTCGTAGGGAGTGGTTGACCCCTTTACGGTCTCCTTGAGGGCATGCTCGAGGAAGTAGATACCATTCTCAAGGGACTTACCATTCGTCTGCTCCGCGTTGAGGTCTACACCATCGGTGAGGACGTTGCGAGCCTTGAAGTTCTTCACGCCTGCCTCGGTGTCAGCCTTGTACTCGCCGACATTCGCAGCATAGTCGCTCTGCTTCATCAAGTCGTAGACCTTAGTGCCGGCAGTGACACCCTCAGCGGTCTTGCCAGCCTTGGCAGAGATCGTCGTAAGTGCGGGGTAAAAGCCGTCATCCGAGAGAGAGATATCAGCCTTAGTATTGCCGGCGTAGTCGGTGTAGAGGTAAGCCTGCTTGGCTGATCCGGCCATAGACCACTGAAGTGTGGAGGGATCGATGACACCATACTTCTTGGCGCCTTCCACATTGACCGTAGCCGCCCAGAGCTGAGCCTTGGAGACCACACGCTGGAGGGTAAACTTGAAGAAGTTCTTATTCTCACCCTTCGGGTCGGTCACGCCGTCCACGATCTCCTGAGTATTGGAGGCATCAGCAGCCGAGGTAGACATGGCAAAGCCACCGGTGGCAGAGGCCAGCTTATCGATATCGGCAATAGCGACCGTCTTGTCCTTGTCGAGGTCAGCCTTGGTAAAGCCAAGGGCAGCCATGTTGATCAGCGGAGTGATGGTCACGCTGGGAGCGGGGTTGGTCTTGATCACCTTGCTGGTCCACACGTTGTTGACGGGGGTGCCGAAGGGGATATCGATAGCGGCGCGATCGCTGATCAGGAGCTGACCACTCTTGATCGCATTCTCGGCATCGGTACCCTCTACCTCCTTGTCCTGACCATCAGTGATGGCACGGTTGCCCGACTGGGCCTTGAAGTAGGAGACGGAGAGCTGGAGACCGGTCGTGCCCTCGTCTGCAGGCTCTACGCCATTGTTAGTCTTGCTACAAGCCGTAAAGGCAAACGCCACGGCAGCTGCTGCAAGTACTGTTGCTACATTTTTCATAAAACTAAATGTTGTAAAACAGTGTGAGAAATAAATATTGTGATTGTAGTAATGTCTATTATAGTCTTATCGGGGGGGGCGCTTATCATCGGACGAGTCGGACAAGTCGGACGGGTCGGACGGGCACCGCTGTGCCCGGTAGATAAGTCCCTATCAGAGGCTCTCGACGAGCTTGCGGAGCTCAGCGAGGTTGTCGGCGGCACGCTTGTCGCCCTTGGCGATGGCCTCAGTAAAGCACTTCTCCGCCTCATCGTACTTGCCGGTGAGGGCAAGGGCGATACCGCGGTTGTTGAGTGCCTGTGCACGATTATCACTTGCCTTGTCGAGGAGAGTGACGGCCTCGGAGACCCGGCCGGCAGTAAGCTTAGCAGCTGCCGCATTGACAAGAGCGATGGGCTCATCAGGGAAGTACTTGGCGGCGATCCGGAAGGCCTCATCGTACTCCTTGGAGCCTATGCTGTAGCTGTCGGCAACGAGATACATCTCGTTAAGGCTAAGAAGCTTCGGATTAGTCTTGATCCGCTCGCGTGCCTCCTCGAGGTTGAAGCCTCGGACGGTGTAGCGGAAGGCGTAGTCCGTGCGACGTACCTTGGCGTAGAGGCCGGCGTCAGACACCAGCTCGCGGAAGGGGGCACCGCCATTGAGGGCGCGAACCTTCGGGTCGCGGGCGTCACCGCTGTAGTTGTCGATGATCTGCTGCAGGTCAGCCTTGTAGCTGAGGTCCGACTCGCGGACGAGCCTCTCCACGCCTGCCCAGTCCTCACCACGTCCGGCGATGGTCATGTCGGACCGCTTGATGCCGTGGGTGCGGCTGAGGTAGTCGGCAAAGGACTTCGCACGGCGCTCGGAGAGTGCCTTATTATACT
>NZ_UQJH01000027.1 GCF_900541275.1 uncultured Porphyromonas sp.
CAAAGGTAATCTCTATTTTCCTCCCCCTCCCAGCACATCAAAATGCGAATTAGCCCCTTTTTCAGTACCTTTGCGCCAACATCAGACTGGAGTATGGTGTAATGGTAGCACTACAGGTTTTGGTTCTGTCTGTCGAGGTTCGAATCCCCGTACTCCAACTCTCCGTTGCACGAGAGCACTTCGGTCAGCCCGAGGTGCTCTCTCTTTTTTAGTGCAGATTTTAGGCAGTGTAAGTGTCTCCGGCTCAACCCTCGGTCTATTACCGATATTAGGGAATTCTTTTACCGGTATTAGTCAACACTAATATCGGTAAAAGAATTATCCCAGAGGGATAGTAGCATTTTCTGACCTTCCCGGCTTGTCCTACAGTATACACAGGCTGTGGCAACGCATTTGAGTGGTACAGAAGCTATTCATCTCATCGTGAAGAGTGGGGAACGAAGCACCCCTTGTGCGTGCCCACTCCCTAGCCCCGAAGACCCGTGGACCAGGTGTCGCAAGCAATCCCTCGACCCCGTCAGGATGTCGCACTATCAAGCTTGCCCGGGGAATGCGACGCCAAGACGGGGGCGCCGGGAAAGGGGATTTCTGCTCGGCGACCCGCAAGGGGTCGAGGGGATCAAGGCGGGTATCGGCACATCGGTCACCGCTTCGCGGATGACCGATGCCTATGGAGCGAGCACCCTTCGGGTGCCTCACGGATGAGCCCACTTCGGTACTTGATTAACCTAATGCTCAAATGCGTTACCCCAGAGCATGCAGGCTGCGGGCTTAGACTTTTGAGCTAAATATCGTACCTTTGCACGGTCAATGAGTGGCGAGGTCACTCTCTGGCTGAGTAGCTCAGTTGGATAGAGCAACAGCCTTCTAAGCTGTGGGTCTTGGGTTCGAATCCCAACTCAGTCACCCCCTGAAGCCACGCCGGGATCCGCTCCCGGCGTGGCTTCGTCGTACCTGTGCCGCCCCTCTCCGGCAGATAGCGATCAAGAAGAGCGACCCCCCTTGCAAAGGGAGGTCGCTCTTCTTAATAATTGA
Source organism: uncultured Porphyromonas sp. (assembly GCF_900541275.1). Lineage (GTDB taxonomy): Bacteria > Bacteroidota > Bacteroidia > Bacteroidales > Porphyromonadaceae > Porphyromonas_A. Next base: position 1,036 of record NZ_UQJH01000027.1, read on the forward strand.
CTTGACCTAAGACTTAGAAGAAGTTGTATCTGTTGTCAGAGATCTTAGCCTTGGAGATGACCGTCTGGAGAGCAGTTGCGCGGATCATACCCTGCAGTGAGTGCTCAAGTGAGGTCTTGATCGTCGTGGCATCGCTCGCCTGTGCATCAGCCTCTCGGGAGAGGACATTGACGAGATAGACGCCATTGAGACCCTTCACGGGGGTAGCGGTATTCAGCGCAGCGACAGCAGCGGCAGCGTTGATGCCAGGCTCTACGCCGAGACCCTCAAGTCTGGTGGTGCTGTACTTGACGAAACTGAGTGAGTCGATCGATGAGCCGATGGCACTTGCGTAAGCCTCGAGCGAAGAGTGGTCAGCGCTCATCATCTGATCGTAGAGGAGGTCTGCCTTCTTCTGATTGGCGAGGAGTGCAGAAATCTGATCCTTTACCACCTCGATGGGCATAAAGCCCTCGCCGAACTTTTTACCGACGCGGGTGACGACGTACTTCTCGTCAGCCTCCTTGATCGGGGAGATCGTACCCTCCTTATTCTGCATAGTCCAGGTGACGATGTCACGACTGTTGCTGATGCCGGGGGCAATAGAGGGCTGCGAGGAGGAGATCAGCTGATCCTTGAGTACCTGGTAGCCAGCGTTGAGAGCCTCTTGGGTGAGATCCTTGTCTTTGCTTGAGGTGAGGAAGGAGCTGAGGTTATTGTAGATCTGGGTCTGCGTCTCCGTGGAGGCGGTCACCTCCTTGGCAGCAAGGGCGACCTTAAACTTATCTACCACAGGCTTTGCCTCAGAGACGAGGATGATGTGCCGACCGTACTTGGAGGTAAAGGAGAAGGGGACACCCACCTGGGCGGAGTAGATGGCCTCAGCAAAGTCCTGACCGATGTAATTGGTTGCCATAGCCTCGGTGAGCCAACCGATCTGACCGCCCTGAGCAGAGGAGTTGCGGTCGAGGGAGTAGGTCCGTGCAGCCGTGGCAAAGGTCGCGGGAGCAGCCTGCAGTGTAGCGAGGAGACTATCAGCATTCACCTCGGGGGCATTGGGCGTACCAGCGGGAGGGAGTACGATGTGACTCACGAGCAGGGACTCGGGTGCCTGCTTGCGGCTGATGATCTTGGCGACGAGGTAATTCTTGTCCTGCGGGATGATCTCACTGACGGAGCCGGTCTCGGCAGTGGTGATGAAGTTGGCGATCTCCGTAGGCATAGAGGGGGTATTGATGTCCTCAGCGGTGATGTAGGTGTCAGCGTAGGGCACATCGCTGTAGTCGGAGAGCACGAGAGCGGGATCCTTGCCGGCGATGAGCTCCTCACGAGCGGATTGGATGTCCTCCTCGGCGGCCTTGTAGTCGGCCTCAGAGGGGTCGATGGAGGCGTAGATGACGTCCACGTGCGCTCCGGCATCGGTGCGGAAGTAGTCCTTGTGCGCATTGTAGTAGTCCTTGATCTCCGCATCGGCTACCGTGACAGCAGAGTCAGGCAGAGCGATCGTGCGACGACCGACGTAGGTGAGGTTCTGGACCGTCTTATTGTACTCGGTCTCGCGAGCTACCTCGAGCTTATTAGCTACGATAGCCTTGGAGAGGAGACCGAGATACTTCTCCTGGAGTCGGAGGTCTCTTACCTGGGTCTCAGTCTCAGCCCACATGCTCCGCATCTGGTCGATCTGCGACTGCTGCTCGGGGCTGTAATTCTCCTTGGTATTGAGTTGCTTAAGGAACGTAAGAAGCTGTGCTCTATTGAACTCTCCTGTATTGGGATCCGTGAATTGCTGACGGATGATGGGCGAGATGTTTTGACCCTGGATGAGGTCAAAGGTCTCTGCAGGAGTGATGCTCAGACCGATCTTGCCAGCCTCGTCGTGGAGCACCATATTGGAGACGATGGTGCCGAAGATCTGATTATTGAGCTGTACGGTCTGGTCGGAGTTGAGGGACTGACCCTGAGCGCGCATCTGCTCATTCATAGCATTGACATGCTGCTGGTAGTCCTCGATGCGGACCTTATTGCCATTGACAGAGAAGGCTGTCATCTTGCTGTCTCTCCACAGGGCACTCCCTCCGGTGACCAAGTCTCCCAGGATGAAAGCGACCATGCCGAGACCTACTGCGGCGATAAGGCATCCGGCTTTGCTTCTTAGTTTCTCTAATGTTGCCATTGTTTCGGTTGTAAGCGTACAAGTACGATCTAATATCGTGCGAAGGTACCACGTTTTTGACACTTAGGCAAATGTAAAACCAGAAGGCATCCATTGTATTGTGCTAGGATTTCGATCAGTCGGTCTTGTCAAGATGGGGGCATGTCGGTACATTTGCACATCTGATAAACCTAACAACGAGACCCTATGGGCAAGATTATACGGATAGTCTCGGCTTCGCTATTAGCCACCACGACCGGGACAGTTGGCTTCAATTGGTCGAAGTGGATCACGCCGCTTGTAGAGCCTGAGTATGTGCTCTCGGACAGTGTGCAGCGTGTGCAGCTGACCCCCGGGGAGGATGGTCTCCGGGAGCGGGTCGTCTCTTGGGTGTCGGGGGCGGATCGCAGCGGGGATAGCCTCCGCCTATTCTGTGGGGACAGTCTCCTCTTCCGGAGCGGACCCTTTCATAAGGAGATAAGGACGCACGGCGGAGTGACGCACGTACAGAGTGTGACTATCCCCTCACTGGTGGCGGGGAGGTACCCCTACACGATCACCTCTGGTGATGGGGTGGAGGCCTATCGAGACACGCTCGTCATCCCGTCGGACAGCCTTCAGACCTTTGTGCTTATCGGTGATGTGCAGGACACTTGGGGGGATGATACGCGACCGCTGATGGACAGCTTGTATAGGGCGCACCCCGGTGCGGCGGCGTGGATCCAGGTGGGAGACCTGATTGAGCGCCCTCATGATCAGTACTGGAGACGGTACTACGATGCCTTTGCCTCTGTGGCACCGCGCATCCCTCTGATCACCGTGATCGGAGATCATGAGAATGAGGCGGGGCTGATGTACGATGTGGATGATCGGTGGGAGTATGTACTTGACTACCCCGACAATGGTCCCGAGGAGAGGGTGGGGCACGCCTACTATATCGACTATCCCGATATGCGGGTGGTCTGCTACGACTCCAACTCCCTCTTCTGGTCCATCGGCACTCAGCGTCCGTGGCTGGAGCGGGTGCTGAGGGAGCGGAAGGATCAGCCCTTCCTCGTTGTCTGTGCTCATCATCCGGTTTACTCCGGGACGAAGAACCGATTTAACCCTCTGAATAATAGTCTCCTCGGTCCTCTATTTCGCCGATGCGGGGTGGACCTTGTGCTGGCAGGACACGACCATATCTTTGCCCACGACCGGGATGCCGATGGCGGCGGACCTCACTACATAGGGCTAAGCACGGCGCACAAGACCTACTCGGTGCAGGAGCCGGAGCGGCATATTGCCTCTGAGAGTGGAGCGCGGTACTACGGCATCATGACTGTCACCCAGAAGGTGCTGAGGGTAGCGGTCTATCGGGAGGGTGGGACCCTGCTGGACTCCCTTAGCGTCAGTCGGAAAGGGCGTCGCTAAGCCCTCTCATCTCATTTTGCTACCTTTGTATACTCGCAAGACTATCAAAGCGAAGCCGAATATTTTATGATACAAGATAGTGACTCTCACACTAAGTGTCCGTCGGTGGCGGGCAATAGTGGGAATTTGGATACATACGATTACTTCTACGACGTGCCGGAGTCCCTGGACGAGCACCCGTACGTGGAGGTACAATTCAAGAACACCCGCAAAGAGTTTTTCCTCAATAATCTTCACCTTCCCCTCACCAAGGGCGACATGGTGGCTGTCGAGGCCTCTCCCGGTCACGATATAGGGCGGGTCTCGCTCACCGGCCGACTGGTGGATCTCCAGATGCGTAAGCTTGGGGTCACGATGCCGGAGCAGCCTAAGACCATCTATCGCATAGCTCGTCCGCTAGACCTGCAGAAGTACGAGGAGAGCAAGGCGAAAGAGCACGAGACGATGATCGGCAGCCGTCAGATCGCGAAGAGGCTGGGGCTGGATATGAAGATCGGGGATGTGGAGTATCAGGGTGATGGGCAGAAGGCGATCTTCTACTACATCGCTGATCACAGGGTGGACTTCCGGCAGCTGATCAGAGAGCTGGCAGACGCCTTCCACATACGTGTGGAGATGAGACAGATCGGTGCTCGTCAGGAGGCGGGACGGATCGGTGGTATTGGTCCCTGCGGACGACAGCTCTGCTGCTCGGGGTGGATGACCAGCTTCCACTCTGTCAGTACCAATGTGGCCCGCCAACAAGATATTGCTATCAATCCTCAGAAGCTGGCGGGTCAGTGTGCCAAGCTAAAGTGCTGCCTCAACTATGAGCGTGACACCTATGCGGAGGCTCAGAGTTCGCTGCCACCGAGAGATGTGCGGCTGGAGTGTCAGCGTGGTGTCTATGCGTTCCTCAAGGCGGATACCCTTGCGGGACAGGTCTCCTATATCTCTACCGGGGATGCCCCGTCCAAGCAGCGCGAGGTGGTGACGATCAGCAAGGAGCGAGCCCTCGAGGTGATTGACCAAAATCGTGCCGGCATACAACCGGTATCGCTCGTCTCAGACTCTGAGGAGGAGCAGCTCTCCGGACTGAGTCGGGTAAGTGACATACTGTCGGAGGAGAGCCTCTCCCGCTTCGACAATTCCCGAGACGACTCACGTCCCAAGCGGTCGCGTAATGGTCGGAATAGGAGGCGCCCTCAGGGTGGCTCGTCCGGGCGGTCCAAGGGGACAAGACAGCCGCGGGGTGAGGCTCGCAAGTAGACTCTTTCGTAGTGAAAAAAGAGCTATGAAGCGGCTCAGTCGGTATGGTCTCTTTGTCGCCTCTCTGCTGGTGGTGCTACTCTTGCAGGCGTGCCGGCGGAGGGTGCTGCCGGTCTACTCTTACTACCAGTCTCTGGAGGGAGCAGAGTGGGCTATCGAGGATGAGCTTTTCTACACCTTTTCTGCCTCTCCCGGTGAGCGCTATCTGGTGGAGGGTGTGGTGCGGGTGACTCCCGACTTTGCCTTGCGCCAGATACCTATCGGCGTAGTCTTGGAGACGCCGGATCACCGCTTCGAGGAGTCTAAGGTGCTGCTATCCATCACGTCGGCGAAGCTCCGGACGACCGGCTACATCGTGAGGGAGTACCCCTTTGCGATCATATCAGACTTCCGACCGGATACCTCGAGCTTCTATACCATCAGTCTCCGACCACTTCTGAGGGACTCTGTCATCCGAGGGGTGATCGAGGTGGGGGTCACTGTGACACCGAGCCGATAATATAGCTATCTTTGCGCTTGACCTTTTTTACTTCTATAGTCACCATGAGAAAATCGACCAACAATAAGCCCTACGACCCCTCCACAGCGGTCCTCCTCATCTATACGGGCGGGACGATCGGCATGACCGAGGATCCTGATACCGGTGCGCTGAAGGCGATAGACTTTGCCTACATAGAGGAGCATGTCCCGGAGGTGAATAACTTCTCCTTCCATATCGATACCTACTCCTTCGATCAGGTTATTGACTCCAGCGAGATGGGGCCGACGCACTGGCGGGAGATGGCGCTGACTATTCGGGAGAATTATGACAAGTACAGCGGCTTCGTGATACTCCACGGGACGGACACTATGGCTTACACCGCCTCCATGCTCAGCTTTATGCTGGAGGGGCTCTGCAAGCCGGTCCTGCTGACCGGGTCGCAGCTGCCTATCGGTAAGGTGCGGACGGATGGCAAGGAGAATCTGCTCACGTCGATCGAGATTGCTGCGGCAAAGGATCCGATGGGAAATCCCCTCGTGAGGGAGGTGTGCATCTACTTCGACAACCGACTGCTGAGAGGAAACCGATGTACGAAGGTTAGCTCAGATCAGTTTAAGGCTTTTGACTCTCCCAATTATCCCTGTCTCGCACATGCGGGCATCGACATCCACTATCATCCTGAGGTGCTGATGCGGAATGACTTCAGGGAGGGCGACCTACGGCTTCACCTGGACCTTGATCCCAATATACTCGTCCTCTCGCTCTTCCCGGGACTGCCGGAGAGCATGGTGGCGTCAGCCTTTGAGACCCCGGGGCTCAAGGCTGTGGTCTTTAGGACCTTCGGTAGCGGTAATGCCCCGGCATCGGAGCATTTCCTCGAGATCCTTAAGGAGACCACGTCTCAGGGGATCATCATCGTCAATATCTCGCAGTGCTTTGTCGGAAAGGTGAAGATGGAGCGCTATGCGACAGGTGTCACCCTCCTCGGTGCCGGCGTGCTGAGCGGTCACGACATGACCGTAGAGGCCGCTCTCGCGAAGCTGATGCATCTGCTGGGCAGCGGTAAGTCCTCTGACGAGGTGAAGCGGCTGATGGGGGTCAATCTCAGGGGAGAGATGACCGTGTGAGACGATAGTACATGTTTGCATCCTCCCTCTTTCCCGATCAGACCAGAGATCACGAGGCCTTTTACTTCCGAAGCCTGAGCAGTGGTAGCTGTGGCAATGCCTCTCTTCTCTCCTGTGGCGACACAATGATTATGATCGATGCGGGGCTGGGGATCCGCACGCTTAAGAAGAGCTTTAAGGAGCTGGAGATCGATCCCAAGCAGCTCGCGGCTATCTTTGTCACGCACGACCACGCTGATCATATCCGGGGTTTAGAGTCCTTTGCCGTGGACTTCTCCATACCGGTCTATGCCTCCCCGCTGGTCTATAAGGCACTTCACCACGCCACCTACCTGCATGGTGGATTGATGAACCACTTGGCTCTCATGGAGCTGGGTCAGCCACTCACGCTGGGTGCCATGGAGATCTCCTCCTTTGAGGTGCCGCACGATGCGACGCAGAATGTTGGGTATCGGATCACTGGACCACGCGGCTGCTTTACCCTGATAACAGATGTGGGTGAAGTGACTGTGGAGGTGGAGGCAGCTATTAGGGGAGCAAATTACCTCGTGATCGAGAGTAACTACGACGAGGAGATGTTGCGGAGAGGTCCCTATCCGATGATGCTCAAGAGGCGGATCCTCAGCAGTCACGGGCACCTCAGCAATAGCGAGGCAGCCTGCACGGTGACGAGAAACTACCACCCCGACCTACGCTTCCTCGCTCTATGTCACCTCAGTGGGCAAAATAACAATCCCTCAGTGGCGCAAGACTCTATGAGCAACGCACTCAGCGCAATCGGAGTCCGCCCCGGGCTGGATCTGCAGCTCGAAGTGCTGCAACGTCGGGTGATCTCACCGCTCTATAAGCTGTGCTGATCAGTCGCTGTAGGCTGCTAGCTCCTCAGCGCACTTCTCCCACTCCTTCATCGCTTTCTTCAGCTTATAGTCTACCTCCTCGTACTGATTGAGCAGGTCCGGAGTGGCCTGTATCGTCAGGCGATCCTCTAAGGACGTCTTCTCTGTCTCGAGCTGATCAACCGCCTCCTCAGCCTTGGCAAGGGCTTTCTCTAAGCGCGAGATCTGTCGCTGCTGCTCCCGCTGCTGCTCATAGTCTTCGCGTCCTCCACCCTTGGGCACTTTCTTCTCTCCTTCGCCCTCCTTTGCTGTCGACTGATTGATCTCTGTATTGCGGTCGTGGAGCTTCCGCAGGTACTCCTCCATACCACCAAGATGGTTGATGACCTTCCCGTCCTCAAATTCGATCACCTTGTCCACCAGTCCCTCCAAGAAGTCACGGTCGTGGCTCACGATCAGCACCGTGCCGTCGTAATTGGCTATCGCCTCCTTCAGCACTCCCTTAGAGGCTATGTCGAGGTGGTTGGTCGGCTCATCAAGGATGAGGAAGTTGGAGGGGGAGAGAAGGAGCTTGATCATCGCGAGACGCCCTTTCTCGCCACCACTCAGCACCTTCACCTTCTTGTCGGCCGTCTCGCCCCCAAACATAAAGGCTCCCAGTATGTCGTTGATCCGTGAGCGGATATCCCCCACAGCCACATCGTCGATGGTGTCGTGGATCGTCTTCTCCGGATCAAGCATAGAGGATTCGTTTTGTGCAAAGTAGGAGGTGATCACCTGATGGCCGATCTTGATTGACCCCTCACTCGGGATCTCTCCCAGCACAGCCCTCACGAAGGTGGTCTTACCCGAGCCGTTTCGCCCCACGAGAGCAATCTTATCGCCCCGCTCGATCGTCAGGTCGATGCCGTCGAGGACATACCTCTTGCCGTCGTAGGTGACCCTCATATCCTTGGTGATAAGCGGGTAGGCGCCGGACGGGATGCTCATAGGGAAGCGGAAGTGGATCGTCTTACGGTCGATCTCGTCGATCTCTATCGGGTCGATCTTCTCCAGCGCCTTGATCCGGGACTGCACCTGGGTCGACTTCGTCGGCTTGTACCTAAAGCGCTCGATGAAGTCCTCGGTCTCCTTGATCATCTTCTGCTGATTCTCGTAGGCTCTCTTCTGCTGCTCGAAGCGCTCCTCCCGCAGCTCCTCGTAGTGAGAGTAATTGACCTTAAAGTCATACGCCTTCCCCATTGAGATCTCCACGGTGCGGGTGGTGGCGTTGTCGAGAAATCGGCGGTCATGCGAGACCATAATCACGGCTGCGGGTGAGGCGGTCAGGAAGTCCTCGAGCCAGACGATCGACTCCATGTCGAGGTGGTTGGTCGGCTCGTCGAGCAAGAGCAGGTCGGGTCTCCCGAGCAGGATCTTCGCCAGCTCTATCCTCATGCGCCACCCTCCGGAGAACTCCCGCGTCGGCCGATCGAAGTCCTTCTGCTCAAAGCCCAGTCCCTTCAGAGTCTTCTCGATCTCCGCCTCCATCCGCGACGTGTCGTAGATAGAGAGCAGCTCCGTTGCATTGGCGAGCTGCTGGATCAGCTCCATATACTCCTCCGTGTCGTAGTCGGTGCGGGTAGCCACCGCCTCAGTCAGCCGGTCCACCGTCGCCTTTAGCTCCAGCTCCTTGGAGAAAGCCTTGCGGGCCTCCTCGCGGACGGTTCGCTCATCATTGAGCATCATATACTGTGGCAGGTACCCAATCTCAGCCCCCTTGGCTAAGGCGACAGACCCCTCCGTCGGAGCGTTGAGCCCCGCAATGATATTGAGAAGGGTGGTCTTCCCGGCACCATTACGCCCGGCGAGCGCTATCCGCTCCCCGGTATTGACCTGTAGATTGATATCTGAGAAGAGTACGGTGGCGCCAAAGGAGACGCTGACGTGACTTAGCGTGAGCATGGTGTGATATTAGGTGGTGATGATCGTGGGTGACGAGTAGATGCTCAGTGCCTCTGATCGGATGTGTCCCATGGTGGAGGCAACGGCGCTGTAGGCGCTATTCGGCGTGGTGAGGATCTTAGTTGTTTGGGAGAGCGCGAGCAGGTCCCCATAGATCTCGATCAGTCCGTCTACTGACGTCCCGTCCGACATAGAGGAGGGGGCAATGATCCTCGAGCTGTAGAGCGTCTGGAGCCGCTCCCGCTCGTTGTGAGAGGTGGTGGTGACGAAGAAGGAGGTGCCGGGATCGGCGACTACGATCTCATGCATCCGCTTGATGAAGAGCTCTATCGGGCTGTCCTGCATCGATACGGCGGAGTCGCGGTCTATGTGGATCCCGACGATATTGTTGTGCCACGAGGAGAGGCGAGAGTTGCGCACGTTGATCACCTCGATATTGGGAAGTAGTGGGCTGTACATATCTCGCGAGCGAGTCAGCTCCATCCCAGTCTCGATGAATAGCCGGTGGTGTCTCCGGCGGAATATCAGCTCCAGCTGCTCCGGCGCATGCGCCTGCAGCTCCTTGATCTTGCTGTCCGTCAGCACGCTGTCGTAGGAGACCATCAGGAAGGGCGCCGAGACCCACACATTCCCCTTGTCGGGATAGCGGTTGCTGATCCAGTCGGTCCACTTCGCCTCTCGGATCGTGATCTCCTCCCTCCTCATCTGAGGGTCGAGGGTAAAAAGTCGATTGGACGGAGCCATAAAGTCATCGGTCTCAAACCAGATGATCTCCAGTGGTCGGCAGTACTTCCGCGCCAGGGCAATGGTCGAGGCCACGGCACGAAGCCGCTCTCCCAGCCCGCCGATCGGCACCAGCGTGATCTTTCCTGATGGGTCAGGGGTGAGTCGGTCCGCCCTCTCTTGGTCAGTCTTTGTGGATGTATTCATAGGTGCTTGAGACGCTTGAGATAACAATTGCGACAGAGGGGCTCGTATTCCGCTTTTGCCCCGACGAGTACCTGCTTCTGGTCGGAGACCAGGCGGTAGGAGTATAGGGCGGGGGCACCACAGGAAACGCAGATGGCGTGTACCTTGAGGACCCGATCGGCGACCGCCATCAGGCGTGGCATGCAGCCAAAGGGCTTCCGCTCGTAGTCCATATCCAGTCCCGATACAACCACCCTGATGCCGCTATCGGCCATCTGTAGGCAAATATCTACTAAGGAAGTGTCAAAGAACTGCCCCTCATCGATCCCCACCACCTGAGCATCCGAGCTCAGGAGAAGGATCGTCTCCGGGCGCGCCACAGCGGTAGCCTCGAGCGTATTGCGATCGTGGCTGACCACGTCCCCCTGAGAGTAGCGAGTATCTATCAGGGGCTTAAATACCTGCACCCGCTGGCGTGCGATCACTGCCCTCCTGAGACGGCGCATGAGCTCCTCCGTCTTGCCGGAAAACATCGACCCCACGATCACCTCTATGCTTCCTCGGGCGGGGAAGCCATTATTGGGTCGCTCGTAGAGCCCCTCGTGCATCCGCTCGTCCAGCTCGTCCTCGTCCATCATGCTTCCTTTTCCCTCCAGTCGCCGCACTCCTTGATGAGGTCGACCAAGTGATCCACCGCCTCGTCCTGCGGGATGCCGCGCCGCACTCGCTCCTTGCCGTGGTAGAGGTCGACCCGTCCGGGTGTCGACCCCACGTAGCCGTAGTCTGCGTCCGCCATCTCCCCGGGGCCATTCACGATGCAGCCCATCACCCCTATCTTAAGTCCCTTGAGGTGTGAGGTGGCAGCCTTCACTCTTGCGACCGTCTCCTGGAGGTCAAAGAGCGTCCGCCCACAGCCGGGGCAGGAGATGAATTCGGTCCTTGAGATCCTCCTCCGGCTTGCCTGTAGGAGTCCAAAGGCGAGCCGCACCGCCTCGCTGTTGCTTAAGTGTGTGCCCGAGACGTAGAGCCCCTCTCCCTGCCCGCGCAGAAGGGCTGAGCCAAGCGCATAGCCGAGCCTGACCGCTGCCTCGTCCGCCCGGCCCTCGGCGGAGATGCCTATTATATATGGTGTGGTCATCACCTCATCCAGTGCCCTCAGCATAGCGGGCACATCGGGGTGGGTGATCCGGATTATCAGATGTCCCCCCTCCGGGAGATCGGGGATCTCCCCGCGGAGTGCCTCCCTGTCAGTGACCGTCACTAAGCGGGGATCAGAGCGTACCAGGTCGGGACAGCAGTCTCTCTCATAGGTGTCGACCTCCCCGATGACCAAGGGCGTACTCGATGGTCTCACGGGATGGGGGGTGACGGATAAGGAGTCGAGCGAAATGGGCTCAGCCTCGGCGGCCTGCTCCACGCACTCGACCAAGATCCTTGCCGGCTTGATCTCCTGCTCCGGTGCTTCGCTCAGTGACACGCGGATGGTGTCGCCCAGTCCCTCACTCAGCAGGGCACCGATGCCGACGGCGCTCTTGATGCGACCGTCCTCGGCATCCCCCGCCTCGGTCACGCCGAGGTGGAGCGGGTAGTGCATGTCCCTCCTCTCCATCTCGCTCACCAGCAGGCGCACCGCCTCCGTCATCAGCACGGTATTGGAGGACTTGAGCGAGATCACGACGTCGTCAAAGCCCTTTCGCCGACACACCTCGAGGAACTCCATGCAGCTCTCCACCATCCCCGGCGCCGTGTCCCCGTAGCGAGACATGATCCGGTCGGAGAGTGACCCGTGATTGACCCCTATCCGGATCGCCGTGCCGTACGATCGGCAGTGGTCGAGGAAGTCGCCAAACTTACTCTGTAGCTCCTCCAGCTCGTGTGCATACTCAGCGTCGGTGTACTCCACCCGCTCAAAGACGCGGGCCGGGTCGTAGAAGTTGCCCGGATTGATCCGCACCTTCTCCACATGCTTGGCAGCCTCGTAGGCGGCCTTGGGATTGAAGTGCACATCGGCAACCAGCGGGATCCGACTGCCGGACTCCCGGAGCCGGTCGTGTATCAGACCTATCGCCCTCGCCTCCCTCACGCCCTGTGTCGTGAAGCGAACCAGTTCTCCTCCCGCCTCGGCGATGCGCTTCGCCTGCGCTACGCTCGCCTCGATGTCGTTGGTATCCACATTGGCCATCGACTGGATCACGATCGGGTACCCCCCTCCGATGAGGAGTTGGTCGCCGACGTGCACCGCGGTGGTGGGGCGTCTCCGGTATTTGATAAGTCTCTCTGTCATGGCTCTCTGCTCTTTTGACGCAAAGTTACCACATTTACCGCAGTGTGGTGTCCTAGAAAAGTACACACATAGAGGAGCAGAAATGAACAGCAAGAAAG
>NZ_UQJH01000028.1 GCF_900541275.1 uncultured Porphyromonas sp.
ACAAAGGTAATCTCTTTTTACTCCCCCACCCAGCACATCAAAATGCGAATTAGCCTTGGAAACCGCTTGCAAAATACACCACACCGCACATAGTGTTGCCTAGACATAAACCTTTTTGAGTAGATTTGGAGGAGTACTATTGTGGACTGAAGTAGCCATCGTAATGAATACATACCACCCTTCGACGGATAGTTTCGCTATCTGGATCACCATTACCATACTCATCCTGTGCGCCTACATGATGTATGAGGGTCTTGCTCATCAGAGTGGTGCAATGAAGTGGATAGTCATTAGTATAGCAGCTCTGACAGCAATCGTTCCCCTATTCTTCTACCCCTTCCGAGAGTCTTTTGATCGCGATTCTCAGAAAATAAGGATACACTTCCTTGGCTACACTCGTATAATCTCTCGGGAAAACTATCCCATACTCCTTACCGGTCAAGACCTAATAAATGATGGGGCCATTCGCCGCTGTGCATCCGGGGGGCTATTTGGGTACTGGGGCAAGTGGAAGAGCGGGGACGGGCGCAACTTCACCTCCTATATCACCCATCGAAAAGAAAACGTCTACTACCTCTCTGACGGCACCAATATCATAGCCATCAACGCTCCCAACGAGTGGATATATCAGATGTATAAGTCTACATTACTGGGAGAAGAAGGTGGCGGAGATCACTAAGCTATCTTCCTGACCACAAACGCCAAGGGGTCCCCTCAGCACTTCAGGCTGAGGGGACCCCTTAAGTCTTGGTTGCCTATCTGGCGGTGATTGCTGTATCAGGAAAGATAAAGCGAATCACTCTGTAGCCGAAAGGCTTACCAGCTGGACTTCTTGACACCGGGGATGAGTCCCTTGGAGGCCATCTCACGGAACTGGATGCGTGAGAGACCGAAGAAACGCATATATCCGCGGGGACGTCCGGTGATGCTGCAGCGATTGTGCAGGCGGATGGGGGAGGCGTTGCGCGGGAGCTTTTGCAGTCCCTCGTAGTCACCGGCCTCCTTGAGCGCCTGACGCTTCTCAGCGTACTTATCGACGAGCTTCTGGCGCTTTACTTCGCGCGCCACCATGGATTTCTTGGCCATAATTACTTGGTTGCTTTCTTGCTCTTGGTATTTTTCTTAAAGGGGAGACCAAACTCGCGGAGGAGTGCGTAGCCCTCCTCGTCAGTCTCTGCGGAGGTGACGATGGTGATATTCATACCGAGGATCTTCGGGACAGTGTCCAGAACGATCTCCGGGAAGATGATCTGCTCATCGACACCGAAGGTGTAGTTACCACGACCATCCATGCGGGTCTCGAGACCCTTGAAGTCACGGATACGCGGCAGGGCGATATTGATCAGGCGGTCGAGGAAGTCGTACATCTGTCCGCGACGGAGGGTCACCATAGCACCGACGGGCATACCCTTACGGAGCTTGAAGTTGGAGATATCCTTCTTGGATCGGGTGATGACAGCCTTTTGGCCGGTGATCATCGCCAGCTCATTAGCTGCGATCTCGATGAGCTTCTTATCCTCGTGCTCGTCTCCGAGTCCGCGGCTGATGACGATCTTGACGAGATGGGGCACCTGCATGGTGGAGGTGTACCCAAATTCCTTCATCATCGCGGGGATGATCCGCTCCTTGTAGTCTTCCTTGATATTCTTAGCGATCGACATAGTAATCTCTATCTATATTAGTCCAGGACCTTGCCCGACTTAGCGACGCGCTGAGAGCGTCCATTGTCGTCCTTCTGACGATGGATACGGGTAGGCTTCTGAGTGTCGGGGTCGACAGGATTGAGCTTAGAGATATGCACCGGAGCCTCTCTCTTGACCATACCCCCCTGGGGGTTTTTGGCATTAGGCTTGGTGCGGCGTGTGATGAAATTAACGCCCTCGACGATGGCCGTCTCCTTGGAGGGATTGACCTCCAGGATGCGACCCTTCGAGCCCTTGTCCTCGCCGGAATTGACGAAGACGATGTCGCCCTTCTTTATGTGTAACTTTCTCATGATATTCTCTTATTTCTCTATAGGATGCTGAGTCTCACCGGGGGTGTCCCGGTCGCGCAAGGTGCTTAGAGCACCTCAGGCGCTAGAGAAACGATCTTCATATTCACGGCACGTATCTCACGAGCCACGGGGCCAAAGATACGGGTCCCTCTCAGCTCACCTGAGGGAGAGAGGAGTACGCAGGCGTTGTCGTCGAAGCGGATGTAGGAACCGTCCTCGCGGCGGATCTCCTTCTTGGTGCGTACGATGACGGCCTTGCTGACGGTTCCCTTCTTCATATCGGAGGAGGGGATCACGCTCTTGACGGTGACCACGATGGTGTCGCCTACGGAGGCGTACCGACGGTGGGTACCACCGAGCACACGGATACAGAGGGCCTCACGGGCGCCGCTGTTATCGGTAACTGTCAGTCTGGATTCTTGCTGTATCATAACTCTGTCCTAAAATTGTCTTGTGGTGGTTAGTCGGTCGATTACTTCGCTCTCTCGACGATGTCGATGACTCTCCAGCGCTTGCTCTTAGACAGAGGGCGGGTCTCCATGATGCGTACGGTATCACCCTCGTGGCACTCATTGGCCTCATCATGTGCGTGGTACTTCTTCGTCTTGGCGATGAACTTACCATACAGAGGGTGCTTCTCCTTCCACCGTACGGCGACGACGATGGTCTTATCCATCTTGTCGCTGACGACGACACCCTGTCTAACCTTGCGCAGGTTTCTGCTTGTCTCTTTTACTTCTTCCATGACCGCACTTAATTCTTAAGGGATTCATTGATTTCCTTCTCGTGGAGGATCGTCCGGAGACGAGCGACGAGTCGGCGCTGATTGGTGATCTCTGTGGGACGATCGAGAGGAGTGACGCTGTGCTGCATACGCAGCTGGTCGAGCTTGGCAGACTCCTGCTTGACGTGCTCTCTCAGATCCTGGATAGTGAGCTCTCTAATCTCTTGATTTTTCATACTACTATTCTATGCTCTGAGTGATTACTTCTCAAAGTCCCTGCGGACGATGAACTTGGTGTCGATGGGGAGCTTCTGCGCTGCGAGGCGAAGGGCCTCCTTGGCGATGTCGTAGCTAACGCCATCGATCTCGAAGATGATGCGACCGGGCGTGATGGGAGCGACGAAGCCGACGGGATCTCCCATACCCTTACCCATACGTACGTCCAAAGGCTTCTTGGTGATGGGCTTGTCGGGGAATATCCTGAGCCATACCTGTCCCTTACGCTCCATGTAGCGAGTGAGGGCGATACGAGCGGCCTCGATCTGACGACCGGTGAGCCAAGTGGTCCCCATGGCTTTCAATCCGAAACTTCCGAAGGCGAGCTGGGTACCACGATGGGCGTTGCCCTTCATCTTACCCTTATGGACTCTCCGGAACTTGGTCTTCTTGGGTTGTAACATTATGCTGTATTATCTAGCCAATTCTTGATAAAATAACTTGGGGTGCAGCGGCTGACTTATGCTCTCTCTGCCTGCCTGTGGCAGCCGTCGAGGATCTGTCTCCACTGCATAGGAGCCACTCTTATGCCTGTGCTCCGCCCTCGGTCCTGCCGCCGTTGCTGCGGCGACCACCGCGACCACCGCGACGACCACCACGGGCACCGCCGCGACGTCCTCCGCGATCATTACGTCCTCCGCGATCGTTACGTCCACCGCGACCGGCCTCATTGCGGGGCTGGCTGAAGTCGAGCGTCAGATCCTTCTTGCCATAGACCTCGCCACGGCAGATCCATACCTTGACACCGATGGCACCCACCTTGGTGTGAGCGGTCTCCATCGCGTAGTCGATATCGGCACGGAAGGTGTGGAGCGGGATGCGACCCTCCTTGAAGGTCTCGCTACGTGCCATCTCAGCATTATTGAGACGACCGTTGAGGAGCACCTTGACACCCTCGGCACCGGCACGCATGGCGTTACCGATGGCATTACGGGCGGCACGGCGGTAATTGACGCGACCCTCGATCTGGCGGGCGATGCTGTCGGCGACGATAGCAGCCTCCATGTCGGGGCGACGTACCTCGAAGATATTGATCTGGACCTCCTTGTCGGTGATCTTCTTGAGCTCTTCCTTGAGCTTATCCACCTCGCTGCCGCCGGGGCCGATGATACGTCCGGGACGTGCGGTGCAGATGGTGATGGTGATCAGCTTGAGGGTACGCTCGATGACGATGCGGGCTACACCGCTGTCGGTCAGTCGGGTATTGAGGTAGGTGCGGAGCTTATGATCCTCGTAGATTGTCTCAGCGACGTTAGCCTTCTTGCCAAACCACGAGCTGTCCCAGCCACGGATGATACCGAGGCGATTGCTTATTGGATTAGTCTTTTGTCCCATGGAAGTTTACTCGTTAATAGCGTTATCACGTGCATCGACATAGATCGTCAGATTGCTTCTTCTCTTGCGGACGCGATTGCCACGGCCCTGAGCACGGGCGCGCATCCTCTTGAGCGTAGGAGCCTCGTCGACGTAGATCTTGCTGATGTAGAGCTGCCCCTCGTCGGCGTGCTGCTCATTCTTCTGCTCCCAGTTGGCGACAGCACTCTTGAGGGTGCGGCCGACGACCTCGGAGGCGCGCTTATTAGAGTATCTGAGGACAGCCAGTGCCCTATTGACCTCCATGCCACGGACCATATCGATCACGAGGCGCATCTTACGGGGAGAGGAGGCGATATTGGTCAGGCTGGCAAAGTATAGTGACTGCTGAGCCTCCTTGCGGGCCTTAGCAGATTCTTTCTTTCGATTACCCATAGTTCTATTCTATATGATTTCGATTACCGGCCTTAGGATTTGCGGTTACCTGTGTGACCCTTGAAGGTACGGGTAGGTGCAAATTCGCCCAACTTGTGACCCACCATATTCTCAGTGACGAATACGGGGATAAACTTATGTCCGTTATGTACAGCGATCGTATGACCGACGAAGTCGGGAGAGATCATCGAAGCACGACTCCACGTCTTGATGACATTCTTCTCGTTCTTCTCATTCATCTCCAAGATACGCTTCTCGAGCTTCACGCTGATATACGGTCCTTTCTTAAGTGAACGGCTCATATTCTGTATTCTCTATTTTTGTCTAGGTAAAAAGAGGCTTACTTCGTACCCTTGCTATTACGCTTGGATTGACGACGCTCGATAATGTACTTGGAGGACTGCTTCTTAGGACGACGAGTCTTAAGACCCTTAGAGTAGAGGCCCTTGCGGCTTCTCGGGTGACCACCGGAGGCGCGACCCTCACCACCACCCATCGGGTGGTCTACAGGGTTCATCACGACGCCTCGGTTGTGGGGGCGGCGACCGAGCCAGCGGCTGCGACCGGCCTTACCGCTCTCCTCGAGGGAGTGCTCACCGTTGCTGACGCTACCGACGGTTGCGCGGCAGGCGGAGAGGATGCGGCGGGTCTCACCGCTCGGCAGTGAGATCACCACGTAGGTATCCTCGCGAGAGGTGAGCTGTGCGAAGTTGCCCGCACTGCGGACCATCTTGGCTCCCTGACCGGGACGAAGCTCGATATTGTGGATCACCGTACCTACGGGGATCTTGCCCAGAGGCAGAGAGTTGCCTACCTCAGGCACCGCGTTCTCGCCACTCATGACGGTCTGGCCGACCTTGAGGCCGGTGGGTGCGATGATGTAGGACTTGACACCGTCCGCATAGTAGATCAGAGCGATGTGAGCCGACCGATTAGGATCGTACTCGATGCTCTTAACCGTAGCGGGGATATCGTCTCTGCGACGCTTGAAGTCGATGATGCGGAGCTTACGCTTGTGACCACCACCGCGATAGCGGATGGTCATCTTACCGGTGTTGTTGCGACCGCCGGTGCTCTTCTTACCGACTACAAGGGACTTCTCTGGTACGTTGGTAGTAACTTCCTCGTGCGTACCAATAATTTTCTTTCTCTGGCCCGGAGTGGTGGGCTTCAGTTTACGTACTCCCATGTCGTGTATTAAATGTTACCGAAGAAGTCGATCGTCTCGCCTTCGGCAATCGTTACTATAGCCTTCTTATACGCGGGCTTGCGTCCCTCGACGAAGCCGTGCTTGGTATAGCGCGACTCCTTCTTACCGGAGTAGCGCATGGTATTGACCTTGAGTACATGGACGCCATAGGTCTCCTCGACAGCCTTGCGGATGTCGCTCTTATCGGCGCTGTACTGCACCTTGAAGCCATAGCGGGTAGGCATGGCCTCGGTGATGTCGGTCTGTTTCTCAGTGATGAGAGGTGCGATCAGTATTCCCATGATATTCTTCTCTTACTACTCTTATGATTACTTCTCCTCACGGCTGAGCTGAGCTGTGAGTGCCTCGAGTCCGCTCTCAGAGAAGATGAGGCAGTCAGCGTCGAGTACCTTGTAGGTATTGACGGCGACAGGCTCGGCAAAGGTGACGTTGGAGATATTGGCACCGGACTTGCGCACCTGCTCGCTTGCCTCGTGGAGGAGGAAGAGATCCTTCTTGTCCTCGATCTTGAGGGCCTTGAGGATGGCGGCGAAGTCCTTGGTCTTGTAGCTGTCCATCGTGAAGTCCTCGACGACGACGATGGCGTTATCCTTAGCCTTGTAAGTAAGTGCTGAGAGGCGGGCAAGGCGCTTGGTCTTGCGATTCACCTTCTGCTCATAATCACGGGGACGGGGGCCGAAGATCGTACCACCGCCGATCAGGATCGGGCTCTTCGTGTCACCACGACGAGCGCCACCGGTACCCTTCTGACGGAAGAGCTTGCGGGTGCTGTGGGCATTCTCACTACGCTCCTTGGTCTTAGCGGTCCCGCTGCGACGGTTGGCCATATGGCTCTTGACGTCGAGGTAGATCGCGTGATCATTGGGCTCAATGCCGAAGATGGCATCATCGAGGGTCACCTTGCGTCCGGTCTCTTCACCTTTAATATTTAGTACGTTCAGTTCCATATCTTCTGTCTTACTTCTCGATTAAAAGGATAGATCCCTTAGCGCCGGGGACACTGCCCTTGACGACGAGGACGTTCTGCTCGGGCATCACCTTGATGATGCGGAGGTTCTGGACGGTGATGCGGACGTTACCATCCTGTCCTGCCATACGCATACCGGGGAGGACGCGAGACGGGGTAGAGCACTCACCGACAGATCCGGGAGCGCGGAGGCGGTTCTTCTGACCGTGGGTGGACTGGCCGACCCCGCCGAAGTTGTGACGCTTCACGACGCCCTGGAAGCCCTTACCCTTGGAGATACCACAGATGTCGACGAAGGGGGTATCCTTGAAGATATCCACCGTCAGCTCGTCGCCCTCCTTGAGCTCCTTAGCATAATCCTTGAACTCGGCCAAGTGTCTCTTGGGCGTTGCTCCGGCCTTCTTGAAGTGACCCTGGAGGGGCTTCGTGACATGCTTCTCAGCGATGTCCTCGTAGCCTACCTGGACGGCGCTGTAGCCATCCTTCTCCACAGTCTTGACCTGAGTAACGACGCAAGGACCGGCTTCGATAACAGTGCATGGGATATTCTTCCCCTCGGCACTGAAGACGGATGTCATTCCGATTTTCTTTCCTAACAATCCTGGCATTTCAGTCTTGATTTAGTGAGTTAGTAATTGGTTGTAATACTTATCTCGTAGAGCTTAGAGATCGGTCTTGATCTCGATATCCACACCGCTGGGCAGCTCGAGGCGAGCCAGAGCGTCGACGGTGGAGGTATTGGCATTGACGAGATCGATCAGTCGCTTATAGGTGCAGAGCTCAAATTGCTCACGGCTCTTCTTATTGACGAAGGTCGACCTATTGACCGTAAAGATGCGCTTGTGCGTCGGCAGTGGGATAGGACCGCGTACGGTCACTCCGGTCGTGTCGACAGCCTTCACGATCTTCTCTGCAGACTTGTCTGCCAGAGTATGGTCGTAGGACTTGATCTTGATCCTGATTACCTGATTCATGTGATTGACTATCGTAATATGGTGATGATTGTCTATTACTTCAAGAGGTCGGCACGACCGTGCTTCTCCTCGAGCACCTGCTTAGCGATGTTGGTGCTCATCGGCTCGAAGTGATCAAACTCCATCGTGCTGCTGGCACGACCACTGGAGATGGTGCGGAGATCGGTCACGTAGCCAAACATCTCGGCGAGCGGCACGTGAGCCTTGACGATGCGGTCGTTATTGGATCCGGAGTCCATGCCCTGGACCATACCGCGACGCTTATTCAGGTCACCGATGATGTCACCCATGTAGTCCTCGGGGGTCACCACCTCGAGCTTCATAACGGGCTCAAGAAGGATCGGAGAGGCCTCCTCGCACGCCTTCTTGAAGGCCTGCATCGCTGCTACCTCGAAGGAGAGCTGATCAGAGTCCACCGGGTGGAAGCTACCATCGAGGAGGGTCACCTTGAGGTGATCAAGAGGATATCCGGCGAGGACACCGCTCTGCATAGCCTTCTCGAAGCCCTTCTGTACGGAGGGGATGTACTCCTTCGGCACGTTACCGCCCTTCACGCTGTCCTCAAACTGCAGCGGAGTCTCAGAGTCGGGATCGCCAGGGCCTACCTCCACGAGGATGTCGGCAAACTTACCACGACCACCGGTCTGCTTCTTGTAGACCTGACGGACTTGGACGGTATTGGCGATCGCCTCCTTGTAGCTTACCTGGGGACGACCCTCATTGGCCTCCACCTTGAACTCACGCTTCAGGCGCTCCACGATGATGTCGAGGTGGAGCTCACCCATACCGGATATGATCGTCTGACCGGTCTCCTCGTCAGTGCGTACCTGGAAGGTCGGATCCTCCTCAGCAAGCTTCTGGAGACCACTGTCGAGCTTCTCGGTATCGGCCTGAGTCTTGGGCTCTACAGAGATACTGATCACCGGATCGGGGAAGGTGATCGACTCGAGGAGGATCGGCTCAGCGTCCGGGTCGCAGATGGTGTCACCGGTGCGGATATCCTTGAAGCCCACTCCGGCACCGATATCACCGGTGTCGATGGTGTCCATAGGATTCTGCTTATTGGAGAACATCTCGTAGAGACGGCTGATGCGCTCCTTCTTCTCGGTACGGCTGTTGTAGACGTAGGAGCCGGCATCGAGGTGACCGGTATATACTCTGAAGTAGCAGAGACGACCAACGTAGGGATCGGATGCCACCTTGAAGGCGAGTGCCGTCAGGGGAGAGTCGTGCTCCACGGTACGGGTGATCTTCACGCTCTCGTCGAGAGGATCGGTACCGGTGATGGTATCCTGGTCGATCGGGCTGGGGAGGAAAGCGCAGATCGCATCGAGGAGCGGCTGCACGCCCTTATTCTTGAAAGAAGAGCCACAGATGACGGGATTGACCGTCAGGTCGAGGGTGCCCTTACGGAGAGCGGCGAGGATCTCATCCTCGGTGATGGTGGAGGGATCCTCCAGCATCTTCTCCATAATGGTGTCGTCTACATCAGCCAGAGCCTCGAGCATCGACTCGCGCCAGTGCTCAGCCTCCTCCATCAGCTCGGCGGGGATCTCGTCTACCTCGTAGTCAGCGCCCATGGTCTCGTCGTGCCAGTAGATGGCGCACATGCGGATCAGGTCGATGACGCCCTTGAAATTCTCCTCCGCACCGATAGGCAGCTGGATTGGCACTGCGTTAGCACCGAGCATATCACGCATAGACTTGACGGCCTTGAGGAAGTTGGCACCGCTGCGGTCCATCTTATTGACGTAGCAGAGACGGGGCACACCGTACTTCTCAGCCTGACGCCATACGGTCTCGCTCTGCGGCTGTACGCCGGCAACGGAGTCGAAGGTCTCGATGGCACCGTCGAGGACGCGGAGCGAGCGCTCCACCTCAGCGGTAAAGTCGACGTGTCCGGGAGTGTCGATCAGGTTGAGCTTATACTTCTTATCCTTATAGGGCCAGAAGGCGGTGGTGCAGGCGGAGGTGATGGTGATACCACGCTCCTGCTCCTCCTCCATCCAGTCCATCGTAGCGGCACCCTCGTGCACCTCACCGATCTTGTGGATCAGTCCGGTGTAGTAGAGGATACGCTCCGAGGTGGTAGTCTTACCGGCATCGATGTGAGCCATGATACCGATATTGCGTGTGAGTTCCAGGTGATTTTTAGCAGCCATTGTGACTTCTTTCTTACTTATATAGGTTGTGGATTACAGACGAAAGTGAGCGAAGGCACGGTTAGCCTCAGCCATACGGTGGATGTCCTCCTTACGCTTGAAGGCACCGCCCTGCTGATTGTACGCGTCCATGATCTCAGCAGCGAGCTTCTCAGCCATGGTCTTACCACCTCTCTTGCGAGCGTAGCCGATGAGGTTCTTCATAGAGATGGACTCCTTGCGCTCCGGGGTTACCTGAGTAGGCACCTGGAAGTTGGCACCACCGATACGGCGGCTCTTCACCTCCACCTGGGGAGTGACGTTCTCGAGAGCCTGCTTCCAGATCTCGATAGGGGTCTTCTCCTCCTTGGCCATCTTATCCTTGACGATGTCCAAGGCGTTGTAGAAGATCTTGAAGGAAAGATTCTTCTTTCCGTCAAGCATCATATGGTTGACGAACTTCGTCACCTTCCGATCTCCATAGACGGGATCAGGAAGGATAGCCCTTTGTTTCTTGGAAAATTTTCTCATTTCTCTTAGTTTTGACTTACGCTCTCTTACTCAGCTACCGGGCCTCCCGCGGGGGAGTGACCACGGAGCGAAAGCTCCAGAGCTGTGGGAGGGGTGCGACACCGATGATCCTGTAGGAACGTCTGGCAAGTGGGGTCCCGGGTGGCATCCCATTCCGATGCCCGTCATTACTATACCCGTGGTCACCTGCGCAGCGCCACCTCGGCGGTGAGCGCGCTGCTCCCGATATGTTCTCTTCTTAGTATGGGATGAGGCTCCTTATCATAAGGTCGGGTCCCCATCGGGATCCATCCCCGGACTGCATCCGCCTACCGACCGGACATAAGCTTCTCTTCGTCCACGCTAACCTCCACCTGCGGGACTCTTCCCGCCGCTTCATAGGTCCGCTCTGTCTCAGCAATACCTTGCTACCTACCGACAGCATCCTCGTACGCAAGGATGGGGCTCCGATACTATAGCGACGCTATGTCTCACATAGGAGACCTCAGCCAGCATAGGGTATGCGGTCCGTCTCAGATATAAGACCGGCATACCGCCGCTATTTCATTAAGTCAGAGAGTGTGATGGAGATATCTCAGACACTTTCTCGATCTTACTCACCGGGATCCTTCGGCTTAGCCTGCCTACTCCCGGTAGGGCCAAATTGATGGTCACTCTCGATCGCAGTGCTCTCACTCTGCTCTCCTTTGCTACATTATACGCTCTACCCTACTGCCGCGATCCACTGACCGGACACCGCACGAGGCGGGTGAGGGGAGATGATAAAAATAAGTACTTCGGTAGTCGAAGTCGCCGCTTGGCTTACTTCTTCTCCTTAGGTCTCTTCACGCCGTACTTACTGCGACGCTGCTTGCGATCCGCTACGCCGCCGGTATCGAGAGTACCGCGGACGATGTGGTAGCGCACACCGGGGAGATCCTTCACACGACCACCACGGACGAGCACGATAGAGTGCTCCTGGAGGTTGTGACCCTCACCGGGGATATAGCAATTGACCTCCCTGCCATTCGTCAGACGGACACGTGCCACCTTCCTCATCGCTGAGTTAGGCTTCTTAGGGGTCGTGGTATAGACCCTGACACAGACGCCGCGACGCTGGGGGCATCCCTGGAGAGCCGGGCTCTTGCCCTTCTCCTGGAGGCTCTTGCGACCACTACGGACTAGCTGTTGAATTGTTGGCATCTTGCTTTGATAATAAAACCTATAATCGATTCACCGCCCGCCATCACGCACCTTACCGGCGTGACTGCCAGGCTATTTCTCGCTCGCGACAGGGTACACCCCATCGCTTCGGAGTGCAAAGGTACGAAATACTTCCCTCTACTGCAAGTCATTCAAGCTCTTACGCATCGCCCGACCCCGCTCTTGGGCTAATTCGCATTTTGATGTGCTGGGAGGGGGAGGGAAATAGAGATTACCTTTGTTGAGGAGAGGGATTCAGGAAAAGTGGAGAGCAACTCGGTAGAGAAAGAAGTCGGTGTTTCTAGCACCATGTTGACGCTGATGAAGCGCTGGAGATTTTGGTTGAGAGCCTCCGCCTTGGCGTTGCTCTCCCTGCGGTAGAAGTACCTCAGAATGGGGGTGGAGTTTGACCGGAGGAAGTTGGCGATGTT
>NZ_UQJH01000029.1 GCF_900541275.1 uncultured Porphyromonas sp.
CAAACCCCCTTTCACCATCCTCCCCCTCCCAGCACATCAAAATGCGAATTAGCCCTTCAATGCCCTCGCAGTAAATAGTTAAGCCGGTCTATCGCTTTATCGGATTGTTTTTACTACCTTTGCGCAGTTAGTCCGTAGTCTATATATAAGAAGCTAACTCATGAGTAAGCAAAGCAATACCCAAGACCTCAATAAGGAGGCAACCTCAGCCGAGACCGGAAGTAGGGCAGAGGATTACATGAAGAAGAATAGGCGGACGCTTATCATCTGCCTCGTTGCTGCCATCGTAGTGATTGGCGGTATCATCCTCTATCGTAACGCTTATATGATGCCGCATCGGGCAAAGGCGGAGGAGCAGATCTTCCGTGCCGAGCAGCTCTTCGAGAGAGACTCATTTGAGACCGCTCTCAAGGGCAATGGTGCCGATGTGAAGGGTTTCCTCGATATCATTAGCGACTACGGCAATACTCCCTCTGGCAATGTGGCTCACGCCTACGCTGGTGTCTGCTACTACCAGCTGGGCGACTACCAGAGCGCTATCAAGCAGCTGGATAAGTTTAGCTCCAAGGACATGATGCTCCAGCCGAGCGTCATTGGTCTGATCGGTGACTGCTACGTCGAGGGCGATCAGTACGATAAGGCGGTCGGCTACTTCGAGGATGCAGCCAAGAAGGCTGACAATATGCTCCTCTCGCCGATCTATCTCATCAAGGCAGGTCTTGCTTATGAGGCTCTCGGTAAGACCGATAAGGCTAAGGAGGCATACACCAAGGTAAAGGAGAGCTACCCGTCCTCTCCCTCCGCTGCCAATGCTGAGAAGTACCTCCAGACACTGACTCTGCAGGGCAAGTAAGCTACTCTGACGATACCAAAAAGCCCCCCTTGCGACTTAGGTCGTGAGGGGGGCTTTTTTTTGCTATTATTTCTCCTGAGGGAGTAGCGGGAAGTCCTTGCTCGGCCGGTGCGACCGGTCGATCAGGTCGCCCAGTTGCCGGACCACCTCCGGGTAGTCGGCGGAGACATCCCGTAGCTCGCCCGGATCAGCGGAGAGATTGAAGAGCTCCTCGTACGTCCGCGAGGCGTCACTGACCTGCTGGCGGATCAGCTTCCACTGACCCATACGGACCGCCTGTCGTCCCCCCTCCTCGTGAAATTCCCAGTAGAGGTATGGGTGCTCCGCCTGTTCGCCCCGACCGAAGAGGGTAGGGGCAAAGGAGATCCCGTCGGTCTGCTCCTGAGGCATCGCACCGCTCAGCTCCCGGAGAGTCGGCATCACATCCCAGAAGGCAAGCACATGATAGGAGGTGCTTCCCGGCTTGATCACTCCGGGCCACACCGCGATGAAGGGGACCCGCACCCCTCCCTCGTAGAGGGCGCGCTTAAGTCCGCGGTAGGGACCATTGCCGTCAAAGAAGTAGGGATCGTGACCGCCCTCCTCGTGTGGCCCGTTGTCGGAGGTGAAGATGAATAGCGTCTCCTCGGCCAGTCCCTCCTCCCGTAGCACCTCGATCATCCTGCTGACGTCCCTGTCGAGGCGCCGGATCATCCCGGCATAGGTTGCCTTGGGCTGCGCCTCAGCGCGGTACCAATTTCCCTCAAAGGGCCGCTCGCAAAACGCTCCCTCAAAGGGCTCCCTATCCTCCTCCTCAGCATCCAGGTCAGCATGCGGCAGGGCGGGGGTGAAGTAGAGGAAAAAGGGTCGCTCCCGGCGCTTCCGGTCTCTCAGGAAGTCGATCGCATGGTCCATCAGCAGATCCTGAGCGTAGGTCTTCCCGTCCAAGGGGATCAGCGTCTCACCCTCGTGGAGAAACTCCGGTCTGTGACGGTGGGCATTCAGCTGCCCCAGGTAGCCAAAGAAGTAGTCAAAGCCCTGCTGCGTGGGAGCGCCCTCCGTGCCGGGACCGCCGAGACCCCACTTCCCGATGCAGGCGGTGTCGTAGCCGGCGTCTCTCAGCATCTCAGCGATAGTCACCTCATCATCGGCGAGCGGGTGGTCGTAGGTGTGGCCATCGGGATTGGCGGTATCCTTATTGCCACGGATAAAGGCATGACCGGTATGGCGGCCGGTGAGGAGCGACCCCCGTGAGGGAGCGCTGACGGAGCAGCCGGCATAGGCCTGAGTAAAAGTCATCCCCGCCTGAGCGAGGCTGTCCAGTGCGGGCGTCGGGATGTATCGCTGTCCGTAGGTGCCGAGGTCACCGATGCCCATATCATCGACCATAAAGAAGATGATATTGGGTCGTGACTGAGCAAAGCCCGTCAGGGACAGCGCCCCCATGGCCACTCCGGTGGCGATTCGTCCTCGTGTGGTCATACGTCTCTGCTTTACTTCAGTTGGCGAGGCAGCTCGGCAATGGTGCCGGGCATACGGTAGTCCCATACCTGCTTGGGATCCTCGGGGTGATTGATCTGCTCCTCCTCCGGTGGCACCTCCGATCCGTAGCCGGTCAGCGTCCACCAGTCCTGCATGGGGAGCACGAGCAGTACCGAGGGGGCAAGTCGCCTCAGTGCTCGTATCAGCCCTGCCGCCGAGGGATCATCAGCACAGCCATAGGCGCGAGCGATGTCCCACCTCATGGTATGGTCAAGCGAGCGCCACCAGTCGCGGAGCGTGCTGGTGTCGTGGGTCGATGTGGAGCCGACGCTGAGGTAGGGGATGTCATTGGGATGGGCATAGGGGCACCAGGACTTCTTCGCCATACGCACCACCTCGAGAGAGAGCAGCTCAAAGGTGTCCATCACCTCCCGCATACTTCCCGGGAGACTCCCCAGGTCCTCAGCGCAGAGGAGCATACGGGTGTCGGAGGTAGCGCCGAGGAGACGCTTGATGGCTGTTCGGCGCCAGAGCTCTTCGTTGCGGTGGTGGTGGTACTCCTCCCGTAGGTAGAGGATCAGCTGCTTCGCCTCCGCGCTCAGGGGACCAAAGTCGGGGTAGAGCTCCGGTGAGGGCGACGGATGATACTGCCCCTTCTCGTCCCTTGCACAGAGGCTCTCGACCCCTCGTACCTCATCCGGACGGTAGCCGAGTGCCGGCACGTAGTGTGCCTGTCGCTGGTCCGAGCTACTCTCAGGGATGCTCCATATGCGGAAGAAGCCGAGTATGTGGTCGATCCGTATCGCATCGAGGTGACGCTCCATCACGGCAAAGCGGTGGCGCCACCAGCGGAAGTCCTCCGCCTCCATCGCCTCCCAGTCATAGGTGGGGAAGCTCCAGTCCTGTCCATTGGCGGAGAAGACGTCCGGGGGTGCGCCTGCCTCCTTATCCAGGTGGAAGAGGTGGGGTGCCATCCAAACATCGACGCTATTTCGCCCCACACCGATGGGAAGATCTCCCTTGATCAGCACGCGGTGCCGGTGGGCTGTCTCAGTCAGACGGCTCAGTTGGTCATAGAGGAAGTACTGGATGAAGGCGTACCGAAGCACCTCGCGCTCCGCCTGAGCCCCCTCGATCGTCTTCGCCCGGAGGTACTCCTCCCGGACCGAGGTGTAGGTCGCATACTCGGTGACCGGCGTCCCCGGCTGACGATCCCTGAGGACGCAGAAGAGGCAGTAAGCGAGCAGGTCCTCCCCCTCCCGGGACATAAACGCCCGCACCTCCTCTATCGTCGGGTCATCGGCCCGATCGTAGCAGTAGTCGACCACCTCGCGCTTGAGCTGTCTCACACCGAGGTAGTCCACGCGCGGAAGAGCATTGAGCGCGGTGGCTCGCTTCTCCCAGCGGTGCCTGAGCGGTGCCTCGTCATATCCGGGCAGTCGCCGTACATCGAGGTAGAGCGGGTCCAGCCCGTAGGTGGTGATGGCGTTGTAGGGGTAGGAGTCGAGTGGGGTGCGGGTAAAGGTGGTGTCGTAGAAGGGGAGCATCTGGTAGAGGTGCTGTCCCAGCTCTGAGAGGTAGATGACAAAGTCCACCGCGTCGCCGAAGTCACCGATGCCGTAGGATCGCTCGGTACGCAGGGCGAAGAGTGGAGCCACCGTTCCCTCGATACTCTTCCGCTCCCAGGTGGGCTGAAGCACCGGCTCGTCGACAAAGGTGAGCGTGAGGGAGCGCCTCTCCTCCGGTCGGTACACTCTATTTGGCCCCTCCTCCCAGAGGATCGACCCGTCCCGCCTCCGGAGCACCACCTTATACTCCATCGCCGGCAGTCCCTCCATAGAGAGTGTGTAGCAGTGACGACAGGCCCGGAGTGGGATGCCGTGCATCGGGTCCCACACCCCCGCCTCCGTCGCAGAGCCCACGAGGAAGAGCTCACCATCGTAGACCTCCTGCCTCAGGAAGGCGATCACCTCCCCGCGCCGGCAGTCGAGGGCAGCCATGGGCTCACTCGTCCTATCTGTCAGCCCGAGCAGCCCACAGAGGGGCGGACTCATCAGCCGATGTGCGGGAGAGGGGGCGACCCACCGATCACGGATCACCACATTGAGTGGCACCGTCTCCGGCTCCGTCGCTCTCAGGCGGAGGGTATGGGGCATCGGGGCCTCTACAGCGATGATCTCCCCTCGCTCCACCACTCTATAGCTGTAGTGTAGCTCCTTGTGGCTGCGGACGGAGAGGGGCAGGTCGAGGGTCCAGAGCCCTATGGTGCGCTCCTCCATGGGGCGCTCCTCACCGTCTATCAGGCAGATAATGGTCTGCCCCTCGTGGGCGGTCTGGTAGGGTAGGACGAGGGTCAGCAGGATGCGCTGCTCGGTCACATTTTCTTTCTTCATCTACTCCGTCTCGTAGGTGGTTGGGTCGGTGATGCCCGCCTCCCGGAAGGCCTCGCGTCGCTCCTCGCAGGTGCCGCACTTGCCGCAGTGCTTCTCCCCGCCCTTATAGCAGGAGTAGGTGTCTCCGTAGTCCACCCCCAGCTCGGCACCACGGCGGACGATATCAGCCTTGGTGATCAGCGTGTAGGGCGCATCGATGATGACGCCATTGAAGGTCCCGGCACGCATAGCCCCGCTCATCTCTTGGATAAAGTCGGGCCTGCAGTCGGGGTAGATCGTATGGTCACCGGAGTGGTTGGCGAGCATTACCCGGTCCAGCCCCCGGCTCTCAGCCAGCCCGCAGGCGACGGAGAGCATGATCCCATTGCGGAAGGGGACGACCGTGGACTTCATATTCTCCTCATCGTAGGAGCCCTCCGGGATAGCCTCAGCTCCCTCGATGAGAGAGGAGTGGAAGTACTCCTTGATGAAGTGGAGCGGGATCACTAAGTGCTCGATGCCGAGAGCAGCGCAGTGGCGTCTCGCACAGGCGATCTCCCGAGCATTGTGATTACTGCCGTAGTCAAAGGTTACGGCCAGAGCGATCTCATCCTGCTTATCGTGCAGTAGCGTGACGCTGTCGAGACCACCGGAGAGGACGATGATGGCATCTTTTCTATTATTCTTCTTCATAGCTCAAATGTACGATTATTTAGGCTCACGGGAGGTCCCTCTGTAGCGCTGTGCGGAGGAGACTCCTGAAGAGGATGATATAGGGAGGGGGGCAGAATAGCCTCCTCACCTCCGGCAACTCTAATACCGATATTAGAGAATTCTAATACCGATAAAAGAAATCACTAATATCGGTATTAGCGATCGCTAATATCGGTATTAGATCGGAGCCTGGTGCTATGCGATTCCTGGAAAAGGTACACAGTTGATCGAGCATACCCCCAAAATCACTATTACTGGTGATTGCAGGAGTGAAGCAGGCATGGTATTTTCGTAAAATAAGAAATGAATATTTTTGACAAGAGGATAATGGCAAAGGAGCAAAGTAATTCCTATCAAGGGATGATGGATCATTATGACGACCTGTTGACAGGACGTAAGTGGTGGTCAAGGATATACTGGCGATTGATATGGAACGAGGACGCTAATCTCTTGGCTCAGAAAGTGCTTGATTTTATACCGGACGACTTTCATGGACGACTGCTTGACGTCCCTGTCGGCACTGCCGTTTTTACTGCGGAAAAGTACCGTCGGATGAGAGGTGCCGAGATTGTTGGTTTAGACTATTCGGATGAAATGATAGCCATAGCGGCTTTGCGGAAAGAAACAGAGGGGATAGCCAACCTGTCTCTGAGGCAAGGAGATGTCGGAGACCTTCCCTATCCCAACGAGTCCTTCGACTGCATCCTGTCAATGAACGGCTTTCAAGCTTTCCCGGATAAAGAGAAGGCCTTTGCCGAGATTTTTCGTGTGCTGAAGCCCGGAGGTTTCTTCTGCGGTTGCTTTTATGTCAAGGGTGAACGCCGATCGGCTGATTTCTTTGTCAAGAAAGTTATGGAGAGAAAAGGATTTTTCCGCCCTCCATACGACACCTTCGCTGAAGCCGAGAGCCGACTTAGAGGTATGTATGGCGATGACGTGCTGACAGAGAAAATGGCTTCCGCCTGCTTGTTTCGCTGCGTGAAACCACAGAGAGAAAACGCTGATAACGAGTAAGAGCTATTAGCGTAACAATCATTGACGAGGAAAACTTCCCCATTGCTTCTTCTCTCCCAAGGGTTGCCCCTCAACGCTTGTAAGCTACTGCGGGGCTCGTCGGCAACTACGCCCCGTGTGGACTATCACTACAGACGTATGATATGCCCATATACAAAAAAGCGGTGGAGCAAGGTCGTAACCCTGCTCCACCGCTGTAGTACTTGAGGACGCTGCCGAGGTTACACCTCGGGGTTCATATAGACGCTGTCCGGGTGGAGGTGTGTCGCCTCCCAGCCCATGGCTGCGGCACCAAGGATGGCGGCGTCGTTTTCCTTCAGCTCGCTGAAGACGATCTTCACCTTGCCCTTATAGATATTGAGGAGGTTCTCCTCCATGGCACGCTGTGTCGGCTTGAGGAGCAGGTCACCGGCATGGGTGAGACCACCAAAGAGGATGATCGCCTCGGGGCTGGTGTAGGCGACCGCATCGGCAAGTGCCTCACCGAGGATGGTACCGGTATTCTCAAAGATCTGGATTGCCAGCTTGTCGCCCTTCATGGCTGCGTCAAAGACATCCTTGGAGGTGATCTCCGCCGGATCGAGGTCGCGGAGCAGGGAGTCATCCTCACGGATAGAGAGGTACTCGCGTGCCGTGCGTGCCACACCGGTGGCAGAGGTGTAGGTCTCGAGACATCCCTGGCGGCCACAGCCACAGGTGCGACCATTGCGGCGGATCACGGTGTGACCCACCTCGCCGGCGAAGCCATCGTGCCCGTAGACCAGCTCGCCCCCGACGACGATGCCGCTACCGACACCGGTGCCGAGAGTAATCTCGATAAAGTCCTTCATACCGCGCGCCGCACCATAGGTCATCTCTCCGATGGCAGCCGCATTGGCGTCATTGGTGAGGACGACCGGGATCTGCAGCTCCTTCTCGAGCAGACCGGCGAGTGGGATCTTATCCTTCCAAGGGAGGTTGGGGGCAAATTCGATCGAGCCATTGAAGTAATTCCCATTCGGAGCACCGATGCCGATCCCGAAGATCTTATCCATCGTCAGGTCGATCTCCACCAGGTCGCGGATAGCTACCCCGAGGTCCTTGATATAGTCTCGGATGTCAAGGTGCTTACCGGTCTTGATGGAGCTGGTACGCAGGATGTTGCCGCGAGCATCCACGATGCCAAAGGCGGTATTGGTCCCGCCGAGGTCGATACCGATGACGTAGGGCTTAGACTCTATAGTTGGTTTGTTTGCCATGTGTTGGTTTCCAGGTTGTAGGTGGTGAGAGATAATCTTCCCCTCCCCGCACGGATGGTTGCCCCGGCTCGGGGCCGGAGGTCACTTGAGAACGAAGGGAGTCGGCATGTTGCCCAGGTTGAGGGCATCACGGAGGCTCAGATTGACTCGCCAGTTGTCATTTTCCCGCACGAGATTCATCGTCTGGGGAACCTCAAGGGTGGGGATATCGTTCTTGGCAATGTACTGCTTGATATTCTCCTTCATCGCATCGGGGAGGTCGGAGAGCGAGCTCATACGCTTGCCATTTGCCATCATCTGCTGCAGGATCTCAAGGCTGATATTCTCCTTGATGATCTTGTCCATATCGGGTACGGTGAGGACGTAGGTGACAGTGGCGGTCTCGCCATTTACGATCTCCTTGAAGCTAGCAGCCTTGAGCACATCGCGCGTCTCCGGCACGAGGTCAAAGAGCGCCTGAGCATCCCTCGGGAGGGTGTACTTGGTGATGAAGTTGTCGTACGTCATAGCGGTCTGATCAGCCTCGCAGAGGAGGTTGTAGAAGGCCTGCAGGTCGCCCTTGAGCTGAGCCTCGACAGCCTCCTTGGCGACATCCTTGGGGGAGGACTTACCGCAGCTGGTGAGCCCGAGAGAGAGCACCAGCGTCATAGCGATAGCCAAAATGGTATTGATACGTTTCATATCCGGTTTTTGATATTTATATGGGTGATATATTCCTAATCTGTGTACTAAGGTACTCCTTTTCTGATAAAAATTAAGGTTTTTCCTGCGGAATCTTATCCTGAGCGTCTCTCTGGAGTCCCTCGGCAATCACTCCGCTGCCATAGCAGAGGTGCTCCTCGGTGTCGTAGAGGGTGCAGAATTGCCCCGCAGCCACCCCCTGGATAGGCTCCTCGGCGACGACGCTGTGGCTCCCGTCAGTGTGGCGACGGAGCAACCCTCGGGTGAAGTCGGGCGTGTGGCGTACCTTAAGCGTCACCATCATCTCATCGGCTCCCTCGGGCATCGGATCGCCGGAGATAAAATTCATCGCCCCCAGCCGGATCAGGTCGCTGTACTGCATCTCGGTGTCGAATCCTCGGCTGACGAAGATCGTATTTGACTCCACATCCTTCCGGATTACGTACCAGGGACCACCACTCAGGCCCAGTCCTTTCCGCTGCCCGATGGTGTGGTACCAGAAGCCTCGGTGCTCGCCCAGCACTCGCCCGGTCTCCAGCTCCACAATCGGGCCGACCCGCTCTCCGAGATGCTCCCGGAGGAAGTCGTCGTAGTCGATCCTGCCGAGGAAGCAGATCCCCTGGCTGTCGTCTCTGTGGGCGGTGACCAAGTGATGCTCCTCGGCGATGGCTCGGAGTCGCTCCTTAGGGAGATCCCCGATCGGGAAGAGTGCCTTATGGAGCTGCGGGTAGGTGATCTGGGCAAGGAAGTCGGTCTGATCCTTGACCGGGTCTACCGCTGTCGCGAGGTAGTCCAGTCCACCGATCGTCTCCTTGCGGGCATAGTGCCCCGTCGCGATATGGTCGTAGGTGGAGCCGGTGTAGCTGTCGAAGGCGCCAAACTTGATCCACCTATTGCACATCATGTCCGGATTGGGCGTCAGGCCCCTCCGTACCGACTCCAGCAGGTAGCCGACCACATGGTCCCAGTACTCCCGGTGGAGATCGATCATCTCAAGCGGGAGATCGTACTTCCTCGCCAAGATCCGGACGATCACCTCATCATCCTCCGCCGGACATCCGGCGTAGCCCTCCTCCTTGGCTCCTATGCGGATGTAGAAGAGGTCAGGCCGTATCCCCTGCTCGAGGAGACGAACCATTGCGACGGAGCTATCGACACCGCCGGAGAGGAGAAGGGCTGTCGAGGGCATGATTACGAGAGTCGGCTACCCGGGCGGACCTCCTTGGAAGTGGTCGCTACGGAGAGCGTGCCGTCGGGCTCTACAGCGCTCAGGATCATACCATTGCTCTCCAGCCCCATCATCTTGCGGCCGGCGATGTTGGCGAGGAAGAGTACCTGCTTGCCTACCAGCTCCTCGGGATGCTCGTAGTAGGCAGCAAGTCCGGAGAGGATCTGTCGACCACCGAGACCATCATCGAGCTTGAAGCGAAGGAGCTTCTTGGACTTCGGTACCCGCTCGCACTCCAGCACGGTGGCGACACGGATGTCGATTTTCTCAAAGTCATCAAAGGGGATCTCCTCATCGATCGGGTCGACAGTCAGGTGTGCGGCTGCCTCAGCTTCCTTGGCTGCGAGAGTGGCCGCCTTGGCAGCGAGGAGCTTCTGCTTCTGTGCCTCGACCTGATCGTCCTCAATCTTCTCGAAGAGCAACTCCGTCTTGCCCAGCCGGTGACCCGCCTTGAGGAGGTCAGTCTCACCGATCGCCTCCCAGTCGACCTGCTCGTCCATAGCGAGCATACGGCGGAGCTTCGCCATCGAGAAGGGGAGGAAGGGCTCGAGGAGCAGCGCACTATTGGCAGCGATCTGGAGGGCTACGTTGAGGATCGTCCCGGTACGCTCGGGGTCTGTCTTGATCACCTTCCACGGCTCGAGGTCGGCGAGGTACTTATTCCCTAAGCGGGGCAGCTCCATGGCGGTACGCTGAGCATCGCGGAAGTGGAAGTCCTCGATGAGTCGGGCGGTCTCCTCGCGGATCTCCCTCATCTTGGCGAGTACCTCCCTGTCCTCATCCGTCAGCTCGGCGGCGGGTACCTTTCCGTCAAAGTGCTTCCCCGTCAGCACCATTGCGCGATTGACGAAGTTGCCGAGGATGGCCACCAGCTCGCTATTGTTGCGGGATTTGAAGTCCTCCCACGTGAAGTCGTTGTCCTTGGTCTCAGGAGCGTTGGCAGTCAGTACATAGCGCAGGACGTCCTGCTTGCCGGGGAAGTCCTCGAGGTACTCGTTGAGCCAGACGGCCCAGTTCTTCGATGTCGAGATCTTGTCTCCCTCGAGATTGAGAAACTCATTGGAGGGCACATTGTCGGGGAGTATAAAGGAGCCCTCAGCCTTAAGCATAGCGGGGAAGACGATACAGTGGAAGACGATATTGTCCTTCCCGATGAAGTGGATCAACCTCGTCGAGGAGTCCTTCCACCAGGTCTCCCAGCTGTCGGGGAGTAGCTCGCGGGTATTGGAGATGTAGCCGATCGGGGCGTCAAACCAGACGTACAGCACCTTCCCCTCCGCGCCCTTGACCGGCACGGGGATGCCCCACGAGAGGTCGCGGCTCACGGCGCGAGGCTTCAGCCCCATGTCGAGCCAGCTCTTGCACTGGCCGTAGACGTTGGGGCGCCACTCCTTGTGCTCCTCGAGGATCCACTTGGAGAGCCAGTCCTGATAGTCATTGAGCGGGAGGTACCAGTGGGTCGTAGGACGCTTCACAGGGGTGGATCCGCTCAGCTTGGAGTGGGGGTTGATCAGCTCGTCCGGACTCAGCTCAGAGCCACACTTCTCGCACTGATCGCCATAGGCCTCCTCATTGCCACAGCGGGGGCAGGTGCCGACGATGTATCGATCGGCGAGGAACTCTCCCGCCTCCTCGTCGTAGTACTGCTCGGTCGTCTGCTCGATAAACTTTCCCTCATCATACAGCTTGCGGAAAAAGGCGGATGCCGTCTCCTCGTGGATCTTGGACGAGGTGCGGGAGTAGATGTCGAAGGAGATCCCGAAGTCCTCGAAGGACTTCTTAATAATGCTGTGGAACTGATCTACCACCTCCTGCGGGGTGATGCCCCGCTTCTTGGCCTGAAGGGTGATCGGCACACCGTGCTCATCGGAGCCACAGACAAAGAGCACCTCCCGTCCGCGCAGTCTCAGGTAGCGGGCGTAGATGTCTGCCGGCACGTAGACGCCGGCGAGGTGACCGATGTGCACCGGCCCATTGGCGTAGGGCAGTGCGGCGGTGATGAGTGTTCGCTTGAAGTGACTATTATCCTGACTCATAATCTATGATACCTTATATTATATGGGTCACAAAGGTACCACTTTTCGCTGACTGCCTTGTCGCTCTCACAAGCGCCATCCGAGCATCTTCCTCAGGCTCGGCATCGGTAACCTGAGCATTGAGGCGTGCTGTAGCGGGGTATCAGGGGCGTAATAAGTCTTTTGTGGGCTAATTCGCATTTTGATGTGCTGGGAGGGGGAGGAAAATAGAGATTACCTTTG
>NZ_UQJH01000030.1 GCF_900541275.1 uncultured Porphyromonas sp.
GTACGCAGGGAGAGTAGGTAGCCGCCGTCTTTTTGAGAGGAGAGATCAGACACACACGTGTCCGGTCTCTCCTCTCTTTTTTGTGTCACATCGTGAGCTCCGGTCTAGCGAGTCGGACGAGTCGGACCAGTCGGATGTGTCGGGTCTCTTTTATTGTTTATTCTTCTCTATCGTGGCAGTTTAGTGATAGGAGCTATTGTGCCGGATTAAGTGATTATAGTGGACGTTACTTACACGAGGGGCGACAGTTTTGGGTTGACTGATTGCTTGCGATCCTGACGTGTGTACGGATGCCACTATTGGCTTATATAGGTAGAGAGACTTGGCGTAGTAGGCTGCGAGTGCGCTATTTTGTATGGACTATACCCTGTCTATAATAGACTTCAATGGATTGGGGACTGTATAGATGGCAAGAGGATGCTGAGGCCGCTCTTTGTCGTCAGATAGTCAGGGTGTATGGCTAGGTATGGGGAAGGGTGTTAGGTGGCTGGCTTTACAGTGCGCTGAGGGCTGCTTTTGCTGCTTCTCCGACTACGACGTAGCGGATAAATTTCCCCAAGGTCATCCAGAATAGTACGCCCCATACGTTGGCTCGCAGGTATCCCATAGCTACTGCGATAAAGTCGCCCACACCCGGTAGTGCCACAAATATCGACACCCACGACCCTCGGCCATGGATCTTAGTTACCCATTTCTGGATCTGCTCCTCTTTCATCCTGAAGTACTTCTCGAGCCACTCGAGCTTGCCGAGTGAGCCGAGCCAGTAGCAGGTCATCCCTCCCAAGCTGTTCCCGACGGTCGCTGCGATGATCAGGGTAGAGTAGGTCGCCCCACTTGCCAAGACCCCTGCAAAGACAACTTCGGAGCTGAAGGGAAGTACGGTCGCGGCTAAGAATGCGGCTATGAAGACGCCTATGTAACCGTAATTAACGAGAAAGTCAAGCACGATGTTTCCTACCAATGTAATGGTTTATCGTTACAAATGTACCTATAATGAATCCAATGGCTCCCTTTTGTCACGTGTGTTCCTATGACTTTCGTATACGCCCTTCCGTTGGACACTATATAGGAGCATCAAAAAAGACTCCCAGTGTGTGATACACACCGAGAGTCTCTGATGATATGTGTTGCTTGTGAGGCTATCTCACGCACCGACGCGGATCACGTCCCCGGGACGGATCATGCTACTCCTGCGAAGCTTCGGATTGAGCCGGCGTATCTTGGCAACTGAGGTGCCTGTCTTCGTAGCGATTTGTGACAATGTATCTCCCCTGCGGACCCGGTAGGTTTTGAAGGAGTTGTCTCTTGTCTTTGTGTTGCTCGCTCTGTACTGGCTAGTCGAGTTGCTTCGTGTAGAGCGCCCCTTGGCATAGACGTACATCTCATTGCGAGGTGCGCCGCTGGCGAAGTCAATCAGCTGCTGAGGATTGAGCGCAATGCCCATGAATCGTGTCTCGTAATGGAGGTGCGGGCCAGTGGAGCGCCCGGTGCTACCGCCGAGACCGATCGCGTCGCCAGCACGGACGACGGCATTCTCCTTCACCAGTTGTCTGGAGAGGTGTCCGTAGAGGGTCTCAAGACCATTCGGGTGGCGGATCACCACATACTTACCATAGCCACGACCATCGACATCTACCAGTCGCACGCGACCGGAGAAGGTGGCGCGGACAGTATCTCCGCGGTTGAGGTCAATGTCGACACCGTAGTGCATACGACGGAAGCGACGACGATAGCCGTAGCTGCTATTGATGCGACGGATGCCGTCCAGCGGGTAGACAAATTCCTTGAGACTGATCTCGTAGCGTGAGGGGATGGCTGCTGAAGCCCCGCGAAGGGGGTTGAGGGAGTTATTCCAGGACTCCTCGCCATAGAGATCGACAGAGGGGTATAGGAGATCCTCCTCGGTCAGTTCGTCCAAATTGAGAGACTCATTGATCGCCTTAGCGAAGTTGGTGACCAGGGTGGTGTCTCTGTAGTTGAGGTTAGAGGCGAGCAGCTGTGCGGCTGCTCCATTCTTCTTGTCCGCGTCCTTAGTGACGACCTCAGTGGACTTCCGGGTGTGGTGCTTTGCCGGTCGGTTACTCTGCTGTGCATGACCAAAGGCACACGTGACGAGCAGGAGTCCGACAGCTACCGCTCTCCGAAGAAGGGAGCTGGTTGTACTCATTCTGTAATAAAAGAAAGTTGACACCCTCTCCTCAGACCCCCTCAAGCTTTGGCGTGCTCTCATCGTCCACATCTATACAGACGGGGCGCCAAGACCATGTCAACTCCGGAGGAAGAGACAGGAGAAGATATAAAACACAATTTCCACATGAGTCCCCCCTCTCGTTTCTTATTACGAAAGCTCATCGTCACAGTGGCCCCGTACGCTTACAGTCGGCTCACACGGACAACAGTTTCCCGAAAGAGTGAACTCTTACAAGGCGCAAGGTACGAATTATTTCTTAGCTTGGCACAAGAGATTACTCCTTTTCTCAGCGTTTTAAGCACTTTTTAGCACCATTGGGAGTTCACGCCATTGATTTATGATTGCGTCGCTGCTCACGGACCTGCTGCCGATCGTGTCGTATCACCTGGAGGGCATTGAAGATGTTTTGAAAGATAGAGTAGGCGGCTTGCGAGACGGAGGCGATAGGGTTGAGGTACGCCTGGATCATCCAGATGCTGATGGAGGAGTTTTTCTGCCCCAGTGCCTGACCGATGGTGACGCTCTCACCGAGTACCTTTCTGCTCATTGCCTTGCCGACTGCGTACTGAATAGTGCAGGTGACGAGACCTATCAGCACCAGCACGATGATCATCGTAGCCACGCCTTGGCGCTCTTGCGCAACGAAGTGGACGGTATTGGCGATGACGAGTGAGAGCAGGAAGATCCATATATATAGGGAGGCGGAGGAGAGGGAGCGTACCTTGGCGTGCAGTGAGGGGAGCTTCCAGCGGATCCCAAAGGCAGTCAGGAGAGGGATCATCACGATCGGCAGTACGCCCACTAGTACGTGTGCCATCGACTGCAGGAGAGTCCCCTGGGGATGCCCCAGCCAGCCGAGGATCAGAGGACCGGTGATGATGATGCTCAGGCAATTGATCACCACATACGAGGTGACGATGGCGATGGAGCCACCGAGGAGCCCCACGATCACCGGTGCCGCAGCTGCCACGGGGCAGAGGAAGCACATCAGCACCGCCTGGGCGTAAATCTCAGCAAAAGGCACCGGCAGGTACCGCACGAGGAAGTACCCTCCGAGAGCCAGCGCAATCTGAGTCACGATGAGGGTCAGGTGGATCGGTCTTGGGCGAATGTCTCTCGGTGCGATCCGTGAGAAGGTGAAGAAGAGCATGGTCATCAGCACGTAGGGGATCATCGGGCTGAGGACGGACAGCGGTCGGTAGGCGATGATGCCTAAGAGGATACTCCCGAAGAGGCCATACTCCTTGAGGAGCCTTTGGATGGTCGTGCTGATGTCCGCGCTCACGTTAGCTGTACCTGGTCGATCATATCCTCCGCCAGTCGTGCGTGGAGGAAGAGCCCAGCCATCTCCGCAAATTCGCCATCCTCCTCTGTAGTGAGGAAGTGTGAGATCCCATTCTTGCTCAGTCGCCGCTCCATTTCTGGGTGACGCAGCAGGTAATTCTGCGTCGACTCGGCCACGATCATACCCTGCTCTGCGATCACGATGTCGTCGCGGACAAACTCCCGTATGCGAGGGAGCAGGACCGGGTAGTGCGTGCAGGCGAGCTGGATGGTGTCGATCCTCGGATCCTTCCGCAGCAGCTCCTCGATATTGCGTCGCACGAAGTAATTGACCCCCTCATTGGCCTGATACTCGCCTCCCTCGATGAGAGAGACCCACATTTTGGGCGCCTGCTGTGTAAGCTGTATCTCGGGGTGGAGCCGATTCACCTCCAGCAGGTAGGTATTGCTCTTCACCGTTGCCGGTGTGGCGAGGATCCCCACGTGGCCGTTTCGGGTCAGCTCCCCGAGACGCTCCACCGTCGGGCGGATGACGCCGAGGATACGACGGGAGGGGTCACTGCTCGTGGGGAGATCGATCTGCTGCAGTAGCCTGAGCGCATGGGCGGAGACCGTATTGCAGGCGATGATCACCAACGGGCAGCCGCAGGCAAAGAGATGCGACACCGCCTCGCGTGCGTACTCGTATATCGTCGGGAGGGAGTGCTTCCCATAGGGTGCTCGGGCATTGTCACCGAGGTAGAGGAAGTCATACTCCGGTAGCAACTTGCGCAGGTAGCGAAGGATCGTCAGCCCACCATAACCTGAGTCGAAGACCCCGATCGGAGCCTCCATGAAGGGAAAAGGTGTCGGTGTCCTGCCCGTCGTCATAAGCCCACCTCTATGTCACGCCCGAAGGGGTGAAGTGCTATGCCGGCAAATTTGAAGTGCTGTCTCCCGAAGGGGATCCCGATGATCGTGATGCAGAGGAGTATCCCGAAGAGAAAGTGCGTGAGGGCGATCCAGATACCTCCGAGGATAAACCAGAGGATATTGAGAATCGTACTCCCCAGCCCTCCTGTTGACTCGCTCACCTTGCTTCCGAAGGGGAAAACCATTACAGCGGCGATCTTGAAGAGCTGAAAGCCAAAGGGGATCCCCACGATCGTCAGGCAGAGCACGAGCCCCGCAGTCATATAGCCGATGGCGGTCTCGAGTCCCCCGAAGATCCACCAGATAATATTCCCTATGATCTTCATCACTCTCCTCTCATCTTAAGAAACCTATCCGCAGCGATGGCGGCACGACAGCCGATGCCGGCGGCAGATACAGCCTGACGATAGACCGGGTCGGCTACATCACCGGCGGCATAGACCCCCTCAATCTCTGTCGCCGGGTCGCCACTATCCTTCGTGAGGATAAATCCATGCTCATCGAGCTTCAGCTGCCCCTCTAAGAAGTCCGTATTGGGCTTATGTCCAATAGCCTCGAAGAAGCCATCGATCGCGATCTCGGTGCGCTGCTCGTCAGCTTCGCCCTTATTGATCACAAGCTTCGCTCCCTGCACGGTAGGCTCCCCGAAGAGCCCCTCTGTCTGATGCTTCCAGAGCACCTCGATATTCTCCGTCTCTTGGACCCGATCCTGCATCACTTGGCTGGCACGCAATTCATCTCGACGGACGATGAGGTAGACCTTCTTCGCCAGGCTGGAGAGATAGATCGCATCACCGCAAGCGGTGTCTCCACCACCGACGACGGCAACGGTCTTCCCTTTGTAGAAAAAACCGTCGCAGGTAGCGCAGGCGCTCACGCCGGCACCCATATACTTCTTCTCCTCTGGCAGTCCGAGCATCTTGGCGGAGGCGCCGGTGGCTATGATGACCGTCTTGGCTGTGATGGTATACTCACCATCCACCGTGGCGACAAAGGGTCGCTTGCTGAGGTCCACCTGTGAGACCAGTCCGGAGCGGACCTCAGCCCCATAGCGCTCAGCCTGCTTGCGCAGGTCATCCATCATCTCGAAGCCTCCCACACCCTCGGGGTAGCCGGGGAAATTCTCTATCGAGGTCGTCTCCGTCAGCTGTCCGCCCGGCTGCAGTCCCTCCAGGATGATGGGTGAGCGGTTGGCGCGAGCAGCGTAGATGGCAGCGGTATATCCCGCCGGGCCGGAGCCGATGATCAGGATGTCTGTCTGGGTATTCTTTTCTGTATTCATATCGGTGTTATCTTAAGTCTATCAGCTTTGCTCCCTTGGCTTTGTCGGGAGTGTATCTAAAAAATGATTTATCCTTTAGTTCCTTAAACTCCCCCTCCTCAAAGCGTGTCACCTCTATCAGGACCGGCTCCATGAGCCCCTTCTCCTCCAGCCGAAGGGAGATAGGGCGCCCGTCGGGTGCGATCAGTGCCTCGAGTTTGGTGAGCGAGCCGTCGTATCGATTTTTCCCCTTTTTGCGTGGCACCGCAGTGACTCGGGTATTCTTTCCCTCCTTCTTCTTAGTGATGGAGAAGGCGTTCTTCCTGACGCTCTCGAGATTGAGCAGTGGATTGATCTCCAGCAGATCCTCCTTGTGCGGGGTGGAGAGATTGACCTCTCCGCTCTGCCGGATATAGACCCACAGATCCGTCCCATCGTACCACGCCTTTACCTCCTCGGAGTCATAGTAGAAGCGCCGTCCCTCTGCGTAGTACTTACAGTCTGTCGTCGCATCCTCGAGGGTCATCCGGAAGTCTACCTGCAGCCCCTTCTTAGCCTCAAGCTGACTTATCGTCTTGTCGAGTAGGTCTGTCGTCTGTGCTTTTGCATTGGTGGCGCAGAACACGACGAAAAGGAGCCAAAAGAGTATGTGGGTTGATGAATATGACATAATATGCACTGTATCTTAGATTTCAGGATGAAGGATCCGCTCGAGCTGCTCCTGTGTCGTCACAAGGAGATCGCGCGAGCCGCGCCCGTCCGGCTTACTGATGATGCCTGCCGCCTCCAGCTGGTTGCAGAGCCGTGCAGCACGGTTGTATCCAATGGCAAAGAGCTGCTGGATCAGCGAGATAGAGACACGTCCCTCGGCCACGATGCGCTCTGCCACTACGTCGAAGAGATTGTCCCGCTCGTTGGGGTCTATCGAACCGTCTCCACCGGCAGCACCGCCCTCGCCGTCCTGGCTCACCTCCGGCAGCTCGTAGGCTGTTGGGAATCCTCGCTGCGCACCGATGAAGTCTACCACTCCATTCACCTCAGGTGTATCGACAAAGGCGCACTGCACGCGGGTCAGCTTTGTGCCGGACTGGTAGAGCGCATCTCCCTTGCCGACCAGCCTATTGGCCCCGCTCGCATCGAGGATGATGCGGGAGTCCACTTGCGATGTGACGCGGAAGGCGAGTCGGCCGGGGAAGTTTGCCTTGATCGCACCGGTGATGATGCTCGCCGTGGGTCGCTGGGTCGCGATGATGGCGTGGATGCCGATGGCGCGCGCCTTCTGAGCCAGGCGGGTGATCGGCAGCTCGATCTCCTTACCAGCGGTCAGCAACAGATCGCCATACTCGTCGATGATCAGGACGATGTAGGGCAGGAAGCGGTGACCGTTCTCGGGGTTTAGCTCTCTGTTCCTGAATCGCTTATTGTACTCCACAATATTTCGACAGGAGGCGGCCGCTAGCAGCTCGTACCGGTCATCCATCTCCTGACAGAGAGAGGTAAGGGTATCGGCGGCGCGCTTCGTGTCGGTGATGATCACCTGATCCTCGTCCGGGATCTTTGCCATAAAGAGCTTCTCCACCCGGGAGTACATGCTAAACTCGACCATCTTCGGGTCGATCATCACAAACTTCAGCTCCGAGGGATGCTTCTTGTAGAGCAGGGACATGATGATCGCATTCAGCCCGACCGACTTTCCCTGTCCCGTGGCGCCCGCCACGAGGAGGTGAGGCACCTTAGCGAGGTCAAAGAGCAGCACATCATTCGTGATCGTGCGACCGAGAGCCACCGGGAGCTCCATCGTCGTCTCTCGGTAGGCTGGTGACGCAAGCACGCCCCGCATACTGACGATCTGCGGTCGCTTATTAGGCACCTCCATGCCTATGGTTCCCTTGCCGGGGATGGGTGCGATGATGCGGATGCCGAGGGCGGAGAGGCTCATCGATATATTATCCTCCAGGCTACGGATGCGGGAGATATGAATCCCTGCAGCAGGGACGATCTCGTAGAGTGTGATTGCCGGTCCGACGGTAGCGGAGATCTTATTGACCTCGATCCGGAAGCTCTTGAGTGTCTCGAGGATCAGCTGCTTATTTGCATTGATCTCCTCCATATCGATCTCCCCATCATCGCTGCTGTAGTCCTTGAGCAGGTCGAGGGTGGGGTAGTGGTAGTCTGCGAGATCGCGCGTCGGGTCGTACTCGCCCTGAGCGCGCACCAGCTGCTGTGCGGTGGTGAGAGAGGGGTCTGCCGGCTCGTCCTCCGTCCTCCGTGCGTCATGTACTTCGATGTCGCTCACCTCTGCCCCGGGCGTAGACGGGTTGGGGGTAGCGCTTGTCCTTGGCTCGAGAGAGAGGTCGGGGATCGGCTCCGCCGGAGTCGGGTCATCGTCCACGACTTCCTCGTCACTCTCCTCCGTCTCAGGCACCTCCTCTGCTTCCGGGATCACCTCCTCAGCCATATGCGCCCGCTCCTCCTCCTCGAGGAGGGCATTTTTCGCCTTACGTTGCTTGGAGAAAGTGCTGTAGCGCTGCATCAGGGAGCCAAAGGAGATAA
Source organism: uncultured Porphyromonas sp. (assembly GCF_900541275.1). GTDB lineage: Bacteria > Bacteroidota > Bacteroidia > Bacteroidales > Porphyromonadaceae > Porphyromonas_A. The sequence goes on from NZ_UQJH01000030.1 coordinate 8,202, forward strand.
CGACGAGCAGGATCAGGAGAAAGCTCATCAGCAGGATTGCTCCCACCAGGCCTATATGGAGCGTGAGGAAGCTTGCCGCCTCGTGCCCAAAGACCCCTCCCGGGAGGAAAAACCACCCGTCCGTCCACTCCGCCGGCATGAGACCGAGGGTGACCGAGGTCCAGAGAGCTGCGCTGATGCAGAGACAGATCTTGCGGATCCACGAGACCCGCATCACCAGCGTGATCCACACCCCCATCATCAAGATGAGGTACAGGAGGAAGATCAGCCCGAGTCCGATCCACTCGTTCACCAGCGTATTCATCAGCGCAAAGCCGGTGATCCCGCCGTGCCCCTGTATCCGCTGTGCCGCCTCCTCTGCGGTTATGTCCTGCCCCAGGAGCAGGCTTTGATTCTCCGCTCCGGTGACGAAGTACGAGAAGAAGTTGTAGACTAAGAAAAGCCCAAGGAAGAATAGGGTGACCCCGGCGATGAAGCGCCACAGGTCACCAGGTACTCCCCTCTGCGGAAGTATCTGCTGGAGGAAGCTTCCCTTCCCCTGGCTACGTCTACTGCTACGCTTTGCCGTTGGCTCCCCGCTCTTGCTGCCGGGAGAGGAGGCCTTGTTTATGGTAAAATTCTTCACTGATAAAGCCCGGGGTCATACACTCCCCGCACCTGCAAAAGTAACGAAAACGGAGAGACCTAACCACCCCTCCACCTATCTTAGCAGGGGTGACGCATCTGAGCCTTACAGCAGAGAAGGAAGCACCCCTGCCGGGGTGCTCGCTCCATAGGCATCGGTCATCCGCGAAGCGGTGACCGATGTACAGCAACCCATCCCAACCCCCTCGACCCCTTGTGGGTCGCCGAGCATCCATCTCCTCTCGGCGACCCGCAAGGGGTCGTGGCATATATTGGTACGCTTATACTGTCGTAAGTCCATTGCGTCACGTAGGTTGCTATCGCCTGGTTAGGCACAATCATCGTGCGGCGGGTCTTCGTCACCTCGCCAATCTTGCCATAGAAATACTCAATGGCACCTGTTCCGTCCTCGCGGAGCATCAATCTACCGATACGGTTCTGAGAGGCGTTGCAACCAGATAAATATTCCGCGACGAAAGCCTGTATATATATATTGACGCTAACGTTCACAACAACAAGGCGTTAGATTCTACATATAGTATAAGTATAGGAAAGGTAAACAGATTTTGATTTAACAATAAATCTGTTTATGGATCGTGTTGTCAGACCCATAAACAGACTTATTGGAATCAAATCTTTTCGATTATTAAATCTAAAGATCCTTCTTCAAGAGAGTTGTACTCATCAAGATGAAGATGAGTTCCTATAGGAACCGATGATTGGGATAAATTTAGCAAGTGATTTGCTAAAGAAACTAATCCCTCGGTATTAGCCTCAATTGAGACGCTCCCATTTATATCGGAGACCTTAATTGTGAAATTACCTTCCCAATTGAGTGCCACTCCGGTATCAGGGGAATAATTCGGAACATTTAATGTGACTTTTTTCATTCTATTATTCGGTTATGAAAACATGATAATTTTGATCAACCATCATCTTTCCAGGTTTGTTGGGATTTGGCTTCAGTGTTTCAAAATTCACATGAGGTATGCGATTCCTGAAAAAAGTACACAGTTGATTGAATATTACTAGGACTGTATACCGGTCATTGGATTAAGACCTGAGAGTGTACAC
>NZ_UQJH01000031.1 GCF_900541275.1 uncultured Porphyromonas sp.
CGGAACAAATGCCGATATCAACTCCCTTATCTCTGCTGTTTCCATACGCTAAAACTACTGTCTGGTCCCTTATCTATTGTCTCCTCAACAAAGGTAATCTCTTTTTCCTCCCCCTCCCAGCACATCAAAATGCGAATTAGCCGGACTGATGCCTTAGATACGGCACGATAACCTACCTGCTGCCCATTACGGGGATGGTCCTCAGGCATCCGGGCAGAGCGCCCGCTCCATCGTCATCGGTCAGCCACTAAGCGGTGACCGCTGTGCTGATGTGTCGGTACCGGCAAAATGGGTACATTTGTGAAGCATGAGCAACGAAATATATGAGTAATACGATAAAAGTGGGTGACCGAGTTCGCTTCCTCGATGCGACAGGAGGCGGCGAGGTGACCCGTGTCAGTCGGGAGGGAGTGATCTATGTGCGGGATGAGTCGGGATTTGAGCTGCCGACCCGTGCCAGCGAAGTGGTCCCGGTCACCGAGGGGAGTACGATCGCGCCCAAGCCGGTCGTCTCGAAGCCCGTTCGGGAGCCTGAGGTCGCCCCTCAGCCACACGTAGAGCCGGCTCGGTCGGCCGAGGAGCATCGTAAGCGTCCCGTGGATAGCGATCACGACCTGATCAACGCCTACCTCTGCTACCTCCCCGAGGATCCGGAGCGGCTGGGGACCTCTCCCTTTGAGACTTATCTCGTCAATGACTCCAATTTTGATCTCCTCGTCCTCTACACCTCCGGTCGGGGGGCGCTGCAGGAGGTCCGCTACGAAGGGGTTGTCCCCTTCGACAGCTCCGAGTTCCTCGAGAGCTTCCTCCCCTCGGAGGTGAGTGACCGGGCACATGTGCAGCTGACGCTGGTGCCGATGAAGAGGGGGACCCTCTACACTCCGCGCGAGCCGATGGTGGCGGAGCTGAAGGTCGATGGGACGAAGTTTTTCCGCGAGGGCGCTTTTGCTGCCAATGACTTCTTTGACGACGGCGCGATCGTCTATCATGCGGTGAAGGACGATCAGCCCTACAGGAGAAATAAGGTGGATGGGGAAAAGCTCGCCGAGGCGATGATAGCCAAGAAGAAACGCACCGATGCTCCTCATCCCCGACCACAGGAGGAGCGACCGATCTCCAAGGAGGAGCCGGTCGTGGTTGACCTCCACATCGACAACATCATCGAGACCACCGCCGGGATGTCGCCCAAGGACATCCTCGACTACCAGCTCGACTATGTACGGCAGGTGATGGAGAAGTATCGTCAGCCCAAGCTCAAGGGCACGACCGTGATCCTGATCCACGGTAAGGGCGAGGGGGTGCTCCGCAAGGCGGTCCTCGACCTGATCTCGAGAGAGTACCCGCGTAGCTCCACACAGGATGCCTCCTTTGCGGAGTATGGCTTTGGGGCAACGCAGGTCAAGGTGAGGTAAGCTCCCGTTCACTGATTTTCCTACAGACATTATTTATATGGCACTTGAGATAGAGCGAAAGTTTCTCCTGCGTCCCGGTATGACACTACCCTCCTCGGATCACGTGGAGAACATCCGCCAGTGCTACCTCGTCTCTGACGATGCGCTGGTGGTCCGGGTCCGTATCATCGATGAGGAGCGTGCGATCCTCGGGATCAAGATCTCACACGAGGAGACCCTCTCCGTACGGACGGAGTATGAGTATGAGATCCCCATCGAGGAGGCGCTGGAGATGATGTCGGTGGCATCGACCACCCCCATCGTCAAGCAGCGGCACGTGATCGAGGTGGGAGAGCGGAAGTGGGAGGTGGACTTCTTCGAGGAGGAGAATGAAGGGCTCATCGTCGCTGAGGTGGAGCTCCCCTCCCTGGAGACCTCTCTCCCCCTGCCGGAGTGGATCGGTCGGGAGGTGACCGATGACAAGCGGTATACTAATGGATCCCTTGCCCGCCACCCCTATGTGGAGTGGCAGGGCGATGTGGCTGAGGCCTGATAGACTGCGTATGAAGCGACTTATTCTTCTTTTTTTTCTCCTCCTCTCTCTGAGCCTCGTCGGCTGTCGGGAGCGGAGCGAGGTGGTGACGATCGATCTCTTCGAGACCGGTGACGTACACGGATCGCTCTTCCCGGAGAGCATACTGGAGGGTGCTGATACCGGTGGCGGCGTGGCACGTGTGGCTGCGGTCGTCCGCTCGTACCGCGAGCGTCCCGAGGCGAGACCTGTGTTGCTCCTCGATGCGGGGGACCTCCTGCAGGGGCAGCCACTCACCTATTACTATAATGTGGTAGATACTACCTCCACCCATGCGGTAGCCGAGATGTACAACTACCTCGGCTACGATGCGATGACGGTCGGCAACCACGACATCGAGACCGGTCACAGTGTCTACGACCGCTTCGTCCGTGAGGCGAACTTCCCTGTCCTCGGGGCCAACGTGGTGGATACCGCTACGGGTAAGCCCTACTTCAAGCCCTATGTGGTGGTGGAGAAGGGGGGCAAGAAGATTGCCATCCTCGGCCTCACCATGCCGACCCTCACAGAAAACCTCCCGCCCCATCTCTGGAGCGGGCTAGAGTTTAGAGACCAGGTGGAGACCGCCCGGGCCTACCTGCCGGAGATCCTGGGTCAGAAGCCGGATCTCCTAATCTGTCTCATGCACAGTGGTCCGGGAAAGAAGGAGGGGGATCCTAGACCTATGACTGCCAATGTCGGCTATGACCTGGCACGGGCGATCCCGGAGGCGGATATCGTCCTTTGCGCTCACGACCATCGGGCAGCCCTCGACTCTATCCCTCGCGAGGCGGGCGGCTACACCTATATCCTCGATGTGGGAGCTGACGGGCGGATGCTCTCCCACTGCGAGATCTCTTTCGGGGTGAGCGGGAGTGGCAAGCCGGTCGTCCGGGTCATGCCCGAGCTGATCGACCTCTCCGCGTACGAGCCGGATAGCGACTTCATGGAGCACTTCGCTCCGGTGGAGCAACAGGTGCGGGACTATGCTTCACAGCCTGTGGGGCGTCTCACCGCCCCAATGGACTCGAGGTGTGTCTTCTTCCGCCCGGCGCCCTTCACCGACCTCATACACCAGCTGCAGCTGGAGCTCTTCCCTGAGGCGGAGGTCTCCTTGACCGCCCCCTTGGTGGAGAACCTCGTCATCCCCGCCGGTCCGATCCGGGTGGCGGATCTCTTCAACCTCTATAAGTACGAGAACTATGCCTACCTCATGCGGCTCCGCGGGTCGGAGCTCAAGGCTCACCTCGAGGAGAGCTACGACCGGATGATCCGGACGATGACCTCACCCGAGGACCCGCTCTATCGGATCGATGAGTCGAGGAGAGGCGGACCTTACCTGCCGCTGGAGGGTCCGTCCTTCAACTTCGACACCGCTGCCGGCATCAGCTACTTGGTCGATGTGACCCGCCCCTCCGGAGACCGCATCGAGATCACCGGGGTGGGGAAGGGGAGACCCTTTGATCCCGAGGCGGAGTATCTCGTCGTGATGAGCTCGTATCGGGCGCAGGGCGGGGGCGGTCTGCTGACCCACGGAGCCGGCATCCCCAAGGGGGACCTCCCCGGGCGCGTCATCCGCACGACCGATCACGACCTGAGGTACTACCTGACGGACTTCTTCCGCCGGCACGATCCCTACACCCCACACATCATCTCCTCCTGGACCTATGTCCCCGATGCGTGGGCGGAGGTGGCTATCCCTCGAGACAGCGCATTGATATTCCGTGACTTTCCTCGTCCCTGACTATGATAGATATGGTACACACGCACGCCTACGGGGTGCTGATGGCCGGTGGCATCGGCTCACGCTTCTGGCCGATGAGCCGTCGTGAGCAGCCCAAGCAATTCCTCGACATCCTCGACGAGGGTCGGACGATGATCCGCTCCACCGCCTTCCGCTTAGAGGCGGTGGCACCGGCGAGCCACTTCTACGTGGTGACTGGTCAGCTCTATCAGGACGAGGTGCTGCGGCAGCTCCCCTACCTCCATCCGTCGCAGGTGCTGACGGAGCCTGTGGGGCGCAATACCGCACCCTGCATTGCCTATGCTGCCTACCGGATCTACGCGGAGGATCCTGAGGCGATCATGGTGGTCTGCCCATCCGACCATCACATCGATGATGCGGTCGCCTACCAGAGGGTACTCCATCAGGCGATCACCTATGTGGCGGAGCACGACGTCCTCATGACCATCGGCATCGAGCCCACCTATCCCGCGACCGGATACGGCTATATCGAGCTCACCGGTGAGCCTGACGATGGGGTCTACCGCGTGGCGCGCTTCAAGGAGAAGCCTGAGCTGGAGGAAGCCAAGCGCCTGCTCGCCCGAGGCAGTCACCTCTGGAATGCCGGGATCTTTGTCTGGAAGGCGATCGACATCATCAATGCACTCGAGAAGTACCTCCCCGATGTGGCGGTCCACTTTGCCGAGATCCGGACCTATGGCGAGCCGGGCGAGGCAGAGGATGCTGCAGCTGCTTACCGCCGCTGTCCCTCCATCTCCATCGACTATGGTGTGCTGGAGAAGGCCGACAACGTCGTCGTCCTTCCTGGTAGCTTCGGCTGGGATGACATCGGCACTTGGTCGGGTCTTGAGCGGTATATGAAGGAGCACCGTGAGACCGCCAGCGACGAGCAGACCCTCTTCCTCGACGGGAGCGATGGGACCTTTGTTCGCGAGACCACGAAGGGGAAGAAGGTGGTGGTCAATGGCCTCGAGGACTTCCTCATTGTCGACACCCCGGACCTGCTCTTCATAGCTCCCAAGGGCGACGAGGCCTACCTGACGGAGCTGATCCGCAAGTACCCCAAGGAGACCGGCGTCGAGTGACCTCTCTCCGCCCGACGCAGAGGGGCTCAGAGAGAGTGCCCGCGCAACAGCCTGTACCTCAGCACCCATTTAGGGTCAAATTCTTTTACCGGTATTAGACGACTCTAATACCGGTAAAAGAATTCACTAATATCGGTATTAGAGTTTCCTAATACCGATATTAGCCCGTCGGTCGCCCTCGTGGTGCGAGGTGTAGTTCCTTGACAGGGTCTATTCATAAAGGTGAACTTTTGAAAAGAGCTGAAAAATTGGTATCTTTGGTCTAGCTCGGAAAGAACATCAGAACTTATGAATAAAAAGAAGATACTGTACATCGCTCAGGAGATCTCGCCCTACGTGGAGGAGAATGTGAGTGATCAGTCCAAGATCCTACCTCTCGGCATGCTCGCTCGTGGTCATGATATCCGTACATTTATGCCTAACTACGGCACCATCAACGAGCGGCGCAATCAGCTCCACGAGGTGATCCGTCTCTCGGATGTCAATCTCACGGTCAATGATAAGGTACACCAGCTGGTGGTCAAGGTGGCATCGCTTCTCCCGCAGAGGATGCAGGTCTACTTCATCGACAACGATGACTTCTTCTCCCGCAAGGGGACGGTGACCGACAAGGAGGGCACCCTCTATGCTGACAACTGCGAGCGCTCAGTCTTCTTTATCCGCGGGGTCTTCGAGACGGTGAAGAAGCTCCGCTGGGTCCCGGACATCATCCACTGCCAGGGCTGGTTCTCCGGCCTCGCACCGCTCTATCTCAGCACGCTCTACAAGGACGATCCCGCGCTATCGGGTGCCAAGGTGGTCTTCTCGATCTACGACATGACCCCGCAGACGCCCTTCGGTGAGGAGCTTACCCAGGTGCTGGAGTACGATGATATACGGCACGAGCTCCTCGATGGCACCTCGCTGCGACGTGACGATCTCTACAAGCTGATCTTCAGCTACGTGGATGGTCTCCTCTTCGCCACGTCCGATGTGAGTGACGAGACGCGCGAGGCAGCTAGTAAGCTCAGCCTGCCGGTGATGGACTACGACAATATGGAGGAGTCCATCGAGGCGGTGGATGCCTTCTATGACCAGTTGCTGAGTAAAAAATGAGTTAAGGTGACCCCTGCCACCCTCTCTTTGATATAAAATTGTCACCTTTGCAGGAGCAAGATAGGGACCACTCCGGTCTCACTTGTCTCCTGATACACTATTTGCCATCACTCATGACCAAGATGACTCATAAGCTTAGCCTGCCTCTCGCCTCCCTTCTCGTGGGCGTGTGTCTCCTTCTCGTCTCGTGCGAGGACCGGTCCAATACACTGGGGGTGGGGATGATGCCGGACTACACGCGGTTTAAGTCCTTTGACACCACCTTTGACCTCTCCTATCGGACTATCTCGGCCGATATGAAGGGCACCGGGAGCACCACCTCCGGCACGCAATACAATAGGATGTACGTCAGCTCCAATTACGGCTACATCGGGCGGATCCCCAATCAGGAGTTTGGTGGCATAGAGACGGAGTATCTCACGCAGATGTACTGCCCTGAGGGCTTCCTCTTCCGCGATCAGCCGGTGGATAACCGCATCGACTCCGCCTTCCTGACGCTCTACTACGATGGCTACTCAGGCTACGGAAAGGATCTGGTGGAGGTGGCAGCATATCGGCTCGATAAGCCTCTCCCCGGCAATAGCAAGTACTCGCTCGAGAGTATCTCTGACTACTACACCCGGGGCGTGAGTAAGGAGCTGGGGCGTGCCTCATTCATGGCAGTGACCGGCACCCCGCACGAGGGCAAGGGGACCTGGGTCCGCATCCCGATCGCACGGGAGATCGGCCAGGACTTCTACGACAAGTCGGTCGCCGGGAGCGAGGTCTTCCGGAGCCAGGCCGCTTTTGACCAGTACTTCCCCGGCGTCTACTTCCGCGTATCTGCCGGTACCGGCAGTGTCATCCGCGTTGTGCGGACCGCACTGACCTTTTGCTACCGCACGAAGCAGATGCTCAAGCGCCGCTCCACCGGCAAGGTCGACTCCCTCGCTTACGTGCCGACGATACAGGAGCTCTCGCACACCAACGAGGTCCCTCAGCTCTCCCGCTTTGCCAATACGGGGCTGAGTGAGCTGATGACTCCGGGGACCGACTACGCTTATGTCAAGTCTCCGGCAGGTGTGCTGGCAGAGATCACTATACCTACCCGTGAGATCAAGAAGAAGCTGGACGAGGCCCCCAAGGGCTCTGTCCGCGTCCTTGCCTCGGCACCTTTCGCCATTTCGGGCGAGAATCGCCAGCTCTCCGAGTATCAGCTGGTCTACCCGACAAGCCTCGTCCTGATGCCGCGGGACTCTGTGGCACATTTCTTTGAGAGCGAGCTGACCGATACCGACTCCCCCTTCACCACCTACGTGAGTAGGCAGGCGATCCAGGGCTCCTCGACCTACACCTTTGGCAACATCTCGGCGCTGATAAGCAAGCATATCGAGAAGAAGCCCGATGAGGATCTCCGTGTCGTGGTCGTCCCGGTGCAGTATGTCGCTGCTGAGCAGCAGCAGAGCGGGGCCGTCTCGCCCTCCTCGGTGACCAATTTGGTGCTCCCATCCACGCTTAAGATCAAGATGGATGGGAAGAATAATAAGCTCAGAGTCTATATCAACGAACGCAAGGAGGGGTCGCCCTTCTGATGTGCTTCGCACAAGTATCCCAAGGAGACTCCTCGATCCGATGTGGTAGGGGGAGTCTCCTTTCTTGCCTTTCGACACCCTCTTGTGATGAGAAAATCGTATAACACCCTCCTTCTTCTCCTTCTGCTCCTTCTCACTGCTCCCACCGCCGTGCTTCACGCTCAGTCCACGCTGGAGGAGCGGTCGCGGTCGGTGATCCTGGTGAAGAATATGCAGGGACTTGTGCCCCTTTCTCTCAGTCCGTCCGAGCGCATCACCCTGCTGAGTGACGACCTGCAGGCTGTCAAGCCTCTCACTCGGCGGCTCGGGAGCTACCTGCCGGCGGATCGGATCTCCGTCCGATCGCTGACGAGGGTCCCCTCCCTCACGGCTGACGATCTGCTCGTCGTGGTGGTCACCAAGGGTGACCGCACGTTGCCAGGAGAGGTGGACTCGCTACTTAGTGAGCGAAAGAGCGTGCTGCTCTTCGTGGACCGCCCCTCGGCGGACGCCTATACCCATGCCGTCATTGCTGCTGATGCGATCGCCATCTCGGCTAAGGGCACGGAGGGGATGAGTGCGCTTGCTGATGCCCTGATGGGCGGGATCCCCTTCGGTGGGACGCTGCTGGACGACAAGCCGACCCTTTTCCCCAATGGCGCCGGTCTCACGACCACTAAGACCCGCCTCGCAACCGCCTTGCCCGAGGATGTAGACCTCGATGGGCGAGTCCTCGCTCGGATCGATCGCATCGCAGAGGAGGGGCTTAGGGCTGGTGCCTACCCCGGCTGCCAGGTGCTGGTCGCCAAGGATGGGTATGTGGTCTACAGCAAGGCTTTTGGCTTCAAGGATGCGAGACGAAAGGAGCCGAATAGTACCGAGACGCTCTACGACCTCGCCTCGATGACGAAGGCGATGGCGACCGTGCCCTTGGTGATGATGGCGGACGATGAGGGCAGACTACGGCTCAGCGACCGCATCGATAAGCATATCGACTACCTCCGCTGGAGCAATAAGGGTGACGTGAGGATCTCACAGCTCCTGCAGCACTGCGGGGGTATGCCGGCGGTGATCCGCTTCTATGAAGAGATGATCGACGATGCCAGCTATGACCCGCCGCTGATCGCCTTTCGCCTGACAGAGGGCTACCCGACGCAGATGGATCGAAATGCCTGGGCAAGATCGGGATTTCGGTACAGGAGCTCGATGGTCAGCCGCGACTCGACGGCAGTCTACTCGCAGCGCTTCTGCAAGGGGCTCTACCTCTCCCCAGAGGTACGGGAGATGATGCGTCGGGAGATGAAGGAGTGCAACCGCCGCAGTGGGGGCTACCGCTACAGCGACATTGACTTCCTGCTCCTGCAAGAGGTGCTGGAGCACTCCTACCGGAGGGGGCTGGACACGCTCTTCAGCGAGCGGATCGCTGCACCTCTCGGACTCACGCGCCTTTGCTATAGACCGCTGCAGCACTTTGGTCCCAAGGAGATGGCCGAGGGACAGCGGGACAACTTCCTCCGTCATCAGACCCTGCGAGGCGACGTGGATGATGAGGCGGCAGCTATGCTGGGTGGCGTGAGTGGCAATGCGGGTCTCTTCGGCAACGCCGAGAGCTGTGCCGTGGTCTGTCAGATGCTCCTCGATGGCGGACGGTATGGCGGGCGGATGCTCATCGATGCGGAGACGATCCGTCACTACACCACCTACCGTCACCGCCCCTCGCCCTATGCGCTCGGCTTTGACCGGCAAAGGGGTGACGGACGAGGAAACACCTGCGAGGAGGCACCGATGAGTGCTTATGGCCATACAGGCTTTACCGGCACCTGCTTCTGGATCGACCCGACCAATCAGATTGTCTACATCTTCCTCAGCAATAGGGTCGCACCTCAGCGCTGGAATCGTAAGCTCTCCTCCCTCGACATCCGCACCCGCATCCAGTCGGTGATCTATGATGCTCTCCCCTGAGATCTCTTCTGGAGTCGCACGGGTCGGACGGCAGCAGCGTCAACGGAGGCCATTGACACAGCGCTTCCCTGCCGGGGTGCCATCCTGCCGGGGCCGATCCCGAAGGGGCGCATATGAAAACGTCAAATAGATGGCATATCGGCATCCGTAAGGATGCCCGTTTCCTATGCATCGGTCGAGCCACGAAGTGGCGAAGACCGATGTTATAGCATAGGCATTACGACTCGACCCCTTGTGGGTCGCCGGGAAGGGCAATGTCTGCTCGGCGACGCCCTGGCGGGGTCGCGGTGGTCGGTTGTGTCTCGACACATCGGTCACCGCTTCGCGGATGACCGATGCCTATGGAGCGAGCACCCTTCGGATGCCTCACGGATGAGCCCCCTTGGTATATGATTACTCAAATGCGTCATCCCTGCCCCGACTACGCCTACCGGGGGATTTTCTTAACTTTGTGGCGGGTAGTGGATTGGGCCACT
>NZ_UQJH01000032.1 GCF_900541275.1 uncultured Porphyromonas sp.
CAAAGGTAATCTCTATTTTCCTCCCCCTCCCAGCACATCAAAATGCGAATTAGCCGTCCGAGAGTGCGCAGTCGGCTCCTTGCTTGACTGCAAAGGAATTAGTAAATTTGCGGTCTGAATAGAGCAGGAAGCCATGGATAGGAGGAAAGATGCCTATATGATCGACTTTAAGGAGCCTCTCAGAGGTCCCGAGTCGCTCACATACCACTTTGACGACGACTTCTTCTCCGAGCAGGGAGATGAAGAGATCCTTGGCGGCGACGTGGATCTGGATCTGGAGATCCGGCCCACTTCAAGCCACTCGTACCAGCTACTCTTCCACTACGAGGGGGCGGTCACCGTACCATGCGACCGCTGCCTGGCGCCCTTGGAGGTGGAGGTGGACACGGACGATGAGATTACCGTCGAGCTAGGTGAGGCACTGGATGAGGAGAATGACGAAGCCCTCATCCTGGACGCTGCAGACCCCAGATATGACTTCAGCTTTATCTTCTACGAGCTCATCAAGGTGAGCCTCCCGATCGTCCACTCGCATGAGGACATCGCGGAGTGCGACCCCTCGGTGGTCAGCTTCCTGATGGAGGGTGATGCACCCGAGGATACACCCGAGGATCCCCGATGGGAGAGTCTTCGCAAGAAGATCTCCGACGAGGACGACACCGAGCCTCGTAAGTAAGTCAAGACAGAAAAGTAACACTCATATAATAGAAGTACATCATCATGGCACATCCTAAGAGACGTCAGTCCCACACCAGGACCAGAAAGCGTAGGACCCACGACGTAGCCAAGACCCCCGCGCTGACACGCTGTCCCAACTGCGGCTCCTGGCACGTCTATCACACCGTCTGCAACACCTGCGGCTACTACCGCGGTCAGATCGCTGTAGAGGTGGAGGAGTAAGACTCGGTCATCTTACAAGACCTCGTCCCTGCCCAATCATATGATTGAGCAGGGACGAGGTCTTTTGTCATAGCATCTTTATTACTTCTGGGGGATGCAAGACATTTGCATAAGGTTCTCCTCTCAGACGACAGGTAATCCCCACCGTCTCCTCAGACGATGGGGATTACCTGTCTCGTTATCTATATGAGAGAATTAGTATTCCTCTTGATGCTGGAGGCGGACCATGCGAGCGAAGTCACCGTCACGGCGTACCAGATCGTCAGGAGATCCCTCCTCGGCTACACGACCATCCTTAAGGAGCACGACGTGATCGGCATTGCGAATCGTACGCATACGATGAGCAATGACAAGGACGGTCTTATCCCGCGTCAGCTCCGAGATACCTAACTGGATCTTCGTTTCATTCTCTGCATCAAGGCTCGCCGTTGCCTCGTCAAGAAGGATAATGGGAGCGTCCTTAAGGAGTGCCCGTGCAATGGAGAGACGTTGCCGCTCCCCGCCGGAGAGGGTTTCGCCATTCTCCCCTATGATCGAGTCGTACCCCTCCGGCATCCGGCGGATGAAGTCCTCGCACTGAGCCAGCCGTGCGACACGCTTCACTTCCTCATCGGTGGCGTCCGGCTTCCCTATGCGGATATTGTCTGCTATGGAGGAGTGGAAAAGAACTACGTCCTGAAAGACGATCGCAAAGTCCCGCAGCAGAGTCTCGGGGTCTATCCCGGCAATGTCCTTACCTCCGATGAGGACCTCGCCTCCATCCACATCCCAGAAGCGGGCAGCCAACTTGGCGCATGTGCTCTTTCCCCCACCCGATGGTCCTACAAGTGCCGTCACTTCACCCTCACGAGCAGTGAAGGAGACATCCTCGAGCACCTGCTTTCCTTCCTCGTAGGAGAAGGAGACATGGTGGAATTCTATGTCGTGATTGGGAAGGTCACACTCCTCACTACCCTCTTGCATCGGCATCGACTCAATCTCACGCATACGGTTCAGCCGCACGTCGAGGAAGGAGAGCAGGGCGAGATTGTTGCAGACCTCCTGCACAGGATTGTAGACCATTGCCGAAGCGAGGAGAAAGGCCAAGTAGACGAAGAGCGACACTGTCCCGGTCGTCAGGAGCCAAGCCCCTACAAGGAGGACGGTAGGCATGCCAAGCTTCAAGAGGACGGCGGCAGAATTGACAGCCGCAGAGGAGCCCAGCTCCACATCGACTAGTTCCCGCTCATAGTCTTTCAGCTCCTCATCCAGCCGGGTCCTGTACTCCTCCTCTCCGGAGTAGGTCTTGATCTCCTGTATGCACTCTAGTCCCTCCTGTATCGTCTCGGTAACACGGCGCTTCACGGTGTAGTGATCCTTAAACCCATGCGAGAGACGGCGTCTGCTGAGGAGAAGAATCGCCACAGCAACAGGTACGACCCAGAATAGTGCCAAGCTCAGGCGCCAATCGTAGCAAAACATACCGATGGCCACGATCAACACGCTCAGGAAGGAGGCGAAGAGCTGCGGGACAGCGTGAGAGAAGGTCTGCTCCAGCTGCGTGCAATCCTCCATAACAGTCGATGTGAGATCAGAGAGATTTCGCTCAGCAAAAAATGCGAGTGGCAGCCGGCGCAGCTTCTCCGCCAGCGTGATCCGTCGCCGTGCACTCTCTCCAAAGACAGTGGTGTAGGTGCTATCGTACTGGAAGCGATTGATGACGTACATCACGATCATCAGCCCCAGCGCAAGGAGGATGTAAAAGGTGAGACTGTGTGGCTCTCCTCCTCTCGCCGGATCAAGATTCTCGGTGAGGAAGTAGAATAGGTAGCAGATCGGGAACATGAGCCCGACATTCTGCAGGGTAGAGAAAAATATTCCCCGCTTGAGATCACGGGCTCCCTTCTCGGAGAGGACAAAGCGCTCTTGTAGATATTTTGTAATCATAATTTTCATTCTGTTCTTTGTAGGAAAGGTAGTAACGTCACGGAAGACCTTTGCAGAGACTATCACAACTTCCAGGCTACAGCCCTCTGGTACTCGTCCCACATCAAGCGGTAGGTGCCATTTCGCTCCATAAGTTCATCGTGTGTCCCCTCCTCCACAATCTTTCCCTCCTTCATCACCACAATGCTGTCAGCGTGGCGTACCGTCGTGAGGCGGTGGGCGATCATCAGCACGGTTTTCCCTCTCGTGAGCCGGGTGAGAGCCTGGCGGATCAGGTGCTCGTTCTCCGGGTCGGCAAAGGCTGTCGCCTCATCAAGCACAACGATCGGTGCATCCTTAAGAATGGCTCGCGCAAGCACGATGCGTTGCACCTCGCCGCCGGAGAGATAAGTTCCTTCGGCCCCAATGAGCGTATTGAGTCCCTCAGGAAGTCGGTCAATGATCTCTCGGCTCTGAGAGAGGTCAATAGCCCGGTTGATCTCCTCGAGTGTCGCATCGGGCGAACCGTACCTGACGTTTTCGAGGATGGTGGTCTTGAAGAGGCGAGTATTCTGGAAGACAAAGGAGACACTTTTCATCAGTTTCTCCGGTGACATCTTCCTCACGTCTACACCGCCGACTAACACCCGTCCTCCGGTCGTGTCCCAGAAACGCGGTATCAGCCGTGCGAGGGTGGTCTTACCACTTCCAGATGGTCCCACGAGGGCAATTGTCTTCCCCTCCGGGACGCTGAGGGTGACGTGGCTGACAGCGTCCTCCTTTGCGCCCTCATAGCGGAAGGAGACATCCTCCAGAGACACGCTGTAACCCTTAGGCTCCAGAGTTATCTCTACGGTAGGAAGTGGAGCCGTCTCCGTCAGTCCCTCCAAGCGGCGGATCGCCTCTCCGCAGAGGAAGAAGTCCTGCGACAAATAGGCGCAGCGCATAATACTGAGAGCGATGACCGGTGTGATCAAGACGTAGAGAAACATATCCGAGATCACCACCACAGGATCTCCTCCGTGACCAATGAGGATGATTGCCACTGGGACGAGGACGAAAGCGAAGGCGCTCGTCAGTACCGTATAGAGGGACATCGGGCGGCGACAGATGCGCGAATACTTCGTCACGAGATCCCTGTAGTCGATGATGCTAGCGTAGAAGCGCTTGAAGGAGAAGACCGTCTGCTGGAAGACCTTGACTACCGGGATCCCCCGGACATACTCAACTGCCTCGGCGCTCATACGCTCCTGGGCATCAAGGTACTGCCTCTGAAATTTTCCACTCTCAGCACTCATCATATATCCCATCAGACCATAGGATAGAAGTATCGGGACAAGGGCAGCAAGTCCCAGCTGCCAGTCTACCACGAAGAGGAGTACAAGGATCCCCAGTGGGGCGACAACGCTGCTCGCGACATCCGGCAGGAGGTGTGCCACAAGCGTGTGCGTCATGCTCGAGTCCTCATCGATGATCTTCCGCATCCGCCCGGTATCCTGACGGTCAAAGAATCCAAGTGGCGTACGCAAAAGGCGATCCATGGCAAATCGACGCATATTCGTCTCCACCCTAAACGCAGCCAGGTGAGAGAGCATCAGAGCACCGAAGTAGAGCAGCACTGTAGCAAAAGAGACGACAAATGCCCACAGGGCATACGATCTGATGGGTGTCTCCGCAATGTCTCCACCCGCCGTAAGAAGGGTGCGCACTACCAGCCAGACGAGGACGAAAGGCACCAGCGATAGCAATCCGTTGAGCGCCGAGAGGACGATGGAGAGCGGAAGGAGGAGCTTACGCTTACCCATGTACTCTCCCAGTTTCTTAAATATATTCATAACTACTTATATGTATTGATGGTTTCAAATGGCTTCAACAGCTCCGTCCATCCCGCCATACCGTAGCGGGAGTATTGATTGAGAGCAAGGTCGATCTCCTCATCCGTGTACTCGTCGTGCACCACCAGTTCGGCAAAGAGGCTCGCCCACGATGAGCAGAGGATATGGATAAGGAAGGGCGAGATATTGACCTCCAGATGAGGGTAACGCTCCTTCATCAGGCGTAAATACTCATTCCCTATCTCCGTCTGAGTGGCAATAATCTGATCCATGTAGTGCTCCAGCGACGACCCCTCGCAGTGGAAAAGCAGAAGGCGAAGCTCCGGGCGATAAGCCTTGATAAGCTCCTTCATCCTCTGCAGATAATCAATGGAGAGCTCCGGCATCCGGAATACCCTCAGATCCAGGAAATCCTTGTCGTTGTGCGCCGAGAGATACCTGTCCAGCTCCTCAAGCAACGGGGTAAGGACAGCACGGAATAGGGCATCCTTATCGTCAAAGTACCGGTAGATCGTACCCACCGCCACGCCAGACCTCTTCGCTATGGTGCGAATGGAAGTCTCACGCACGCCGTGCTTGATAAATTCCTCGCGTGAGACCGTCACAATGAATTGACGGATCTCCTCCTTCAGATACTGCATCTCAGTGAATGTTCCAGAAGTGAATGTTGCTCGTCTTTGTTCACAAAAAATGCGCACCATTCGATGAGCGAATGGTGCGCCTTTTCAGGGGTGATCACGGGGAGTGCCCGCATAGGAATTCTTCTTCTCATTAGTCTCTATTATAATCGGTACGAAGGTACCACGGCTTACTTCTCCCGCCAATACTCTCTTTCTATGATTTAGGAGTATCACGGGAAAGTCCACCGCACGTTGGCAGACGACGGCAAGGAAGCAAAGACGAGAATTGTACCATATACTCACTTTTAGGTACATTTGCGCAGTGAGACTTTATTATGAGGACGCAAAGTCGAAACATTTATCACAACAGTTTTATATAAAATGGACAAGAAAAGTATCAAGGGCACCGAGACGGAGAAGAACCTGCTGAAGGCATTCGCAGGCGAGTCTCAGGCACGTAACCGCTACCACTTCTCTGAGAGCGTTGCTCGCGAGGAGGGCTATGGCCAGATCGCAGACTTCTTTAAGCAGACTGCCGACCAGGAGCGTATGCACGCTAAGATGCTCTTCTCTCACCTCGAGGGTGGGGATGTAGAGATCTCTGCCTCCTACCCCGGCGGCAAGATCGGCACCACGCGTGAGAACCTCCAGCTCGCCATTGCCGGTGAGCACGAGGAGTGGACCCATATGTACCCCACCATGGCCGACAAGGCTGAGGAGGAGGGCTTCAAGGAGATTGCCACTCTGATGCGCAACATTGTCAAGTCAGAGAAGGAGCACGAGCGTATCTACCAGCTCTTCCTCGATCGCCTCGAGAAGGAGAACCTCCTGAAGGAGGAGGAAGAGGTAGAGTGGAAGTGCCGCGTCTGTGGCTTCGTCTTCAAGGGCAAGGTACCTCCCACGAAGTGCCCCATCTGCAAGCATCCGCAGGGCTACTTCGAGCGCATCTCTGACGCTCCGGTGATCTGATAAGCGGGCTCTGCAGAGCCCTGAGAAACATCACCTGCAGCACCATAGGTCTCTCGACCTGTGGTGCTGCTTCTATTTCACCCCCACCAGCTGACTAAGATGGGGAGGGGTGACGCATTTGAGCCTTACAGAAGCCATTCGCATGCGTCATCTCTGTCAATAGATTTAATCTATGGAATATCTAATACCGATATTAGTGAATTCTTTTATCGGTATTAGCCGTCACTAATATCGGTATTAGAAATCTCTAATATCGGTATTAGAGATTTCCCTGAGGAGCGGGATGATCGGGCAGGGGATGACGCACTCGGTGGGAAGACCTGATGGTGCGATACCCTTGAGGGTGCTCGTAATGGTGATCGCC
Source organism: uncultured Porphyromonas sp. (assembly GCF_900541275.1). Lineage (GTDB taxonomy): Bacteria > Bacteroidota > Bacteroidia > Bacteroidales > Porphyromonadaceae > Porphyromonas_A. Next base: position 6,594 of record NZ_UQJH01000032.1, read on the forward strand.
GGAGGAATAAATGCCCCTGCGGGAATGGACAGCGAGGCACCCCGGCAGGGGTGCACGGTGTTTAGACCGGGTGTCGAGGAGGGGTGCAAGCCCCGACGAAGACCCCGGGATAGTTCGGTGGGAAAAATCCTCACGACCCCGCCAGGGTGTCGCACTATCAAGCTTGCCCGTGGAGTGCGACACCCTACCGGGGTCGTATCTCTTTCCCGAGGTCTTCTTTCCCGGGGTCATCGGCACTTCGTGCCTCGACACCCGGTCTAAAAGCCGACGATCCCTCCGGGGCTTCGCCCCTGCGGGATCGGCAATCAGGATTGCACAGCGACAGGGATTATCACTTCCTTGCAGACGACAGCGAGAGCGGCTGCCAAGGGCGGGTGTGACCGTACTCCACAAGCTGTCAAATGAGTACTTCCGTGACATCTTCACCGTGGGTCGAGACTGGCTGTCCAAGCTCCTGGATGCCAACAACATGCTCTTGAGAGAGACCAAGAAAAAGCGCCCTCCTCGGACGACAAGAGGGGTGGTCAATCATGGCTTTGAGGATCATGTCAATACGATCCCAAAGTACATCGCACCTGACA
>NZ_UQJH01000033.1 GCF_900541275.1 uncultured Porphyromonas sp.
ACGTACGTGACCGAGGCCGAATTCCGAAAGCAACGCAGCAGATCGCCTTCGTGCAGCGGTCTCTATGTGTCACAGCGGCAGAGTCCTTCTCGGGAAGCCCCTTGAGTGACGGAAAAATGCCCCTTCAGTCTGGGCTTTCTCTTTTACCGATATTAGGCGCGCCTAATATCGGTAAAAGAAAATGTCCTGTGGGGGAAACTTTTACTACGGTCTTATTTAGTACTTTTGTAGTAATGATAGACGAAATGAACCTTACTCCTAAGGATAATAAGGAGGAACTACGCGCCCTGCTCATCGGGGTCACCACGCCGGAGCAGACAGAGCGCCAGACGCGAGACTACTTGGATGAGCTCGCCTTCCTCGCCATGACGGATGGCATCACCGCCGCTGCGACGATGACGCAAAATCTCGATGCCCCCAAGGCCGGCTCCTACCTCGGGAGCGGTAAGCTCGAGGAGTGCGCTGAGCTGATCGAGCGGGAGAAGCTCGACCTCGTCATCGTGGACGATGAGCTGACCGCCGTGCAGATCAATTCGATCGAGAAGGTGTGCAAGGTGCCGGTCCGTGACCGCACCAGCCTGATCCTCGACATCTTTGCCGACCATGCCCGCACCGCCTACGCCAAAACGCAGGTGGAGCTGGCGCAGTACAATTATATGCTGCCTCGCCTGACCCGCATGTGGACCCACCTCGACCGCCAGCGTGGTGGCGGGACCAATATGCGCGGACCGGGTGAGACGCAGCTGGAGACCGATCGCCAGCTGATCAAGCGGCGCATCTCCAAGCTTCGCGACGACCTTACGAAGATCGATAAGCAGAAGCAGACGCAGCGGAAAAACCGCGGTGCCCTCGTGCGTGTCGCCCTCGTTGGCTACACCAACGTCGGCAAGTCGACGATCATGAACTCTCTCTCCAATAGCGAGGTCTTCGCCGACAACCGCCTTTTCGCCACCCTCGACACGACAGTGCGCAAGGTGGTGATCAAGAATCTTCCTTTCCTCCTCTCCGACACCGTCGGCTTCATCCGCAAGCTCCCGACAGAGCTGATCGAGTCCTTCAAGTCCACCCTCGACGAGGTGCGCGAGGCGGACCTCCTGCTCCATGTGGTGGACATCTCGCACCCTGCCTTTGAGGACCAGATCGCTGTGGTCTCCAAGACGCTCGACGAGCTACTGGAGGGGGAGAAGAAACCGGTCATCCTGGTCTTCAATAAGATCGATGACTACTCCTACGTGGAGAAGGACCCGGACGACCTCACCCCGGCAACGAAGGAAAACCTCTCCCTCGAGGATCTGGAGAAGACCTACATGGCGCATATGGGCGAGAGCGACGTCGCCTTCGTCTCCGCCAAGACCGGTCAGGGCATGAGTGAGCTGAAGGAGCTGCTCTATGACCGAGCTAAGGAGATCCACGTCACCCGATATCCCTACAACGACTTCCTCTACTGATCCCGGGATGAACCACCTCTTCCCCATCGTCATCGGCTTTCTCCTCGACCTCTGCCTCGGTGACCCGAGCTGGATGCCCCATCCGGTCATCGGTATGGGGCGGCTAATCGGTCGGCTGGAGCGGTGGCTGAGGCGTGACGGGCAGACGCCGGGGGAGGCTTGTCGAGCCGGGCTCCTGCTCTGGCTCATCGTCGTGTCGGTGAGCGGGAGTCTCTGCGCCCTTGTGATTTTCCTCGCCACAGCCATACATCCCATAGCAGGGCTGGCAGTGGAGAGCATCCTCTGCTGGCAGGTGCTGGCGACCCGCTCCCTCGTCACGGAGGCGAAGAAGGTGGAGCAGCCTCTACTCAGCGGGGATCTACCTGCAGCGCGCCGAGCGGTCTCGATGATCGTCGGACGGGATACGGAGAGTCTCTCCGCCGAGGGGGTCACCAAGGCTGCAGTGGAGACGGTGGCGGAGAATACCTCCGACGGCATCGTGGCACCGCTCCTTTTCCTCGTTCTCGGTGGGGCACCTCTCGGCATCGCTTATAAGGCGGTGAATACGATGGACTCCATGATCGGCTACATCGATGAGCCGTACACCTACTTCGGACGCTTTGCCGCCCGGGCCGATGATTTTTTCAATTACCTCCCCGCGCGACTCTGTGCACTCATGATGCTGCTTGCCGGTCTGCTTCTCGGGCTGGACGGTCGTCAGGGCTGGCGAGTGTTCCGTCGCGACAGGTACAAGCACGCCAGCCCCAATTCTGCTCAGACGGAGTCGGTGATGGCGGGGCTGCTGAGGGTGCAGCTGGCAGGCGATGCCACCTATGGCGGACATATTCACCATAAGCCCTTCATCGGTGATCCGCTTCGCCAGATCGAGCCGCGGGACATCGACCGTAGCTGTCGTGTGGCGGTGGGGACGGCACTGCTCACTATGTTGCTCTTTGGCTCCCTCACACTCCTCGTCCTCTAATGCTTTACCAGGAAGACTATCCCCACGGCGGAGATCGCTACCGACGACCGATCCGGCTGGATTTTTCGGTCAATACCAATCCCTTTGGTCCTCTCCCCGAGGTGGTCGAGGCAGCTCTCGGCAGCCGAGGTGAGCTGGACCACTATCCGGATCCCTACTGCCGTGAGCTGGTGCAGGCGATTGCCCGTAAGGAGCAGCTGCCGGAGGAGTACATCCTCTGTGGCAATGGCGCCGCTGACCTGATCGATCTCTACGTCCGCGCCCTGCGACCAAGGATGGCGCTGGAGGCGGCACCTACCTTCTCCGAGTACCGTCGCAGCCTCACCGCTGCAGGGTGCGAGGTGCGGGAGGTGGTGCTGACGCGAGAGAGCGGCTTCGTGTGGGAGGAGTCGCTCCTCAGTCGCCTGGACGAGGAGCAGCCGGACCTCCTGGTCCTCTGCAACCCCAATAACCCGACCGGACGACTCATCAGCCCATCGCTGCTCGACCGGATCCTCTCGCTCTGCGATGAGCGGGGGATAGCGGTCCTGATCGACGAGTGCTTCATCGACCTTGCTGACCGGCGGGAGAGCCGGACGACCGACCTGGCGCGCTACCCGGGACTGATGATCCTCAACGCCTTTACCAAGAGCCACAGCCTCGCCGGACTTCGTATCGGCTACTGTATGACTGCCGACAGCAGCTTGCTCGCACGTATGAGCCGTCTCTCGCAGCCGTGGAATGTCTCCGTACCGGCTCAGCGAGCCGGAGTGGTGGCTGCGGGGCGGAGCGACTTCCTCATCAGGTCTCGGGCGATGATCTACGTGGAGCGGGCGGCACTCTGTGCGGGGCTCGAGGAGCTGGGGCTGGAGGTGCTCCCGTCGGAGGTCAATTTTCTCCTCCTTCGGGGACCTATAGGTCTGGACAAGGAGCTGGAGCGAAGGGGGATACTGATACGCAACTGCGCCAATTACCACGGGCTCTCCGACGGCTGGTACCGCATCGCTGTCCGGAGGGAGGAGGAGAATAGCGCTTTACTCAATACCTTATACACCATACTGAAGTGCCATGGCTAAGAACCTTATGATCCAGGGGACTATGTCCAATGCCGGGAAGAGCCTCGTGGCTGCCGGCATCTGCCGTATCCTCCACCAGGACGGCTACAGGGTCGCCCCCTTTAAGAGCCAAAATATGGCGCTCAACTCCTGCATCACCGGTGACGGCGGGGAGATGAGCCGTGCGCAGGTGGTACAGGCGGAGGCGTGCGGCATTCGTCCCGATACGCGGATGAATCCGATCCTACTGAAGCCCAACTCCGACCACAGCAGTAAGGTGGTCGTCAATGGGCGTCAGGTCGCAGTGCTGCCTGCCGGTGAGTACATGAAAGAGCGCTCTCAGCTCATCCCCGAGGTGCTCCGGGCGTACAACAGCCTTGCCGCGGAGGCGGACATTATGGTGATCGAGGGTGCCGGCAGCCCGGTGGAGCTCAATCTCAATCGTCGGGACATCGTCAATATGGGGCTTGCCGAACTGGTGGACGCACCGGTGCTGCTCGTCGGCGACATCGATCGAGGCGGGATCTTTGCTCAGCTCTACGGCACCGCTGCTCTCTTTCGCCCCGAGGAGAAGAAGCGGCTGAAGGGGCTCCTGATCAATAAGTTTAGGGGAGACCTTGACCTCCTCCGCCCGGGGCTTGCGACCCTCGAGGAGCTCTGCGGCGTGCCGGTGGTGGGCGTGATCCCTCACATCGACGTGGACGTGGAGGATGAGGACAGTCTCTCCGACAAGCTGACCGCCCACAAGCCCCGCAAGCCGATCGACATCGTCGTGATGCACCTGCCGCATATCGCCTGCTTCTCCGACTACTCTCCACTGGAGCTCTACGACAATGTCTCCGTGCGGTACATCAAGGATCCGGAGGACTTTGGCGAGCCGGCGCTGGCGATCATCCCGGGCAGCACCTGCACGACGAAGGATCTCGAGTGGCTCCGTGCCTCCGGTCTCGCCGACAGACTGCAGCAGTACATCGCCTCCGGAGGGCTGACGATCGGGATATGCGCTGGCTACCAGATGCTCGGCGAGGAGATCCTCGACCCGGACCACTTAGAGACCGAGACGATTGAGTGCATCAAGGGGCTGGGACAGCTGCCCGTCCGGACGCTCTTTAGTGGGGAGAAGGAGCAGCACCGCTCCACCGGGCGACTGGGGGAGATAGCGGGCGAACTCTCCTGCCTCAGCGGTCGAGCCTACGACGGCTACGAGATCCACACAGGTCGCTGCACCGACCAAGAGACTGCGCCGGTGCTTAGGGGCGAAGGGAATGTCTACGGGACCTATGTCCACAGCTTCTTTGACCATCCCGAGATCTCGCAGGCACTCGTCGCCCGGCTCTCTGAGCGGCTCGGCATACCGACTGACCTCCGTCGCTTTGACCTCAAGGCATACAAGGAGCAGCAGTACGACCTCCTTGCCGATGGCGTCCGGCAAGCACTCGATATGGACCTCCTCTACCGGATCATCGACCGGAAGGTATGAGCCACATCCTGCTGATCATCGACGGGATGACCGACCCGGACTTCCGGCTCACTGACTATCCCTCTATGGACTCGATGCAGCAACTCGCTCCCGTTGATTACTCTGATGGCGGGCGTCCCGAGACTCTCGCCTGCACCCTTCGGATCCTCGGTCTCCGGCAGGTTCCGCCCCACATTCGTCCCATCGTAGAGGCCTATGGTGCCGGGCTGAGGGTTGTTCCTGACGACCTCTGGCTCCGAGCCAGCTGGTACCACATCAATGAGCTGGGTCATCCCGACAGGCAGGAGAGTCCCGACGACTTCACATTTCCCACGGTCACCGGCAGAGACATCGAGCCTCATTACCTCGGGCAGGGGCACTGGCTCTTTCGCCTAAGAGAGGGGCGCTCCCTCTGTGAGAGGCTTACGCTGCCCACCCCCTTCGTCACCGGAGAGGGCGACCTGCTACCCGAGGGGGACGGCGCCATCCGAGGCTACTTCAGTCGCCTGACGACACCCCGGCATCGGCTCATCGTGTGGGACAAAGGGGTGAGTAGCTCCCTGCCGTTGCTTCGAGAGCCATCGATCATCATTTCGGCGGAGAAGGTCTTGCTCGGACTGGGGAAGATGCTCGGCTGGGAGACCGTGACGCACCACGCACTCACGGGAGATACCGATACCGACCTCGACCTCCTCGGACGGCTCACGCTGGAGGCTGCCGACCGTACCGGTCGCGTGATAGTGCATATCAATGGCGCAGACCAGGCGGGACACCGCCGAGACGAGAGGGGCAAGAGGGCTTTTCTCCATCGTGTAGACAGCGAGCTCCTTCCTCTGCTCCTCCGGTCGCCGCACCGCCTGACGCTCACCTCCGACCACGGCTGTGACGCCGCCACCGGCTGCCACCTCCCCGGACCTCAGCCACTTCTCCGCTCTGAGTAGTAAATGTTATCGGTCCCAAGCGCTGGTATAATGGAAAAATAGTAGTACCTTTGCCCACACAAAAGGAGGAGAGCAACGGGATGTAGCTCAGTCCGGTTAGAGTGCGCGTCTGGGGGGCGTGAGGTCGCTG